>JACZWC010000072.1 GCA_022572355.1 Bacteroidota bacterium | reverse complement strand
TGGTACAACAGGAAAAGAAGACATTATGCTTTAGGTTATTTATCCCCTGAGCAGAAAGAACAAGTATTAATTAATCAACTTTTAAATGCAGCTTAACTTTTTGTCTGTTTTTTTGTTGCAAGTCCATTAATGATACCATCGCGAGCCTTGCGCTTGCGCACCGAAGTGCTTCAGAGCACGAAGGTGCGCTAACCTGGCGACCTTGGCGGTTAAGTTTTTAGCGCCACTATTGTGACCAAGCAAGAAAAAATATGAGAGAATATGACCAGCTAAGTAAAAATAGCTAATAGGTTATTGCTATTGTACCCTTCTGTTCAATAGGCCCGTTGGGTGATGGTTCGAACCGGGCACCCTGAGCTGCGAATTTAGCCTTGGTCAGCAAGTATTCACTACTTGTCGTAGATCCGGTGATTCCCGGTATGGCTTTCATGACAAGGCCAGATCTGTTTACAGTTACTTCCACAACCACTTTGCCCTTATCCTCTGTACCTATCGAGACTACTGGAGCATTGGTCATCTTTCGGTCTTTCATTTGATATTCAATCAAATACTTTCCAGATTTAATGAATTTCACCTCGTCATCGAGTAATAAGGAGCCGTCATATGGAACATATTCATCAAAGAAGATGGAGCTCACCTCTTTCATGTCGATCAATGTCATTTCCCTATCGATTGCAATTTGGAGCGTGTCGTTTTTCAATGCCAGTACAACGCCCTGTAACTTTTCTCCAGACTTAAGGATAACGCTGTGTTGCCCATACACAATCAGACTTGAGCAAAGGCAGACAACTAAATATAATAGATGTTTCATAAAAATATGGCTGTTACAAAATTAAACCCATATTGGAAGCACCTGGACCTCAATGTGCCTTGTTATTAACAACTATATTTTGAAAAGTTCAAAATTTGCATTTCCAGCATATTAATAGACATTTGCCGGTATGAATCGCTTGCTGATATTTTTTATTTTTATTTCCTTCTCAGCTATTGGCACTGCACAGGATGAGAATTCGTTACCGGACAAGCTTCAACAGGCCTGGGAAAACGACGAATATACTTTGGCAAAGGAGCTGATCCCCCAGGTGCTTTCCTTACCCAGGGACCAACTTCAAAAAGATCCAGCGTCTTATGCGAACACCATGAATACGGTGGGTATGGTGTTGTGTTACCACAATGATTATGAAAAGGCCACCACCTATTTTGAGCTGGCAAGAGAGAAAATCAAAGAGGTTCAGGGAGATACAGGTGCATACTACGGTTTGTACTGCTATAATCTTGCCACGACGTTGGATATTCTTGGAAGATATACGGAAGCTGACCCTTTGTACCTCGTAGCCTTGCCCTTGCTAGCCAAAGTTTGGGGCCCATCGAGCATCGAGTACACCAGGGCTTACTACAATCTGACCATAATGTATACGGAAATGGGAAGGTATCCGGAGGCGGAAACCATGAATAAGGCCGTAATCTATTTTTTCGAGGTGATACTAGGAAAGGAAAACAACGATTACTGGGGAGCGCACAACAATCTGGCACGTATTTATGAAGGGGCGGGAATGTATGCTGAAGCAAAAACAATTTTTGAAGAGTGCTTGAAATATTACCGAAAAAAATCACCTGAAGAAGATGAAACGCTTGCTATAATATTGAATAACACAGCAGAGCTCTATAGAAAGTTGGGTAATTATGAAGTCGCTGAAGATATGTACTTCGAATCGCTGAAGATAGTGGGAAGGATGACCAACTATGATCCTATAGACAGCGCAACAACTTGCAACAACATTGCGCTGCTATACAAAGCAATCACAAAATATTCAGAGGCAGAAGAGTACTTTCTAAAGTCGAGTTATATCTACGAGAGAATAGGGTTAACTGAACACCCTGATTATACCAATCCACTCAACAATCTGGGCGATCTATATAGGATAATGGGAAGGTATGAAGAGGCTCTATTGCTCTTAGAAAAAGTTATGGAGATGAGAGAGAGGTTGTTTGGAGTGGATCATCAGAATTATGCCAATGCTGTCAGTAATTTGGCGCTGGTATATTTTAACGCGGGCTATTATAAGGAAGCGGAGGGGCTGTTTTTAACCGCTAAGGATATTTATTTCCGGGTGCTGGGCGATGAGCATGCATTTTATGGGAATTGCCTTAATAGCCTTGCCGTGCTGTACAGAGCAGCTGGATTTCCAAAAGAAGCAGAAGTATTCTATAAAGAATGTCTGGAGATTACGGAAAGAGCCCTGGGAAAAGATCATGTTAATTATGCCCTTTACTTAAATGGTGCCGGAGTGCTGAATAGTGGGCTCGGCAATCATAAAAAGGCCATTGAAATGATTTCTGAGTCAATGGAAATTGTCAAAAGAAAGCTGGGCAGTAAGAACTATGATTACATAGACTTCGCCTACAACCTGGCAGAGGCTTACAGAGATGCTGGAGACATGAAGCATGCAAAAGAGGTGTATTTGATGGCGATGTCGGGGTATGTTGAATTGATAAATTACTATTTCCCGACACTCAGCGAGAAGGAAAAGACCTCTTTCTATTATACCATTTCATTCCGGTTTGAAACATTCAATTCATTTGTGATCGAGCAGGTTATTGACAACCCGGGAGGAAACAATAGTGAGCTCATCGAGGCAATGTTCAATTACCGGCTTTCGACGAAGTCTCTGCTATTGAATGAGATTAGCAATATAAGAGCGAAGGTTTCGGTCAGCGGAGATGAAGGCCTTATTTCGCTGTATAATAGCTGGGAAGAAAAGCAGCAAAATTTGGCAATGCAGTATCGGCTTTCCGCTGATGAACTCGTGCTCAATAATATTGATCTGGATTTATTGGAAAAGGAACTCAATGTGATCGAGAAGAAAATGAGCTCAAAGATCCATTCATTCGAGGAGGGGTCACGCAAAAGAAACACAACATGGAAGGATATACAAGCCCATTTGAAAGATGGTGAAGTCGCCGTTGAAATGATTAGGGTTGACTATTACAAAAGGGATTGGACCGATCAAGTGTACTACGTTGCCCTGGGAATTTCAAAAGACAGCGAGACACCGGGTATTGCTCTCTTAGAGAATGGAGCCGCGTTGGATACTATATATTTAGAGAAGAATAGAAATGCTATATGGAGAAGCGAGAAGGACGATCAATCGTACAACGTTTTTTGGGAACCCATAAAATCACTGGTTAAAGACGCCAAAGCTGTATACTTTTCTCCAGATGGGGTTTACCATCAAATGAACCTATATACTCTCCACAATCCAGTCACTGGTGACTATCTTATTGACGAAATCGAGATCTATCTGCAAACAACGCTTAAAGATTTATTGAAAACTTCGGGTTCAGCTAGCAGTGAAAAAACGGCAGTGATATTTGGGTTTCCTGATTATGACTATGAGAGCAGCGCAATGCAGGATGGTTTGGCGTCAGAACCCGATGGTTTACTTCGATATGGTTATCAGGTATTGGTAGAGCTGCCTGGAACAAAAATAGAAGCGGAGGCGGTTAGGGATATAATGAAAGAGAATCAGTATGAAGTCAGGCTGCAGCTGGGAGTTGATGCATCGGAATCGGCACTGAAACAAATTACCGGACCGAACATACTGCACATAGCAACCCACGGATTTTTCTTGAAAAATCAAATGGAACATGCAGATATGGTTATGGGTATTAATGTTGAGAAATCCAATGAAAACCCATTGCTAAGATCCGGGCTGATGCTGGCGGGTGCTGCAGCTAGTGCAAGGAGGGGGCGTGCCAATCTCAATGAAGAAGATGGAATTGTAAGCGCCTATGAGGCACTGCTCCTGGATTTGGAGAATACTGAACTTGTTGTCTTGTCAGCTTGCGAGACTGGCTTGGGAGAGGTGCGTAACGGGCAGGGGGTGTATGGCCTTCAGCGAGCATTTATGGTAGCTGGCGCCGAGGCCATTATGATGAGCCTTTGGCAGGTGGAAGACAATGCCACAAAAGAATTGATGAAAGCCTTCTATAGTATATGGTTGTCTAATCCAGAAAAGTCCAAGCAAAAGGCATTTAGGGAGGCGCAATTGACCATCAGAAGTAGGTTTCCTTCCCCAATATACTGGGGAGCCTTTGTAATGGTGGGTATCTAGTTTTACCATGGATACCCAAAAATATGACTGTTTTTACCGTTTTTTAGGATATAGAAGTTATTAACAATTGAAAAATTCGTGGCAAGTTTATCGATTATAGCAGGCGATTTTAGAGTGGCAGGTTATGCTGTATCTGATGCGTTTTTTGAGCTTCGTTTTACATGGTAAACACACGCATTACACGTGTAAATGATTCTCCATCTATCTGTTACCACAGATTCTACGGGATAAGTCTTCTTTTATAAAACTGTCCTGTGAGAATGATGAGTCTACCTGATAGAAACAACAGAATTTGGCATTGAGGCTATGTGGATACGCCGACGAGAAAGTATTCAACATTCAGCTACCTCCTCTCTCTTCTGAGTGTTGCTAAAATATCCGATCAGGTAAGCCTGATAGAAGCTTATTGAAGGAGTGGCTGAGTCATCAAAGAATGCACTTTTTACCGGATCAGCCAATCGGGTGAAAACTGTGAATAACTTTTGTTTTGTTTTCTGATAGGCGGCTCAGATAATTTAATACTTTAGAACATCAATAATTATTAACCATGCCTTCGCCCGCTTCGGCAGGCAGGCCTAAAAAAACAAATGACTATGTCTTACTCACATGTAAACAGCAGAGGGCAGACTTACTACTTGCACTCAAAAGATGTTCAACTTCGTGGAAGTGGAAGAACTCAAACTATCTATTACTTCGGAAAAGTTGCTAAGGAAGGAGCAATTGACGCAATTCCATCTGGCAAAACAGTTGTAGAGAATGAGCGAACCGGACTTCTTTTCCTAAAAGGAAAGGGAAACTAGATTTCCACACAACAAAAATTAATCCTCATCCGCCTGTGAGCAGATGGGGATTTTTTTTGTCTTGTTTTTATTGTCTTTCTCAGGCTGGCAATCCATTTTATATCTGATAAAAAGCCATTTACAATAGTGGGGTGTAATATATCTCATTTGCGAAACGTTTCATAATAGACGATAAACGCAAATGAAGAACTCTATCAAAATAATAACTTTTCTTGCCCTGTTTCAGGTTCTGTCAGCGAATTCTGTATCTGCAACTGAACCAATCCTGACCACGTTAATGAATCTGGAACCCAGTGTTGTAGAGAAATTCAACAGCAGGAAGTTGCGCCGAGGACAAATCAAACTAGAAATGGATTTTGCAACGGCGGAATTCCTGAAACCCGCTATGGTGCGGAGGTTGCGTATGGTCACTATCCAGAAAATCGAATTGATATATACAGATTTCCAGCTATCCAGCGAATTCAGCCAGCCTGCATTGAACAAAGATCGATACCAAACATTACTGGCAGCGATACCGCAGCTGAGAACAAATAAGATGATAGCGTGGATGGCAACTGCTCAGACCGGTGCTAAAAATGAAGTAGAGGCAAGGAAGATGTTTCATGGTTTTGTTATTACCGTGAGAACTTCTTCAACGAGGAAGCTGACTAAATTCGAAATAGGGAGAATGGAAAGCGCCCTGAAGACCGTGGAAATTGTGGTTGATAGTGTAGAATATAGAAAAGTAGATAGGATTAGGAAAAGGCATCTAAACACTGGTATGTATCATCCTCGAATGAAAAGTAAAAGACAAAAAGGGGTCTTGTATAGAAAGAAGGGGATTTGGAACCGCCCGCGACAGACATACATGCAAATAGACACCATTAGCAGGATAAAGAAAATCGTTCACTATAAAGCGAGAAAGGTGGCGGTAACCAAGAAGTACCTGACTTTTGGCGTTGTTGATTCCACATTTTTCAAAGTGATGGATCGTCACAAAGATTGGAACAACATTTTGTTTGTAACCGATGTAACCGGAAGTATGTACAGCTACAGCATACAGCTAATGGTGTGGCATAAGCTCAACTATCTGGATAATCGCGCTGCGCAGTTTTCGTTTTTCAATGACGGCAACCGCAAATCAACGGCCCTGAAGAAAATCGGCAAAACAGGCGGGATATATCATGTAAAAGGAGACACTTATGAGGATGTTGAAAAACAGATCTACAAGACAATGAACATGGGTAGTGGGGGAGACATCCCTGAAAATGACATTGAGGCCCTGATCGAAGCGGTTAAGAACTGTCCCGATGCAGAACAGATTGTGCTGATTGCCGATAATTGGTCTAATGTGCGGGACATTGAGCTATTGGAACAGTTGCATGTACCGGTTAAAATAATTATTTGCGGATCGCGCTCCACGATCGTGAATCTTCAATATATTGAGCTGGCCTATAAAACCGGGGGTTCTATCCATACAATTGAGCAAGACATTACCAACTTAATGGAGCTTGGCACCGGAAAATCAATTGAAATAGGCGGCAGGTATTATATAATAAAAAATGGAAAATTTGAAGTGCTGCACCGAACGTAATTGGATGTATTTTCACCACCTTACATAGAAGATAAGATAGCCTTTGAAGATTCTTAAGCCCAACCAGCAGTTCCTTATTGCTTCACAATAATTTGTGAAGTATATGATCCATCTTTATCTGTACTCTTAAGTAAATAGCAACCTCCTTTCAGCGATGAAAGATCGACTGAAAAGTGACTTCCGGAACTTTCATTAATACTCAACACCTGTTGTCCTGCAACATTGAACAACTCAAATCTCAACGTTTGGTGCTTCTCTATCTCTATATATAGCATATCGCCGGCAGGATTAGGATATATTTTAATCGAATTGTGGTTAGATATGTTTTCAATTCCCAACGGATTGAGTGTAAAACATGCCGTGCCGGTACAAGTGGTAATTCCACTTTCGATCAAGCCTATATTCACATCTACGGTGTCCCCGCTAGTTAGGATCGTAGTATCACAAAAATCGAAGGTTCCCAGAAACCATCCTGTATTTACGGAGCCAGCAGCAACACATATGTAACCGGTACCTTGAATCGTATCTACATTTACAAAATCATTTCCTACTTCAATTCTCCCGTCATTGATCATCACACCATTAAAAATATTTGTAGTATCACCATTCACATAGTCGTTGCCAACTGCAAGAAAGCCAGAAGCACTGTTCACAAAACTTCCGTTGGTGTAGCAATCATTAAAGGGGATGATAGAGCCATTGTTATAAGTAATTCCGCCCAAACTTGAAAAGTTAATCGACAAGTTTATGTAACCGTTATTCGTTAAGGTTCCCAGATTAACAAAGTTTGTTCCATTCATTGAAGAACCGTTGGCATTGGTAAATGTTCCACCGGCCAAATTAGTAATATCCGTGAACGTGATATTTTGATTATTGGTAAATGTCCCAAAGTTGGAGAAAATGGAAAGGTTCAGTGTTTTACCATTGGTGAAGGTGCCGTAGTTCGAGCCGCCTGCAATACTCATCGTGGCGTCATTTTGTACCGTGCCTAAATTCGAAAGAGTAGTTATTGTGCTTGCTCCAAATCCACTTGTGGTGAAGGTGCCGCCTGCCACAGCCAATGAAAATGTAGCGACCGTTAGATCCCCCGAACTGGTAACAGATCCTGTTGAGATAATGCTAATGGCCCGGGGTGTTGCATCTTGCACCAATGAAGCTCCGGCGTTGATAGTTAGGCTATTGGAAGCACTCAGAACCTCAAAATTCATATCCAGGGTAACATTCGTGGCTATGGTTACATCGTAACCAGCGGTGGGCACGCAGGGTACGCCGGAACAATCCCAGGTTGAAGTTGAAGTCCAGTTTCCGTTGTCAACAGAAGTTGCTGTTAATTGCGCATCTGCCTTATTGACAATCACAATTGATGCAAGTGCTAAAAGTATAAATGATTTGTTCATGGTTTGGGTGTCGTTAATGATTTGATAGTATAAAGATAAACTTTTCTGCAACCGTTACAAAAACCCGGTACTTGCTACCAACAAAAAAAGCAGCCATATATTGACTGCTTCCTCTGTTAAACTTATGTGCTTGGCTTTACAAAAGGAAATATTGAAAACCGCAGCTAGAACTGATCACTTTAAAGTCTGCATCCAACTGAACATTTGCCAATTGAACTAGGTACAATGCGCAAATCATGTTTGGCGGACAAGCAGGGCTTGCGTAAAACGTTACATACCAAATGCCATCTCTGAATGTAGCATATGAATTCACATTCAGGTTAGAAGCAGTACCTGCAAGACATTCATGTGCAGCTCCTCTGGCTACTCCGATAGCGTGTTGTTCATCACCCAGATTAGCTTGGGCGCTATTTAATCCTGTTGTCAGGAATAATGCCGCTACGAAAAGCATAACTGAAATTGATTTTGTAATTACTCTCATTTTTATAATTGTTAAGTGGTTAATTGAAATTTCGCGTGCAAAAGTAGATGTATAAATTGATTATACAAGCGAAAAGATCAATTACAGTACCGGTCTGACCGCTCGAAGCAGTCTGGCAGGTACTATACACATGGTGAAGGCTTACTCTATAATCGATAAACTTCCCGTGCTAATTGATTTGTCTGAATATTGGATTCTGTATAAATAAAGCCCTGATTTGAGCTTAGGTAGCAGGCGAAACTGACCGGGGTTTGGACCAGGACTCAGGGTGACCACTTTGCCCGTAATGTCAATAAGATCTATTCTGTCAATAGTCCCATTTAGGTTCTTAATATAAATAATATCGCCTCCCTTTACTGGGTTCGGAATGACCAGGGTGGCCAAATTTTCAATGCCATGTTTCCTGATTCCAATAAGAGAGGAATCTGTTTGGCCATAAAATCGCTGATACTGAATGTTCGTTGAATCAGCTTTATTGATAAATTTCATTAATATATTGCACGAATCCTGCGTGAAATTGGTGTATATATACTGTGTATAGGATTGCGACGTATTGGGATAGAGGGTAAGAGAGGAACTATCGATGTATGGCGGCAGACATATATCAGTACATATTGCAGAGCCCCATCCGGCAGGAACATTTTCTTCCTCTCTGATAATATAAAGGTCTACCGTATCGGCAGAATTGTTCTCGATGAGTCCATAGCAATTGAGGACGGCACCCGGAATCCCGATAACCATACTGTCAGAGGTTAAGCTAAAGGTAAATACTCCTTGTGTCATTCCCTGATTTGCAATAAAGAGCGCATAGGTCAGGAGTACAAGAACTTTAACCATTGAATTGTGGTGTGTGTTTTTCATCTGGTTTGTGTGTTTAGACTGATGCGAAATAAAAAGGTTTAACATAAATAAAGTTCAGCTCATAATTAGCTTGCGCCTTAACTGCAAGGTTCGCAAAGATTTCGCAAAGAACGCAAAGCAGTCAATAATCAATTCATTGCGACCTTTGCGCCTGCGCACCATAGCGCTTCGGCGCACAGGTGCGTCAACCTGGCGATCTTAGCGGTTAAATTTGAAATAATGTGCGGTCCAAAAGTTAAATTTTAACTTCCTACCACAGCTTTACCCCAAACCCCACAATAAGCACTGTTTTCCGTGACAACCCATCCGGGCGCACCTTTCTCTGCAACACCGGTGATCCGTAATTGATCTTAATAAACACGCTATTGCTAAGCTGATAGCTGATGCCAGCAGTTATATTAAGTGTAAGGCCATCAGAATTAAATACCAGACTGTCAGCACCTGTTGAATCCACAATCGATGAGTTGCTGATTCTCAATATTGGCAATATCCCAATAGCAATACTTAGCTTCTTTATTTGAAAGCCCCTTTCCAACCTGAATATTAGGTCACTTCCCCGATTTAAATTTTTTGAGCTCTCATAACTCGCTCTTTTCTGCTGATCAGTAAAATTTGCAGCGTTACTATTCAATTTGATAGTTTCACTCAGGAATTGATTGGAATTGGATCCAAAGCTGTATTGGTAGCCAATAACTGCTGACCATTGCTTGTATCTAAAGGATAAACCTGCAAGAGCGCTGAACAATCCCAATGACGATTGATAGGCCATGGGCATTACTTCACCATTATATTTCAAATTCGCATTATTCGTTGGAATGATGACACCGAGTGTATAGGCCATATTTATATTTTTCCCAGATTTAAAGGTATTCTGCATTGTCAGTGTTAAATCGCCGGTACCCGTAGTTGTTCCAATATTGCCGGAAATGTAGGCAAAAGGCATTTTTACATTAATCAGCATTCGCTCCTTTATGCGCATTGAAAACCGAAGAACCAGATTATAAATAGAGGTGCCTTTATCACCAATTCCATAAACTATATCTGCGCCAATTCTGTATTTCTCACTCGCAACGTTAGCGTTAAGAAGCTCCTCAAAGCTGGCCTCTGTAAAATCAATTTTGCTGGTGGAGTCTTGTGTATTGGCAGCATTTAGAGATCCTGACGTGCAAATACCAGGATCGCTGCAGCCCTGGGCTAACGCTCTGCCATAAGACAGGCACAAGACGGCTATTAAAATCCCAAAATATTTATTCAACATAGTATGAAATGAATCGTTTACGAATGTAAATATTTAATTTATGTTAACTTTAAGGTAGTAAGTCACTTCTACAGTATGTTAAAGCGGTTTTGTTTATTGATTGTATTGATTCTGCTCATTTCACTGAAATCTGCATTTTCCCAGAGCAAGGAACAGGTCTATGCCGGAATCATTTTTCACATTATGAAGTATGTGGAATGGCCCAATCAGACGGGATTGAGTGAAATGTCGGTTGGAGTGCTGAACGACAACCAACTCACAGCTGCTTTGAATAAAGTTGCAGAGGGAAAGAGAATTGTATTCAAAAACATTGAAATAGTAAAGTTTGCTGATTTGGCCAACCTGAAAAACACCAATGTTCTGTTTCTTCCCAAAAAGATGACTTCAAGTCTTGGCGATATTGTCAAACACGTAAATACAAAGGAAATACTGGTGATATCTGAAAAGAAAACCGATACTCAGGTTGGGGCTGCGATAAATTTTGTTGAAGAACAGGGTAAAATGCGATTTGAGTTATACTTGAATATCCTGGCTCAAACTGATCTGAAAGTCTCAGAGCAATTGAAGCGTTACGCAATTATTAAAGGGAATAATTCCTAATCCACCTTCTTGTTCCCATTCCAATCCTTCTCATTGCTGCCTTTACATTGTGAGATCATTTCATCCAAAGTTTATATCTTAAGGCCAGGCTTTTTATTCAATAGAGATATTACCTCATGAACTTATCGTTAAATCAAAAGATAGCCCTTGGGTTCTTCGTACTGATTTTCACTTATGGCGGCATGGGCTATGTGAGTCTGAATAACCTCGATCGCAGTCGTGCCATTACAAACAAAAATCTTCTCATCAATCAGCCGTCTATCATTCTTTTGAATGAGTTCAAGTTGTTGGTGGTAAACTCCAAGAACTTCAGCGGTACCTGGGTTACGATGGATATAACCAACAACCCGGATAAAAAGGCGCTGAAAGAAATTCATGCCAGCGGATATAGTGCACTGAAGAAACGGATGCAACCAAAAGTTGCCTTGTGGGAGAATGAAACCGATGAAGATTCAATTGCGTCGGTTTTGCGCGATTTTGAAGAGGTGTTGCTAATGGAGCAGTCGATAATGACTGTTTTACCTGATATAGATGCTTACCAGGATTTTATGGTGAGAGTAGAAACCGAGTCTACACTTGAAAACATTGAATACAGGTCCGATATTATCCTGGAGCGTTTGGAAGTGATATTAAAACGCTTTAAGGAAAGAACGGACAAGCAGGATACCGAAATGTTGGCCTCCTTCAAATCTATCAGGTATTCCAATATATTTCTTTCAATTATTGCCATTGTTATTGGCATCATAGTAACATTTTACATCCTGAGGGTGGTGAGGCTTGAGGAGCAGAAGAGAGCCGTGGTTGCAGAACGGGATGCTGTTCAGGAGCAGAAGGACATCATAGAAGAGATCAACCAGGAAATAATGGCGAGCATCAACTATGCCAAGCGTATACAAACAACTATTTTGCCGTCAGAGAAGACCTTGAATGAACAGTTAGGAGACCACTTCGTTTATTTCAAACCGCGTGACATCGTGTCGGGTGATTTTTATTGGTGCGTAAACCACGTTGATCAGGATGTGGTGTGGATAGCTGCTGCGGATTGCACGGGCCATGGTGTGCCAGGTGCGTTTGTGAGCTTTGTTTGTCATAAGGCGCTCAATGAATGTGTAAACGACCATCATATAACGGAACCGGCAGCAGTATTGGACAAGGCAACGGAGCTTGTTGAAAGTGCATTTGGCGGCGGTGTTTCGGAAGATGTAAAAGACGGTATGGACATCGCTCTATGTAAGATTACGTTGAGCACTAAGAAAATGGAATTTGCCGGGGCACACAACCCTGCTTATGTGGTGAGAAAGGGTGAGTTAATGGAGTTCAAAGGAGATCGGCAGCCTATTGGAGCATATGAATACCGGAAACCTTTCAACGGCCACCAGATCGATCTTCAGGAAAGTGACATGGTATATCTGGCAAGTGATGGATTTCTCGATCAATTCGGTGGACCGAAGAACAAACGCTATCAATCAAAGAGGTTTCGGGAGTTTCTCGTCTCCATATCAGCGTTGAAACCTGCTGATCAGCAAACAAAATTAGAGTCAGAGCTGATTGCCTGGCAGGGCGATGAGCAACAGATCGATGATGTGCTGGTGATGGGGATTCGGGTTGATTGGTGATCTAAATTATTGAAGTTTAAATTTTTCACTTATCAGTCAAATACTTCAAAACTGACCTGGGTAAAAAATATTCAGGTACGATACGCTATATTTCTCCGGTATTTGGAGCCAAAAAAAGAAATTACAAGATAACAACAGAATGAAAAGGATGCCGAAGGCATCAAACGTTTATAGAATTAAAACATTATTCAATGATCCGACTCTGAAGGAGTCGAACAAACATGGAAAATCATGGCCGGAACCTATTCGCAGATATACATTCAGATAATCTTTGCAGTACGAGGAAGGCAAAGCATAATACAAACTGATTGGGAGGAACGGTTATACCGTTATATAACTGGAATCGTACAAAACAAGGGGCAAAAAATGCTGGCGATTAACGGAATGCCCGACCATATCCATTTTCTGATTGGGATGCGTCCATCCTGCTGCCTTTCAGACCTTGTCAGAGAAGTTAAGAAATCAACCAATGATTTCATCAAGGAGAATAAATTTACGCGATTCAGGTTCAATTGGCAGGAAGGATATGGAGCATTTTCCTACAACCATTCACAATTGGACTGGATAATCGCCTAGATCAAAGACCAGAAACACCACCACCGGAAAAGAACATTCAAAGAGGAGTACTGCGAACTTTTGAAAGAATTCAATGTTGAATATGATGATAAATACTTGTTTGAACGAATTGATTAGCTTGTGCGATGCCTTCAGCATCGTTTGATGAATATTTGATTTACTATAATCATTTCATCCCTTGCGCCACCGCTATAGCTTTAGCGCACGCGGTCGGGATGATGAAAACGGTTAATTTTTGATTTGGTTATCTTTTTGCAACTCTCATGATAAATGGTACATATAAGGGTTTTTAGGCTGGTTTCTTTTGAGCATTTTCAGTGTTTCGCTCATCAGTCAAATATTGCAGAATTGAATTAGATGGAGAACGAGAACTCGAGCAAACAAGCCAACAAAGACAAATCCTTTTTCCAGGTGCTTTTTTCTGAAGCATTCGATTTAGATTATGGCCTTTGGCAAACGATGACCATGCTCTTTAAGCATCCACAAAAGGTGGTGAACGCCTATTTTAACAAAGAGCAGACGAACTACTTTGGCCCCTTCAAGTACGCTGTTTTTACAACGGCGATCTCCACATTCATATTTTTCATAGTGATTGACTTTGAGGCTTGGTTGAGCGGAACCATAAAAGCTCAAAATCTTGAAGATGGTACGTTAAATGAAGAACTCACAGTAAAGTTTCTCGATAATGTTGGGATGATTTTAGAAACATTGTCGAATCAATATGTCACCATAACAACGTTGCTGGTTATGGTTCCTTCCTTTGCCTTATTTAGCTATCTGTTTTTCAGGAGAAAAATAGATAAATTTTCAAGCCATTTTATTTTGAACACCTATTTTATCGGACAGCTAAACTTTATTCATTTTGTGATGTGCCTGCCACTGCTCTTTTTGAACCTTCGTGATGATAGACTCATCTGGTATCTGAGCTCTTTTGACATGGCCGTCTTAATCTATTTTACTTACGCATATTTACGGCTCTTTCGTGTCAGTAAGATAGGCGGCGTTCTGAAGTCAGTAATTTCGCCCTTGTTGGCTTATGTATTGTTTGTCATATTTCTTTCTATGATTGCAGCAGTCGCAGCGCTGATAATGACTTTTGAATCTTAATTTTACCACAAGTGATTTAGGTTATAAACTAAAACAAGAACAATGAAAAACATGAAGTACTTAATATTCACAATTCCATTCTATCTAATAGTAGCTTGCGGTACAGTCTCCAATGATGCTGTTGATAGAGAGGTATCAGTTGATAAGCATACTTGCTCAGATAAATGCACGGAGGGAAAGCATAATTGCGGAGAACACTGCGGTTGTGGAGATGGTTGTCAGTGCACAAAAGGCAGTAGTTGCTCAAGCATGTGCAAGCCTAAAAAATCTTAAATGATCAACGAATAGCGAATTAATACAAATTACGAATAGTGGTTACATAATAATTACGTATCAAATTCGGGCCATTCGTAATTCGCAGTATTCGCACCGATTCGCGATTCGCTGATTGTTATTCATAGATTTCTGCCCTGCGTTTGCTAATCACTGTATCGGCTATGAAGTCATTATAAACGGTTTCCTTATCTATAAAGCCATTAGGGCCTACTTCAATGATCCTGTTGGCAACGGTGTGCGTGAATTCATGATCATGAGAGGTAAAGAGTACTGTCCCTGGAAAATCAATCAATGAGTTGTTGATGGTGGTGATAGATTCCAGGTCTAAATGATTGGTAGGTTCGTCGAGGATTAAAAAGTTAGCTCCTGCCAGCATCATCCGTGAAATCATACATCGGACTTTTTCACCTCCAGAAAGCACAGAGCTTTGCTTAAGGCTCTCTTCACCTGAGAATAGCATTTTCCCGAGGAATCCCCGAATAAATACGTCGTCTTTTTCCTTTGAGAATTGCCGCAGCCAGTCGATGAGGTTTAGATCGTTTTGAAAGTACTGATCATTGGCGTTGGGCAGGTATGCCGTTGTTATGGTCTGGCCAAATTCAAAACTTCCGGCATCTGCGTCTTTCTCGCCCATTAATATTTGAAACAGCGAAGTAATCGCCAGGCTGTCTTTACTGGTAAATCCAATCTTATCTCCTTTTTTCAGCCCAAAGCTTAAATTGGTGAACAAGGTCTTTCCCTGAGAAGTGCTGGAAAGCCCCTCAACTTTTAATATTTGATCGCCGGCTTCTCTGTTCGGTTTAAATATGATTGCCGGGTATCTTCTGGATGATGGTTTGATATCCTCAAAGGTCAGTTTTTCCAAAAGCTTCTTCCGGCTTGTTGCTTGCTTAGACTTAGATGCGTTGGCGCTAAATCGCGCAATAAAATCTTCCAGCTCCTTCTTTTTCGTTTCCGTCTTTTTATTGGAAGAGGATGCCTGCCTCAAAGCCAATTGGCTGGATTGATACCAGAAAGTATAATTACCGGTAAACAGCTGTATCTTTTTAAAATCGATATCTGCAACATGAGTACAGACCGTGTCCAGGAAATGCCTGTCATGAGAAACCACGATGACTGTATTCTCAAATTCCAGCAAGAAATCCTCCAGCCATGAAATTGAGCTGATGTCCAGGTCGTTGGTGGGCTCATCGAGAATGAGGATATCTGGGTTTCCAAAGAGAGCTTGAGCCAGCAATACGCGTACCTTTTCATTACCGCTTAATTCCTTCATTAACAATTGATGCTTATCCTCCTTAATACCCAAGCCACTGAGTAAAGCAGCTGCATCTGACTCCGCATTCCAGCCCTCCATTTCCGCAAATTTTTCCTCCAGCTCTGATACCCTGATGCCATCCGCGTCAGAAAAATCTGACTTGGAATAGATCTCATTTTTTTCTTTGATGATCTTCCACAGCGTCTTGTGTCCCATGAGAATGGTTTCCAGCACAACGTTCTCGTCAAAGGCAAAGTGGTCCTGGCTCAATACCGCCAAACGTTTACCTGTCTCGATGTGAATATGGCCCGAGGTGGGTTCAATCTGATTTGATAGAATTTTCAAGAATGCCGATTTCCCGGCTCCGTTAGCACCGATAATGCCATAGCAGTTGCCGGAAGTGAATTTCACTTTCACTTCGTCAAAGAGCACGCGTTTTCCGTATTGTAGAGAGATATTCTCAGCTGCTATCATATCAGATATAAATTAAAGAGTGCCTGCCCGAAAGGTTCAGGCGGGCAAAGGTAAAAAATCTCCCTTAAAAAAAGC
>JACZWC010000027.1 GCA_022572355.1 Bacteroidota bacterium | reverse complement strand
GAACTAATGGTACAAATGGAGCAGATGGCGCTACTGGGCCAACAGGGCCTACTGGATTGACCGGGGCCAATGGTACTAACGGAACTAATGGTACAAATGGAGCAGATGGCGCTACTGGGCCAACAGGCCTCGATGGCGCTTTAAACGCATGGTCGTTAACCGGAAATGCCGGAACAGCACCTCCTGGTAATTTTATTGGTACAACTGATGCAAATCACTGGCAAATCAGAACGAACAACATCGATAGAGTGAGGGTTACCTCTACCGGTAATGTTGGCATCAATACGCTGACGCCAGCTTATAAACTCGATGTCAACGGCTACCTGCGTGTAAATTCAACTTCTTTCCCTGGTAGGGATTACAGAATAGAATGTTCAAGCAGGCAAAATATATATGCCGCTAATGACCTGGTGACTTATATTAATGGCAATGCGGAATTTCGTGTTGGAGTTTCTGGCGGAGGCAGTCAGGATTTTTATATAACTAATGGCGCAGGCACAAAATTCTTTACGGCAGAAGGCAATGACCAACAGGTTGGTATTGGAACCATATCACCATTAGAAAAGCTTCATGTTGTTGGCAATATCCGCACATCTTCTTTGGCAGGGGTAGGTACAAGGATGGTGCAGGCAACGGCAGTAGGAAACCTGACTCCACTTGCGGCGGGAGCAGTAACAGATGTACTACTGGGTACGGGCGTTTGGGGCCCTGTCCCTACCAATACCGCCTGGTCTTTAACAGGTAATGCGGGAATTGCGGCTGCAAATTTTATCGGGCCAACGAATAGCGCTGATTTCAAAATACGCACTAACAATATTGAAAGAATGACGGTTGAAGCAAATGGAAATGTGGGAATTGGTTTGGTAACACCGCTGAACAAACTTCACGTTAGCGGAACAGTTGCCAATGACGCCATAGCATTTGTTAATCAAACAAATACAACTGGAGGTTCCCATGCTGTACAGGGACAAGGAGTTTTTGGCCCCACCAGAGGATATTTAGGTGTGCAAGGCGCAGCAACATTCGATGGGATAGCTGGTTTAAATATAGCGGGCAATGAAATTGGGGTAATAGGTATTTCAACTGGTGGATCTGCAACTGACAATTTCGGGGTTCTTGGATTTTCCAATGGCGATGGCGTTGGCGGATTTGCAAGTACTGCAACGGGATTCGGTGTGTATGCCAACAACTCCAACGCAACAGGTACAGGGTTACTCGCCGCAGGGAACAACCTTGGAGGGACATTTCTTGTTGGAGGTTCTGGAGTAGCAGGTACAGGAACTACTACAGGTGTGTACGGCACCGCTACAGCCGCTGGAGGTACTGGAGTTTACGGAAGTGTCAATCTGGCCGATGGATTTGGCGTATTTGGAAATAATGACAATGCATCTGGTACTGGTGTTATAGGTGGAGGCAACAATGTAATATCCAGTTTTCTTGTTGGCGGCAGTGGTGGTGCGTTTACGGGCACCGAAACTGGAATTGCAGCATGGGCACAAACAGTGGCTTCTGGTACAGGTGTTGCAGGTGCTGGAAACAATTTAGGTATAACAACCCTGATCCCGGGCAGCGGTGTAGCAGGAAGTGGAGTTACGGCAGGTGTATATGGAATTAGCAATAGTGCGGCTGGAGCAGGCGTACTTGGTCAAAACAGCAGTACTGGATGGACCGGTGATTTCCAAGGCCCTATGAGAGCCGGAAATGCGACAGCAAACAGGCATGATTTCTGGGGTTGGTGGCAGACAGGAACTACTTCAGATAACCACCGAGTTCAATCGAATGGGGGCAACTGGGGTTACGTAGGAGATGCAACTTTTTATTGGTGGCGCATGTATTCCAATAGGTTCTTTGGAAAGAGCACTACGATCACTCTCTTTGATACCTATGATGATCTGGCGCTCTTAAATGCAATAGAAGCTGACACGGTATGGGATCCAGTTTTACAACATCATATTATGATTATTAAGCCTGAATCCTTACCGCGTTGTGTATTGAACTACGGAGAACTGGCAGCGGGTAATACCACCAATGAGTTCGTCGATTTACAGAGTATGGATGGGCTTTTAATTGGTAGCGCCAGGCAACTCGACAGAGAAACAAAAGCAAGGGATAAGCGGTTAGTAGCCAGAACAGATATTCTTGCAGATGCACTGGGATTAGACTTTGGCGGACAAAATCAAGAAAGTATCACGAAAAATATTTATGAATTCGGAACGGCTTCCATGGAAAGCGATGAAGTGTGGGTTGTATTTCCAGAGAAATTCTCTTCACAGTTGGGCAATGCACCAGTTGTGACCATATCGTCTAACAGTCCGGATGTTGTTCTTTATGTATCTGATAAAAACACAAAAGGATTTAAGGTTGTCAATACGTTCGGCAAAATGGATATAACTTTTGATTGGAGCGCATTTGCCAAGGTGGAAATTGTTATAGCTGATAAAGATGTTGATCATCTTGATGATGTGTTTTATAGAAAACCCTTTGAATTACCACGCGGTGATTATAAAGAATTTGTTCCGTATATCGGCGAGTCAAAAGATGATATAAGATCTTATGATCCGAGCAAGTACTATCCGGAAGATATGGAAAGCATTATCAAAACAAACAACGAACGAAAGCCTGAACTCAAACCAACAGAATCAATAAAACGTGAGTCAAAAGAGTTGAAAAAGGACAATGAAGCCTGGAAAGCCATTCCGCTTACAAAACCTAAAGCTGAGGAAGAAAAGCAGAATGACCAGACAAAATCACAGAACAATAAAGATCCAATTCCAGCACAACTTAAAAAGTAGTAATCAAATCTGAATGGCATTGATTAATTTGATATTGTAACAAAGTATGTCTGTAAATTATTTATACTTATGAAAAAGAACCGTGTATCCACATTAAAGCTAGCTATCGTGGTAAGCTTGTTGTACGCTTTCCCTTCATTTGCACAAAACAACGTAGGTATTGGCACGAACACACCTGATGCCAGTGCAATTCTGGACCTTACGGCTCCGGATATGGGAATATTGATTCCCAGAACAGATACCATTTTGGTAACAGGACCAGCCACAGGCCTGCTTATTTACCAAATTACGGATGATAACTTCTACTACTTCAATGGATTTTTATGGTTGCCCTTGGGTATCGGATCAGCCGGGCCTACAGGTCCAACCGGAGCCGGAGTAACTGGTGCTACTGGTGCTACCGGAGGAGCAGGATTAACAGGAGCTACAGGGCCGACAGGGACAACGGGATTAACAGGCACAACAGGATTAACGGGTCCTACAGGAGCAGGATTAACAGGAGCTACAGGACCGACAGGGACAACGGGAATAACAGGCACAACAGGATTAACGGGTCCTACAGGAGCAGGATTAACAGGAGCTACAGGACCGACAGGGCCAACGGGAATAACAGGCACAACAGGATTAACTGGCCCAACAGGAGCCGGAGTAACTGGTGCTACTGGACCAACCGGACCGACTGGTGATCCCGGATTGACCGGACCAACTGGTGCAGGAGTTACTGGTGCCACAGGACCGACGGGTTCAACAGGATTGACTGGTACAACAGGATTAACGGGCCCAACCGGGGCTGGAGTGGCGGGCCCAACAGGACCGACAGGCCCAACTGGATTAACTGGCGCTACCGGGGCTGGATTGACAGGTGCTACAGGACCGACAGGCGTAACAGGATTGACTGGAACAACAGGATTAACAGGCCCAACGGGAGCAGGAATAGCGGGCCCAACCGGGCCAACTGGCCCAACCGGATTAACTGGCGCTACCGGAGCAGGAGTAACAGGGGCAACAGGACCGACAGGCATAACTGGATTGACTGGAACAACAGGATTAACAGGCCCAACTGGAGCGGGAGTAACAGGTGCAACTGGACCCACAGGCCCAACTGGATTGACTGGAACAACGGGATTAACTGGTCCAACTGGAGTTGGCGTTGCCGGACCCACAGGCCCGACAGGAACAAATGGTACAAATGGTACGAATGGTACGAATGGAGTAACCGGCCCCACAGGACTTACCGGTACAAACGGAACAAATGGTACGAACGGAACAAATGGTACGAATGGTACGAATGGAGCTACCGGCCCTACGGGTCCTACAGGGCTGACAGGAGCCAACGGAACAAATGGCACCAACGGGTCAAATGGCACTAACGGAACAAATGGTACGAATGGAGCGACTGGCCCAACAGGACCCACGGGTACAGCTGGAACAAATGGTACAAATGGTACAAACGGTACAAATGGTACGAACGGTACAAATGGTACGAACGGTACAAATGGAGCAACTGGGCCAACTGGACCTGTAGGATGTGCTTCAGTTAATTATATTATTAAGTCGACCGGAGCTTCTGCCACATGCAGCCAACTTTATGATAATGGAACAAACATTGGTGCCTTCACTGCCGGGCCCAGTTATAAATTTCATATATATAATACTCCAGCTCTTGGAGGCACTTCACTCACAACCTCTGAAAACCTGGGAGGAAGCGGAGTTGCTTTGATGGGAATAAACCAGAGTTCTACAAACGGATATAATGGAATTGAGGGAATAACTGAAGGCACATACTCTGGTATTTTCGGACTCGCTATTAACGCATCGAGTGGAGGCGACGGAGTATATGGTTCTACCAATGATGGTACGGCAAATGGCATACGAGCAGGTATTTTTGGTATTACGACTGGTTGGGCGCTATGGGCGGAAGATTGGGCTGGAGGACCAATAGATTGGTGGTTCCCATCAGACAGGCGCTTTAAAAAGGATATTATAGGAATAGATAGTCCACTGGATAAAATTAAGAGACTCAGAGGCGTGGAATTCGAATACAGAAAAGATGAATATCCCGCAATTGGATTTCAAACAGGTAGAATACTTGGTTTTATCGCTCAGGAACTTGAAGAGGTGTTTCCAAATATGGTGCATGACAAGATTATTTCTGGAACTGTAGGGCCCCTGAAAAAAAATCAGAAAAATCATATTGTGGAATATAAAGCAAAGGTTACATCTTATAGTCCGATCATCCCTCTTTTAGTTGAAGGTATGAAAGAACAGCAAAAACAAATTGAGGAGCTTAAGAAAAGGATATTGGAACTTGAGAATAAATAAAAAATGATCACGAAGGAACTGAAAAGATATACAACCGAGGACTATAAAAGGCTCGTAGAGGGGGATCCTCATCAGCTCATCAATGGTGATCTGATCATGAGGGAGGCTTCGCCCACTTATGGGCATCAAGGTCTTTTGAGGGATGTATTCATGCAGATTGTGAATCACCTTCGAGATAATCCGGTTGGCGAAGCGCTTTGTGCACCTATTGATGTTTACCTGGATGAACACAACGTCTTGCAACCAGATATAGTTTTTGTAGCCAATGACGGTTCAGCCATTGCAAGAAAAGATGGGTTTCATGGAGCTCCTGATATGATTATTGAAATACTGTCACCCTCCACCAGCTATTATGATTTAACTGTAAAGAAAGGTATATACGAAAAGCATGGGGTAAGAGAATATTGGATCATTGATCCCTCAGACGGTACCGTAATTGGGTTTAAATATATAGATGGGAATTTTCACGAATTCTTTACGGGAAAGGATGTGTTTTCATCGGAAGTATTAAACATTGAAATTTCGCTTACGCTCGAATAATTGAAAAAAACTGTATCACATATCATTGTTTTATTGATTTTGGTTGCGGGGCCTTTTTCATCCCACGCCCAGACAATGACGAATAACGGTGCGTCTATATTTTCAAATAATGCGCTGATATTTGTTGCGGGTGAATTGGTGACACAGGATACTGGAACTTACGATAATAGTGGTACAATTGAAGTCACAGGTGACTGGACCAATAACAGCGTTGCACCTGTTGTTTTTATTAACTCTAGTGCAGGCACAGTGCTCTTATCAGGTGGTGCACAGAATATCCAGGGAACTGCAGTAACGAACTTCCATGACTTGAAACTTACCGGCACGGGGAACAAAACTCAAATGATCGATGCCACTGTGGGAGATTCTCTTGTTTTGAATGACAGAGAGCTCGCAACAGATACTTTTAACATGCACGTCACGAATACGGCGCCGGGTTGTGTTACCAGAGTCGACTCTGGAATAGTGAGCAGTTTGTCTACCGGGGGATTGGCTAGAAACATGCTCAGTACATCTACTTATTTATTTCCAGTTGGCTCAAGTGCTGGTACCTGGCGATACAGGCCTGCCGAGGTAACACCTACCTCTGCCACAGCGCATACTTTTAAGGTGAGACTGGCCAATACAGACGCAACTCTGGAGGGATGGGACCGAAGTATTAATGACTCTACTTTCTGTGAAGTCAATCCTGATTATTATCACATGATCAGCAGAACTAATGGGACGAGTGATGCAGATGTTACCATTTGGTTTGACGATGCGCTGGACAATGTATATGCACAAATGGCCCATTGGCAGACTGTTCCCAGATGGGAGAACATGGGTATTGTAACCACCGTTATGAATACATCACCATTGCTAAGTTCAGTAACAAGTTCCGGATGGGGCAATTATACCTTTCCGTCCTTTATTTTGGGAACGCCAGCGCCTCCACTTCTCTTGAGCTCATCGAATACCATAATATGCGTATCAGAAACGGTCACATTTACCGCAACGCCTGGTTTTACGCTTTATGAGTTTTTCATTAATTCAATCTCGGTACAAAATAGCTCATTGAATACTTATATCGCTTCAGGCCTCGCATCAGGAAGTATTATTGAAGTGATAGCGACAAATCCAAATTGTAATGGTTATAGCAACAAACTAACTATTACGGTAATACCGGCGCCGCAAGCTGGCCCCGACTATGAGCTTTGCAAAAACCTCATTCCTTTTGCGACTTATTTAGATACAGTGGCAGCAACTCCCTCCGGAGGAACCTGGTCTTCACCAGATCCATTGGTAAGCCCAAATCTGAATCCAGATGGATCTATTAATCACTTGGCAATACCATGGGGCAATGGTTATCAAATAGTATACACATTTGGTGGATGTACCGATACAATGTTATTAGATGTAACAGGGGCTCTGGCAGGAGCAGACACAACGGCTTGTCCAACCGGTGCATTCTTTTTGTCAGCAGCTCAACCACCTGGAGGTACCTGGAGTTATCTTGACCCCACAACCGGAATTCAAACTACAACCAATATTATTGATCCATTAACAGGAGAAATAGACAAGGGAGATCTCGCCGGACCTATAACCTTTATCTATACAAGTCAGGGTTGTCCGGATACCATGGTAGTTACTTTATGTGGCGAAAATGACATTTGGGTACCAAACATCTTCTCACCCAATGGTGATGGTAGCAATGACATTGTATTTGTCAGGGGCGAGGCTGTTGATTATGTAACAATAGTTATATATGACAGATGGGGAGAATTGATATTCGATGGAAACAGCACTGAAGTAGCAATGAACACAGGCTGGGATGGAACCAAGAGAGGTAAGGAGCTTGCCCCGCAAGTATTTGTATATTTTATGAAAGGGGCATTCTTAGACGGAGAAGAATTTGAAAAACAGGGTAATATTACTTTGGTTAAATAGTAAGTAATGATAGGAAAGAAGTATCTGGTAATTGTATTGATAGGAAGTATGCTTGGAGGCTTGCAGGTATCTGCCCAGCCTGATATGCATTTTTCACAATTTTCATTTTCGCCCTCAACACTGAACCCGGCAACCACTGGTGCATTTGATGGACTGTGGAGGGTTAACCTGAACTATAAAGACCAGTGGAGAAATATTGCGGCGCCTTTTACAACATTTGGGGGTTCATTTGACATGCCATTTTTGACAGATAAGATCACTGACGGTGCGTTGGCCTTTGGAATTGCATTTTTTAACGACAAAGCCGGTGACCTGGATTATGCGACCAATATATTCACCCTTTCCGTAGCAGCAAATAAATCTATAGACAAAAGAAATAACTTTTCATTGGGACTTTCGGGTGGATTCGGATCAAGGGGATTGTCAGCAAATGCAGGTAAGCAAGAATGGGATAGCCAATACCAACAGGGGTCAGGATACAACGGCAACCTGTCATCTCAGGAATCTTCAAAGCTGAATAGCTTTGTTTACGGTGATTTTAATGCCGGGCTCCTGTGGCGATACGAGCAAGAGAAGCTTGAATTTCATGCAGGGTTTTCGGTATTTCATATAAACTCACCAAAATTGACATTTTACAAATCTTCTGAGAAGCTAGACCCCAGAATTGTTTTCCATGGCGGTTCGGAAATTGGCATCAAGGGTAAAGCCATGGCTTTTTTACCACAATATTTGTTTATGATGCAGGGAAATCAGATGGAAAACAATGCGGGAATGCTAATCAAGTATGTGCTTCGTGAAGGATCAAAATACACCGGAAATGTTGAAGAAGTAGCAGTTTATATCGGGGGTTGGTATCGCTTTGGTGATGCAGCCATCGCCAATCTAAGGTTGGATTTCAAGAGTTTTTCTGCTGGAGTGAGCTATGACTTTAATTTATCCAACTTGAAAGTGGCAAGTGAAGGACGGGGTGGAATTGAATTTTCATTATCATATATACGGCAATTGCCACCACCGATTAGAACCAAGAGGCGCTCATTAATGTAATAACAACATACCTGAAGACTATGAAAAATATTGTACAAAGAGGCTTAATCATCCAACTACGCCAAGGCTTCGTTGGACTCGCAGTCATACTAATGGTTATGGTTGGAGGTGCAGTCCAATCACAGGACATTCACTTCTCTCAATTTTCTTCGTCTCCCTCTACGCTGAATCCAGCATCAACAGGTGTGTATGAAGGACAATTCAGGGTGGTTTACAACTTCAAAGATCAGTGGAAGACCATAGCATTTCCTTACAGAACAAATTCATTCTCCTTCGACATGCCTTTTGCAAGGGAATTTATTTCAAAAGGTGCCATGGCGGCTGGAATTTCGGTAGTAGCGGATAAAGCCGGAGATTTGAACGTAGGTACCACACTTATCAACCTATCCTATTCAGTCAATAAATATTTAAATAGAGAAAACAATATTTCGGTTGGGTTGCAAGGGGGATTTGGCCAGCGCTCCATGAAAGGAGAACAGCGGTGGAACAGCGAGTATGATCCCAATTCTGCTGATGGATATACGGATATACCTGTAACGAGCACAGCTGTTCAGAATTTCAGTTATGGCGATTTTTCCGGAGGCCTTTTGTGGTCTTACAAGAGTAATGGCTTTAAAGCACATGCGGGAGTAGCATTGTTCCATCTCAACCAACCCAATCAATCCTCGTTAGGTGATAAGACCAAATTGCCTGCTAAGTTAGCTATCCATGGTGGCGCTACCATACCGATAAAAGACAATGCACTGGGTGTCATCCCTCAATTATTGGTTTTAAAACAAGGGCCTCAATATGAGGCGAATGTCGGAGCGTTGGTCAAGTTTCGTTTACAGGAAGCTTCAAGGTATACCGGAGAGATCACTGAAACCGCCGTGTATATTGGAGGCTGGTATCGCTTCTCTGATGCGTTTATACTCAATGCCCGGCTGGATTGGATGAATTTCGCACTGGGTATGAGTTATGACATCAATCTCTCAAAAATCAAGGTTGCAACGGAAAGCCGGGGTGGGTTTGAAATTTCATTGATGTACGTCCATCCATTCAAAGCTACCAGGACGACGGCTACACCGCTGATGTAATTGGCTTTACTCAAGTTCAAGCAACAGACTTACGAGATCGTTCCCCACAGTGAGCAGATTTACGGGATTTTCACAGTATTCTTTCACCTTAACAAGAAAACCCACTGAATCTTTCCCATCAATGATCCTGTGGTCATAGGTAAGAGCCACGTACATCATTGGGCGGATCTCTACCTTTTTATTGATGGCAACTGGCCTTTCAATAATGTTGTGCATTCCCAAAATAGCGCTTTGAGGTGGGTTAATAATTGGTGTGGACATCATAGAGCCAAATGTTCCTCCATTCGTGATGGTAAACGTACCACCAGTCATCTCTTTCAGGGATAGCTTTCCGTCACGTGCTTTTACCGCCAATTGCCTGATGGTGCTCTCTATATCAGCAAAGGACATCACCTCTGTATTCCGCAGCACGGGTACCATAAGTCCTTTAGGGGAGCTCACCGCGATTGCCACGTCAGTAAAGCTGTGATACACGATCTCATCTCCATCGATCATGGCATTAACTGTTGGGAATTCCTGAAGGGCCTGAGTAACCGCCTTCGTAAAAAAGGACATAAAGCCCAATTTTACGCCATGTTCTTCCTCAAACTTTACTTTAAACTTAGATCTGATGTTCATTATCTCACTCATGTCAATTTCATTGAACGTGGTGAGCATGGCCGTTTGATTCTTGACTGCAACAAGGCGCTGTGCCAATTTCTTGCGCAAGGATGTCATTTTCACGCGCTCAGTATCTCTTGTGCCTCCTACGGAAGCCTTTGCTCCTCCCCCACTTAACATGGCGAGCACGTCTGCTTTCGTTATTCTGCCACCCGGCCCTGAACCTGGAACATTTGAAGCCTTTAATCCCTTTTCATCCATCATTTTTCTGGCGGCTGGAGAAGGATGCCCTGTTGCATAACTCTCCTTTTTATCTGTGGCTTCTGCTTTTTTCTCAGGTACAGCTTCCTCCTTCGCTTCTGCTTCTCCCTTCGCATCAGCTTCTGACTCCGCTGAAGCTTCGTCAGACACGTCGGAAGATAGGTCGGCGGACGCATCCGCCACCTCAGGCTTTTCGGTCTTTACTTTTGAAACTCCCTTGACGCTGGTATCGATCGTGCACACAATATCCCCTACTGCTATCGTATCTCCTTCCTTAGCTACAATCGTGATTGCACCAGACTCCTCCGCCGTGAGCTCCAACGTCGCTTTTTCTGAGTCAATTTCGCATATGAGCTGATCTCTTTCAACGTACTCGCCATCTTCAACCATCCATTGAGCAATTTCAACCTCGGTGATTGATTCGCCAGGGCTTGGCATTTTCATCTCTAGTATCATAGTCTTTCGGTTGTCGGTTGTCGGTCGACGTTATTTATTATTAAACTTTTTTAGCAAAATGAGACAATAATCCCTTCAGTTCCTTTTCCTTGTGAAAACTCTTTTCCAATACTTGCTCGTATAATTCAAGCTGTTCTATTTGATGGATCTTGCTCGATCCCGTTGCAGGGCTTGCACTATCTGGCCGAGCCACCACTTCAAGAGGTACTTCATTAAAATGTCTCATCATGAAAGTCCATGCGCCCATGTTTCCGGGCTCCTCTTGTAACCAAACATAGCTTTCCGCGTTTTTGTACCTGGCAATGATCCCGCTCAATTGCGTTTTGGGAAAAGGATACATTTGCTCAATTCGTATTATCGCAATACCCTTGACTTTCTTTTTTTTGCGTTGTTCCACAATCTCATAATAAATTTTACCGGTACAAAACACCAACTTTCTAACCGTTTCTGCCACTATATCAGGGTCATCAATTACTTCTTGAAATCTCCCCTTGGCCAATTCATCTACGCTCGATACACATGCTGGATTTCTCAGCAAACTCTTGGGTGTGAATACAATAAGTGGTTTACAAAAATCGCGGTGAAGCTGACGACGCAGCAGGTGGAAATAGTTGGCAGGCGTGCTGCAATTTACAATTTGCAGGTTTTCCTCTGCACAGAGCTGCAGATAGCGTTCCAATCTGGCACTGGAGTGTTCAGAGCCCTGGCCTTCGTAACCATGTGGCAGTAGCATCACCAATCCGTTTTGACGTATCCATTTATCTTCTGCGCTGCTTAAAAACTGATCGATAATTACCTGGCACTCATTGCTAAAATCGCCGAACTGTGCTTCCCATATTACCAATCGCTCAGGCGATTCGCTCGCGTAACCATATTCAAAACCAACGACCCCAAATTCCGACAGATGGGAATTGTAAATTTCGAACTTGCCCTGTTTAGCGCTGATGTTCTTCAGTGGAATGTACTCCTCCTCGGAATCCTCGTGTTTAATTACTGCGTGGCGGTGTGAGAATGTTCCCCTCTCCACATCTTGCCCTGATATTCTCACCATAAATCCCTCATTGACAAGAGAAGCATATGCCATCAATTCCCCAATTGCCCAATCCAATTTACCGGCATTGAACATCTTCAAACGCTCAGCAAACAATTTCTGAACCTTTCTGAAAGCCTTGAATTGATCAGGTATGGAGAACGTTTTAGCAGCGAGTTTTTTAAGCGTCGCCTTTGAAACGCCAGTATTAGGAGATTTTTCAAAATCCTCAGGTGTACTTGTGCGTTTAGCAGACCATGTACCCCCAAGGCTTCTGTCAATCGTCACGATCTTGTCCTTTTTTGCCCTGGCCTTGTCTAGTTTCTTCTGAAGGTTGGCTTTAAAATCTAATTCAATCTGTTTGACCATCCCATCATTGATATCCTCGCTCTCCAGCAACTTTTTCCTGTAAATCTCAAGTGGGTTAGGATGTTTAGCAATGGCTTTGTACAGGATGGGCTGCGTGAATTTAGGTTCATCCCCTTCGTTGTGTCCATGTTTTCTATAACCCAGCAGATCGATAAAAACATCGCGCTTGAATTCCTGACGGAATTCCATCGCTAATCTGGTAATCATGGCTACGGCCTCCACGTCATCCGCATTTACATGAAAAACCGGAGATAGCGTAACTTTTGCGATATCTGTACAATAGGTACTCGACCTGGCATCTAGATAATTCGTCGTAAATCCTATCTGGTTGTTGATCACAATATGAATTGTACCGCCGGTTTTATAACCGTCGAGCTGTGACATTTGTATAACTTCATATACGATTCCCTGGCCTGCAATAGAAGCGTCTCCATGAACGATAATGGGAGCTACTTTCGAATTGTCGCCCTTATGCCTGTTGTCAATTTTCGCCCTAACCATCCCTTCCACTATCCCATCAACTGCCTCCAGGTGGGACGGATTTGCTGAGAGGCTCAAATGCACCTCTTTTCCTGATGAAGTGTGCACATCTGCCGAATATCCAAGATGATATTTAACATCTCCGGCGAAATTCAGCTCATCGTGGGCATGGCCCTCAAACTCACTGAAAATATCGCCGTGCGATTTATAAAAAATATTGGTGAGCACATTTAATCTGCCCCGATGGGCCATTCCAATCACAAATTCCTCAATTCCCAATTTCGCCCCTTCATCTATAACAGCATCCAACGCGGGAATGAATGCTTCACATCCCTCTAATGAAAACCGCTTCTGTCCCACAAATTTTGTGTGCAAAAACTGCTCAAAACTCACGGCTTCATTCAGTTTACCTAAAATATGCCATTTTTCATCCTGCGTAAAACTAGGCGTGGTCTTACTGGCTTCTATCTTTTTTTGTAGCCAGCTTACTGCCTTAGGATTTCTGATATAGAGGTACTCCACCCCTACTGATCCGCAGTAAGTCTGCTTCAAGTGACTGATAATATCCTTCAACCTGGCCTCACCAATTCCAATCTGTGAACCAGCTTGGAAGACCGTTTCTAAATCTGACTTTTCAAGGCCGTAATTTTCAATATCTAATGTGGGCGTGTAGCTCCTCCGATCTCTAACCGGATTGGTCTTGGTAAAGAGATGTCCCCTTTGGCGATACCCGTTTATGAGGTTCACCACCTTGAATTCAGCGTGAAACTCCCCGGAATCGCCTCCATCTGTACTGTAATTTGCCCTGGCAAACTCAAAACCTTCAAAAAACTGTTTCCAGCCGGGGTCTATTGACTCCGGATCTTCTTGAAATTGTGTGTAGATGTCTTCGATCGCGGCAACATCTCCATTTCCGAGATAAGAATGTTTTTCTAAGTCCTTCATTTATAACGTCCTGTTACAGTATTTTCTAGTTGCCCATAAAGAATAACCGATTCAAGGCCGGGGAAATATAATTTTGACGCTGAAAGACGCTGATTTTTTATGATTTCCGCTGTGAAAACATAATTAATCATATTGAATCTGCGTAAACCTGCCTACACGTAGCCATTTCGGCAAAGGCAGGTCAGCGTCTTAAAAAATGATACCTCATTCACACTATTCTATAACAGAACCAATTATATTAATGATCGATTCCAAGCAGGTCTTCCAATCTCTCCGGTAAATTGGCCTTTACCCAGGCATCGTAGTCGTTGTTATAGCCAACCTTTTCCTGAAACTCCTTTACCCTGGCATCTATCTCTTCTATCTTTTCAGGAGAGAGTAGGTTTTTATCCGAGAATGCTCCCGTGATTGCTTCTACCTGATCTGCTACATTTGACTCGGTTAATCTGAGATATTTCTCAAAGTCCTCCTCCTTCCAATTGATGTGCTCATCCATTATGCGCTGGCTGAGCTCTCTTCCATGCTTCAATGACTCATTTATGTTACCCTTGCCGGTTACTGCGTTACCAATGGCAAAGATGTTGTCATATCCGTCTATCTGACAGCTCACCTGGTCTTTTATCTTAAAAGATTGCCATTCTGATGGTATGCCGTCTATCATCTCCGGAATACTACCAATAGAGGATATCACTAAAGGCGCTTTCACCTCAAATTCACTACCTTCTATTGCAACGGCCTTTCCATCTTGTAGTTCCGTTTTCGTGAATTTCATTCCCGTCAGCCGGCCATCCTCCTCTATATATCCAGTAGGCATATGCAGCTCTTTGAATTTAAATAGATATTTGTTCAGGAAATTGTTAAGTAGCTTCTCTCTCACATTTTCCGCCTTCTCAAGCTTTTCCGGAGTGTCCGTGGCCATAGGTGAAAGTGGCATATCTTTTACTCTCCGGCGATAATACAATGTGCAGCCCTCCAAGCCAAGGTCTTCAAAGGTAAGGCCCAATCCTTCCAGCACTTTGGCAATGCTTCTGTCCAAGGTGAACATGTTGCATTCATGGCCTTTTTCCTTCAGCTTTGCCTGAACGGATTCTATCATCAATACTTTGGCCACGTCGAGGGAGGCCAGGCCTCCACCTACGATAATTGCACCATCGATGATCTCGAATTGCTCACCATTGAAGCCAGGCTCGTGGAAGTGGTTGAACCAGTTGATAAACGGATTTTGGTAGTACAAACCCTTGCCAACATATTCATCGATGCCATCTATAGGAAGGGGCCTGTCGTCCCAGGCACCTGTGGCGAGTAATATTGCGGTAAATCCCCACTCCCTGGCAACTTCCTCAAATCCTATGTCTTTTCCCAACCGTACATTGGGCACATAAGTCACATTGGGGTGATTCATCTTATCATTGATCTTCCCCTCCTCTTTATCTCTTAGCTTAACATGCCATTTGGGCAGTCCATCTTCAATTTTTCCATAAGGCAGAGCTTGCTGCTCAAATACTACCACTTTAATTCCTCTGCTGGCCATTTGAAAGGCCGATTCGGCTCCAGCCACTGCTCCACCAAAAACTGCTACATAATGGGACGGATTCGACATGATTTTACATTTTGTTGTGGGCATTAAAAATACTGAAATTTTTATATTATAACAGGATGTAAACACCAAACGTTAAAGAGAAGAGCGAAAGTCTCACTTTTGCGGTGGGGGGCATGGTATTCGGGGCTGGTTCCATGCGGTGTGTGAGGATTGGGTAGAGTGACCCTCCTCTTAGCGGTATGACGGCGAGAAGCCGTCTGACCGCTTGCCATGCTCTCATCATACCGTCATTGCGATCCGCCTTTTAGCGGAGAAGCAATCTCCCTCGCAATGACGGTCTTATTGAAGGCTCGTTCCTAACTCCTCGCAATGACGGTTTTATTGAGGTTTCGCAATGACGTTTAAATAAAGAGCCAATGACTCCAAACAGAACGCCTCAAGAGTACCATAGTCAGTCAAATCGATTTTTCTGCTCAATTTGATGAACTCCTTTTTCCGAAACTGACTCTTGAGTTCATCTGGATCAAGGGAATCAAGCATTGTGTAGTTGTCTTCCTTATAACGATATTCCCAGGGAGTGGAATTACAGCAAAACCAGATATCTTTTTCTCTAAGATTATTCTCCTTCTCAACCAGGACGCCACGTAGATTATCGAGATCTTCGCCCTGCAAATGCAGCGTAATGCTGAAAAAGTTGCCCCACCAGAACATCGTTCTCACAGCAAACACCGATCGTTGTGAAAAATGTTTTGGATAATCCAGCACTACATAGGGCAGATTCTTATAATTCTCTCCCCGGAACACTTTTCCCTCTTTGATATCCACGTTTTCAGGCCCCATAAAGTTGCTTTTGCCAACCTGATCTATCATTTTGATTCTGAGCTCATCGAACTTCCCAACTATTTTCTGAATTATGCCCGCCTTGGTAAGCAGGAAATCAGAATCTACTATGATATCAAACTCCTTGTCTGTTAAGAACTGATCCATAAAACGTCCAATCAACCACCACCTTCTCCCGTCCCGATAACTATCGGGAGCTATCGGGAGAAGTTGGTTTATCAAAAGCCAAAGGGTAAAAGTTATGTACCTGAGTTATAACCCTCTTCGTGCACATGCTATCGCAAACCGCTTCTGGCTTCTGGCCGCTGGTCTATCTGGTTTCGCCAGTTGCCAGCAGCTAGTAGCCAGTAGGATTTCCAAGTTATATAAAAAAGGCATCCCTTATCTGGAATGCCTCTCCTAACTAATAAAAATCATTTGTTTCAATTAACTTCCCAGGTGTTTCCGCTGCTCAACAAGTCATCCATATTTTTCAGCTTAGCACCCTTCTTGGTCTCCTCTATTTGCTCTGTTATCATGTCATCATAGGTAGGTGCCTCAACCGCTCTAATGATACCCAACGCCACAGGCATATCAGGAAGTACCATCCTAACGAGCATCATATGCAACGTTGGATCGGGTTCATGTGCATCGTGGATCAATATATCCTCTTCTTTTACGCCGTTTTCGCCTATCGTCACAGCTTCTAACTTAAGGCCATTGAGGATGATTCCCTTACTGTGGTCTGCGCCAAAGAGCATTGGTTTAGCATGTTCGAGGTGTAGTTGATTGTCATCTTTGGTTTCCTTTGACGTTACTTCGCCATGGGTTTTGTCATTGTAGATCACACAATTTTGTAAAATCTCAATAAGTGAAGTCCCTTTGTGTTGTGCCGATTCCAAAAATAATTGAGTCATCAATTTAGGATTCGTGTCGATTGTCCTGGCAAAGAATGTGGCTTTTGCCCCGATTGCAAGCTCCCCAGCAATAAATGGCGCTTCGAGGGAACCGAATGGTGTTGAATTGGTTTTTAAACCTTTAGCGGAAGTCGGTGAGTATTGTCCTTTCGTCAATCCATAAATTTCATTGTTGAACAGCAAGATATTGATGTCGACATTCCTTCGTACCACATGTATAAAATGATTGCCGCCAATGGCGAGTGCATCGCCGTCTCCCTGCACTTCCCAAACACTTAATTTCGGATTTGCCAACTTAATTCCCGTAGCGACTGCAGGGCCTCTTCCATGAATTGTATGAAATCCGTATGTGTTCATGTAATAAGGAAATCGGGCGGCACAACCAATTCCCGAAATAAATACAAAATCTTCCTTTTTCACACCCATCTGAGGCATAACATTTTGAATGGATGAAAGAATTGCGTAATCACCACATCCGGGGCACCATCGCACCATCTGGTCGCTGGTAAAGTCCTTCTTGGTTAAAGGGGCATCAACATCAGGCACTGCTACTTCTTCAGACATATTTTCTCGTTTTAAATGCTTCATTCAAATGGTGAAAGCGTAAATATTCCCGATCATCTTCTTTAAGTCTATCAATGAGAGTCTTATACGCACTAGTAAAATTGCTCTTTATTCCATCTCTATAATCAGGATCTTTAAAAATTCTATTGATAAACCCGAATAAATAAACCAATCCCAACACGATGGTGAGCAAGGCCACTACAATCATTGAGGCGAAAGCATCATCACTACCCAATGCTGCTCCAGTCGCATAGACATTGGATACAACAAGCAGCGCAATCATACTGAACAGCAACTTGAAACAATGTGCTCGTTTATAATAATTCATTGACCCTGTCTTTTACTTCAATCACCGTAAATGGCAACCCTTGTATCTTGTTAAATTGCTCGTATGATACTTCAGGACATATTGCTCTAAGATAGATTGCAAATTGTCCTATGTTCAATTCACAAACAATAATTTTCTTAAACTTCTTAAAGATTTCCAATGTGTTTTTTGGCAATGGATTCAGGTAGTTAAAATGAGCCAAGCCCACCTTTTTATCCTCCTTATTCAGATCTATACATGCTGTGAGCAGAGAACCATACGTTCCTCCCCAACCAACTATCAGAACATCTCCTTCCTGTGAACCAATAACTTTTTGTTCCGGAATGTAATTGGCTACCCTGGCCACTTTCTCTGCCCTGATCTTTACCATTTTTTCATGGTTTTCAGGATCATACGATATTTTTCCTGTAATATCTTCCTTTTCAATCCCTCCAATTCTGTGTTCCAGGCCAGGAGTACCAGGAAGCACCCAATACCTGTTCAGTTTATCTTCATCTCTAAAATAGGGCTGGTATTCCTCACCATTCTGTTTAGCCATCGGTGGTGTTATTTCGGGCAAATCCGCCATTTTGGGAAATTTCCAGGGCTCTGATCCATTTCCAAGATATCCATCAGACAAATACATGACAGGAGTCATGTGCTCAATTGTTAGCCTGGCCGCTTCGAAAGCAAAATCAAAGCAGTTAGATGGTGTGCTCGGAGCAATCACAATCATCGGGCTTTCACTATTCCTTCCATACAAGGCTTGCAGCAGATCGGCTTGTTCAGTTTTTGTAGGCATTCCGGTAGAAGGGCCCGCTCTTTGCACATCGATCACCACCAGGGGTAACTCACAAATAATGGCCAGACCAATTGCTTCGCCTTTTAATGCAATTCCCGGCCCAGATGATGCGGTCAATGCCAGATTACCAGCATATGAGGCTCCAATTGCAGAGCATATGGCAGCAATCTCATCTTCAGCTTGCATGGTTACAACAGCGAGGTTCTTGTGTTTTGCCAATTCGTGTAGTATATCAGACGCCGGCGTAATTGGATAAGAGCTATAAAATAATTGTTTGCCCATCTTCTCCGCTGCCGCCATAAAGCCCCATGCAGCAGCTGTATTACCGGCAATATGCCTGTAGGTACCTGGTTCTATCTTCGCTGCAGGAATCTTGTACGTCGACGGTAGTTCTTCAACGGTTTCTGCATAAAAATATCCCGCATGGAGGGCTTTTTTGTTTGCTTCCACTACAACGGGTTTGCTCTTAAATTTCTTCTCCAGAAATGCAACTGTTTGGTCAACCGAACGATCGAATAACCAATACATCATCCCGAGGGCGAACATATTTCTGGAACGGAGTATTTCCTTCATGTCCAGATCCATTCCCTCAAGGGCGGTCTTCACCAGCGTAGTAATGGGCGCCTTTATCAACTTATATCCATCCAATGACCCATCTTCAATAGGATTGTTCTCATAACCCGCTTTCTCTATATCTCTTTTGGTGAAGCTGTCTATATCCAAAATCAAGGTGCCTCCTTCACGTACCCACTTCAGATTCGAGTTCAAAGCAGCTGCGTTCATTGAAACCAACACATCCGCTTCATCTCCAGGCGTGAATATGTCCACCTGGCCTATCTGCACCTGAAAGCCAGATACACCCTCTACTGTACCCAGTGGGGCCCTGATCTCAGCAGGGAAATCGGGAAATGTCGCCAGGTCATTGCCCAACAGGGCTGCTGTAGACGTAAACTGAGATCCTGTCAGCTGCATTCCATCGCCAGAATCGCCAGCAAAGCGAATTACTACCTTTTCTAAGGTTTCTGAAGCTGTTTTCTTGGCCGTTGCCATTTGTATTTAATTTCTATGGGTTATCAGATATACAATATTACTCATTTATTAATGATCAAAGCCAGTGACTTAGACCAATCCAGCTTAGAATTAGACGACAATTATCCCTCTAAATCTTGTTGAAATACTCTCTCGTTACCACTTTTAACAATTCTCGCTCTAAAATCAGGTGTGTTATCTGGTACACCGCCGATTCTCCACTTGAAATTGCCTCATTCACTTTTTCTTCTTCCACATCAATCCTGTAAAGTAATGATACGAACTTGCTGACGTTTTTGTTCAGCAATTTCCGCACTATCGGCCTGATTTGATCTGATAACTCCACATAAGCCGTCTCTGGCTTTCCAGAAAATGAGATAATCTCGCTATATATTTCAAAGTCTTTGATTATCTGGTCAGCTGTCCTTTTGATAATATCCAGCTTATTCCGATATTCTGTGAGTTTTGAAGGATTTATCAGCTCTCCGCCCATTCTCAATCAATGCTGAAATATCTCGTCAATTTCAGCCTTGTAATTTTCCATTAATACCCGTCTTTTCAGTTTTAAGGTAGGCGACATCTCTCCGGTATCTGGTGTCCACTCCTCAGGGACAAGCCTGAAACGTTTTACCTGCTCATCTTTTCCCAATGTGCTGTTGAATTCCTTCACAATTCCACTGAATAATTCCGAAACCTCACCTTTTGAAATGAGCTCTTTCAAACTGGTGTATTCTACTCCTTCTTCCTTACACCATTCTTTTATTGAAAGATTGTTGGGTGAGATCAGGGCACTGGTAAATTTTTCTCCTTCTCCGATTACCATCAATTGATCTATGTACACAGATTCTTTGAATAGATTCTCAACACCCTGAGGCGATACATACTTACCATTCGATAATTTAAATATCTCCTTTTTGCGATCCGTAATTCTCAGGTATTTACCATCATCCAACACACCAATGTCACCAGTATGAAACCAGCCATCGGAGTCAATCGCCAGTTTGGTGGCTTCTTCATCTTTATAATATCCAATCATCACATTCGACCCTTTACAAAGTATTTCCCCATCTTCTGCAATTTTCACTTCAATGCCATCTATTTTAGCTCCAACGCTTCCGAGCCTCAGATCATCTCCAGACTGTCGATTAATCGTTATTATCGGAGAAGTTTCGGTTAAGCCATACATATTCAATAATTTGATTCCGGCGGCCCAGAATACCCTCTCCAACCGGGACTGTAACATGGCACCGCCAATACCGATGGCGCCTACATTACCTCCCATTGCTGCCCGCCATTTGCTAAAAATAATTTTGTTGGCGAGCATCAATTGAAATTCGTACCAGGGGCCGTTTGCCCCATCCAGTTTGTATTTAAGGCCAAGATCAAGCGCCCAGAAAAACAGCTTCTTTTTAATTCCTGTTAGCTTGTTTCCCTTGTCGATAATTTTATCATATACCTTTTCCAATACCCTCGGAACCGCACCAAATCCGTGAGGTTTCACATCCAACAAGTCAGCGGAAATGGTTCCTAAATTTTCGGCGTAATAAATGCTGCAGCCACTGTATTGAGTTTGATAGATCGCCATTCGTTCGCCCACATGGCAAATTGGCAAAATGCTCAAATAGCGCTCATTAGATTTTAAATTAAACACACCGGAAGCTGCAATCGCATTACTGGTTAGATTCTGATGCGATAACAGCACACCCTTTGAATTGCCCGTTGTACCAGATGTATAAATAAGTGTTACAGGGTCCTTCGTATCGATTCCAGCCTTGATTTTTTCGACTTCCTCCACCCATTTGTCCTTGTTAGCTTTTCCCAATTCCAGTACTTCCTTCCAGTTGTTCGCCCCGTCAACTTCATCGAAAGTGTAGACATTATTTATCCCTTCAATACTATCCGCTACCGGTTTGATTTTCTTATACAAAGAGTTATCAGATACAAATATTGCTTTGGCCTCGCCATGAATAAGAATCTCCTTATACCCATCAGCTGCCAAAGTGGTAAATATTGGCAAGTGGATGATTCCTACTTGCGCCATACCCAAATCCAAAAAATTCCACTCCGGCCGATTGTTGCAAATGGTGGCAATCTTATCGCCTTTTTCGAAACCAAGTTCTAACAAGCCGTAGCTAATGTGGTTACAGTTATCAATATAATCCTGGGAACTGTATTTGACCCATTCCTTATTTACTTTACCAGCTAATGCATCATCTTTATTCAGGAACTTATCCTGATATCGCTGCAGAAGATCAAAGGTTCTAGTTATATTCATAATTTTATTATTTAGGTTTTGTAGTTGTTCACAGCCGACCCTTTTTTCGCCACTAAGGCACTAAGAACACAAAGGTTCACTAAGTTTTTTCTTAGTGTTTCTCAGTGCACTGCGTGTCTTAGTGGTAAAGTCTAGCATTGGTTTATTTGCTGAATTCTACAATATTTCAAATCTACTGCTTTCAGAGTGATAATTATTACAATTATACTCTTGAAAACACAGTAGATTCAAAGGATTTCACTTCTGATATTTTTGTTTTATCACCCATGTATGTGATCGTTCCAACATATTCGTCGTCTGGGGTGAATTCCTCAAATTTCCAATCTTCAATTTCAAATACACCACTTACCGACAGGAGTTTGATCGAATCGCTTCCAATAGAAAACTCCAAACTATCTGGTGTAAGCCGCATTCCCTCACCTATTGCCTTTAAATATGACTCCTTGATTGTCCAGAGCCTGAAGAACCTACGCGATCGTTCATCTGATTTCTTATTGATGTAACCGATCTCCGCAGCAGAAAAGTTCTTCTCTATCAACTCATCTAAATCTGCTAATTCGCGCAAATATTCAATATCAATACCCACTTCGCTTGTCCGGGAGAATGCGAATACACAAATGTTTCCGGAGTTGGAGATATTGAAATGCAGAGCCGGATCATCAATAGAATAGGGCTTGCCTTTTTTCTCTCTGCCAAATTGAACCAGATTCGGTTCAATTCCAAGATACGCTCCCAACAAGATTCTTAAAGCACCCTGACTAACAATAAAATTGTTTCGGACCTTCTCAAATTTGAAATACGGAATTCGTTCTAATTCTTTTTCAGATAAGACTGCTCTGCAAATTTCCAAAGCCCTGGGTTCAGCTACCAATGCTGTTTTCCAAATGTGTAGTTGGTCCGACGGTAAAGATGGGAATCCATCCTTCACAATTCCAGTCTTATTCTCAGAACCAACCATGAATTGGTAATCAGACAACGACTTCTTCTGCCAGTTCCTCTGTTACCATCTCCAGAAGTTCCTCTTTGTTGTCACGACAAAACAGGTGACTTCCGGCTACCACGCGGTACTTGAACTGTGCTGAAGTGTGTTTCTTCCACGCCTTGATTTGCTCTTCGGTAAATACCGTGTCTTTATCCCCGGCAAAGGCGGTTAATGGGCAGCTTAACGGCTCATCGTCATAGTATTTATATTTCTTGCCAAGCAAGATATCAGCCCGCAATGCCGGAAGCATTTCATTGAATATTGCATCATTCTCTACCACGCTTTCCGGAATCTCCAATGAAAGCAAGTGGCTCTTTATATTAGGAATATTCTTGTCCTTGTAAACTTCATCGTCATCGATGGCATTCAGAAACTTGAACGGGCTCGCCAGGTGAGGCGCTCTCCAGCCGCCAACCATGAAATGTGTTGGATGCACATCGAGTTTCTTTCTAAGGCATCTGGCCAATTCCAATGCAACACCTGCCCCTGAACTGTGTGCATAAAATGCACATGGAACAGTTAAGAGAGGCTCCATAATCTCTGTAAGTTTAGCCACCAATTCAGTGACGTCATCATAAGCTTTTTCATCACCTCTCTCTTCCCGTCCCGGAAACTGTATGGCACAAACTTCGATATCATCAGGAAGGAATTCATGCCATGAGCCAAAAATTGATGCACCGCCAGCAAAGTATGGTAAACAGAACAAGCGCAACCTAGGATTGTCGACTTTCTTGGTTCGAATTATCCATTTTTCCAGTTCACTTTTCGATTCTCCAGCAGCCCCTTCATCGGCTCCACCTCCAGTTAGCTCCTCGAGTATCTGTTCCGTCATCTCTTCGATTGAGGGTCCACGCATGATTCTCATCATCGAATAATCAATACTAATATTACTCTGGATCCAGTTTCGTATTTGGTTGGCCATCAGCGAATCCAATCCATATTTTGTGACTGGTTCAATGGTATCCAATTTATTGGCTGTAGTTCCCAATACCCTTGCAAATGTATCCTTCAACTGATCGAGTAACATATCCATCTGCTCTTCTGGTTTAGCTTCAATCAATGAGCTCTTCAGCATGCCATCACCTCCGCCAGAGCCTCCAGCACCACCCATTTCTTTTTCGTTAACCAAGTGTGCAAACCTGCTCGATTTAGCCGAGTGCGGGAAAAATTCGCCGATCATCTCCCAATCTGAATCTGTTGCTACTCGATGCACTGGATTGTTCAGCAACATCTGTTCAAGAACACCCACTGCCTGATTGAGATTAAACGCTTTCCATCCTTGCTTGTACAACAACCCTCCTACATTTCCACTCCTTGCCACAAAACCTACATCTCCAATCACACCCCAGTTGATGGTCATTGAAGGAAGGCCTTGTGCCCTTCTCCATCCAGAGAAGTTGTCTAAGAAACTATTCCCTCCAACGTAACTGACCTGTCCCGGATTTCCATAAACTGCGGATATTGAAGAATAATTTACAAAGTGATCCAGCTTCATCTTCTTCGTTTTTTCATGAAGTATCCAACAGCCAACAGCTTTCGGGATAAAGACTCTCATATAGCGGTCATGATCAATTTCTGGTATACTTCCATCATCCAGGACCATTGCGGCGTGTTGAATACCCTTTAATGGAGGCATGGTGTCCTTAATCTTCTTGAAGACCTTATCCATATCCTTTGCATCGCTCACACTTCCTTTTGCAAGCATCACCTTCACTCCTTTATCTTTCATTCTGGTAACAATAGCGGCTTCCTCAGGTGTTTTTGTACCGCTTCTGCTTAGTAAAACCAGATTTTTACAACCTTTGGTTGTCATCCACTCAGCTACTGCCAAACCAAATCCAGAGGCCCCACCTGTAATCAGGTAGGTTCCGTCCTTTTTAAAGGTTATTTCTTCAGGAGGAGCGACTTCAACATTTCCCTCCATGGAAACAATGACTTTTCCAATATGTCTCGCTCCGCCCATATACTGAAATGCATCGGCCAATTTTGCAACGGGGAAGACTTTCACCGGATGAGCTGGGAATTTCTTCTTCACAAAATAATCTATCGATTCCTGGAATAAAGTTCCTCCAAACTCTCTTTTCTGCTCAAATAAACGATCAACATCTACACCAAAATAGCTAAGATTATTGCCAAATGGCTGTAAGCCGAGCTTACTATTTCTATAGATATCCGTCTTTCCTATTTCTACGAATCGTCCATAGGGAGCCAGGCAGTTTATACTCTTAAATATTGCCTCTCCCGATAGGGAGTTCAATACCACATCCACTCCCCGACCGCCGGTTTTGTCCATTAGTTCATCCGCAAATGCCAGCGTTCTAGAGTTCATGATGTTTTCAGCTTTTACTCCTATACTCTCGATGTATTTCCGCTTTTCCTTTGTGCTAACGGTTGCGTACACTTCAGCCCCGATTGCATTGGCGATATGAATGGCAGCAATTCCAACACCTCCTGCCGCTGCATGTATCAACACGGTTTCACCTTTTTGCAATCGGCAATGATAAACCAATGAGAAATAGGCGGTAGTATAAACAACAGGAAGGCTTGCCGCCTCATTCCAATTGATATTTTTGGGTTTTTTTACAACATGGCAGGATTTTGGGTAAGCAAAGCCACTCAAACAAGCTGGCGCTGTGGCCATTACCTTGTCTCCTACTTTTAGATTTTTAGCATTTTTACCAAGCGCCGAAACCACGCCCGCACATTCCAAGCCAAAGGTTCTTCCAAACAATCCACCTTCAACTGCCGCATCTGATAGCAGTCCCATGGCGATCATGATATCCCTAAAGTTTAACGCAGATGCTTTAATTTGTATTTCAACCTCATCCGCTTCCGGCTTCCGGCGTTCTGTTTCACGCACTACAATATTATCAAGGACACCGTACTCGGAAATTGTCGTGGTGTAAGCTGATCCTTCTGCGGGTACGGTTTTATAAGATTGCTGTCTGATGTTATCAGAAGAAATGCGCTCCAATATGTTCACATACCTTCTTTTGCCTCTAAAGGCAAGTTCGTCAATACGATCATCGGCGAACAACTCGTCAACAAATACCTCTATCTCCTCATTTTTAACGGGGTCACTAAAATCTATTAATGTGGTAGGATAGTTAGGAAACTCATTCACAATAACCCTGCTCACGCCTCGTAATCCTACTTGCGTAAGGTTTACCATTTCCGGAGTTCCATTAACAATTTGTGCTCCGCTTGAGAGTATCCATATCTTGGGATTGACTTTATATTGTGATTCGTTCAACTTTCGCATTATGTTCATCATTGCAACGGAACCTACACCTTCCGCATCCTCGATTGTTTTTGCGCTTAACTTATCATTTTCCGGTAAGTCCAATCCCCAGGCAAAAATCAATCCTTCAAATTTGTTGTTGCCAGAAATATAATCCAATACCTCATTAGCATCCTCCTGCGACATTGGGTCAATTGAAAGCTCATTCTCACTTACTTGCTTATATGAGTTTCCCTTTTTCACTACTATGCAGTTCTTATTAAAAGCGGAAAGCTGCTTTATTATCTTGTTGGCTACCCCACGCTCATCCGCGAAGACAAGCCAATCTGCCTCTGTTGTTTTTGTATCAATCTCCTTTACCTCTGCAGACAAGTCCAACTTTTTGGCACGTGCCAGAATAGTATTTTGACAAGAGAAATTATTTTTCTTAAAGTCTGAATAATATGCCACATCCGTATATCCATTTTTCTCAAGAACTGACTTCCACCTTTCAGGAGGCATCGTTGCATGATCCGTTCTGAACTCTGTGTCTTCATACAACCACCAGCCTTCTGTCATTCCGAATATGAAATCCAAATAAATAGGTGAGTTGGTAACTTCGAGCATACACAGCACACCTTCAGAAGCCAGCAGCTTTTGTGCGTTACCTAAAGAAACGCCCAGATTTCTCGTTGCATGGATAACGTCTGATGCAATAATGATATCAAATGAATTTAAATCAAATCCCTGATCTGCAGGATCCTCTTCAATATCCATAATGCGGTATTGAACAAAAGGATACTTGGCAAAGCGTTGTTGCGCTTTTAGTATAAACATGTGAGATAGGTCTGTATACACATACTCTGTCCTATCCGCTGGGAGTATTGGAAGTATAGCCTGTGTCATACCACCTGTTCCAGCGCCGATTTCCAGTATGCGAACGGTTTGTCCATCTGGTAAATCTTTTATCAGCTCAGAAACTGCTCTTGCTGTAATATCATTGTATTTCTTAAAGGCGAAACCCTCAACATAGTAGCTGACAATTGCATCCCATTTATCTTCAGGGAATATCAACTGTATTGGGTCAACAGTACCTTGCAGAACTCCTTTAATTTCCGGGCCGCATCTTCCCAATAATCCGGTCTCATGAAGAAACTGCGGGTATTTCCGACCAAGTTCGTACATCCAGCGGTTGACATTTCGTTTCTCCAGCTCAACCTTCACCTTAAAATGCCCGTCCATGCCGGAAAGAATCCCTGCTGTTTTCAACAACTTAAACATATGATGAAACAATCTATGATGGTCTGGTACTACATCAAGGCTTTCAATGAGTTTCTCCACGTCAAGCTTGCTTCCAAGATCCATCGACAAACCCATTTCCCTCAGCGCGTTACAGATGTAAGCCATGGTTAAGTCATATTGCTCTGGCTCATAATGCTGGTAATATTCCTTCTGTTCAGGTCTCGAAATAACTTCTTTGATTGTTTCCTGCACCTCCTTTTTAATCGCCTTTGGTGATGCAATGTATTTTCCCGGATTTCTGAACTTGTCTTGATCTGATCTGGATTTCATCTTCCAGTTGTACTCATAGAACCACTTGTCCTGCTCTCCTGCCTGTTCCCCTCTTGAACCCTTCAGGTACTGAGACATAAATCCATGAAATTCTGCAACCAGGCTACCATCATGGTTGAAGATCCAAAGCTCACCCAAGGCGTACTCATCCGTCCATTCCCTCAACCTGCCATGAACATAGAGTTTGTAAGAATTGACATCCCTATACCATTTGATTTTATCAATATGACGCGGTACGTACACACCCATTTTCTTGCTTGCATCTTCGCGTTCGTTGAATATCCCAAAAACTGTTTGAAAGCAGCTATCCAACACTCCAGGATGGATGTTGAATTGAAAAAACTCAGGCCGAATACTTTCGTGTACTTCTATCTCACTTAACGACTCCCAGTTTCCGTCGCTTCGCCAAAGCTTCTTGATGGCTCTGAAAGTCGGCCCCAGGTAAAGACCACTTTCCAACAGCTCGTCATGCATTGGTTTTACCGGAACAGGAATGGTAACCCGCTTCTTAATTGCTTCTAAATCAACAGGGATTGGTTTAAACTTATTTCCAATGTGATTTATCTTTCCATTTGAGCACATTGTCCATTGTGCATCTCCAGTTTTGGGTTTGGTATAGATGAAATAATCTCCACCGTCGTGAGAAATATCCATTTGAATATGTGGTGGCTCTCCACTATCCGGAAGAAACAAAGCACTATCGAAGTTTACATCTTCGATAAACTCAAATTTATCACCAAATGATGCCCTTGCCGCACCGATTACCAGGTCTATATGTCCAGCTCCAGGAAATACAACTGGCCCTTGAACTTTATGGTCTCCTATGTATGGATATGTGCGTTGATCCAGATCCACATCCCAGATTATATTGCTTTCTTCCCGTGCGGAAATGGTTTTTCTCTTCAGGTGTGGATGGTCAAATTGAATCGCTCCCAATCTCTGTCGCTTTCCCTCTGTGCTCTCTATCCAAAATGAATCTTTCTGCCAGGGATAACGAGGTAGGTCAACCCATCCATTGTCCTCGCCATAAAATGTTTTCCAATCTATCTTACATCCCCAGGCGTGGAGCATTCCTACAGATGATAAAAATGTTCTCTTCTCATCTTCCTTCCTTCTCATGGACGGAATAACCAATCCCTTGATTTTCTTCTCGGAGAGCAAGTCTTCAACACCAATTGCATGTATCGGATGAGGCCCCAACTCTATGAACGTGTCGAATCCATCTTCAATTTGCGCCGCGATGGCACTGGTAAAATAAACGGGCTCTCTGACATTCCTGAACCAATACTCAGAAGTGAGTTTCTTGCCATCTACAATTTTTCCTTCAACGGTAGAGTAAAATGGAATTTTAGTAGCAACAGTTTTGAACTTGCCCAAGGATTTTAGCAGCTCCGCCTTTAAGGGTTCCATGTGGTGGCTGTGAAATGGCACATTCACTACCAGCAGCTTATTGAATATGTCTTTCTCCTCCAACTTCTGCGCGATTTCTTCAATTACATCGGTATCTCCGGATAAGGCAACCATCGCAGGGCCATTTACCGCACCTACTGAAACCTTACCTTCATGTCCCACCAATAGCTCTTTTGCCTCCTTATACGGCAATCCCACTGCCAACATTCGTCCTTTATCTGTAGCTTTGAATTGCACCCTGCTTCTATGAAATATGAGCAATACAGCTTGCTTCAACGTCAATGCACCAGAGGCATATCCAGCGGCAACTTCTCCAATACTATGTCCAACAACAGCCCCAGGCTCAACACCCATCGCCTTCCACATTTCGAATAGGGCGATCTGTATTGCAAACAATGCCGGCTGAGCGATATTGGTATCGCTTATGCGCGAAGTTTTCTCAGTCTTTTTTAGTTCTTTAATCAAGGACCAATCGGCGTGTACAGCCAACATGTTATCCAATTTCTCTATCCATTCTCTAAAAAGAGGTTCTGTTTCAAGAAGTTGCCTGCCCATACCCCACCATTGTGGACCCTGACCCGAGAAAATAAACACGATTTTATCTTTCAATTCATTGACTCTGCCTTCAGAAATTTCCGTGAGGGATTCTCCATCTAAATAGATTCTCAGACTTTTCGCCAACTCCCTTTTCGACTCTGCCACCACTGCTAGGCGAATATCATGATGGGACTGCCTGGTAGCAGTAAAACAGCAGATGTCACTGAAGCTCGCCTTGTTCTTCCTGTCTTTTAAAAATGTAATGAAATTCTCTGTCAACGCCTGTAACGCATCTGTGCTCTTTGCAGAAATAGTACAAACATGCAAGCCCTCCTTGCTATTGGCTTCACGTTGTGTGCTCTTATGATCAGACAACACAATGTGAGCATTAGATCCGCCAAATCCGAAGGAGTTGACACCGCCGTATCTCGTATCGCCATTCTTACTCGGCCACTTCAAAGCTTCAGTTGGCACTTTTAACTTCAACTCATCAAATGCTATGTTGGGATTTCCTTTTTTGAAGTGAATATTGGGTGGAATGATGCCCTTCTGTAAAGCCAATGCTAGTTTGGAAATCCCTGCGATACCCGAAGCGGGTTCAAGATGCCCAATATTTGACTTAACCGAGCCGATATAGCAGTTATCCTTTCTATTCATTCCAATTACCTTTCCAATGGAATTACTCTCGATAGGATCACCTACAAATGTTCCTGTTCCATGTGCTTCAACAAAACCTACATCATGTGGATCAACATGTGCATCCACATATGCCAATGCCAATAAGGCTTCCTGGGCAACTGGATTCGGAACTGAAATGCCTTTTGTAGCTCCATCCTGATTGACCGCTGATCCGCGGATAACTGCGTATATTTTATCTCCATCCGCTTCCGCATCTTTGAGACGCTTCATAAAGATGAGACCAGCTCCTTCACTACGTATATAACCATTACCTCTTTCATCAAAAGAATAACAGATTCCATCAGGTGAAAGAAATCCACCCTTACTGAATCCCATCTGAGGTTCTGGCTTCAAAATCGAGTTTACGCCACCTGCAAAGGCCATATCTGCGTCACCTTCCCATATTGTACGGCAAGCCATGTGGATGGCATTTAAAGATGAGGAACAAGCGGTGTCCAGTGCAATTGAGGGACCTTTAAGATTATAGTAATAAGATATTCTATTGGCATTTATACAAAGCGCAGAACCCACATTTGTGTGTGAACCAATATTCACTCGCTCCTCAGGTGTGTTTTGGAGATCACCATAATCATGAGCCGATATTCCAATGAAGACCGCCGTTCTGGTTCCGTTCAAATCGTTCATACTCAATCCTGCATCTTCAATGGTTTCATAAGAAGTTTCCAATAACATTCGCTGTTGCGGATCCATTCTGGATGCTTCGAGCGGTGAAATACCGAAGAAACCAGCATCGAATTTGTCTATATTCTTAATAAATCCTCCACGGTCGACACTGATTTTTCCTGCTCTTCTCCATTCGGGTGAAAAAAGGCCATCGAGATCCCATCGGTCAGCAGGAATGGTATCCAGTGCATCTCGTTTATCAATTATTAAGTTCCAGAATTCTTCCGGCGTATTTGCATCACCCGGATACCTGCATCCCATTCCTATAATCGCAATTGGCTCTCTTTTTTTCTTTCTCATTTTTGGCTTCTAATCTTCTTCAGCAATCCGTTAGGTGGCAATTAAAAACAATTGCGGATCGCTATCTATTCAAATGAATATATTTACAACACAAAATTAATCAATTTCCAGATATGTTGATGCGTATTTATATACGACTTTATTACTTTATTTTGACGCGCAGATATCGCTTCAACATTAAAGGTAGAGAGATTCTGGAATCTACTGGAGCAAAATTGATGTTGCCCAACCACCAATCTCATATCGATCCGCAATTGATTGCCGTGATTGTTGCTCGTGAATGCGAATTTGTTCCCGTAGTATCTGAGACTATAATGAAGATTCCTGTAATCAGGTACTTTTTAAAAAAATGGAATGCGGTTGCCGTAAGTGATTTCAGACGCGGAAAGAGGGATCCCAATGTGATGAAGAGCATCTTTGCACATGTGCTCAATGCCCTTAAAGATGGAAAAACTGTCATCATTTATCCTTCAGGACAAATTACACACAGGCCGGTTGAGAAGATCTTTAACAAACAAAGTGCATTTATCGTTGCTTCAAGCATACCAGACAACACGCGGATAATTGGTGTGAGAATCAGTGGATTGTGGGGCAGCATGTGGTCCGTAGCCTGGATTGGAGATCGTCCTAGTTTTGAATGGGCATTTGTAAAGGGCATCTTTTATTTTTTCGCAAATTTCATTTTCTTCTCGCCAAAGCGAACAGTGACTTTTGAATTTGTGGACATAACTGAAGAAGCGAAGTTGAAAGCCAGCATTGACAGAAGCACTTTTAACAAGTACATGGAGGATTTTTACAATATCAATGGCCCGGAAAAAGTGACTTATATAAAACACCTGTTTTACTTTCCGAAATTAAGGAGAGAGTACCCAAAGAACCTGATGAAGGAGTAATCCTCGATGGCTCAGAGCTCGCGTACCATTAGGCTATTGCACACATTAATCAAATTGCGTTTCCTATCCGAATCTGCGCTTATTTCGTCAAGATTTTGCATCCCCATCTTGTGAAACTTGGTAATCTCTGACTTGGCAGCATCAATTACATTCAGGTGCCCATATATATCACTCACTTTATCCACTTTCTCGGCAGGACCGAGATCATTGTTAGTCATCAACTCCTTGAGTTCCAGAGCCTGATCTTTATCGGATAGCTCTAAAGCCTTTAAGTATAAATATGTTTTTTTACCACTTATTATATCACCTCCTCTTTGCTTACCAAATTTTTCTGATTCTCCGAAAACATCGAGCACATCATCTTGCAATTGAAAAGCAATTCCAATGTTTTTTCCGAGCTCAAAGAGGCATTGAATATCTGAGGTACCGCCTCCCCCAATAATGCCTCCAATTTGCAGGCTTACTGATAACAATGCTGAAGTCTTCAGTTCAATCATTTTCATGTAATCAGTAAGACTTGTCTCTTTATTAGATTCAAATTCCATATCTAATTGCTGTCCTTCACAAACTTTGAATGCAGCTTCATTAAAATGATCCAGTATCACTTTCAATTTGGTGGTTTCTGACTGTGCTAACAATTGGTAGGCCTTTACCATCATTGCATCACCTGATAAGATTGCAACGTTTGGACTCCATTTCACATGCACTGTTTCTATCTTTCTTCGGAGAGGGGCATCATCCATCAGATCGTCATGAATGAGTGTGAAATTGTGAAAGACTTCAATCGCCAGTGCGGCAGGCAATGCCTGCTCATAATCTTCACCAAACAACTCTGAGGCCAATAACAGAAACACAGGACGCATTCTTTTACCGCCAATGGACAGGGTATATCTGATCGGATCATAAAGCAACACAGGATCGACACCCAAATCCAGATCCAAAAGTTCCTTGTCTATCCTTTCCTGGAGCAATTTTATATCCATTCCTGAAACGACTTTCAACGAATTACAACTTAATCGAGAATATCGAGCAAATACTGGCCATATCCACTATTCATTAAAGGTTCAGCCAAATTTCGGAGTTGTTCGGCATTGATATACCCCATTCGATAAGCAACTTCTTCTATACACCCAATCTTTAATCCTTGCCTGTCTTCTACTACCTGCACAAACTGGCCAGCCTGAAGCAAGGAGGCAAAGGTACCTGTGTCTAACCATGCAATTCCTCTTCCAAGAATACCGACTTTCAACTTGCCCTGAGCGAGGTAATATTTGTTCACATCGGTGATCTCATATTCACCACGTGCGCTTGGTTTCATGTTCTTTGCAACTTCGACTACTGAATTGTCATAAAAATAGAGCCCTGGAACGGCATAATGAGATCGTGGTTTTTCAGGTTTCTCCTCTATTGTAATTGCCCGCTCATTTTCATCAAATTCTACCACTCCATATCTTTCAGGGTCCCTAACATGATATGCAAAAATCACACCGCCATCAGGATCGGAATTTTCTCGAACCACTTCTTGTAATCCTGAACCATAGAAAATATTATCGCCTAAGATCAGTGCAACTTTATCTTCACCAATAAACTCTTCGCCCAACACAAAGGCCTGTGCCAAACCATTGGGAACTTCTTGTACCTTGTACTGAAAAGAGCACCCCATACCTTTTCCATCACCTAGCAGTTTCTCAAATTGAGGTAAATCTTCCGGAGTAGATATGATAAGAATTTCCTTAATCCCCGCCATCAATAAAACGGAAAGGGGGTAATAAATCATGGGTTTGTCATGAACAGGCATCAGCTGCTTACTCATCGCCTTGGTTAAGGGATACAACCTTGTTCCTGATCCTCCGGCCAGTATAATTCCCTTCATGTTTATTTAATTTTCAGAAGATAGTGATTCACTCGAAGTTCTTTCTTCACCATTTCCATTTTTAGAGCCCGAACCGATTTCCAATTCTTTCAATTCAATATCGTCGTCTTCAAACATTCGCACAGCCGGATCCTTAAATGATTTCGTTGTTATTGCCTTCTCCAATGATAGCAATAACGAAGGCAGGAACAATAAATTGGCCAATACAGCCATAAACAAGGTGATGGAAACTAACATACCGAGCGCTTGAGTACCACCAAAATCAGAAAATGCGAATATTCCGAAACCAAAGAGCAGCACAATGAATGTGTATATGATGCTTATTCCCGTTTCATTTAGCGCAGTAATAACAGCATCATGAATTGTTCCAGTCGATGCCTTAAGTTCCTGGCGGTATTTTGCTAAGAAGTGTATGGTATTATCCACTGATATCCCTAAAGCAACGCTGAAAACCAGAATAGTGGATGGCTTTATGGATATGCCGAAATACCCCATTATTGACGCCGTAAGAAGAAGCGGAATCAAATTGGGAATCAAAGAAACCAATACCATCCTGAAAGAGTAAAACATCCCCGCCATCAGGAGAGAAATCAGGAAGATTGCCAATCCAAGACTAATAAACAATCCCTTTACCAGGTAACTTGTTCCCATGAGATAAACCACTGTCGTACCCGTAAGTGTTACCTTGAATTTCTCAGGATCAAATATTGAATCAATCTGCACACGAAGCTCGTCCATTACTCTTTGGATTTCATGAGTCCCTAGGTCAGCCATGCGAACGCTTATCCTCGCCATTTGCTTTGTGCTATCCATAAGCGTATTCAAGAACTTTTTCTCCTTGAATTCTTTAGATGCATAGGACAGTATAAAATTCTTCTGTTGATTATCAGGCAAAGAATACCTGCTTTCATTACCTCCATAGTAAGCTTGCTTGGAGAATTTAACTACTTCGACAACCGATATTGGCGAAGAGAACTCTGGATAACCTCTTAGGACATCTTCAAGTTGATCCATTTTCACAATGGTAGATAGTTTCATTACTCCGCGCTTCTTTTTGGTGTCAATCAGAATCTCAAATGGCATAACGCCTCCAAAATTATCCTCGAAAAATTGCAGATCGATTTTCGCAGGATCATTTTTTGGTAAATCATCTGATAAATTACCGGTAGTTTCCATCTTGGTCACACCATAAATGCCAATAAAAATGACAAGAATGGTGATCAGGTAAACCACTTTACGATGGTTAATCACAATATTGGTAAATACTTGTAGCACTTTTGCAACACCTTTATAATCAAGGTGCTTCGTATGTCTTGCTTTTGGCGGAGGAAGGTAACTGTAGATAATAGGTATCATTAATATGGAGAGAACAAAAATGAGCAAGATATTCATCGATGCCACCAGGCCGAATTCTTTTAATACCTGAGAACCTGTGAGCATGAATGTTGCAAAACCAATTGCCGTAGTTGCGTTGGTCATGAAGGTTGCGCTACCTATCTTAAGTACCATTTTTTTTAACGCTTTCTCTTTATCGCCATGAGTTCTAAATTCGTCGTGAAAATTATTGAGTAAATAAATACAATTGGTAATACCTATGATAATTATTAACGGAGGCAGCAGCGCGGAAAGTCCGGTGATTTTAAATCCAAACAGGCTCAGTGAGCCAATAGACCAGATAACACCAATAATAACGATGAGAAGAGAAAAAGCGACCACCCTAAATGACCTAAAAAACAAGTACAAGATGATTGCCGCGAAAAGCGCAGCAAGAAACGTAAACAGCTTCATTTCCCGCTTAAGCAGAACGGTAATACCCGTCCTGATATATGGCAATCCCGAATATTTGATATCAATTCCCTGTTTACCTTCAAATACTTCTATTTCATCCCGAATGGCATAAAGTAAATGTTTTCGGTTTTCCGAATTTACTACCGACCTGTCCAGCGTTATGGCCATTAGAGATGCCCCACTTTCCCTGTTGTATATTATTCCATCGTAAAACCGCAGTGACATGATAAGTTTCTTCAAACTATCTACTTCAAGTTGAGTGGTGGGTTTTTCGGTAACCAGTTGTCTGAATTCAAATTTTCGCTCTTCGGTATTCTTGTAAAGGTTGAAAAGGTGAGCAATGGATGCTACGGCCTCTACTCCCTCAATTTCTATGATCCGATTGCCCATCTCATACCAGGCATTAAAATGCTCAAGCTGATACAATTTCTCATCCTTGATTCCCAAAACCACCACATTGCCCTGTGATCCGAATATTTTCTTGAAATTGTTATATGCGATATTGGTAGAATCGTTATCAGGAAGTAATCTGGGCAAATTATAATCAAGCTCAACCTGGGTTGCCTTATAGCCCATGAATATTGTCAATAATCCTAAGGCTACTAGAATCGCAGCTCTATTCTTTAATGTAAAATTGGCTAGAAATGTCCACATCTAACGTAGGAAATTACACGTATTGAAATCTGCAAATTATCAGATTTGAATCAGGTGTGAGAGCAAATATACAAGTTAATAAACCAATGAGAAAGAAATTGCAGATTTATCCGCCGGAGGCTGACAAGAGTTCAATGTTACATGTGGAGAAAAATAATATTTCCAGTAAGCCACCCGATTAGTCGTAGTAAAGAGATTCATTTCAGATTCATATTCATATTCAAAATCTATATTTTTGGCTTAATGTTTGATTTGAACACCAAAAACCTAATTATGAAGAAATACATTATCTACTTTTTACTAGCCATATTTTTGTTCACTGCATGTACCAGCTCTAAAAAATACCTGCAAACCGGACGGTACGATCTGGCTATAAAAAAGTCTGTCAAGAAACTTCGCAAAAAACCGACAAAAGAGAAGGAAATATTGGTACTGGAAGAAGCTTACATCAAAGCCAACAACAGGGACAACGAGCGGATTGACTTCTTAAAACTGGAAGGAAATCCTGATATGTGGGACGAAGTGTACAATCGGTTCAATAAGATGAAGATCCGGCAAAATCTTGTCAAATCTGTGATCCCATTGGAAATAATGAGTACGGGAAGAATTATCCAGTTTAAGATGGTTAATTATGATGAAGAAATAATAAACGCAAAGAAAAAGGCGGCTGAATATTTTTATGTTCACGGGAAGGAGTTACTGGAAAAAGATGGCCGTGAAAATGCAAAACGAGCATATTTTGAATTTAAGAGATGCAGGAATTTATATCCTAACTACAAGGATATCGATGATTTGCTGGTTGAGTCCAAATTCCTTGCTACGCTGAAGGTGATTGCAGAACCTATACCCATGCACTCGAGAACATTCGAGTTATCTAACGAGTTTTTCGATAACAAGATCAATGAATTTCTGGGTTCCATGCCATCGAGTGAATTTGTAAAATTCTATACTACAGCAGAGGCCAAATCCATAGGCCTGGACAATCCAGATCATATTTTAAAAATTGTATTTGATGATTTCATGGTGGGCCAAACCCATGTTAAAGAGAAGGAAATTCATCTTACAAAAGACAATGTGATAATGGGAATCAAAGTGGGAAACAAGGTCAGGTCGGGAGAAGATAAGATTACCATTTGTCACAAATCCGGGCCCAAATCAGAAAAGTCTAAAACAAAGTCGGTAACTGTAAATTCCTGGTCGGACCATGCAAGCCACGGAGACTATCTCGGTTCTTGCAAGACGACTACGCCCAGTGGCGGGGGATCTTCTGAAACAAAGCCTGAGATAATTACAGGTACGGTGAAAGCCATATTGTTTTTGACAACTAAAACTATTATCTCAAAAGGATTGTTGGATTTCAAAATTGTCGATGCCAAGACGGACAGAGTGCTTACCCAAGAGAAATTTCCAGGAACATATTCCTGGACATGTGAATGGGGGTACTATAACGGCGATGGACGCGCACTTAGCGGTGCGCAGAGACAGGCGGTTGGTGGTAAGGAGATTCCCCCACCTCCTCCGCAGACTTTATTCATAGAATTTACGAAACCTATTTATGATCAGCTTACGTTTAAGGTTAAGGAGTTCTATAGAAACTATTAATAAAAAATCAACGAATAACGAATATGTGCGAATTACGAATAATCCTTGAAAGGAATTTCTAACATCAATTCGTAAATTCGAAAAAATTCGTAATTCGTAGGCCTAGAATCTGGAACAATTGAACGGAACTATAACAGATAGCATTAATTTTCTTTCCAAGCTAACGCCACGAAAGGTTTTCAATGCAACCAAAGTGGTTAGTAGCTATTACCTTTCAAAGTGGACGCACAATCCCTATGTATGGGGACAGCCGATCAGCATTTCTGTGGAACCCACAACTTCATGCAATTTGCGCTGCCCGGAGTGCCCGAGTGGACTGAGATCATTTACCAGGCCAACAGGCATGCTCGATCCTGCATTTTTTGAACAGACGATTGAAAGCGTTTATAAGAATGTCACCTACCTGATTTTCTACTTTCAGGGAGAGCCCTATTTAAATCCCCACTTTCTGGATATGGTAAAATATGCTTCCAAAAAAGGAATTTACACGGCTACCTCCACAAATGCACACTATTTGGATGATAAGAATGCAAAAGCTACTGTTGAATCTGGCCTTGACAGGTTGATAATTTCCATTGACGGAACCACCCAGGAGGTCTACGAATCATATCGCAAAGGAGGCAAAATCGAAAAGGTGTTAGAGGGAACCAGAAATGTGATTAAATGGAAGAAGAAGTTGAAGTCTAACACTCCCAACATCATCTTTCAATATTTGGTGGTGAAACCCAATGAACACCAGATTCATGACGTCAAATCATTGGCGGAGAGCCTTGGTGTAGATGAGGTGCGATTTAAATCCGCCCAGATCTATGATTACAAAAATGGGAATCCGTTAATTCCGGAGGATGAGAGCTTTTCCAGGTATAAAAAGCAAGATGACGGATCCTACAAGATTAAAAACCAACTACTCAACCATTGCTGGAAGCTCTGGCACTCTTGTGTGATCACCTGGGATGGTAAAGTAATCCCTTGTTGCTTTGATAAAGATGCACAATACAGCATGGGAGAACTTACGGGGCAGACGCTGAGCGCTGTTTGGAGCAATGAGAAGTACAAGGAATTCAGATCTGCTGTGTTGCTTTCCCGCGGAAACATAGAGATGTGCAACAACTGCACGGAGGGGACCGAGGTTTGGATCAATTAAGCCTTCTATTTCTCGTACTTCTTTTTGAACTTTCTATAAAGACCCTTCTGGTGATTGTCTAAATCAATCAACTTCCCCCTGACGTATGCCATTTCAATATCGTTCGATTTCATATCGAGGGCATCGCCATTTGAAACGATCAAGGTTGCATCCAGGCCGACAACCAATGAACCAACTGATTTGTCGATGCCCAAAATTTTTGCCGTATTAGAAGTGATGGCCATCAACGCCTCTTCTTTTGAAAGGCCATAGGCTGCGGCGGTTCCCGCATAAAAAGGTAAATTTCTGGTACCCATGGCCTCCATACCTCCTGAATTCTCCAAGCAGAACAATATACCCGCATCGGAAAGCAATTTTGGCAGTCGGTATGGTAGGTCCACATCGGCATCCTGTCTTCTCGGCTTGCTGTGAATTCTCCTCACAATTACTGCAATATTTTCCTCCTTCAACTTATCAGTTACCATCCATGAATCTGCCCCTCCAACAATGACCATCTTTTTTACAGCATATTCCTTTGAGAAATCAATTGCTTGCATAATTCCCTTCACATCATTTACGTGAATGAATAAACCCTTCGATCCATCAAACAACCCTTTCATTGCCTCCAGCTTCAAGTTCATCTCCACCGGATTTTTCGTAAGGCTATATGCTTTCGCGTCTTTAAACAGTGTTTTTAACTTCTCAATATTTTCATTCTCCTTCTTATCAGCATCTTCCTTCTCGGCGCCACTCCATCCGGTTGAACGATAGCTTTTCGGCCAATTGAGGTGAACGCCATCATCCATCTTGTAAACTGCATCTTCCCAGTTCCAACCCTCTAGCTCCACAATAGAAGATGTTCCGGATATTATAGAACCCCTTGGAGTAATTTGCGCCATTAGCACACCATTTGATCTGACGGTCGGTGTAATCTTTGAATCTGTGGTATATGCAATAATAGCTCTCGCATGGGGATTTAAGCTTCCCACTTCCACCATGTCTCTGGTAGCTCTAACCGCTCCTATTTCAATGAGTCCTAAAGTTGAATTGGGTGCAATAAATCCGGGATATATATGCTTACCGCTGAGATCAATAATTGTGTCAAAAGCTCTTTTGTCTAGTTTAATGGTTTTTGCGTCGGCTACCATTGTGAGTTTTCCATCTTTGAATGCTATAGCCGATTGATCGATAACTTTCCCGGTACCCAGATGTGCAGTGGCATTCATCAATAGGATGGTTCCCTTCTGATCTGAGGCAGGAACTGGAACCTGGGCGTTACTTACCCGTAGCAGCGAGCTTAACAAGAAAACTATTACCAGAAACTGCTTCATCATAATCCTATACTCTTACAGTTATATTCTTCATTTTCATCCTCACCACCGTCGCCGCCTCCCTCTCCATCTTCATTGGCCTTTATCATTTTCTGTATCAATCGCGCCCTTTCCACAGCAATTGACTCCCTCAATTTCTCATCTTCTTTCACGTCGTAATAGCAGATTCCGTCCACAAATGTCTTTACCACTCTAGCATATATCGATAGTGGGTTGTCTGTCCACAATACTATATCGGCGTCTTTGCCCACCTTGATGCTCCCCAGCCTATGATCCAAATGAAGCAACTTGGCAGGATTCAGTGTTACAATCTTCAGGGCTTCCTCTTCCGAAACACCTCCATACTTAACCGCTTTTGCAGCTTCCTGATTTAATCTTCTTGCCATTTCAGAATCATCAGAATTGTAGGCCGTTATTACTCCTTGCTCTAGCAATATGGCGGCGTTGTAAGGAATTGCGTCGTTAACTTCGAACTTATAGGCCCACCAATCTGAAAAGGTTGACGCTCCAACACCATGAGCCTTCATCTTGTCCGCAACCTTATATCCTTCAAGGATGTGCGTAAACGTATTGATTGCAAATCCCATAGAATCAGCCACATGCATCAACATGTTAATTTCAGATTGAGAGTATGAGTGGCAGGTGACAAATCTTTTGCTATTGAGAATATCGACCAGTGTTTCCAGCTCCAAATCCTTTCTTGGCCTCTTTGCAGATGCCTTTTGCTTGCTCGACAAGGAATTGAATTTCTTCCAGGCAATCTCATATTCTTTAGCTCGCAGGAAAGCATCGTAGAAAACCTGTTCAACACCCATTCTCGATTGTGGGTAACGTATCGTTTTGGTATCTCCCCAATTGGATTGTTTGACATTCTCTCCCAAGGCGAATTTGATGAACCCATCAGCTCCCTTGATTTTCATTTCTTCCGGAGAGGAGCCCCACCTAAACTTAATTATACCTGACTGTCCCCCGATCACATTGGCAGATCCATGCAACAATTGCGCAGAAGTCACCCCTCCTGCAAGCTGCCGGTAAATATTAATATTGTCACCATTAATCACATCTGAAATACTCACCTCTGCACTTACGGATTGTCCTGACTCATTTACACCACCATCGATAGCAATATGGGAGTGCTCATCAACAATGCCCGCAGTAAGATGAAGTCCTTTTCCATCAATTACTTTCGCTCCACTCGGTGTGGCCAGACTTTTACCTATATTTCCGATCACACCATTTTGAAGGATAACATCGGTCTCTTCCAATATCCCATCCTTTTCGTTCGTCCAAACGGTTGCATTTTTAATGTGAACTGTCTCCGCCTTTGGTTTAATGGTCCAGCCATACGCCATGTTAGGATAGTAGAGCTCCCCAATTTCTGGAGGTGAGTCGGTTTCCTCATCTTCTTCATCCTCCTTAATGTCGCCGGTTCTGGAAGCACTCCACATTACCCATTTACCATCCGGAAGCTGACCCTTTCCTTTCATCACCGTACCATTTACCTCACCTGCTAAACGGATAATGCCTTCCGACTTGATATTCTGTTTAAATGAGAGCGTAACCAGCTTTCCCTCAACCTCGACCTTCACCTCTATCTTTGTCGAATCGTTCACTTCGATGCTGCCTTCGGAATTCTCCTGATCCCCTTTTATCGAGAGGATGTGTTTTGCGCTTCCCGCTTTCAGATCGTATTTCCCACTGATATCGATAGCATCCATATCTTTTATCACATGCTGCCGACCCTGTATCCAGTTTTCATAAATGACGCTTTCCTCATCAAAAATATTTCCAGATGTTATGATGAAATTGGCAATCATACCCTTTTTAAGGCTCCCGATCGAATGATGCTGCTTTAGCAATTGTGCCGGCGTGTAGGTTAAGGATTTCAAGGCTTGTGTTTCACTGAGTCCGTGAGATATAGCAACACGAAGCTTTGCCCAGAAGTCGTCATCTTCTTCCAGGTCGATTGCAGAGATGGCAAATGTTAATCCATTCTTTTCAAATATTCCCGGATTGGTTGGCGCCATCTCCCAATGCTTCATTTTAGCCAGCGAAATTTGCAGCGCGTCATATGGATTATTGGTATTGTATGCTTTTGGGAAAGTTAAAGGCAAAATAAACGCAGCCCCCGTATTCTTCAAATCTTCAATTCGCTGGTAACCGTCGACACCAGCTTTAAAGATGTATTGCACTCCAAACTCATCCCCTACTTTGTCTGCTCTAAGCAAAGTGTACTTATCATCAACCTCAAATATTTGGGGCAAATTTTGAATTCTGTTGAATGCTTCCAGGGATAGATTCGTTTCATTTTTCCTTTTCGATTTTCTATACCACTTAGCATCCAGATACGTTTGACGAAGCAGCGCAATTGATCCCATTAAAGAAGACGGGTAATCCTGTTGAGAAGTTCCTTTATAGAAGGAGTAGTGTGCTGCTGCTTCTCCTTTGAGTATTACTTCCTGCTCAGATGTATTGTTTAAGGTCACAAATACTGAGGTTCCCCTGGCAATGCCATCATTACAAAACGAAAGTACCGCCCCAAATCCAAGCTCACGCAACTTTTTCGATTGTTTTTCATTGAGCTTAAAGTTTTCCGCGGCAACTTTTTCAGATTTTATTGCTTCATTCCAATTGTATGCACCTTTAGTCTTGGATTCAATCTGAGGTTTGCGACGTTCTTTAGGATCCGATATTTTGGGCAAGCCATAGGTCGAATATATATCTATGAATGAAGGATAGATGAATTTGCCGTCTAGCTTCCTCACAACGGCTTCAACAGGTACAGCAATTGCTACTCCTGCTTGAACTATTTTTCCGTCTTTAACTATTAGCGTTGCGTTGTCAATCGAGTTGTTGTAGCTGGTGAATATTTTTGCTCCGGTGAATGCATATACTGTGTGCTTGCTATCGTTGACACCGTTTACAGGAAAAGTTTCTTGTGCATGAACTGATATCATGCTAAACAGAAGTAAATATAAAATCGAATTCAACCTTTTCATATCAGGGCCTTATCTGGAGAGGGGCACAAAAATAATCTTTTTTGACCAAGATATATGCATAATTAGACGAAGGATTTAACACACTCATTTTTTGATCCGCCAAAAGCAGACAAGGGTTAGATTGCTAACAATTTTTTGAAAGAAGATGAAAGGGTAATTCAGGTAACTTTCCACAACGAGATTCACTACATTTGTATTCACATATGCTGGGATAATGTCTGACAGTAACACATATTCGTATTTACTCTATTTTCATTCTTACTGGAGGTATGTGGCTATGGGTTTGTTGATAGCGGCCATAGCAATGTCATGGCGTGGATGGCTAGGAAAAATGGACTATTCAGCTAAAGATGAAAAGGTCGCACTCTTTTCTATGATATCAATGCATATTCAATTTCTAGTGGGAATCGCACTCTATTTTATGAGCCCATTCGTCCGATTTGACGGCATGAAAGCTACCATGGGCGATGCTCATACCAGATTCTGGACGGTTGAGCATCTTTCGTTAATGATGATTGCTGTTATTCTTGTTACACTGGGGCGATCTGCTGCCAAGAAATTAGAGGAATCTACGGCAAAGCATAAGAAAATTGCCATTTTCTTTACAATTTCCGTGTTGCTCATACTCATATCCATACCCTGGCCATTTACCCAGGTTGCACGGCCACTTTTTAGATAACATTTCTAGATACTCATACATAGCTTATTGATTTTATTATGCAGGTATCTGTAAAAATATCCGGCAGGCCAGAATCTGCTGTTTTGATTGGAATGATCAGGCAAGGCCAGGATGAAGCAACTGTATTGGAAAACCTCAAGGAATTAAAATTTCTGGCATACACGGCGAATGCCGAGAGCAAATGGCTTGTAACGCAGAGAATGGAAGCTCCAAATCCAAAGACCTTCATTGGCACGGGTAAGATTATGGAAGTGAAAAAGTATGTGAAGGAAAACAGAATAGATCTGGTAATATTCGATGATGAGCTTTCCCCTACGCAACTGCGGAATATTGAGAAAATAATAAATGGTTCAGTGGAAGAGGTGAGTTGTAAAATCATTGACCGAACAAACCTCATATTGGACATATTCGCCAGCAGGGCGAGAACTGCCCATGCTAAATCACAGGTTGAACTGGCTCAATATCAATACTTACTTCCAAGACTAACGCGCATGTGGACGCATCTCGAAAGACAAAAGGGAGGAATTGGCTTGAGAGGGCCAGGGGAGACTGAATTGGAAACGGATAGGAGGATCATAAGGGAGAAGATCAGCAGGTTGAAAAAGAAAATTGTGATCATAGACAAACAGAAAGCAATTCAAAGAAAGCACCGCGCCGCAATGATAAAAGTTGCCCTTGTAGGGTATACAAATGTTGGAAAATCTACATTGATGAATTTGCTGAGCAAATCAGATGTATTTGCAGAAAATAAGCTATTCGCAACATTGGATACAACCATAAGGAAAGTGGTTATCGAAAACTTACCTTTTCTACTATCAGACACTGTTGGGTTTATCAGGAAACTGCCCCATCAATTAATTGAATCGTTTAAATCAACATTGGACGAGTTAAAGGATTCCGACCTTCTCATTCACGTCGTGGACATATCCCAATCCAATTTTGAATCTCAAATTGATATTGTGAACGAAACGTTAAAGGAAATCGGTGCGATTGACAAACCCAGTATTATGATCTTCAACAAAATTGATCTCTATAAAGATGAGGATCGCCGAGTAAGCTTAGCCAGTTTTCAGAAATCCTGGATGAGCAGGATCAATGAATCTTGCCTGTTCATTTCAGCCACGAAAAAGCAGAATATTACAGCGCTAAAATCCCTTTTTTATGTTAAGGTCAAAGGCTTACACACCCAGCGTTATCCTTACGATAACTTTCTGTACTAACATAAAAAAAAGCGGAATCACTGAAGTGATCCCGCTTCTAAAACGTAATAGGCAGTGATTATTTATGAACGGAAAACTTTCCGTTTTTTATTACTTCTCCTGATTTGTTTACAATTTGGTAAACGTACATTCCATTCGTAAGGTCTGAAATCGTCAGCGTATTCGTGCCACTTTCGATATTCACATTTAATACCTGCTTACCAGTTATGTCATAAACATTGAAGAACTGAACATCAGCTATTGTCGAAACAACATTCATTTCGCTGCTGGCAGGATTCGGATACAACAGTACCTCTCCGGCACCTTCTCCAAACTTTTCAATTCCAACAAACAAAATTACAGCTCCAGAATCTGTAACAGTACAACCGTTATCATCAGTAACGACAACTGTATACATACCGAACGTCAAGTTGGTAGCTGTACCTGCTGTTTGAGGTGGGATGGTATTCCACACAAAATTATATGGAGATGTTCCCCCTGCAGGAGTTGCTGACACAGTACCATCAGCATTTCCCGAATCTGGCATCGGAGAAGTAACCCCAACAGTCAATATTGCTGGTTCACCCACTATCGCTCCAAATGCATTGGAGGTATCACCGGTTGCATCAATTACCATTACGTCGTAGGTTCCCGCAGGTAAGCCGGTTGCCGTCGCGTTGGTCTGAACCGGCGTTGTATTCCATGAATAGGTGTATGGAGTGCTTCCACCCAGTGCGGTGCAGGTGGCTGACCCATTAGAGTCCGCATTACACGGCACATCAGTTGTTCCGCCGAGGAATGCAACAACCTGATTGGTAAGTTTAAACCTGGCACTTAATGCATTTCCACCAGGTGCATCCGTAACAACCTCTACTACAGGGACAGACTCACCAATTGCCCACCATTTGTAAGTATAGGTTGTATCTATAATAGGATTAGTTTCATCAGTACCCAGAAATGCCAGTGCCACATCCGGTACCATGCTCCAGCCAAAAGGCAAAGTTAATAAGACGACAAAGCAATCGTTAGTGTCTTTACAATGTATAAAAAGACTATCGATGGTAATCTCTGTGTATAATTGCCTTACAACGTTGTAACTGCCACCGCCTGGTATTTCGACGGTGCCATAAGCATCCATAACACTTGTAACATAGCTAGAGTGTATCACTCTTATGGAATCTAAATCAGGAAACGGAAGGCCCAAAGGAATGGCTGAAATTGTTTCATTAAAACCGGAAGTATCGATGAAGGAGCTACCGGTGGTCGATGGTAAATCAAGCACCAGTTGTGTTGGAGAAAATGGCGCTACAACATTTAAGCCAGCACCAAAAGGATCTTCACCTGCATAACCGTCAGTAATGAGTGCCATAGTATCCAAGGTTTGAAATATCATGGGTTGCACACCCATTATGGCAAGATTAGAATTGGGGAAATTTGCACCATCCGGAGTTGTTGCAGGATCCACATACATCAAAGTATCAAATTCATCGGGTTGCAATGCCGAGAAATCCCAGGATTGAACTCCTGTATCGCCCACCATGATAGAAGCCGGTAAGAGCGTATCAATACCGATTATCGCAGTATCACCTACACTTGGCATATCCAATGAATCGACACTGATCTGAGCTTTGGCACTTATACAAAGCGCTCCGATAATTACGAGTGAAAAAAGTAGTTTTTTATGCATGATTGTTCGTTTGGGGTTAATAATTGGACTGCAAATTTATGAATAAATAAACTATCGGGCAATTTCATGCGTACATTTACTTGAAGCCGAGAACACAGAATTTTCCTCTCTTCTCAATACCATCAGAAGAACCTATAATATGGTATATGTAAACTCCTTGTTCAAATCCGCCCACATAGATTGATGAAGTTGTTGAAGAAAGTACATATTCAGTTATTTTCCTTCCTGATAAGTCATAGATTTGAAACAATACCTCTCCTGTAACCCGGGTAGTAATATTCAAATAATCATAAGTTGGGATTGGAAACACTTTTAAACCCTCAAACAAGGTCATCTGACTGTCAACTATTATCGAACAGCCATTAGAGTCAACTATTGTAACGGAATAGCTACCTATCGCAAGCCCTCCTACTGTAGCGCTGTTACTGTTCCCTGCTGCACTGTCCCATTGAAAGACGTAGGGCGGAGTTCCATTTGAAGCCTCTATCTGCATTTCCCCATCTGAACATTCGAGACATGAAACACCTGCAATTGTTATTTTACCTGTTAATTGCGACTTGTTCAGCACCGTAAGCGGAATATTTACGAAAGCTCCAATTGAGTCTGATACCTGAACAAAATAGTTTCCTTTACAAAGTCCTGATGCCGATGATGAGGTTTGTGATTCCGGATCAGACCAGAAATAGGTGTAATACGGTTTGGGATTGGCAATTGTGACCGTTGCATCGCATGAGTCATGACATTTTGTGGAAATTGGCAGCTGAAGCTCTGCATCAAAAGGAACAGCAAATTCTACGCGTTTAGCATTGCCGTTAGCATCCACCTCCATATCAATAATTGGAAAACCTACTTTCGGGCTGTCGGTCCACCATAAATATCTATTTATAATCTCTATCTCATTTGCCAGTTCGTTTGAATACAAGACAGCATTCAACAAATACTTTTTCCCAATTAGCTTGTAATCCACCGATTCCACCACCTTTTGACGCAACACATTAACCGTGTCCAGAGGGGTGATCATAGTGCCATAGGCGTCAAACACAGTTTGTACCTGAATTGTACCTGATAGAAAGATTGAATCGTAGCTAGTAACACCTACTGAGGATCCACTAATTACCTCATATAAAAAAGCTATTTCATTCGTAGAATTCAGATAATTCGCCGGTAAGCTAATTAAGGTTAACGACGGCTGTGCGTGAACAGTTAGAAAGATGCCATTGTTAAAATAGTCTGATGCGACCCCATTTAGATAAATTCCGGATGAGTTTTTCGTGTAATACTCGTATCCTTCACTGTTTATAACACATAGGTTAGCGGAAGGGAAGCTTCCGGCATAAGGAGTCGCGGAAGGACTGACGAACGTTAAAGAATCGAAAACTCTGTTGTACAAAAGCGAAAAATCCCAAGTATTCACACCAGGATTACCAGGGGAAATCGACGAATCAAGACCGTAATCCCGGGCCCAATAAATAGTGGTATCCACAGACACCATATCCGAGAAAGTGAGGGAAATTTGGGAGTATCCGAAACAGGGTATGAAGAACACTGATAAAAGAAGATGTTTTAAGTGCTTCATCCGAGGTTGATTGTTTGGAGCTATTTCATCCGCCAATTGGCCGACAATATCACAAAATTAGACATCTGCGCGTTACAGCACAATCTAATTGGCGTTTCCTATCTGGAAAACAAATATTTGACCCTCCTTCGCGTTCCGCTTCGGCGGACGAGGATTTCCTGTTAATTGGCAGATGAAGATAAAAACTCCTAATTAGACACTCCATTGGTTGCAGCAGGCAGATTCATTACATTTGTGCCGCATAAATCGTACCACGATATGTTCACGAAGCGCCAGAATAAAGTTTCCCGTATGTTGCAAAAAGAACTGGCTTCGGTATTTCAGAATTCAGGATTGAGTATTCGTAAAGAAACGATGATTACAGTTTCGTTGGTTCGGATAAGCCCGGATCTTTCAACTGCCAAAGTTTACCTTAGCATCTTCGCGGTAGGATTGGAACCCCTCAGTGCGGCAGCTATTGAAATAAAGGAAACAGCCTTAGAAGAAATACATCGCCAAACCGTAGATCTGCGCAGAAAACTTGCCGCCAGAATAAAAAATCAGCTCAAGTCAGTGCCACAAATAAAATTCTTCCTCGACGATTCAATCGATTACGATGAGAATATCGAGAATCTCCTGAATATCAAATAATCCATCTGCTTTCAAGCTTTTACAATGGAATACGATCCGATAAAGAGAGGTTTAGGAAACATTTTTAACAAGACTCCGTTTCTCAGAATCTTGTTTTACAAGCTATTGGATTTGCTACTGTTGAGAAGCTGGCATATTCACAAGGAATTGAGAAAGTGGACCAGGGCACGTAAAAAGTCAGTGGGATTATATTACAAAACGCATATTCTCGATGCAGGCGCTGGATTTGGCCAATACACTTACTATCTCTCGAATATCAATTCGAGTTGGAATATATTGGCAATAGATGTAAAGCAAGAACAAGTTGGGGATTGCAACAACTTTTTTCGATCTATCGGAAAGACTTCCGTACTGTTTAAAACAGATGATCTCACCACATACAAAGCTGAAAACTGTTTTGACCTTGTACTATGCGTGGATGTAATGGAACATATATTAGAAGATGAACTTGTATTTAGAAATTACTACGCCTCCATGAAGGAGGGTGCAATGCTATTAATATCCACACCATCTGACCAGGGAGGTTCAGACGTTCACGACGATTCGGAAGAATCATTTATAGAGGAACACGTTCGTGACGGATACAATATCGAGGATATAGCCAATAAATTGAAAGCAGCGGGATTTGGCGAGGTAGATACACGATACTCCTATGGCGCTCCCGGGAAAATTTCCTGGCGGCTTTCTATGAAGTACCCTATACAGATGTTGGGCGTGAGCAGGTTGTTTTATATAATTTTACCTTTTTATTACCTGATCACCTATCCCCTATGTTTTGTTCTCAACTACCTGGATACGGTGATCATATCAAATACGGGAACGGGACTGATTGTAAAGGCCTGGAAATGACCCTGGCCGATATTCTTCGGGAAACTACTGGACATTTTCTATTTTTTGTATAGTTGTTTGATCCTTCGGGAAGCTAAATTCGCAGGGCGCATGACAAATATCCCTTTTTTAATTAAAGTATACTCATGAAAATAGGTTTACGAAAAAAAACCCACAGTCAGCAGTCAGCAATTTCTTTTTTTGCCGACTGCCGACTTTTAAAAATGCATAAGAAAACTGTTTAAAAACATGCAAATGGGAAATTTGTCATGCGCCCAATTCGCATCTGTCTGCGTTATATTGAGAAATTATGTGTTAATGCCCTATTTTTGCAATTAAGCAAAATGTTTCTCACGAGAAACATTGAATCAGGTAGAAGCCACGAAATACGTTTTAAATGAAATAACCGCAGCGTGAGGAAAACACCATACTTCATTGCGCTATTTATATTTCTCCTGACTTTTACGGTTCATGCACAAGACCAGAGAGCTATTGATTCTTTGACAACCATTATACGAGAAGCTAAACACGATACGTCTTTGGCAGCAGCGTATGTTGAATTGTCTAATATACTCTACATTTCCAATCTTGATACTGTTATCCCTCTTTGCACCAAAGCAATAGAAATTGCAGAAAGGAATCTTGCTTCTGGCCCACCTCCCTCCCTTGAAAAAAAGTATTTATCTTCTCTGGCCGATGCCCTGAACAATATTGGGTATATCTATCATGGTAAAGGAGACATACCTAAAGGACTGGAGTACTTTCATAAGAGTTTGAAGATTGAAGAAGAAATAGGAGATAAAAAAGGAATAGCTGTCTCTTTAAACAATATTGGGTATATCTATATGAATCAAGGAGACATACCTAAAGCCCTGGAGTACTTTCATAGGAGTTTGAAGATTCAAGAAGAAATTGGGGATAAAAAAGGAATAGCTATCTCTTCAAACAATATTGGGCTTATCTATGAAAATCAAGGCGACATATCTAAAGGACTGGAGTACTATCATAAGAGTTTGAAGATTCAAGAAGAGTTAGGGGATAAAAAAGGAATAGCTATCTCTTTAAACAATATTGGGGTTACCTATTACAATCAAGGAGTTGCATCCACCGAAGCTTCAGCGAAGGTGGAACTACTCACTAAAGGACTGGAGTACTATCATAAGAGTTTGAAGATCAGAGAAGAAATAGGAGATAAAAAAGGAATAGCTGGCTCTTTAAACAATATTGGGTATATCTATGACAATCAAGGCGACATACCTAAAGGATTAGAGTACTTTCATAAGAGTTTGAAGATATATGAAGAAATAGGGGATAAAAGTGGCATGGCTGCCTCTTTAAAGAACATTGGAACCGTTGAATTAGACAGGGGTGCGCTTACAGAGGCATTGAATTATGGGATAAGAGGCTTGCAAATAGCACGAGAGTTAGGCTCTCCTCATCTTATATCGCATAACTCCAGTTTGTTGAGCAAGGTGGCCAGAAAGCAGGGCAACCTGACTACGGACCCTGTCCTTCGTCAGGCACGCTTCCAGGAAGCCCTGGAAATGTACGAACTCCACATCTTAATGCGCGACAGCATCAACAACGAAGAAACCGAGAAAGAGAGCATAAGGCAGCAGATGAAGTACGAGTTTGAAAGGGCGCAGCTCATTAAGGAGCAGGAAGAAAAGGAAAAGGTACGCCTGGAAGCTGAAGTCACATCCCGAAGAGACAATCTTCAATATTCCGTGATCCTGATCGCTTTGCTGGTTTTGTTTGGTGGGGTGATGTCGCTGGGGTTTGTTAAAGTAAGCCCACGAATGGCCGAGGGAATTATCTTCTTTTCATTCCTTATCCTGTTTGAGTTCTTGCTTGTACTTGCCGACCCCTACATTGAAGAATGGTCGGGTGGGGCACCGGGGTTTAAGCTGTTGTTCAATGCGGGGGTTGCGGCGCTGATATTTCCGTTGCATTCTTTGTTTGAAACCAAACTTAAAGGCAGGTTGGTGAAACAGGGATAACAGTAGCAGTGTGAGTTTGAGTTTGGGTTTATTTTGAATGCAGGGACTCCGGTTTTGATATGTCGTCTTGCTCAAACTCACACTCAAACTGCCCCAAAAGGCTGCTGATCACCAAAAACCTGACAGGTCTATTGCACTAACAAACTGATAAGATCATGAAACTCGAAAAGTAGTCCCGGGACTACTTTCTTTATAATACGATGAATATCAATACTATACAAGCGCCGATTTTGTGTTTTTTGATCACGCATTCTTTGAGGCAAGGCTGAAGGGAAGGTTGGTGAAAATCGGTGCGTAATCCCGTGGCTGAGAACAAGATAAAAGCGCTGTAACAACGAATTTTGTACTTTTCCTTTTTACCTTTGACTTTTGGCTTTAATTGTTTGGCTTTTGACTTCATTGCTATGAGACTCTCCTTATTCATCGCACGCAGATACTTGTTCTCAAGGAAATCTCAAAATGTAGTTAACATTATTTCAGCCTTTTCCGTGGTTGCCGTAGCAATCGGAACACTTGCACTTGTAGTGGTATTGTCTGCATTTAACGGATTGGAAAACTTAGTCATCTCGCTCTTTGATGCTTTTGATCCTGACATAAAAATAACGGCAGTTAAAGGAAAGACATTTGATGCTTCATCATTCCCACGTGAAGCGATCCAAGACTTAGATGGGGTAGCTTATTACGTTGACGTTATACAAGAAAATGCATTGTTAGAGTATCGCAAGCAGCAGTATTTAGGAACGATCAAAGGTGTTGAAGATGATTTTTTGAAGATGACAGGCCTGGACACTATGATGACTGCCGGGACTTTACAACTTGAAGAATATGGCGTGCCACAGGCTATCGTAGGCCAGGGCATTGCCAACTCTCTGGGTATAACTACTAATGATCAATTCAATTCACTTACTATATACATGCCAAAACGCGGATTAAAGAAAACACTCAATCCCAATGATGCCTTTGTAACACAAAAGATCCATACAAGCGGTGTCTTCTCAATTCAGAAAGATTTCGACATAAAATACGTAATAGTCCCCTTGAGCTTTGCCAGAGAATTACTGCAATATGACCAACAGATTTCAGCAGTGGAAATAGCGATTAAAGACTGGGCAAATCTCAATGATGTTCAGGAAGAGATTGTGCAGATGGTCGGTTCTGAATTTAAGGTGGCCAATCGTTACGAACAACATGATTTTCTCTATAAGATTATGAAAACTGAAAAATGGGCGGTATTTCTGATCCTTACATTCATATTGATCATTGCAACGTTTAATTCCATGGCTTCCCTTACCATGATTATTATGGACAAGAAGAAAGACATAGGAATTCTTTGGGGTATGGGGGCAGAAATATCATTAATCAAAAAGGTCTTTTTTAATGAGAGCATGATGATCACTTTTCTGGGCAACATTTCCGGAATGGCTATTGGATCAGTCATTTGCTATGCACAACAGAAATACGGGCTGATAAAGCTTGGGGAGAATTTTGTAACCGATTCTATTCCCGTCTCACTGCAGGGACTGGATCTACTCTATATTTTTGTTACGGTCACGGTAATTGGATTGCTGGCCGGTTGGCTACCTATCAGTAGAATATCCTCTAAAAGTATAACCGTGTCTTAACTATCAGGCGACTTCGGCGTAAGCGAGATTTTGAAGAACGTCATCCAGGATTAGATGTAATTCGTTAAGCTCATCTGTTGTAACCAGCTTCATTCGATACTCTTTCGAATTGGGAAACCCCTTGAAATAACTCGAATAATGCCGTCTCATTTCTAAGATACCCAGCCTTTCACCCTTCCATTCTACGGATTTCTCCAGATGAGATCTGCAAATTGATACCCGGTTGTCAATTGTTGGGGGCGGTGGCAGTTCCCCGTGCTCGATATAATGTTTGATCTCACTAAAAATCCAGGGATACCCTATACTCGCTCTGCCGATCATCACACCATCAACCCCGTATTTCTCTTTTACTTCAATTACTTTTTGAGCACTTTCTATATCGCCATTACCGAACACCGGTATATGCATTCTTGGATTGTTCTTCACCTCGCCGATCAGCGTCCAATCCGCATTCCCCTTATACATTTGCTTCCTGGTACGGCCATGTATTGAAATGGCTTTAATGCCCACATCCTGCAGCCGTTCTGCCACATCTACTATGTATTTCGTTTGTTCATCCCATCCCAGCCTTGTTTTAACCGTAACGGGAAGAGAAGTTGATTTAACAATTTCCGAAGTCATTTCGACCATCTTGGGAACGTCCAACAATATCCCTGCCCCAGCGCCCTTACACGCTACTTGCTTTACCGGGCATCCGTAATTAATGTCTATCAGATCTGGTTTCGCCGCAGCTGCAATTTCCGTTGCTCTTTTCATGGACTCGATTTCGCTCCCAAATATTTGAATTCCTATCGGACGTTCGTATTCAAAAACATCGAGTTTCTTCACGCTCTTTGCCGCGTCACGTATTAATCCCTCTGATGATATGAACTCTGTAAACATCAAGTCTGCCCCTTGTTCCTTACACAAAGCTCGAAATGGTGGATCGCTAACGTCCTCCATCGGAGCGAGCAACAGGGGAAATTCTCCCAAATCGATATTTGCTATTTTTACCACGGCAATCTTTTCAAAGTGCAAAATTATCACTTTTTAAGTTAGAAATATGGCGGCCTCATCAGGAGCATTGAATAAAGCGCTAAAACTTGGCAGCATATTCACCTATCTATTCATCATTGGATTGCTGGTGGTGCTTTCAGCTGGAGAAAGTATTTCCCTGGATGGTTATGATAAGAGTGACCTGATAATCTTGAAATTAAGTCAGATCGTTAGTTCCATTCTGATATTTATAGTGCCTGCCATTCTTTTTGTGTATCTACTCACGGAAGAGAAATTGCGATACTTCCAACTCCAATCTGTACCTAAACTTTCTGCTATCATTTATTCAATTGTGCTGATGCTTGCGTCACTTCCACTAATCAATTGGATGATTGAAATTAATAGCAATATGGCCTTTCCGAATTTTTTAAAGGGAGTCGAGAACTGGATGCGCAGTGCGGAAGCCAATGCCGAAATGCTGACTAAAAAATTCCTTGAGATGGACACTATCCTGGATCTGATACTTAACCTGATCATGATCGCTTTGGTTGCGGCCGTAAGTGAAGAGTTGTTCTTTAGAGGTGTGGTTCAAAAAGCCCTTCATGAAGCTACAAACAATGCTCATTTGAGTATTTGGATTGCAGCCATTCTATTCAGCGCTATACACGGACAATTTTATGGATTCATTCCCAGAGTTGTATTGGGCGCTCTGTTTGGATATCTATTTATTTGGAGTGGTTCGCTCTGGCTGCCTATGATCTGCCATTTCATTAACAATGGAGCAGCGGTAATATTTTCTTATCTGATTGGTAAGAACATAATTGATTTTGATGCCGACAATGTTGGCACCATGGAAGATGAAAAGGGCTTGCTATTTGCAAGTTTTGTTATTGTCTCAGGATTAATATACCTGATCTACAGAAAAGAAAAAGTAATTATTCGGTAGTAATGTCCGTACCCTTCTTGGTAGAGTAATTGACTTTGAGGGCATTCAACTCTCTCAGCTCTTGTTTAACATCTGTTACAATGCCCATTTTCACAGTTTTGTCGATCTTAAGAGATGTTGTCATAAAGGGGACTTCCTTCTCACTTCTCGCCTCTCTTTCCGCTATAATGAACTCACCCAAATCCGCGACGGTGGCAAATGCATCATTGAGTTGTATCCTCGGCTCAGTACCATATGTGGATACCAACCCTTTGATTGGAGGGCCAATATATATATAACTCACCAGCGACTTTTTTTCCAGTTTTTTTACTTCAGTAGCAAAAGGCTGTTGTACCACCACTTTCAGGCTCACCTCACGCATAACTGTTGTTACCATAAAGAAAAACAATAGCATAAACACAATATCCGGCAACGATGCAGTAGATATTTCCGGGGTGCCTCCTTTATCTTTTTTCCTAAATTTTGACATTGCTTCTCCGTAATTTAACTACTAATGTTTCGTGGTTCCGCCTCTGAGATCATCATAGGTATAGCTTTGCGAACCGCTTTTGCCCGTACCTTGTTGAGTAATTTATATTTTTTACCAAATGTCTGCATAGCCAGATCATCTCTAATCTCCCGATACGCTGCCACCAATTCATTCTGAACGCTGATGTACATATCATAGGAGGTTCCCCTGTCATTTTGCAACGAAACCACACCTTTTGACACCGCATAAGTACCAATTAACTCTATAATAGCCGGATCCTTCTTCGCAGACAAATTAGCCTTATTGTATGGGTTCAATACAAACTCTTTTGCTTTAGCTCTCAATGTTTTCAAACTTCCAATCTCACCCTCCACTAATAACTGGTCATTTCTGTTAACCAGCACTGTAAATACATTTCTTTCTTTAATAGGTGGTGGTTTGGGAGCTTCGGGGTCAAGTGGTGGTGGAAGCTTTCTCAATAACCCTGAGTCAACATCCATGGTAGTGGTTACAAGAAAAAATATCAGCAGCAAAAATGCAATGTCCGCCATGGAGCCGGCATTGATCGGTTCTGCTGTTCTCTTGCTTCTGGCCATTTTACTTGAACATTTTTGAAATTGTCGAGAAAATTATCGCACATCCTGCACCGGCCAAGAGTAAATACGCTGAAATAATTCCCATTCCCACGATTCTGGATTTCGACTCATCGACACCCTCTCTAATAAATACATCGGTGAGTTCTCCAGATGCCAATCCATATGCTATTCCGAAAACTACCGCAATTCCACCAACAGCGATCAGCATATCCTTTGCACCTTTTGGATTTTGAATTACATAAATAATCGGAAAAACAATGGATGCAGTTGCCGCAATTCCAGTCAGAATATACGTCCAGACAATAAGAATACCGTGGTCAATTCCACCTGCCACAAATATCACGATCAACAAAACAGATATTCCCATCAACGCATAGAGGAGAATAGATAATGGTTTTGCTATGTTATCTTTCATGGGATTTAGTTATTTGAAGTTCCACTTTTCATTAGAAGGTCAACCATTGATATAGAGGAATCCTCCATATCGTTGACCAGGGAATCCACCTTTGACACAATATAATTATAGAATATCTGAAGAATGATCGCAACGATCAAACCAAATACGGTAGTCAATAACGCGACTTTAATACCATGGGCAACCAAACTAGGAGAAATATCTCCGGCTGCTTCAATGGCATCAAAAGCGCCGATCATACCGATTACTGTTCCCATAAACCCAAGCATAGGCGCCAGTGAAATGAATAGCGCGATCCAGGAGAGTCCTTTCTCCAACAATCCCATCTGCACACTGCCATATGCAACAATGGTTTTCTCCACCACGTCTATTCCTTCTTTTGCCCGATCTAGTCCCTGGTAAAAAATACTGGCAACAGGCCCTTTTGTATTCCTGCAAATCTCCTTGGCTGCATCAACACCACCCGAATTAAGAGCGCCTTCAATCTCATTTAGTAATTTCTCAGTGTTCGTTGTAGCTAAGTTTAAGTAGATGATCCTCTCTATGGCAAGTGCCAATCCCAGGATAAGACACAACAAAACAACTGCCATGAATTCAGCACCACCTTCAATGAACTTCTGCTTTATAACCTGATGGAATGATTGCTCTGGTTCAGGCTCAGCTTCACCACCCACCATTTGTTCAGGCTCTTCTACTACCTCTGGTTCTGGCTGCACTTCGCTTATAATAGTTGTGTCACCATCCTCACCAATCACCATTGTTGTAACAACTCCAGTGTTAATATCCTCCATTACCAAGGTGTCTGAGGCTGCCACTTCATCCTGGCCATATGTAATTCCGCCAAAGGAAAGTAGGCTGGCAATTGTCATTATTGCAATTAATCTTTTCATAATAATTATTTTGTGTTGGTTTCTTTTAAGTTAAAATTCTTATCAGTTTGGCGGAGAGAGAGGGACCGACTGCGTTCTGGCTATACCAGAACTTCGTCGCTTAAAATTCTCTTTTTTAATACCGCTTTGCCTGATCCAGTTTTAAAATACTTTTCAAGCTTTCTTGCATGTCCCTCTGATCTTACCGCAACATAACCAAGTAATTCAAAGGGTTTATATGCTTTTGTTGACAGATTCATTCCTAAATTATGTTCCCTCAATCATCTGTCAATATTATTTGTGATGCCAATGTATAAAAAATCTGCGATTTCACTTTTTATAAAATATACATACCACATCACCTTTCATAATTCGCAATATCTCTAGAGCGAAGCCAAACTACGCTGAAGCTTCGTTTGGCGGAGAGAGAGGGATTCGAACCCTCGGTACCCTTGTGAGGCACACACGCTTTCCAAGCGTGCGCCTTCGACCACTCGGCCACCTCTCCAAAAATGGAGAAATGAAAGCTCTCCTTTTCTCTGTTTATCAGAAACTTTACCGGTCTAAAATAAACAGGCGACCAAAGTACAAAAAAATAAAATATTCAAAAAAATAATGAATTAGCCTAAAACTGAACCCGGCAACCAGTCCAGCGCTTTAGTTATACTGTGAATGGCATAAATTTCCGCATTTTATTTTGAACATTAGAACAAGCGAACATTTGAATTAAGAACCGATACCTATCGGTTGATGAAGTGGTATGTACTTCGCTGTTCTGACTTCTATTGTTCAAATGTTCGATTGTTCATTTTGCCTGCCCGGATAAATGCGGAACTTTATGCCGTTTAGTATAAAGTGCTTTAACAAAACGCTGGACAGCACACAAGCCTTCGCAAAAAAGGGAAGTTTGTCATACGCCCTGCTCCACCTTCCTCCTCAGCTTCCTCCTGAACAGCCGTTTTAGAATTTGCTCCGCTTTGTTGTGGAGGGGGAACAGGCACAATGCCAAAAAGAAATTGCCGCTTAGCTTCAGGGCGGGTGCATTATCGGCAACGGCCTCTATGTAGGGATCCATGAATACGATGGCGGTTTCAAATAACAGCAAGAAAGGGATGGTTGTTGCTATTTGTATGACGGCCTGGGGCAGCGCCAGGCGGCTCAGCAGCATGATCATTGCCAGTACGGCTATAAAGCCCACCAGCACCAGGGTATAGCCGATCTTGTCTTCCCGCGCTTTTTTTATGCGGGCTGCTTCCGCTTGCCGCTCTTCTTTTTGCCTGCGGTTAAATGCTGCTATTTCCATCTCATGCCTCGTTTCCAGCTTGCCGATCTCCTTGCTTTTTTCTTCGTTGAAAAGAGTGTCTTTGGCGGCGTCGTATTTTTTGTAGTGGCGGTAGGCCAGTCTCCAGTTTTCCGCCTGCTGCCTGCTGTGGGGAGAGAGCTGAGCGAGGGTGTCGTAGAGGTGGGAGAGGGCTTCATACTTGTGCATTTGCCCTGAAATTCTTCCAATGTCAATGTCAATCGCCAGCGCGCTGTCCAAATATTGCTCCGCCTCTTTAAAGCGGCTGGTTTTGGTGTAAAGGGAGCCGATGTTGCCGAGCCATATTGCGATATTTCTTTTATCTTCCAATTCTTTTGCTATTTCCAACGCCTCAAAGTAGTGTTTCAGAGCTTCTGGGTACTTGTCCGCCATAGCAAGGGCGATATCGCCCGCAGCGAAGGCGGAGTCGCCCTGCTCATAGTAAACATTGCCGATGTTGCCGAGGAATGTTGCTATATGACTTTTATTTCCCAGCTCTTTTGCTATTTCCAACGCCTCAAAGTAGTGTTTCAGGGCTTGGGGGTAGTCGCCTTGGTTATAGTAAACAATACCGATGTTGCCGAGGTGTCTTGAAATACCGTTTTTATTTCCCAATTCTTTGTCAATTTCATAAGCCTCAAAGTAGTGTTTCAGAGCTTCAGGGTAGTCGCCCTGGTTCCAGTAAACAAGGCCGATGTTGCCGACCGTGACCGCCATAGCTTTAGCGGAGGCGGTG
>JACZWC010000071.1 GCA_022572355.1 Bacteroidota bacterium | reverse complement strand
TTGTTAGAAAACGGTACTAATTTGCGTTATATTCAGGAATTGCTGGGTCATAATTCAAGTAAAACCACCGAAATTTACACGCATATAACCCTTTCGGGAATGAAAAATGTACAAAGTCCATTAGACCGATTGACAGATGTATAAAGAGAATAAAATAACACAATGCCACATTTTAATAATTCAATTTTGTGGTATATTTAACCAGAAATCGGGTACCCATAATGTAAATAAGGAGCATAGAGTGCCTATTACACAATCGTTGGACGAAACCTCCTAACGTCGGTAGAGGAATATTTTGATTAACTTTTAGGTCTAAACTTAAAGATAATCAATATGAAAAAAAAGAGCGACTGAGTCAGCGGTTTATCCGTGAACTCCAATTCCGAAATTACAGTCCACGTACAGTCAGGACGTATTTAAGCATGTTAGTCCGGTTGAGCAGGCATTTTGGTCTGTCTCCAGAAGACATCACCAATGATCAAGTAAAGGAATATCTTTATTACTGTAAAGAAAAGCAAGGTTTATCCAATTCCTTTATTAACCAGACTATCAGTGCTGTGAAGATTCTCAGGCAAGATGTCCTGGGTGTTGAATGGGACAAAGGCATCAAGATCAAAAGGCCGAGAAAGAACTAGCACCTACCAGACATTCTCTCAAAACAGGAGATTAATGCCCTCATTAATGTAACCCCTAACCTAAAACACAAGGCGATTCTGGCTGTGCTCTATTCTACCGGGATTAGAAGGGACGAACTGCTCAACCTGCGTCTGTGTGACATTGATTCGGATCGCATGGTAGTTCGGGTAGTCAACGGAAAAGGTAACAAATCAAGAGATACTTTATTAGCGGTAAAGACACTCAAATTATTGCGTGATTATTATACTAATAGCTATCATAAGCCTATAAAGTATGTTTTTGAAGGAGGAGGCAAACCGGGACATCCGTATTCGGGTTCTTCTGTTGGCAAGATCGTTAAACGGGCCGCTGCCAGGGCAGGGATTAAAAAAAATATCTATCCCCATAGCCTCAGGCATGCCTTTGCTACCCATATGTTAGAGCAAGGTGCCAACCTGAAACTGATCCAAAAACTGCTGGGGCACAGATCCCTAAGTTCCACAATGGTTTACCTGCACCTGGCAGCCATTGACCCATCGGTAAAAAGCCCATTTGATCTACCATGAAACATGAAAGCGGTCAACAAAAGACATCCAATGGATGTTGCACTCATACTTCAGAAGTATGGAGGGCAGTTTATGGATAATAACAAGCTATGCCCTGTACAGATTAAGGCCTTTAGGGCTATCAGTCAATGCAGGACCGCAGCGATGGGCGGTCATGTGGAAAGGTGTAACCAATGCAGCCATCAACGCATGGCCTACAATTCATGTCGTAACAGAAACTGCAATAAATGTCAGTACACCAAACAACTCCAGTGGATTGATAAGCTGAAATGTAATCCAAGTTATATAACACAGGTTAAGAGTAGTTATCTTTCTGGCGGTAGGAGATAAATATGTCGTATTCGTAACCTGGAATGATTGAGGGCATAGTGGTTATTCAATAACTAATAACTTTAAATTTAATAAGTTATGTTGATTTGTAATGTGTTTTGTACAGTAATGTGTCTAAATCCTTTTATTGGCATTGTATAATGAACAAATTCTGTTGATTTGGAGTGTTTGATGTGGTGTGAGAGACGAGTATTGATTTCTCTGTCTTATCCTCTCATATTGGTTCGTAATTACGTGATGCCACTTTATACAATTTTAAGGAAAAAAGCGATTTTAACTAATTTTGCAAGTTTCGACTTCCACCAAAAAAATAACCTGATCAGGGAATACAGGGTAAAAAATATTAATGTGTATTGCGCCATATCCGAATGATTGCTCACCGTTAGTTCCGCTTGCATAGGCATATTTACACTGTCTGCTGCAATCTTCCCTGTGATGAATGCAGCTAAAGCACTTAGGGTTCCTAAAAGATAAAGTGCAAGACTGCTTTTCGATAACCAATTCCGGTCCCAAATTTGGTAAATGAAATCAAACAATACCGCTATGGTCAACACAGCAATAGGGAAATGAATGATCAATGGATGAATGTTTGGAGCCCACTCCGGTAGGATTTGTAATAATGATATTATTTCCATTGTTAATTAATTATTGAAAGACACTTTTTAATCTTAGCATTATTTAGCCTGATATAATTACTCATAACCCATCTAAGTAAAATGCATTAAAATTAACTCAGATGTAAATAAAGGATAACCAAAGTATATAATAATTACTTCTGAGGATTATTGAGGGCATAGTGGTTAATCAATACCTAATAACTTTAAATTTAATAAGTTAAGATTAAGATTTATTAAGCTCAAGTAATTAGATTAAACCAATCTTTTCCATTTGAGGTTTGGATCTGCTACATTTGACTGGACAGTAAGTTAAGCTCATAAAAGCTAAATTTACAATAATAAAAAGACGAAGTACAAAGCTTTAGCAGCAACCAGGAGCTTCTTACTGGTTACAATTTGCCTTAGTAGGTTGATGTCCTTGTCAGCAAGTGAATCACAGCCAATTATCTTTGCAACATTTCTATTATTCCAGTTAGATAAAGTGCTGTTGGGTACTATTGATCTAAATTCATCTGGAAGTGAGTTGAATTTATATAGCAGGATTAGGTTAGTGTGATAAGAATTATATTCAGCCAAGTTGAAAATGAATTTAGTGATTAAGGATTGCAAAATAGCTCTAATTTGTCAATCAAGATACATAATCCCAATATTGGGACTACCAATTATGAAATCATCTGGTGTTGTGCACGGGGTATAAATACGTATAGATATTGTGGGAAATACGAATATATGTTGCTCTCAGATGGATTATCGGCCTATAAAAGCAATCATTAGGTCGGCGGTTATATTTATCCAGCTGTTAAAGTCAATATTTAGTCTGTGTATTTTCCACACTTTTTATACGTATTTACACTACCCTCTAAAAAATGAATTAGATAATATGCCGTATATTGATATTTATGCTACTATGTCAGCAGAAGAAGACACCTCTAATTCAAGAGATAATACATCTTCAATAACCCTAGATTTTTCACTTCAAATTTTCCTCTGTATTCACAAGGAAATTCATCCTTGATCTCATTATAGGTAGTTTCGGACAAATTAACCTTTCCTATCCCTGACTTTGATTCCATTCGGGAGGCAATGTTGACCGTATCTCCCCAGATATCATATTGCCATTTTTTAGTTCCCACTATACCCGCAACCACGGGTCCTGTATGTATCCCAATTCTAATTTCAAAATGGATCAGATCGTCCTGAGACTGCAACTGACTTCTCACTATGTTAATCATATCCTTTGCGGCATTTATCGTATCTTTGGCATGATTTTGACTAGCTATTGGCAGACCACCTGCGCACATGTATGAGTCTCCAATTGTCTTAATTTTCTCGAGTCCATATCTGGTCATAATCTTATCAAATTTTTTAAAGTAAAAATCAATACTTCTTACCAAATGTTTCGGATCTGCATTCTTTGCGAATCTTGAAAATTCTATAAAGTCAGTAAATAAGATAGTGGCAGATTCAAATTTCTTGGCCTGTACTTCACCATTTTGTTTTAACTCCTTAGCAGATTCCTCTGGAAGGATATTAAGCAACAAACTTTCAGAACGATTCTTTTCTTCTTCAATAATCATATTAGTTCGCTTGATAAAAATATTGCGTCTATATAGCACAAGAGCCAGTAGAAAAATCAGTATTGAAGAAGTGATCGATGCAATAATTATGATCTGTTGTTTTTCTTTTTGCTGATTGAGAAGATCAACTTCAATCTGCTTTTGAGAAACTTCGAAATCCGATCGCAAATCAGCCATTTGCTGGACGGATTCAACGTTATTGAGACTATCTCTATATATGATGTGATCTTTGTAATGTCTGTAAGCGTTTTTGAGGTTTCCAGTTTGCTGGTACAACTCCGAAAGTTTTAGATTTGCTGCACTAATTTGTTCTTTCAGACCATACATTGTAGCCAGTTCCAAGCTTCTATTTGTATAGCTTAGAGCGGTCGTAAAATCATTCTGTCTTAAATAGATATCGGACATGTAGGTCAGATAGACCGATATCGGGTAATAATCCTCTAGTTCTTCCAGTATGTTTATTGCTTCAATGATATTGACCTCTGCCAGGTCATCCTTTCTCTGTTCGGCGTAGACCATGCCAGTGTTGCCTAAATTATAGGCCGTGCCAATTAAATAATTTACGTTCTTAAAGATCAGAGCGGACTCTTCAAAATATTGTAAAGCGTCATCGTATTTTGCCGTTTTAAAATATTCGTCCCCTGCATTTAATAAAGCAGATGCTAAGGCAACTGAATCATTTGTGTTCCGCAATAATTGGATGGATTTATTGTAATATATCTCGGCATTACTGGAGATCCCCATCACGGAATAAACGTCTGCGACTGACATGTAAGCTGAACCTTCGCCTTCAATAAATTCTGCTTTAACAGCAGCTTCGGCGCTCTTGAAATAAGCATCCAACGCGATTTCTAAATTTCCGGTTTGTCTGCTTTTGTGACCTTTTTGAAGGTAACCTCTGAAAAGATATAAATCGTTATTTTCTTCTTTAGACAGGGCGATAAGTTCTTCAGCATATTTTAGAGATAATTCGGCATCATTTAACTCGTTAAAAGATAAATTTCTCAGTAATTCCAACTTCGCTGTTCCTTGTAGTTTTTCTTCTTGATAAATTTTTGCCAGGCTATCCGCCACCTTCTGGTTTTGTCCGAAAACCACGTGTAGATTTAAAAAAAAGAAGCTTATCATAAAATAATAAGCTTTTCCTTTAGAAGACATTGTTATCAATTAGGTATTGACACTAATTTTTGGGTCGTATGTATGGTTACCACCTGAAGTATCTGTCCATAGAATGGAATAATCTTCTACAGTGCCTTTAGCAATACTCGGATTAATAGTTCCTTGCCAGTTGGATGAGTTACCTACCGAAACGGGATCGCAGGCGTCGAATACATTGGTAGAACCCGTTTTAACAAGGAATCCAGTAAAGGCTATGACTCCTGAGTTTCTACCTATTAGCCAAGTTACCGTATCACCTGGATCGACAAAGGTATTTCCATTGTCATCCATTGTAAGATCCCCGGTAGTGGTATCACTTGCTGTAATACGAATTGGATGATTTGCCATTTTTTTGGTCTTTTGGTTGTCTTAATCAATTAGGTTCAAATATTATTTAGTAAACTACCAATAAAATGGATATAATGCAATTATTTGAGAATGAGCTTAACCAACAGGTTAGGCAATGTTAGCCACTGCATTTTACGTGTCTAAAAGCTAAATGCAAACTATAATATCAAAATTTTCCTTGCATATTACAATAATGCATAACCAATTAACAATATAAGTTTTAAGCCCAACGGCACACCTACTCCAATTGAGATTACCAGGGAAATTATTCTATTTAGTTTAAATCTTAGGAGCCAACTATTTGGATCAAAAAATAAAAGGCAGTTAAAACAAATTAGTGAAGCATGATAGGAGAAAAACAGGTCATATTTACTTGGTCACAGCAGCATAAAGATAACCATTGATTCCTATTCGAATATTTCCGATGAAAAAATTTCTAGAGATTTTAAATTTGACTGTGAGATCGTTTTACCTATTGATAAAGCCGGTAAATATTTGGATACCCTGGAAGAATTGATAAATCACTTACAATTTCTTTGGGAAGAATACCAAATACAGATATAGTCTTTGGGTCTTTACCATTATTTATTAATTTGTCAATAAATTGTGCTTTTTGAAAAGCGTCCCATTCTTTTATTCCAGAAACGTTTCTTATACCTTGAACAACCATTCCAATGTATTCTTGATCAATGTAATTGTTTGAACGAGTTTGTAAGTTTATCTAATGAAGGTTTTACAATTTTATCAAATGCTTGTTGCATTGCAATACATTGAGCATATTCCAACTGTGTTTGTGTCCAAAAAGTATTTGCGTTTCCTTCATAATCAAATTAGTTACAGCAAAATAGGCACAGCGAAAGCTAAAAATGAATATGCTTCCCGATTATTACTATTGGTCAAACTCATCTTCCAAATTTCCATTCCCCTTTTCAGGCAGCTACCTTGATCCGAAGACCCCATCCGAATTATCAAACATTAATAGTCCTCAGGCAATGATTATATCTAAGGTAATTAATCTACCAGATTGCACTTTTATATTCTCTATCGTAATCCCAGAATCCATTCCTGGGAACGAAGTACTAATATTTCCTGTACTTTTTACTGATGTAATACCTTCTGACCCAGGAAATGGATCTCCTGCATCACCAGCATTATATGCAAACTGTTCTACGCGATCTAAATCATGTTTTCCATCAGCTTGTATTAGATATAACGCTGGTCGATATGGGTTTGTTTGCTGTTTATCTGTGTCTACTTTCCATATTAATACACCCTCACCTGGAAGGTGGAAGTCAAATCCTGCTTTCATTCTGTTCTCAATGACTAAAAATTGATTTTTACCAAATTGAGAACTAACTACTTTTACTACCATACCACCATCATCAGTATTTTGTTTCACTACTACTTGTTTAGTTGTTTTATCTATAACTGTAATATCTACCCAACTATGCTGCATTTTATGTAATCCAGCTAGATGTGCAGGAGTACGTCCAAAGTTATTATGGGAACCACCAGCCATCAAATCCCATTTACCTGCACCGTCCCATGCCATACCATCTTTTCCATAATTAGGATCATAAAAATCATCTAATTCCATGACTAAGTGACCTAGTTCATGAGCACAAACCCCCATATTACAATCGTGTGGAACTGTTAAGTAAGTACCAACTGTCATATTAGTACCTACTTTAGGTCTTTTTAATGTTCCCCATTTGTGTGACCATATCTCATTATTTCTTAATACTTTATCACGAATACCTTCAGCACCAATTCCTGCATGCACAATAAAAAAAGCGGTAACCACACCTTCATTGAAATTATCTAAATTATCTGGGAAATCAATTCCAGCATCCAATGCGACCTTAACAGCATCCTCCACTAATCTCTGACAATTTCTTGGGTAATTCCCCATGCCACTTTTACTATTCGTATAGAAATCATAAGTTTGTGGCATGCGTAACCATCCATCTACTGATCCGATAACATCTACCTTTCCGAAAGATACTTCAGTATAATAATCTCTCATACTTCCAGTAATATAATTATGTACACTAAAAAGAAGGTTTTCATAGTGGAAGAACTTTTTTACGCCGATTCGGTGAATTTAACTCTTGACCAAAATTTTACTTTGGATTCCAAGGTCAGTTCGGACCTTGAACAAATAACCGATGCCGAGGTGAAGGTTGGAATTGACAGCTCCGGAAGCCAGGAAATATCATTCGCGGGCAAGGCTAATGTACCTTTCGCGGCGAAGATCATCACTTTAAATGATTTGTAAAAAGTATATAAGATGGCGAATACTAAGTAATATATCTGTCTTGTTGCCTCCGATAATAACAAAAAATGTTTTGATAGTAAAACATACGATCTCGAGAAAATCTCATTATTTTAGACTGTACTTACAGATCTTGGATTAACAGCAGATTCAATTGAAGTGCTCACTGGACTAGATTTTTTCTCACTACTTGATGATATGGATTCTTATGAAAATGGAGCGTTTGTGGAAGTAGAGTACCTAGGTTATGGCTGATTCAATAGGACTTCTTGTAGTACATGGAATTGGCAACCAGCGTCCTGGCGAACTAGGTGCTGCTATGGCAATGCGCCTTTCTGATACTGACACGTCTTTCACCGAGAATGAAGTAAAGTCATCTTCAATCAAACTCAGCAATACAAGAAAGGAAAAATTAAAACACGACTTAGATGTCTTCAAAATCAAGGTCAATGGTGTACCAGTTGTAATACATGAAGCGAATTGGGCCCCGCTGAGCCATCCTGACAACCCTCCCAAGGTACGAGAAAGCAGTAAAATCATCATACTGGAGTTTTATAGAACAGTCGGTGCAGCATGGCAGTCAATAAATCCATTTGCAAAGAGTGCGGGGAAGAGCAAATCAGACAGACTCAATTCTATGTACGTTTGGCTAATCTTCGCTGCGATCCTTGCTATACCCTTGATTGGTCACCTAGCTATACCGGGTTTAGGCAAAACGCTTTCCTTTGTGGCTGTAGTATTTTTCATTACATTCATGTTTTATTCTGCGTACAAAGCCTTTCATGGTTGGAATTTAGAAAGGAAAAAAGCTACGAAACAGACCTGGAAATCCATCTTTGTCCATTTGCCTATTGTAGTAATAACTGGTTTCTATCGACCACTCATCTATTTCTTCGGCGCAGAAATGCTTCTCTTTCTCTCCATACCTGTTTTATTATCATACCCGGTGAATTTACTAGGGTGGCTTATCTTATTCCCATTTCGCGGAGTAGGCTGGTTGTTTTCGCGTCTACGCTTAAGATTTATACGCAACTGGGTTCATCGAATCGGCTGGGTTATGATCGTACTTCCAATCCATTCCTTCCTTCAAGTTGTAAAAGCCACGGGCAACGTGTACTCAATACTATTTACTGAGAAGGGAGCCAATGTTATGATAAGTGCATTTTTGTGGCTTATTGGAATCTATTTTGCTTCCTTATTGCTTATAATCATATGCGAGATACTATTGATAATTCCGTTTGTGCCATTCCTTCTCGATGCCGAGGCTCCTGATTCTTCGTTTATATACATTTTAGGTGGGCTGATAATCTACATCGTTATCATTTTACCCCTATACTTATTTCTGGTAAAAGTTTCACTGCCCGCCATAGATTTGATATTGGATATTTCCAACTACCATCTTAGCTCTGATGAAGAAAGGCAACAGTATTATAGGCGAATGAACCATGGGGTGGTAACTTTACTTAAATCTGGATGTAAAGAGATTCATATTCTGGCTCATAGCTTGGGCAGCATTATTATATACGACTGGCTTAAATCAATAAAGCCCAACTCCTATCCTCTGGCAGTACTCCACACGATTGGGTCTCCGCTAAACAAATTTTGGTATATTGATCACACACAAGAACGCAGACTCTCAGATCGTGAAGGCTTAAAAAATCGCATATCTTGTTCTTGGGTCAATTACTGGGCTCTCACAGATCCAGTTTCAGGAAAACTCAAACACTATAATGCACCTGGTCTACCGATTACGAACAAACGTCTGCAAAGACTTGGGCTTTACATCCTAAGCCATTCTCGGTACTGGCGTAATCGAGTAGTGATCGATGAGATACGAGATAAGATCAGGAAATCCCCCCTCAGCCCTCCTTTTGTAAAGGGGGTGACGTACAGTTAAAGATGGGCATAGTTACAAGCCGCGTGTTTTAAAGGTGGACGTCCATCAAAAAAGGAGAAAAATCGTCCAAAACCAAGCTTCAAATTTAGATGTACTTATGGACACGAAAGAGGCAGCCGAGTTCCTCAAAATATCCAAAAAGTACAAACCTTACAAGGGGTTTGTTAACCAACCAACCTGGAGATGACATTCTTGCCTCTTTAATCTTTTCCCAAAATAAATGTCCAATAAAGGTCAAAATGGGTCATAATTAAACCCTACAAGGTTAATTATGTATATTCCTGATTATACTAACTGGCATTGAAATCAGAAATACTACCATCGCCAATTTCAAAATTATATCTCCAAATTGGCTGTAGAAGGTTCGTTTTTTATTCAGCTCAAGTTTTCCTTGCAAAACAGATGGTGATTTTGACGTTTCCTCAACAATTATTTCACCTGATGCGGCTATAATACTAGATATACCTCCTTTGGAAGTTGCTATGACAGATTTTCTTTGTTCAATTGCCCTGATTTGAGAGATCATTTGAAAGTGCCTTGATGAGTGGGTATTGTTCAACCAACCTTCGTTCATGTGTAGTGTGATGCCATTGACTTTACCGGAGGATTCTAATTCCTTTTTTTTGATAAATTTTCTAAAGCTTCTTCCAGTTTATATAATTTCTCTTTCCCTGTAGTTTTAGAGCCAGACCTTTTTATTCCTTCAATAATGATAATCAGGTCATTCCAAAGCTTTCTAAACTCTTCATCTTTTAAGATGCGATTTTCAACTTTTGCTTTCTCAATATCGTCCAACATCCCCATGATGTAACAGTCAAGTAATTCGATATCCTTCCGGGGGTACGACATTAGTTTGTAATGGAAGCCTAAAGGAGCTAGCTAAGTAGATGCTTTGGGTTAAATGTTTACAAAATAGATGATCCTCACCAAATAATGCCAAATTCCATTTGTGCCAATAATCCGGTGGTTCACCAGTAAAATTATTTTAGTTGTTAGTATTTTATTTTTCTAAGCCATTTGTTTCAGGTCTCCTTACCATACTTCTTGGTATTAATTCTAAAATCATTCACAGGTAACCCTTATCTGATGATACAAATCTTAAAAGTGTTCATTTACAAATCTCCTTACATTAACTATTGAGATTTTTCTAATCACTTGATCAGTAATATTTGCGTTTATCTTAAAATCTTTAATTCTATCATAATCAAGTAGCGCATGTCGCAGGTGAATCGCAAAATCTTCGAATTGCTCAATACTTGTGAGTATAGTCAGTATTCACAAAGCAGTTTGCGGAAAATATTTATCCGATCCAAAGCAAAAGCCGGTATTTACAAGAAACTAACGCTGCATTGTTTGAGGCATAGTTTCGCCACGCATTTGTTAGAAAACGGTACTAATTTGCGTTATATTCAGGAATTGCTGGGTCATAATTCAAGTAAAACCACCGAAATTTACACACACATTACACATGTAGGAATGAAAAATATTTGCAGTCCATTTGATCATTTGGAAGATGGCTAAAAGGAACAAAATAATACAAAGCGCTAAAAATAAAATACAATTTAGGACTATATTTAGGGTAAAAACAGGGACCTATATGGGAAATAAGAGGCATAAGGTGCATATTAGCCATTCGTTGGGTACCATTAACGATCGTTTAAATGAAAATAAATAAACATGAGAATCAACTGAAATAATTCCTACTTAGTTTAAGGTAGGAATCAAGAAAATCAGTGGACAAAAGGAGGACTTCAATGACCAATCGCACAGAACAAATAACACAAATAAAAGCTGCCATAAAAGCCATAGAAGCTCAGCGTTCAATTCTGGGAGATGCAGCAGTCGATTTATCTTTGAAGGCTCTGCAACTACAACTACAAATTGTAGAATTAGAAACAGCTCCATCTGCTTTTCTACAATCAGAAGGTGAGCGTCGTCAAGCGACCATTCTGTTTTCTGATCTCTCGGGCTACACAGCGATGAATGAGAAACTCGACCCCGAAGAGGTGCAGGAATTGATGAACCGGATCAAGGCCAAGGCGATCCGAATTGTGGAACACCATGAAGGGATCGTTAATCAGTTTGTAGGTGATGAAATACTTGCGCTGTTCGGAATCCCAAATGCTCATGAAGACGATCCGATCCGTGCCGTGAGTGCTGCCCTGGAATTGCATGGAACGGTGAATGAGATGAGTAAGGAAGTAGAACCGCTCATTGGCAGGCCATTGACCTTGCATAGCGGCATCAACACCGGCTTGATTGTCACGACTGTGTGGGACGACCGGGAAGGGAAATTTGGCATGACCGGCGATACGGTCAACACTGGGGCACGACTTCTTGCCCAGGCCAAAGGAAATGAAATTCTGGTCAGCCCGGAGACCCACCGTCTGATTTCTCCCTACTTCAGGACAGAATCACTGGAACCTGTAAAGATGAAAGGGAAAGCAGAACCGATGATTCCTTATCGCATCCTGGGTAAAACCATGATCAAAACCCGCATCGAGGCAGCTGAGCTGCGAGGATTTACTAGCTACACCGGACGTGATGAGGAACTGGCAACACTTAATGCCTGCCTGGAAAAAACCATTCAGGGAGAAGGACAATTTGTGACGGTGAGGGGAGAAGCCGGATTGGGCAAGAGCCGTCTAATTTACGAATTTCGCCATAACATGGATCGCAAAAAAATAACCGTTATACAAGGCCGATGTCAATCCTTTGGGATTTCAACCCCTTATCTGCCTTTCCTGGATACTTTGAGAAGAGGGTTGCATTTGAATGAAGAGGATTCTCCCGGTGAGTTGCATGAAAAAGTGGTAACCAATCTTACAAAGATCGACTCCGCCCTGGAACAATACATCCCAGTCTTCCTGCACCTTCTTTCCATTCCCAGCGACCAATATCCTTTGCCTGAGGAGCTATCCGGAGAGAAATTAAAACAAACCATTCAGGAAGCGCTTGTGACTATCAACACCCTAAATACAAAACGCACAACGATGGTCTTGATCTTGGAGGACTGGCATTGGGCGGATGAAGCGTCTGAGGAGACTTTAATCAAACATTTGGATATCATTGCCTCCTATCCGCTGATGGTCGTGGTACTCTATCGCCCTGAATATTCTCCCAAATGGAACCAGCTCCATTTCCACACCCCTATCGATCTCACTCCAGTCAATGAAAAGAGCGTGAAATCGATGATTAAGGCCATCTATGGAGTGGAGCGTTTCCCTGAGAATTTCGCGTCTCAAATATTTCAACATAGCGGAGGCAATCCCTTCTTCATTGAAGAATTGTGTGATCTGCTCAAAGAGGAAAAGACGGTCTTGATCGAAGAGGGAAAGATCAGATTGCAACAACCGATTGAACAAATCACCTTCCCTGAAACCGTTCAGGCCGTGATTCGTACAAAACTGGACCGGCTCTCCGCTGAGCCAAAAGAAGTGATTCGTTTGGCCTCTGTGATCGGCAGAGAGTTCCGCCAGCGCATTTTAGAGCAGATCACCGATAGAAAAGAAGACTTGTCCCCCAGTCTTGAAAATCTCAAAGCCTCTGATTTGATCCGGCAAATTGAGCATCTCCCGGAAACGACCTATCAATTCAATCACGTCATCACCCAGCAGGTCACTTATCAAACCTTACTGATTAAACAGCGCATTTTACTACACCGTCTTGTAGCTGAGACACTTGAAGTCCTCTATGCCGAGAGACTTGAAGAACAATTTGAAGTGCTGGCTTATCATTACAGTAAAAGTTCTGAGCAGGAAAAGGCCCTGCACTATCTCGAATTGGCCGGAGACAAAGCGGCGCGGAATTTTTCCTGGCTGGATGCCAGAACCTATTACAGGGAAGCTATGGATTTGATCGATGCTCATCCTAAGACAGAAGAGCAGAAGGTCGCCCCACAGAAACGTAAGCGTATTGAAATCAGCTTAAAATGGGCACAAATCTCTCATTATGCTGGACCGGAAGAATTTATTTTGGTCTTAGAAACTTCGCTGGAGTATGCCAGGGAGCTGAACGATGAGCCCAAGATCGCTCACTTGACCTATTGGTTCGGCCAGAGAAATGTTTTGACAGGGAATCTCAAACATGCCATTGAGTACTTCTCTCAATGTATTGAATTGGCAGAGCAATCGAACGAGAAGGCATTGATGGCGCAAGCCTATGCAGCCATTGGACGTGTATACTTTTTAATGGCTAAATATTTGAAAGCTAAAAATTTTCTTGAGAAGAGTATTCCTATTCTCGAAGAATTGGGTGAACAGAATGATGTGTCCTACGCGGCAGATTTTCTTGGTGCGTCTTATGGTTTCATTGGAGATTTTGAAACAGCATTGGCTTATGGCCAACAAGCAATAAAGATTACTGAAGAGACTGGGAATTTAAGCCGAAGGGCAATGTCGTATATGTGGTTAAGTTTTGGTTACTTGTTCCGGGGAAATTGGAAAAAATGTATAGAAGCCTGTAATCAAGCCATTGCAATCGCACGCCCACTTGGAGAAACGCTCCCAATTATTAATGGTTTGACTTGGCTTGGGTACAGCCTTTTTATGAACGGGAGAAGAGAAGAAGGATTGTTAAAAATGCAAGAGGGTGTCGAAGTGATGGAAACCAGTAAAATCTATCTTCTCTTTCCAGTAAATTATCCTCATTTAGCTTATTGCTATGCAAAGGCAGAAATGATGGAAGAAGCAAGGGAAGCAGCAAACAAGGGTCTGGAGTGGACCCCGAAGGGAATGAAGGGATTCGAGAGCTTAGCGTATTATGCCTTAGCCCTTGCCGAAGCTCAAAAGACTCCATCCGATCCCCAACTGGTGGATGAAACAATAGAAAAAGGGCTCCGTTTAGGTCAGGAACTAGGGCAACGTCCATATCTCGCTCAAGGGTATTTTGAGTATGCCCAAATTCTCTTCAATCGAAAAGACCAGCAAAAGGCAAAAAACTACCTCAACCAGGCAATCGAAATGTTCAGTGAAATGAATATGCCATGGTGGTTGGAGCAGGCAAGGGAGTTGGAGAAGAGTGTGGGCTGAATGCTCAATTCAATTACAATCTATAAAAATTCCGTAACATCAGAGGTCTATAAAAAGTATTTTGAAAGCGCGAAAACGTTGTGCCCAATTAAAAAAGTAAAAATTGATTTAAGAATGATGGTTAACGATTTTGGAGGATCCGAAGTACCAGATTGGGAAATAGGGGCTGCAAACTGTTAGTTACGAGCCTAAAGCTGTGATCAGAGATCCTATTATCTTTTTTACCCTTAATTTTCATTTGACTAAATTGATTACACTTATTCATTCTTGATGACCACCTCATCACGCCAATTAGCAGCTATTATGTTTACCGACATCGTCGGGTATACCGCTTTGATGGGCAAAGACTCTGAGAAAGCCCTTGAGCTAATACGCATCAGCAAGGAGATTCAGAAACCATTGGTCGAGAAACATAACGGGAAGTGGTTGAAAGAAATGGGAGACGGTGCCATGGCACAATTCAGTACGGCGCTGGATGCTGTAAACTGTGCTATCGATATTCAGAAATCTGCGAGGGCTGAACTTGATGCAAAGCTCAGAATAGGCATTCACTTAGGAGACGTTACCGTGGAGGAAAATGATGTCCATGGCGATGGTGTTAATGTGGCATCACGCCTGGAGTCTATAGCTGATCCTGGTGGAATCTATGTGTCGGATGCGATCGAAAAGGCAATACGCGGGCAATCGGATGTTCAAGCCAAACTCCTTGGTGAAGTCAGTCTCAAAAATGTGGATTATGGTGTGCGGACTTACGCGCTCCAGGGAGTGGGGCTTCCTGTTCCTATGACTAAGGAGGATCTATCGGGTCATTTCATGACGGAACTCCAAAGACGTGGTGTAATTCGTTCAGGACTTGTCTACATCGTAGTTAGCCTCCTTTTGTTTTTGCTCCTTCGAGAGGCCCAAACTTGGGTTGACCTTCCCTACTGGTCACAAACCACATTGTTGGCTTTTCTGGTAGCCGGATTCCCAATTGGTATCTATCTAGCCTGGGTCTACGAATGGAGCCCTGAAGGCTTTGTGCGTACGACTTCCAAACAATCCTGGAGGAATCCGTATTCTGCGAGTCAAAGGAAACCACTCACGAGCAATTTTATCATTCTGGGATTGATCCTGGTGATAATCGCCATGTATGCTTACCCCAGATACCTGGCAAACCCAAAAGCTGCGAGAAACGGAGCCAGGTCGCCAATAAACGACATGTCTATTGTAGTACTTCCATTTGATGATATGAGCCCTGAAGGAGACCAGGAGTGGTTCAGTAATGGGATTATGGAAGAAATCTTAAACCACCTGGTCCAGATTCAGGATCTAAAGGTGACCTCCAGAACATCTTCAATGTATTACAAAGGGGCAAACAAAACTGCCCAGGAAATTGGCAAGGAGCTAGGGGTGGCCCATATTTTGGAAGGAAGCGTTAGGAAACAGCAAAATAAAGTAAGGATTACTGTTCAATTGATAGACGTCGATACAGATCAGCATCTGTGGTCAAGAAGTTACGATGGGGATTTGAATGACGTATTCGCCATTCAAAGCGAAGTGGCAAATCAGGTAGCCTTGAAATTGCAGGCTCAGGTTGATCCTGAGATCAGGAAAAGAATTGAAACACGCCCTACTAACAGCATGGAAGCCTATAATTTGTTACTTCAGGCAAGGTTTTATTTGAACAATTTTATACGGCTGGAGGAGGCTCACGGTCTGTTGGAAAGGGCGATTGAGTTAGATCCTCAGTTTGCCATGGCCTATTCTGAACTTGGTGTATATTGGATGATAAGAGGAATATTTGTTGGCGACTTGGATCCTTCTATCGCCCGTGAGAAGGCAGTTCCGGCGTTGATAAAGGCGATGCAGATTGATGACCAACTGGTCGATGCTCACAACGTTCTCTCACATGTCTATTTGTTTTTTGATTGGGATTTTGAATCTGCTGAACAAGAACGGGTGATCGCCGCTATGCTGGCTCCAGATCATGAAGAACCAAATTTGTGGGTCATTCTGGCCACTGGAAGGATGAAGGAAGCTCTTCAACTCTCGAAGGAAATGATTAAGATAAACCCCCATGCTGCTCTTTCCTGGTCGACTTTGGCGTGCAGCTATGCTTTTAATGATCAATTGGAGGAGGCCGTCAAAGCACTGGAGAGATATGAGCAGCTTATGGTTTCTCCAAATATAGCATTCACTGGCAGGATAAGGTTTTATGCCGGGCTGTACGGAGTAATCATTGAAAAGGCTGAGTCAATATCTGAATCTTATTCTGAATTACTTCCAATGACGGCCGGTTATTTGGGTTGTACATATTACTTGACGGATCAAAGGGAAAAAGCCAATCGAGTGCTGGATGTTCTCAAGGGAAAAGCTGCAAAATCCTCGGCCGGCAGCCCATCGTTCTACGTCGCTATGATCTACGCCCAGATGGGGGAGATTGACCTCGCGTTTGAATGGCTGGAAAAAGCCTACCAGGATCATGAAGTAGAAATGTACTGGCTCAAGGTAGAGCCTCCCTT
>JACZWC010000070.1 GCA_022572355.1 Bacteroidota bacterium | reverse complement strand
TCAGATTGAAAATGGGTTATTAACAAAAACATGGGTTATCAACAAAAAGAAAAAAGTAAGCAAAAAAGAAAAAATCAACATATACATTAATTAACTAAAAACGGTCAACGCTATTCAGGCATGGACATTTAAGTAACCGTAAAGAATAATCTAAAAATCACACACCATGGCTATTATTAAGATTGACACAAAAAACGCAAATGAAATCTCCGGGCTGGCAGATATCATCGAATTTGAAACCGGCGATCCGCCGTTGAATATTAACAACCGCATCAGATATGTAGATCCTCGATTACCCAGAATGGGAGGAGGCGTAGGAAGTACCTATAAGGCCCGCTTGGTTGGTCCGCAAGGAGGTTCAAATAACGATGAGTTTGTGGCAATTAATATGGAAGTAATTTCTTAGAAACTCACTAGCATCGTATCATGGCAAGAGTTAGGATTACTAAGATAAATACGGACGAACTATCAGGAAAGGCCCGGGTACTGGATGTGGGCGTAGGCGAACCGAATATCAGAGGGCGGACAATTGAGTTCATAGCGCCTGAAATTTGCGAAATTGGCGGTGGCGTTGATAGTGTTTTCGATTGCAAATTTGTTTACACGCATACGATTCGAATGTGGGGCATTACTGGCTATACAACCTATAATTTGGGTTTCAGGAAAATTACTCTTCCAAATTTTGCCTATATGAATACGAAAATGTACGTGGCTATAAAATTTGATATTGTGGTCTGGGATTAGACTTTTGTGGTGTCAGGTGTAACCTGCCCATCAGACTGATACTTGACAAGGTCGTAATCTACCTACCAATTCGGCCTTTGAGTTTGATTTCTGAAAATCCCGGGGTGTGTGCCAGCCCCGAATAGCCTTAATGACAAAGGCGTCATTCTCTATTATTATCGTTATCTTTATTGCACCCTTAGCACACCTTTTTGGTGAGATAAAACCAATCGCAAATCATTCCGGTACTATGAAAATGACCCACTATTTATTTCTATTCGCGTTCGTCATAATGTGCTCTCCCCTCTCGGCACAGGTTACGATCAATGAATTTTCAGCATCAAATCTCCGCAATTTTTTAGATAATAATTTAAAGACTGAAGACTGGATAGAACTGTACAACCCTACGGGAGCTGCCATTGATTTGGGTGGTATGTTCCTCTCCGACAAGCCAGCCAAACCTATGAAATGGCCAATACCAGCGGGCATTGTAATTCCAGCAGGTGGATTTGTCAAATTTTGGTGTTCTGGAAGAGATATGATCGCTGGAACTAATTACCACACAAATTTCAAATTATCACAAACTACCGGAAATGATTTCGTGATTCTTACGCTTGCTACCGGTGTTATTTTAGAGCAATTTCCACTTACCATGACTTTGGTAGAGCACTCGAATGCCAGGGTAACTGATGGAAGCCCGACCTGGATGACCTGCACCGCACCTACTCTGGGATCATCAAACAATGCTGCACCCATGTTTTTGAGATATACCGCTGATCCGTCCATGTCTTTGATAGGAGGTTTTTATTCAGGAACACAGAGTGTTACGCTTCAGACAACGGAACCCAATTCAATTATCTATTATACAACAGATGGTACGGCTCCAACTTCTGGATCTGCACAATACATCTCTGCGCTGACTATTAGCAGTACGCAAATTGTTAAGGCAAGGGTATATAGCAATGACCCTCAGATTTTACCGGGGCGCATCGAAAGCAATACTTACTTTATTGATGAATCGTTCAGCCTTGCGGTTATATCAATTGGTGCAGATCAGCTTCTTGATCTGGCAAACAACGCAAACAACGGAGTAGAAATTCCAATTGGCTCATTGGAGTACTTTGATATTGATGGAGTGCGAGTAGCAAGGTCATATGGTGACCTGAACCGCCACGGTCAGGATTCGTGGGTGCTGGATCAACGAAGCATCGACTGGGTATCGCGTGATGAGATGGGCCATAATAAATCCATCAACGCAAAGCTCTTTCATTACTCTACCCGAGATCAATACCAGCGATTCATGATGAGGGCGTCAGGAGACGACAATTATCCTTCCCTTGAAGCACCTTCAACTACCCCGGACTTTAACCATATTGGTGCAACACATGTACGTGATGAATATGTGCACACATTGGCTTTGGAAGGTGGTATGAAAGTAGATGTTCGGGCCGTTGAGCGTATTATCGTCTATTTGAATGGGCAGTACTGGGGCGTTTATGGTTTAAGGGAACGGGCGGTAGATCACGATTACATAAAGGAATATTATAAACAAGGGAAATATGACATTCAATATCTCAGCACCTGGGATGCAACAACAGCCGAATACGGTGGACAGCAAGCGTTTGACGATTGGGCATTGTTACGTGACTTCATTCTTAACAACGACATGAGCATTGCCACTAATTATCAGGTAGCAAAAGATAATATTCAGCTTAAAGGTATGTGTGATTATTTTATTGTCAACTTAAACTCAGTGGCTAAAGACTGGTTGAATTACAATACCGGATGGTGGAGAGGTTTGGATCCTACAGGCAACCACAAGAAATGGGGTTACATTATTTGGGATATGGACGCAACCTGGGATTACTATATTAATTACACCAATATTCCTAATACTAGCCCCACTGCAGAACCTTGCGACATAGATGACATCAGCGATTACATGGATCAATTTTTCGGTCCGGCTCCGTGGCAAAATGAAAATATTGGAAAACACGAGAAGATATTCTTGAAATTGCAAGCTGAGAGCCCGGAGTTTCAACAATTGTATTACTCACGCCAGGCTGATCTGATGAATACGGTGTATACATGTGATAATATGCTCAATACGCTAGACAGCATGGTAGCCACCATTGCTCCTGAAATGCCAAGGCATATAGCACGTTGGGGAGGTACCATGACTGAATGGAATTCAAATGTGGCAGATCTGAGAAGCTTCATTGAACAGCGTTGTCTCCTGCTGGACGATGGCATGGTGAACTGTTTTAATCTTACCGGCCCGTATCCTCTAACAATTAAGGTGGAACCAGCAGGTGCAGGTACTGTTAACTTCAATACACTCAAATTGACAAGCTTTCCCTGGACAGGAAATTACTTTGGTAATATGGATAATCTGCTGGTTGGAATACCAATCGGCGGAAATTCATTCATAGAATGGCAAACTACCTCAGGTAATGTTATTTCCCCTTCTACGGACAGTGCCAACGCGAGAATTGTACTGACTCAGTCTGACACCTTGATTGCAGTATTTACACCTCCGGTAGGTATTTACAATCCAGAGGCTGGATTTAGCTTTTCTTCATATCCAGCAGTTGTTAATACACAGCTAACCGTTGAATATGAGTTGGATAGGCAAATGGACATCAACCTAAAACTCTATTCCTTGTACGGTGTTGAAGTAGCCGATTTCCGGGACATCAATGGACGAAAGGAATCAGGAACCTATACAGAGCAGTTGAGTTTGAGTGATGACCTCGCGCCCGGAGTATACTTTCTTCACTTCCGTGCGGATGAAACCGAACAGACTACCAAGATTATTGTGGCTCGATAATTCTGTACCGTCAGGTATTAACACCTGGCAGCAAACCTGGTTACATATTGCTTAAATCGGCTTTGTGCCGGGGATACCTGCGAAGCTGCATCGTAAAGGTGGAGCCCCTGTCTCCATCATATTTCAACTCTCCCGAAAGCTGCTCTACCAAGAGATTCACCAATTCCAACCCAAGAGATTTTAACTTTTTCAGGTTCAGTGAATCAGGCAATCCTATGCCATTGTCTCTAACAACAAGCTCGAAGAAGTCATGCTCCTTCGTAACGAGCCTTACTTCCAACCTATTCTTCTTGTTCTCCTCATATGCATATTTATAGGAATTGGTGACCAACTCGTTTATGATCAAACCCACTGGAATGGCAGTATCAACATCGAATGTCACGTCACCAGCACTTATGGATGTATCGACGCTGATATTATCTGATTGGAAAGACTCGGCAATAGACATTACCAGGTCCTGTAAGTATTCCTGCATCGGTACTCCGGACAGTTCATGTGTCAAGTAGAGTTTTTCATGTACCAGTGCCATGGAGTTAATTCTGCTTCTTCCTTCATCAAGAGCTTTCTGTGCCTTCTCATCTTTAAACGACTTCGCCTGCAGGTTGAGTAGTGAGGATATCAATTGAAAATTGTTTTTGACTCGGTGGTGAATTTCTTTGAGCAGCACTTCTTTCTCTGCAAGATTAGTCTTCAATAATTGATTGTTGTGCTGCTTTGACTTAAACCTGCTGTAAACAACAACTATCAGAATGACCAGCAGGATTGACCCACCAATGAAATAGGCCCTTTCAGAAGTTTGTTTATCAATCTTTAGCTGATTCAACTGATCCCGGTGTCGCAATAGCTCCAACTCCGCATTTCCCTCGGACTCTAGATAAGTAGCTTCCATAAGAAGCAGTTGTTTATGCTTCGCCCGATTGAATATGGAATCCTTGGCAATAGAGAATAATTTGAAGTATTCGATGGCTTTATCATTCCGGCCCAATTTCTCATAGGCTATACTCAAGCTCTCATAAATTTCCTTTGCAGCGATGGTAACCATTTTAGTACCTGCAGCATCTATAGCCTTCAAGAGATAATTCACTGCTGACTTATACTGCCTTCGTTTGATTAAAAACAAGCCCATAGTCTGGTAACTCATTGAAATCAGCGTTGAATTCTCTAACTCTTCAGACAATTCGATGCTCTTTTCGATATACTCTTTGGCGAGATTATTATTATCCATTGCAATATGAATCAATCCAATGTTATTTAAATTGACCGTCAACCAACGCTTGTTTTTTGCTCTGCGATTGATTTCCTCCGCCTGTACATAAAAATTGAGCGCCAATGCTAACTTGCCCTGCAACCTATATATCTCTGCTACATTGTTAAGCGAACCAGCAGTTGCTCTATGATCTCCAATTGCTTGCCGAATCATCAGGGCCTCAGAGTAATAATTATAGGCCTCTTCATAGTTTTCATGATCATAATACACCCCACCAATCGAGTTCAGGCAATATGATCTCATGGAGTTGTCACTCATTTCATCGGCCACATCCATGGCCTTTTTATAATAAGACAGCGAATTGCTAAAGCTATTGAGGCTGTGGAAAACGTTCCCCGCTTCAAGATAAGCCATGTAAGTACCTCGTGGATAGCCCATCTCAATGGAAACCTCCACCGATTTTTTCAGTAACTCGAGCTTCTCGCTGATGTCCGGCGTCTCCTTTGATTCCTCAATCCAGTCCTTTACAATGTTGCTATCAGATATTGAATTGATGGTCTTTTCAATCTCTGAATAGCCGCATATTATCGACGATAATATGATTACGACCGTGAGCAAAATAGCTTTCATAGGCGAAAAGTAAGAAAAAATGACATTTGAACCATATGTAATATCTTTACAGCATGATTTCCAACCCTGACATACTAACGGTATCGATGAAAAACATCGAGGCTTTTGTTGTGAAAAAGAGCCATAAGGCCTTCAGGGCAAAACAAATTTATGAGTGGCTTTGGAAAAATGGAGTACGCTCATTTGAGGAAATGATTAACATTCCAAAAGATCTCATTACTGAATTGAATTCACATTATGCGATTCACAGGTTCACCATTGAGCAAACTCAAAAAAGCAAAGACGGAACGATAAAGACGGCCTTTAAACTTCATGATGGCCACTTAATCGAAGGAGTGCTCATCCCAACATCCAAAAGGACTACGGCTTGCATTTCTTCCCAGGTAGGATGTAGCATGACCTGTACATTTTGTGCAACGGGAAGATTGAAAAGAATGAGGAACCTGGAGGCATCAGAAATATTTGATCAGGTAGTAGCCATTTCACAACAGGCGCAAGAGCATTATGGGAAAAAGCTTAGCAATATCGTTTACATGGGCATGGGCGAACCATTGCTCAACTATGCCAACGTACTAGAATCCATCAAGAGAATAACCGATCCGACGGCTGTCGGACTGGGCATGTCGCCAAAACGCATTACAGTCTCTACAGTCGGAATTTCAAAGATGATCAAAAAGTTAGCGGATGATGATGTAAAATTTAATCTCGCGCTGTCATTACATGCCGCTAACGACAAGAAGAGGAGTGTGATCATACCTATTAATGAACAGAACTCATTGAGTACGTTGAAAGAGGCCATCATTTATTTTCACGAAAAGACCGGATCGAGGATAACCTATGAGTACATCATATTCAAGAATTTCAATGATGAACTAAAGGATGCCCAGGAGCTTGCCGAATTTTGCAAAATCACCCCGTGCAAGGTAAACGTGATTGAATACAATCCCATTGGCAATACCGAACTTTCACAAGCAGACCCCAAAAAGGTGGATTCTTTTGTATCGCTTCTCGAGAGCAGGAACATCATCGTTAATGTGCGGCGCAGCAGAGGCAAAGACATAGATGCCGCTTGCGGGCAGCTGGCGAATAAAGGCCAGGCAAGTGAACAAGCGAACATTTGAACCAGCGAAGTCAGAACTGCGAAGTGAAGCTCACTACTTTATTCTTCACCTGCCTTTGCCGAAACTTCACTATGCGAAACGCTTCGTGTAGCGTAGCGGCTACGTGCTTGCGCACCGAAGTGCTTCAGTACGCAGGCGTGCAGGCAGGTTCTATTGTTTGGCTGTTCGAATGTTTGACCTAAGGTGAGTGACTTAGTAAAACCACTTAAAACTCATCATTTCAGTTCCGCTGTAATATCGTATCGTAAGGACTCAGCACTTGCAGCTTTTCAGCATCTAACATTCCCGGTACAGGACGGCAGAAAATCATATAAAAGAGATCTACCTCCAGGTCCACCTCCCCAAGGTTCCAATGTACTTCGGTGGTTTTGTGTCCTTTTCCGCAAACGATAATCGAAATATTTCCATTTCCAGGAAATTCAGACACCACTCCTACCAGGGGACCGCTAACCATAACAAATTCGTTATCTCCTAAATCCATGTAAATGTGATAGCCGTTGGTCAGCAGTATATCTCCAGGACGTATATCCCTCCATCTTAAGGTATCTCCTAGTTTCGCACCTGCACTTTTCATTGCTGCAGCAACCATAGCGCATTTTCTGCCGTTGCCAACAACTTCGTCCATATTAGCTTTCGCATACGCTAATATTGCCGCATTTAATGCTTCAGACTGATGCCTTGCCTTTACTAAACTTTCAAGACTGGCTCCCGCTTCAGAAAGCTGCTCATAGAGTTTAGCCAGGTCATAAGCAGCATTTTGCCCGGATACCTGGGAGAATGTAAAAATCAATACCAGAAGTAGTGTTTGCTTCATACCTATTTATACGCACTTGGATATTGAATTGTTGCACCTCTCCGCGTTCTATTGAATCGGCGCATATTTGGAGTAATGCACAACTCAGATTCATTATTCCACAGAATCCGAAATTTGTACATTTGGAACCGCTCAGCTACGTATTAAAGATAGATTATGAATATTACAAAGAACAGCGCAGTGACAATGCATTACGCATTAAAGAATGATAATGGAGACGACCTGGGAAGCTCTCATGGACACGAACCAATGGCATACTTGCACGGTTGTGATAACATAGTGCCGGGGTTGGAAAAAGCACTCGAAAGGAAAAAGGCCGGTGATAAGATCACCGCCGTCATCTCTCCGGAAGAAGGATATGGGGTTAAAAATAAAGACGGAATAAAGAAAATAGGCAAAGACAGATTTGAAGGTGATGAAGAAATATCCGTGGGAATGGAGATACAAGTGGACATTGAAGGAGAAGTATCTGTCGCAAGTGTACTACAGATTGATGAAAAAGAGATTACGCTGGACTTGAATCATCCATTAGCTGGCGTTACATTGCATTTTGAAATAGAAGTATTGGATGTGCGAGACGCAACAGAAGAAGAATTGAGCCACGGTCATGTACACGGCCCCGGTGGACACCATCACTAGACTCTTTAGAGAACGAAGAATGTTCCGGTGCTAGCTTCCTTTCAATAAAATCACGCCTGGCTCGACATGCGAGCATTCATCAACCAATGGCAAGCATTAATGCCTGCTCTCTGATAGATTATACAATCTCAGATACCGCAAGACACCCAATGTATTCATCCACCAGTTGGTGGAATGATTAGAGGGTTCTTAGAACGCGGTAAAAAAAAGCTATTGCTTGTTTACGTTGACTGCGACGGGTCCTCTAGGAGTATCTTCGATGTCAAAGCTGACTTTATCTCCTTCCCAAAGGGTTGTGTTTGTACCAGACTTATGAACAAATAGATCTTTTTCACCTTCATCAGGTGTGATAAATCCAAATCCTTTTTGCTCATTAAAAAACTTAACTGTTCCAGTTGCCATTATAAAAGTATTTATTGAAATGTATTAAATTGTGTCGCGAAAGTACAAGTTTTGTTCATATCCACAACAAATTACCAACATATTTGAAAATACTATCTGGTACGCGAACTTGAACCATGTCGATTTTACTGATAAATTGTTGATAAGTTCTGTTGTTTTTAGCATTTATAATTTTCAGCTAACCATTTATGCTCACCTCGATTGAAGGTATATTAATTATTATTCCGACCTTAGTTATTTAATTTTGGGATATGTCACAACAACCTAAAGGAGAGCTTACAATCCAGGTCCTTGCTATGCCAGCGGATACCAATCCATCAGGCGATGTGTTTGGCGGTTGGTTACTCTCACAAATGGATATTGCAGGGGGTGTCTTCTGCAGAAAGATAGCCAAGGGCAGGGTTGTAACGGTGGCCCTCGACTCAACTACATTCAATTTACCGGTCTTTGTAGGAGATACACTTTGCTGCTATGTGGAATTGGTGAAAAGGGGACGTACCTCTATTTCAGTTAGGATCGAAGCATGGGTAACACGGGAATATGACATAGAAAAGAGTATTAAGGTAACCGAGGGTATTTACACCTACGTTAAAGTGGACCAAGATCGCCATCCCGTACCTCTACCTGAAAATGAATGAGCAATACTTCCAAATAAACCTCATGAAAGTGTTGAGAATATTTCTTCTCAGCCTTGCCATTGCATTGTTTTCAGATCGTTATGCGCATTCGCAAACTCCCCCGGATTTTACGCTATATGATTTAGATAGCAATTCATGGAACTTATACTCCTTACTCGGAAATGGAAAAACAGTGCTCCTCGACTTTTTTTTCGCGGCATGCGTTCCCTGCCAGACTTATACTCCAGAAATAGAGCAACTCTACGCCGATTATGGTTCCGGATCCTCTGACTTGATTGTATTGGGAATATCGGATCGCGATAACAACGCTACACTCAGCACTTTTATCAGCAATTTCAACGTCTCCTATCCAGTGGGAGGTACCATGGGAAACGGAAATTTAATTACCCTTGACTACAGTAACTGGTTCTCGTTTTCAGGTTGGCCCACATACGGTGTCGTTTGTACCGATACGACCACTTTTTGGGGATTAACACCCTCAATTGGCATGGCAGAGATACGAAACAAGATCGATACTTGCGATATTGTGACGTATACCCCACAGTTGGAACAAAGTGTATCGACACTAAACGTCAATATTTATCCGCAGCCAGCAGATCGGTCGCTTTTCATCGATATTGAAAATGCAGCAGTTGCCTCGACGAAAATCCAACTATTAAATCTGTTGGGTTCAGTAATTAAAGAATATGAACTGGAATCTCAAGCAGGTTCCGCAAGATTTGTGATCAATACTTCAGAGTTGCATAGCGGCACCTACATATTACAGGTATTGGATTCTGAAAAGACACTGAGCAACACAAGGATAGTGATTACTCATTAGCGGATAATCAACTATCTTTGAGACAATAAAACAAAACCTCATGAAACAAGTCATGACAAGTCTTTTGTCACACAGGAGTATGATTATTGGCGAGTTCCATCTGTCCGAATTAATAAAAATTAAAATATAAACAGATGAAATATTTGTTGATTTTACTTACGCTTACTCTTAGCCTTCCTATAAATGCTCAAACTCTCACCTGGTCAGCTGAATTTCCAGTTACAGGGGGCAATAATTACAACAATGTAAGGCCCAGAATTGCCCTGACTACTGGGAATACGCCCATTGTCATGTGGGGTGACGACATAAATAGCGTTGTTTTTACAGCAAAGTGGAATGGATCGGGATTCACAACTCCGGTGAAGATTCATTCAGACAGTATAGACGTATTCACATCTTATTGGGCAGGGCCCGAAATTGATGCATCCGGCGACACCGTGTTCATAGGATTGGACTTACTTCCAGATCAGTTCAAAGGAACATATTCAATAAGATCAACGGATGGTGGCCTTACATTTGATGACACGGTTCGAATTGACAACATTGGTGATAGTTTGGCGGCTTACGCATCTGTTGACATTGCCAACGGTGGCAACCCGGTATTCACTTACATGAGATCCGGTACTGTCTGGATGGACTATTGGAAATATACCGTGGTACAGTCTACGGATGGTGGAGACACTTTCGAAAAGGATGTTCAAGCTGGCCTCCTGGTAACAGGAGAAGCCTGTGATTGCTGTCCTGCTACCGTTAAAACTGAGGGCCAAAGGCAAGTATTAATGTTTAGAAACAATGACAACAACCTGCGGGAAAACTGGATGGTTTATTCTGACGATGGCGGAACATCATTTATTGCCAGCGGACTCACGGATACTACGAACTGGGTAGTAAACCAATGTCCATCATACGGCCCAGATTTTATTATTTCTGGGAATACGCTTCATTCAACCTGGTTGAGCCGAGGAGTAGGTGGAGGTGTTGAACGGATCTATGTTGGTTCCTATGATATCAACACAATGAAAATAACTTTTCAGGATACTATAAGTAGTGGTGATTTACCAACGGCCAATTTTCAGAGATACTCGAGAATGGACGGTGAAGGAGATTTGTTGGGCGTGGTGTTTCAGCATATTTCCTTTGGGAACGCAGATATATTGTTCGCTAGTTCAACAACAGGTACTGCTGGATTGATTGATAATTTTGATTCTGTTAATACAGCTACGGTAGGCAGTCAACTAAGTCCTGATATTGCCTATGCTGATGGAACCTTTCATATTGTATGGCAAGATGAAGAGTCAGGAGATGTTATGTACAGGAATGTAAGTGTACCATACACCAGTATAGCAACTATTGCGCAGCCTGGTTTAAAAGTTACCGTAAGCCCCAATCCATTTCATGAATTTGCGGTGATGAAAATCAATAGGGGAAATACCAATCCTTATTCTGTAGAAATATACGACGCTTCAGGCAGGGTTGTTCGAAACTACCCAAATCAAAACTCGGATCAGTTAGTGATAACAAAATCGGATCTTAGAGCTGGAATGTATTTTTACAAGTTTATCAGTATTGAATATATTGCCAACGGAAAATTTATTATCTCAGAATAATTACAACATTTAATCATCAAAATTATTTCGCATGAAAAGAACATCAACTGCTGTCTGGGAAGGCAGCGGAAAAGAAGGCTCTGGCCGTATTTCCTCACAGTCCCAAATACTTAACGATACACAATATTCCTTTTCTTCGAGATTCGAAGAAGGTACCGGAACCAATCCTGAAGAGCTCATTGCTGCTGCCCACGCTGGTTGTTTTGCTATGAAGCTGAGTTTTGTACTGGGTGCAGCGGGCTTCACAGCAGATAAACTGGAGGCCAAATGTGAGGTAACATTGGACGATGGCGCAGTAACATCTTCGCACATTACTTTGAGTGCAACGGTTCCTGGAATTGACGATGACACCTTTGCCACTTCAGTGAAAGATGCGGAGGAGAATTGTCCTATTTCGAAGTTGTTAGATACGAATATATCGGTCGATTATTCTTTAAACTAGCGACCCCCTGTTTCTTGCTCACCCGCCTATTGGCGGACTTCGCTAAGAAACTGTCCCGCTAAAATCAGGGGGACAGCGACTCTGAAGTGCCTGTCTGCCTTTGGCAGGAAGCACTGGCGCCTACTTCAGGGGCGCAGGGGGTCCTGTGGAATAGGCCTTGCATAGTTCTTCCTGAAATCAATCAGCTTATATCCTTAATTTTGTTTCTCATTCTGTCAGGCAAGCCTGCCATTGATTGAAGAATTCTAGATCCAATTTTTGGATAATGAAGAAGCAAGAGAAGAATATAATCGGGTTGTCATTACTTAGTAGCGTAGTTGTCCTTGCTGGTTTCGCCGGTTACGAGCTGCTGCACAATGAAAGAGTTCTCAATCTGTTAGATAAAGTGCAGAAGCAGCTGGAAGCATATATTGACAAACCATCAACCATTGGCTTGAATTCGTCGCAATTAACAGAGCTACACTATGGCCAGGAGATTGAAGAAGTCGCCGCCAAATACAGCTTACCCGCGAGCTATTTGAAAGCGCTAATTGTTTTGGAGTGTTCTGGGAAAAAGCCGGTTGAGCCTCGATATGAAAGACACATCTTCAACAAACTCAAAAAAGTCAGAGACACAAAGGGAAAATTCTATGAAGCCGTGACGCACGAGATACTGCACGATGCATCAGATGCGGCGATAGAAAATTTGGCAAAGTCCTGGGGGCCTTTTCAACTGATGGGATATAAATGCCTGCAATTAAATGTGCTTGTAACTGACATTCGAGGGGATGATGCCCTGGATTGGGGAGCTAAATGGATTCAAATGGAATACGGGCATCTACTGAAACAAAAACGATACAAAGACGCATTTCACTACCACAACTCCGGCAGGTTATTCCCAGCTGATGGAATCCCGGCAACCCATGATCCAGAATATGTAGAAAAAGGGTTGAAGTACATGGATTACTTTAAGAGAAAAGCAGATAAACACGTCAAAATCTGATATAGATGATCGGAAAAATAAAAGTTGAATTTGATTTTGAACATGGTTTTGTCGAAGGTATTTATCTCAAATCGGACAATCCCAAAGCTCCATTGGTAATAATCAGCAATGGGCACAATGGCTTCTATAGCTACGGGATGTTCCCGTATATTCAAGAAAAGCTCCATAAGCATGGCATCTCTTCATTCAGCTACAATTACAGTCACGGTGGTGTGATCGGCGATGCCGACTACTTCGAGGATCTGGTTAAATACGAACAGAACTGTATGCGGCTGGAGACGCAGGACCTGTACTGCGTGGTACTTGGACTTGAAGAATCGGTGATCAATTACAGTGCAAGTACTCCACTCTACCTCATGGCCCACAGCAGAGGAGGTGTGCCGACTATTTTTGCATCCAAAAAACTGCTCCCAAGCGATATAAAGATCAAAGGCCTGGTACTGGTATCAACTATTAAATCGCTGGGCAGATGGCCTGCTGACATGATGAAGGAGTGGGAGCAAAATGGGGTACTGTATGTAAAAAACAACAGAACCAAGCAAGAACTCCCCCAGGGAGCAGAGTTACTCAGTGAAGTGAAACAAAGTAAAGCTGCATGGAATATAGAGCCTGCACTGAAGCAGCTCGACAGTAAGATTTTGATTATTCATGGTGCGGATGACGAGGCGGTACCACTTGAACACGGTGAATCACTTCACAAATGGGCGAAAGAGGCAGGACTTGAAACCCAATTAAAGATCATTGCAGATACCGGGCATACTTTTGGCACCAGGCATCCTTTTGAAGGACCATCCACTGCATTGGAACAGATGATAAGCTGTACGGTAGAGTGGGTTAACAAATAGAGTATGGCCGCTAGAATTTGGAACAATTACTCTCCCCATGTTTCCATCTCAATTTATCAATCTATCAGGTAGATAGTTGTAATATGAGATAATCGAACGTAAAATTGCACAAAAAACCCCTCGTCAGTACACACCCGTCACTGAATATAAGTGCGGGATGAACTGTTACGAGGGGTAATAGAATGTGGTGTTAACGTATTTACTACGCCTTACCTAAAATTCTAAATACTTTGGTACCGCAAGTTCCGCAAGTTCCTTTCGCGGCCTTCATGCCGTTCTTCATTACGATTTCTTCCATGTTTTGAATCTCTACTTGCTTTTTGCATTTCATGCATCTTCCTTCAGCCATGATAATATATTTTAGTTAGTAATTGATTTGAATACGGCAATAATAGTCATAGTTATGTAATACAAGCCAAAATTCAAAGAAAACTTATACACGATAAAGGTTGATAAATAATTTGAAACTATTGGCGAACAATTGTGATGAATCAGTACTTGACAATTATTTGGAGTTTAATGCCTCTTCTATAGTAATTCGTCTTCCATTCTTAAAGGCCACGATGAAGGCCTGGTCAAACCCCTCCTGCTTTATTTCATAGAGCAAGACCGCTGCGGCGTAATCGTAGTCTTCAGAGTATCCGACCAAATATTTGTACAGTCCCTCATGTTGGTATTCTTCCACATTCTCAATTCCCTTAAAATTAACAGGCGTGAGATATACCGGGTTTTTTGACGCAAATACCTGCACTTTGTAAATAATGGCATCGCTCCTGTTCAAAGCAGCTCGCTCCTCACTTGCCTTTCGGGTTACGGTCATTTCCACTCTTCGATTGGTTTGTCTGCCTTCTGAAGAAGTATTGTCTGCAATGGGGCGCATCTCGCCATAGTATCTGACCTTTATTCTTTCCGGATCCACCCTGTTATTTACCAGGAATTTTTTTACCGCTGCAGCCCGCCTCTTCGAAAGCATCAAATTGTGCCTGACCGTCCCTATATTATCGGTGTGTCCATCGAGCTCGATGTTCCAACTTGGATTCTTGGCCATCAGTCGGCTCAATTGGCCAAGATACCTGTGTGAACCAATCTTGATCACATCAGTTCCATTGTTGAATTGCAGGTTGGCTACTGCACTTTTGATTACCTGTTCATCATCGAGTTCCAACATTGCAGGATCACCGGAAAGATCAAGCAGGCCCAGAACTTCGCCTTTATTAGGGAGAACAATATATTCAAACAGCCTCCCGGTCTTTTTAAATGCAGTGATTATTTTCTCATTGCCGTTCTGATCGATAAGTAGAATTAACAGATCATCTGTCAGTTCTTGATCGCCATCATTGAGGAGAAATAAATAATCCGCATCAAAGGGCAATTGCTTAAAGACAAAGAACCCATCCTCATTCACTTTTGCACTTTGCAGCGTGTCGCCATTTGTGCTCACAAGAAAAAGTACAACTTGATCGTCAGGAAGGTACTCGTATCGGAAGAAGTTATCTCTTCCCTTCGAGGCAGTGAGAATAATCAATTCTCCAGCTTCATTGTGGGAAACAACTTGAATCAGCTCTATCATATCCAATTCATCTGCATCAAGTGCAAAGAGGAAACTCTCATTGGGTGACAGTTTCGAGAATACAAAGAACCCGTCTGCATTGAGTTCGCTAAAACTTAAAGTATCTCCTTTTTGATTTAGCAGATAGAGCTTTGCCGAACTCGGCGGAATGAACTCGTACTTAAAAAGTCCATCAGGAGCCTTGTCAACAATCATGTTAACAGGTTTCCCATTTTCATCAGTGAATGCAATCCTCACCTGGTCTACTAAACGAAGATAACGCGATTCCAATTCAAACGTGTAATTCGATTTGGACTGGAGGGTTTCAAAAGTAAAAAATCCATTTTCACTCATTACTGCTGTCATCAGCTTATTGCCATCACCATCCAATAGATGGAGCTTAGAAATATTCGCAGGTAAGTCTTTGTAGTGAAAGAAATTATCCATCCCCTTCACCAGCTTCACCAATTTTCCGTTTATGTACACCATCAATTTATCCGAATCATCCCCCTCCAGCAAGAACAAGTATTGAGGATTGTCAGGTAGATCTACGAAAACAAAAAACCCTTCATCATTTCTAAGCGCAACTGTCAATGTGTCTTTTTGCTGGTTCAGCACCCGAAGTACAGGGTCAGGCTGTATTATCGAATCGGGTTCTTTTGGTTTGGGCTTACTTTTAATAAAGCCGTAGCCATTAAAAATCTCAAGTGTACTGCCAAGGGAATTACTCATTTTACTGATCGAGGCATCAAGAGTCATGTCAAGGCATGCGTTACTTCTCGAACTTCCGATATTCCACCCCCATTGGTAGATACCGTCACTGTTATATCTAGCAAAAAACGCGTCGAAACCACCAGCGTTAATGCGTTTTGACGCTTCTGGACCGGGGTCCAAATCCATCGTATTCAAGCTTAAAAGCCCAGAAAAATAAACGTTCCCTAAATTATCCGTAATAATGTTTAGAACGCTACCGGTAAAAACGGAATTAGCAGAGCTATGTGCCCTTTTGCAGCTCTCCGAATGCATTTGATTGGATAAAAGAATTGAGAATAGAATTATACAAATCCTGCGCAGAAGTAGATGATACAGTGATATGATTTGGGACAATCTCATAAAAACAATCAGGTCTCTCATGAAGAAACTAGGTGTAGTAAATATAAGAAAATTAACTACTACTTATTATACTTAAAGTATAGATTATCGATAAAGGGACATCCTTGATTCGTTCCACATCCATTTAATCGCACTTGATGTAGCTTAATATACAGTATCTCCAGGGAAAACATCTGGTATAGTCTCATCAGGCAACCAAAAAAGAGGTATATTCGTCTTAGACGTATCACCACTAAAATTTTCGTGCTATGAGAACAAAAACACCTCGCTTATTGGGCTTATTGGTAGCCTGTATCTTTATTTCGAACCAACTGAGTGCGCAACTTACTGCTACGATAGCAGGAACCATGGATGCATCTTGCTTCGGTGCCTGCGATGGCTCAGCAATGGGTATCGCCACGGGTGGGACCTTACCCTATACATATATCTGGAATACCACACCCGTTCAAACAGATTCTACTGCATTTGGTCTGTGTGCAGGAACTTATGTGCTTACCATTTATGACATGCTTGGGGATTCTTCTTCGGCCATATTTACCATCACAGAACCGCCAGCTCTGGTTGCTACGGCGACAGTAACCAATGAATCTTGCTTTAGCTGTTGCGATGGTACTGCCACTGTTATTGTTTCGGGCGGTACAGGTGCTTACACTTACTTCTGGACAC
>JACZWC010000026.1 GCA_022572355.1 Bacteroidota bacterium | reverse complement strand
TACTTTTTGTTCCATAGTTGTTGTTACTTTCCAAGGCATGATAATTTGTTTTTTTTTACAAATTACTAGTCTTAAAAGTGTAAACTATGTCCCTTTAACTTTGTAAAGCATGTCCCTTTATCATACCATGCACAGTCTGACGGTAAGTGTATGGCATGTTGGGATTATTGAAAACGGATTTTTCCCCGGAAATCAGTGCCTTTTAAAAGCTCAAAGATAACTGTTTCGATGTCAGCCCTATATGCTATACACAATGTTACCTACTGTAGCCCCGCTTTTCCGTCCACGAAGCTCTTATGCTTTTGTTATTTTCTGTTTTTGTTTAATCATTATTCTCTTCTTCAACTTAGTCTCAAAGAAGCTGTGAAGCGGAAAAATCAGTCCAGCCAGTCCTGCGTTCACAATGAGCTTGTAAGCCGGTTCCCCACCTGTGTATTGTTCTATGTACGGGTCTGTCAGTACGAGCAGAAACTCAAATACGAGCAAGAAAGTGAAAAATACGCCTCCTTCTGCCAGTCTAACAGGAATATTCAGTCTGCCGCTGAAGAGCAAAGTGATGAAAAACGCAACAATAAAAATGAGTATGCCCGAGTATTGCAGCAGGTTTCGTCTCTCTGTTTGCTCTGTTAATATTCTTTGCTGTTCTTCTTCCTGTCTTTTTCGTTCCTGTTCTGCCATTTCCATTTCATGCTTTGCTTCCAGTTTACCCAGGTCTTTGCTCTTTTCTTCGTTGAATACGCTGTCTTTTAGGGTGGAGTATTGTTTGTAATGTTCCAGAGCAAGTTTGTGGTTGTTGAGTTTCTCGTATGTTTCTGCAAGCGACTTATGGGCGCCACTGCATTCATTTAGTGCATTAATGCTGTCTGCAAGTTGTACTGCTTCTTGGTAATATTGAATAGCGCTTATATGCTCATTTTTGTTGTCGTATATGCTTCCAATTCCTGTCAGGGTGTTGACCATGTTGTGTTCATAGTGTAGCTCCCTGTTGAGTTTATATGCCTTCTGCAGGTATATCAGCGCTGTGTCAAGTAGCGAAAGGTCGCCACGAGCCCACCCACCCACCCTTTGGGCAACACTGTCCACCTTCGCTGATTTATCTGACGAAGTTTTAACGGAGTCAGAAGCTTCTCCCTTCGCTTTTGCTTCGGGAGATAAATCGGTGGAAGCATCGCCTTGCTCATAGATACTGGTGTACAAACTGCCTATATTAGTGTAGGACATTGCCATGCCTCGTTTATTGCCTAGTTCCTCTTTTATTTTAAGGGATTTAAAGTAGTAGGCAAGGGCTTGGGCGTAGTCGGATTGATTCGCATAAAAAATCCCGATGTTGTTATAGATAGTAGCAACTGCATGTTTATTGCTTAGTTCTTCCATTATTTTAATGGATTTAAAGTAGTAGTCAAGGGCTTGGGGGTAGTCGGATTGTTTCATATAAATAAGCCCGATGTTGTTGTAGGAGTAAGCTATGCTTTTTTTATTGCCCAGTTCCTCTGCTATTTTAAGATCTTTAAAGTAATAGGCAAGGGCTTGGGGGTAATCAGATTGATTATGATAAATAATCCCGATGTTGTTATAGGTACGAGCCATGCCTTGTTTAAGCCTCCCGACTTCATCGGGATTTCCGCTTCGCTCCAACAGTTCCTCTTTTATTTTAATGGATTTAAAGTAGTAGTCAAAGGCTTGGGAGTAGTCGGATTGATAATCATAAATAGTCCCGATGTTGTTATAGGAGGAAGCCATGCCCTTTTTGTTATTGAGAGTTTTCCATATTTTAACAGCACGTTCTAAGTAAAAAAAAGCAGAATCATAGCTGCCTTGGTCTTTATGAAATGTTCCAAGCTGATGGTAAGATTTTCCTATACCTTTTTGAATATTTAATTCCTCATATATTTTCAGGGCCTGGGTGGATAGAATAATTGAGGTGTCAAGATGGCTATATTGTAATTCCCATGCAAGCGAATTCAGTGCTTTTGCTTTTGTCGTGTCGTGGTCTGCCGTTTCAATGACGGTTTTCAAGCTGTCAATGATTCGGGTTTGCTCACCACTTGCCTTTGTGTTGCCTGTCAGCGTAGTAAGTAGCAGTCCAACGCTCAGGTAAGCCGCCAACCGTAGTGTTTTACTTTTTCTTTTTATCAATGCTTGTTTTTTCCTCATCAGTTTCCAGAAGGGCTATTGGCTACTAACGTATATATAAAATGCACTGCATTTTATATATACTATGTTTTTAACATGCCTAATGTCTTGTTCTCCAGATCAAGGTTTTCAATAATTACATCGAGTGGGCTGCGAATTTTTTCTAAACTGGCTTTGCTGATATGGGTGTATATCTCAGTTGTTTAACTACTGCTGTGACCCAATAATGTCTGTATGTAACGCAGATCTGTTCCCTGCTCAAGTAAGTGTGTCGCAAAACTATGCCTGAACGTATGAGCAGTGATATTGCGATTTATCCTGGCTTTTGCAGAAGCCACTTTGATAATTCGCTGTATGCGGGTACTCGAATAGCGCCCGCCAGTCTGACCCTCAAAGACCCAATACTTTGGTTTATACTGCCCAATATAAGCCAACAATTGATCAGTTATTGTCACGCTTAACAATCCCACTCTGTCCTTCTTGCCTTTTGCGCCTCTGATCATTATTTGGGCGCGGTCAAATCTAATGTCCTGTAATCTCAAGTTAAGCAACTCGCCAATGCGAAGTCCCGCCGAGTACAACAATCCCACAATACATTTATGCTTCTGATTTCCAATACTCCATAAAATTTCTATTACCTCCTCAACAGATAAAACCTCCGGGAGCTTGCTCTCCTTACGCGGCCTGTCTATCCAATAGGTTTTCTTGTCTTATCCAAGCACTTTTTCATAATAAAACTTTTTTGCGATTGTTTCCATATTAAAATGCTTATTCCCCACTTAACTAAGAATGACTGCTTTGCCCCGGTATTCTTCAATAAATATACAAATTATGCGAAGTGATAGACCGAATAATAGTCATCGTGCAAGACAACGGTCAAAATGATCAGGGATGTCTATGATAACCGATACTGTTTTAAGAACAGTCATTTTAATAGCCTCCGATGCTTAATTACAATTGCAATCGTGCTTTACATTGAGGTCAATCGCGGTTACTACACGCGTTACACTGTCGCACTTTGCAAACACAATGCGAACAAATTGGCCGTCTTCGGTTGTACCTTCAATTGCATATGAAGGACAGGGCTTATCCCTGACTTTGCTCTTGCCAAAATTGATGTCGCCCTCCTCCAGGATTATGGTTATCTCTGCTTCCGAAATACCCCTGCATTCCATTCGGCAACGGGCGTGTTTAGTGAACTGCAGTGGCCATTGAAGTAATTCTTCTTTGATAATAGTTTCCGGTAGCCATGAAGGCATGCGGTTGTGAAATAAGCCATACACCAATATTGAGCCAAGCAGGAAGCCAATTACATACAGTTTTATTCTTCTTAGAAAAGGCATGGTTTAGGGGTCTGTGCAGCTTAAAACGCCGCCATCAGTAAATTGATGTCTTTATACGGCAAATTGAGGGAATCACCGAGCATCTTGCTGGTTAAAATACCATTGTACAAATACACGCCATTGCGCAAGCCTTTGTTTTCCCGTAGCGCTACGTCAATACCACCCCTTTCTCCAATCTGCAATAAGATAGGAGCAAAGATGTTACTGAGGGCATAAGAAGCAGTTCTTGCCACGCGGGAAGAAATATTGGGAACGCAATAATGTATTACACCATGGATAGTATAGGTGGGCTTGTTGTGGTCCGTAACTTTTGAAGTTTCAAAACAGCCACCCTGGTCAATACTCACATCCACAATCACTGAACCATCTTTCATATCCTGAACCATATTTTCCGTGACAACACATGGCGTGGCCTTACCAGGTGCCCTTATCGCCCCGATAACCACATCAGCTGTTTTTAGTTTTATCGCTAACACTTCAGGTTGCATAACACAGGTGAAGACCCTCGTACCTAAATCGTTTTGCAGCCTTCTCAATTTGTAAAGTGAGTTGTCAAAAACCTTCACTGTCGCGCCGAGGCCCAGCGCCGCTCGAGCTGCAAACTCACCTACATTCCCGGCGCCTAGGATAACCACCTCTGTGGCCGGTACGCCGGCTATGCCGCCGAGCATCAATCCCTTACCGTTATTCGCGTTACTCAGCAATTCTGCAGCGATGAGGATAGATGTGTTACCAGCGATCTCGCCCATCGATTGGATAACAGGAAATTTTTCGTGCTGGTCTTGAATCGTATCAAAGGCAATACCCGAAACTTTTTTTGCAATTAATTTCTTTATGTAATCTTTTGGGTGAATACTAATCTGAAGCGCAGATATGACAGTTTGTTTTCGCTGTAAGAGCGCGATTTCTTCGGGAATTAGCGGCTCAACTTTCATGATTATGTCTGCCTTATAAACATCTTCTGGTCCTTCCACGATTTCACCGCCAGCTTCACTGTATTGATTATCGTCAAAATTAGATGCGTCTCCGGCACCTCTTTGAATCACCACTTTGTGGCCGTTATTTATAAGTACCCGCACCGATTCTGGTACGAGCGTCACACGGTTCTCCTGAATAGAGGTTTCTTTGGGGATTCCGATAAAGAGAGAAGATTTTTTTCGAGCTACCTCAAGCGTTTCTTCCTGGGGCATTAACTCTGGAAACGCAGAACTCGATAATAAAGATGATTTTGACCTTTCCATTTAATGCAAATTAAGTGTTATTTCCCGAAAATCCGGGGATTTATCACTTTTAATGATTCGCAGCTCAACATACTTTTCCGGAAGCAGGGATTCAATTATTTCAGGCCATTCGATGAAGCAATACGACTTACCAAAAAAATAGTTCTCATATCCCATATCGAAAACTTCCCGCTGTTCATCAATTCGATAGAAGTCCATGTGATAAACCTCCTTTTCAAAGTTACCGCTTTCTGTTTTGTTGTCAATCTCAATAACATATTCATTGATTACTGAAAATGTCGGGCTCGATACGTTTGATTTAACACCGAGAACCGAACACAAGGATTTTATCAATGTCGTTTTGCCAGCGCCCATGTCCCCGTATATGGCAAATAGCGAATTGTCCTTCGTGAAATTCAGAATTTCTTCAGAAACAGTGTGCAGTTGATGAATGCCTTCGTATTCTATGGTTTTGGTAATCATTTTACCTTCAGGGTGGCGATAGGTATCAAGACTTCCTCCATTGATAATCCCCCATGCTGGAACGAGTTTTTGAAGAGGTTCATGAAGTGATTATAATTGTTAGGATAAACAAAGTACTTATCTTCTTTGGCAAAAACGTACCTGGAGCTTATGTTTACTTTGGGCAGAAATGCTTTCTCTGGGGTTCCAATGGAGAAAACATCCTTCTCTTCATAAGTCAGGTTTTTTCCTTGCTTATACCTGAGGTTCGTGGTGGTGTTTTTATCGCCGATCAGCCGCGAGGGTTCTTTCACCCTAATTGAACCGTGATCCGTAGTGATGATCAGCTTGTAATTGTTTTGTTTATCCGCTTTGGCAATGCTTGCTATTCTCTTTAAACACGCCAGTAAAGGAGAGTGTTCAAACCAGGACAAGGTCAACGAGCGATATGCGGCCTCATCTTCCGCCAATTCCTTTATAACCTCCATTTCAGTTCTTGCATGTGACAGGATATCAACAAAATTGTAAACGATCACATTCAACTTATTCGACATAACATTCGGAATATTCTCCACCAACTTTTTACCACTATTTAAGTTGGTGATCTTAGTGTACGTAAATTTTGATGTTTGCCCGTATCGCAATAACTGCTCATGCAAAAAGCGCTCTTCATTGAGGTTCTTTCCACCATCATCACCATCATTTAGCCATAGATCCGGATATTTCTTTTCAATCTCAGAAGGCATAAGGCCCGCGAATATTGCATTTCTGGAATACTGTGTTGCGGTTGGCAAAATGCCGTAATAGATGTCCTCTTGTATCAGTTCGTAATCATCTGATAACATTGGCATCATACTTTTCCACTGGTCGTATCTCAAATTATCGATAAGTACAAAAATCAAGCGGGTATTATCAGACTCTAATATGGGCAGGGCGTGGGTCTTAAATAACGTATGTGACATAATTGGGGCATCACTTACATTGTTGAGCCAGTCCATGTAGTTGCCCTGAACGAACTTGCAAAACAGACTGTTCGCCTCTGTTTTTTGCATTTTCAAAACCTCTTCCATGCTTTGGTCATCCGCTTTTTCCAGCTCGAGCTCCCAATAGACAAGTTTCTTGTAAACATCGCCCCACTCAGCATGATTAAGCCTTTCATTTAATGTGGCGCCGATATTTCTAAAGTCTTGCTGATAATCTGAAGTGGTTTTTTCGCTCACCAGTCTTTTTGTGTCGATATTTTTCTTGATCGACAATAAAATTTGCTTTGGATTAACCGGTTTAATCAAGTAGTCCGATATTTTGGATCCGATAGCATCGTCCATCAGGTTTTCCTCTTCGCTTTTGGTCACCATCACCACCGGCAACTCAGGTCGTCTGTTTTTTATTTGTACAAGCGTCTCTATACCAGAAAGCCCCGGCATATTTTCATCGAGAAAAATTAAGTCGAACCTTTGTTCGTCTATCAAAGTGAGCGCTTCATCCCCGTTATTTGATGTTGAAACGAGATATCCTTTTTCTTCCAGAAATATTACATGCGCCCTGAGCAAATCGATTTCATCATCTACCCACAATATCTTGATTTCTTCCATTTGAATAATAAATATGACGGCACAAAATGGCCTTGCTTCAAAAATACTAATTATGTTAATTACGGCTATATTTGTCTGGATAAAGCGATTCAAAAATGCCGGCTAAAGTCAAAACCAAGAGCACCATATTTAACGACCCAATTTATGGGTTTATAAGTATTCCGTTCGACATCATTCAAACGCTGATTGAGCATAAGTATTTTCAACGATTGCGAAGAATAAAACAATTGGGATTGACGCACCTGGTATATCCTGGGGCGTATCACACGAGGTTTCAACACGCAATGGGTGCGATGCACCTGACCGGCCTGGCAATTGAAGTGTTGCGCTCAAAGGGTAATAACATATCAACGGAGGAGGCCAAAGCAGTTTCGATAGCAATACTGTTACATGATATTGGCCACGGTCCTTTCTCACATGCTCTTGAGAAGAGTCTTGTAAGCAATGTCAATCACGAAGACCTCTCGGGAATATTTATGGAAAGCCTGAATCAGCAGTACAAGGGAAAACTAACACTGGCAATTAAAATATTTAAGAATAAATACCGCAAAAAGTTTCTTCATCAACTTGTTGCAAGCCAATTGGATATGGATCGGCTCGATTATCTGAATCGAGACAGCTTCTTTGCCGGTGTTTCGGAAGGTGTAATTAGCTCAGACCGAATTATCAAAATGTTGAATATAAAAAATGATCAATTGGTGGTAGATGCAAAGGGTATCTATTCTATTGAAAAGTTTCTCATCGCAAGGCGTCTCATGTATTGGCAGGTTTACCTTCATAAGACCGTTGTTTCGGCAGAATTATTGTTGGTCAAGATTCTTAAAAGAGCGAAATATCTATATGGTAAGAACAAAGATCTTTTCGCGACACCGTCTTTAGAATTCTTTTTGCGGAACCAGGTTGATAAATCCAGCTTCGAAAAAAACAAGTCTATCTTGGATGAATTTGCCAACCTTGACGATTATGACTTGTTGTCGGCGATAAAAGTTTGGTGCAATCATGAGGATAAAATTCTATCCTCGCTTTGTAATAAGCTCGTACACAGAAAGCTAAACAAAGTGGAAATACAAGGAGAGCGGTTTAAAAAAGCACACATAGAAAAGATAAAAAAAGCGGTTATCAAAAAGCTCAAGATTTCTCCTAAGGATGTGCACTACTATGTATATTCAGATGTGATTAGTAACAAGACATACAATCCTAACGATGACAAAATAAATGTGCTTTACAAGGATGGCTCTCTTGTGGATGTAGCTAAAGCATCGGATCATCTCAACATTTCGGTATTGTCCAGAACAACAAAGAAGTACTATTTGTGCTATCCTAAAATGTAAATTGGGTTTTCTGGTAACAGGGCCATTATTCAAAGAGAAATGCTATTTATTAGTATTTTTGCAGCATAATCGCCTCTGCATAGAATAATGAAACAGAGGAATTTTCTGCTCGGCAAATAGCAGAGTTGCTTTGAGCAAAAGTTGAATGCAGCTTTGAGTTGCAATCAAAGATTGAGGAATTACAAAAAGAGTGATATAATCTTTAGCAAGATAACATCGTAAAAAGCCCATGTTCGAAAGACAAAAAACCATAAAGGAAGCAATTACGATTTCTGGAAGAGGACTACATACAGGCAAAAAAGTTAACCTTACGTACAAGCCGGCTCCAGAAAACCATGGTTACAAATTCCAACGTATTGATCTTAAAGGCAAGCCAATAATAAAGGCTGATATCGACAATGTGGTAGACACCGTAAGGGGAACCAATATTGCGGCCAATGGAGCTGGGGTTAATACGGTGGAACATGTTTTGGCTGCAGTAGCGGGCTTGGGAATTGACAATATACTCATTGAGCTAAATGGCCCGGAAACGCCAATAATGGATGGAAGCGCAGCATCCTTCATTGAAGCCCTTTTAAAGGTTGGAAACGTTGAACAATCACTGGAGAGAAAGGTGTTTAATATTAAATCAATGGTGCACTATACCAACGAAGACAACCAATCAGAACTAATTGCCCTGCCTAGCCCTGAGTTCAGGCTATCTGTTATGGTAGACTACAATTCTCCTGTACTTGGCTGTCAGCATGCAACACTTGATAAAATCGAAGATTTTAAGGATGAAATTGCATCGAGTAGAACATTTGTGTTCCTGCATGAATTAGAAGAATTGTTGAAGGACAATTTAATAAAAGGAGGTGATCTGGATAATGCGATAGTAGTAGTGGATAACGCAGTGGAGAAGAGCAAGGCGGATAGATTGGCCAAATTATTCAACAAACCGAATGTCAAAATCACCAGTGGAGGGATTCTGAACAATATCAAGCTGAAATATCAAAATGAACCAGCAAGACATAAGCTTTTGGATGTGATAGGTGATTTGGCCCTGATAGGAATGCCGCTAAACGCTCAAATAATTGCTTCTCGTCCAGGACATACTTCAAATATTGAATTCGCCAGAAAGATTAAAGAGGTAATCAAAAAGGACAGGAAATCAGTACAACCGCCGCATTATGATCCCAATATTGAGCCGGTTTATGATATCAGGCAGATTCAAGAAATATTACCCCACAGGTCACCATTTCTATTTATAGATAAAATCATAGAGCTGAGCAAAACCCATGTGGTAGGGGTTAAGAATGTAACCATAGACGAACCTTTTTTCGTGGGCCATTTTCCGGGTAATCCTGTAATGCCGGGAGTATTGCAGATAGAAGCAATGGCCCAGGCCGGGGGTGTGTTAGCTTTACATAATCTTCCAGATCCGGAGAATTATCTTACCTACTTCGTAAAAATCGATAAAGTTAAATTCAAGAACAAAGTTGTACCAGGAGACACCATAATCTTTAAGTTGGAGCTATTGAGTCCTATTAGAAGAGGAATATGTCATATGCGCGCTACTGCCTATGTGGGAAATAAAATTGTAACTGAAGGAGAGATGATGGCACAAATTGTTAGAGTTGACAAAAATAATTCAGCGGACGCTAAACCGACTGACACTGCAACCAACAAAGCTTGATAGAATGTATCTAGAGAACCACCGCCCAGATTTAATCATTAATTGATGAGCCAAAAAGTAAATTTCATACATCCCAAAGCAAAGCTTGGTAAGAACGTGGTTGTAGATCACTTTGCTTATGTGGCAGAAGATGTTGAAATAGGGGATGGTACATGGATCGGGCCAAATGCGGTTATCCTGGATGGGGCCAGGATTGGTAAAAAGTGCCAAATATTTCCGAGTGCGGTTATTTCAGCCACCCCGCAGGATTTAAAATACAATGGAGAAAAAACCACCGTTGAAATTGGGGATAATGTAATAATCAGGGAGTTTGTGACTATCAACAGAGGCACTCTCGATAAACATAAGACGGCAGTAGGTGAGAACACACTTTTGATGGCGTACGTGCATGTGGCTCACGATTGCATATTGGGCAAAAACTGCATCATGGCCAACAACGTAGCCCTGGCTGGTCATATCGAAATTGATGACTATTCAATATTGGAAGGCTTGGTAGCAGTACAACAATTTGTAAAAATTGGCGCACATGCTTTCATAGCCGGGGCGTCTCTTATAAGAAAGAATGTTCCTCCCTACGTTAAAGCAGCCAGAGAGCCCCTATCCTATGCTGGTATTAATTCTGTTGGGCTGAGAAGGAGAGGTTTCAATAACGAAACGATTTCGATGATAGAGGACATCTACAGGATTATTTATGTAAGAAGCAATAATATCTCTCAAGCACTAAATGCGGTAGAGCTGGAAATACCGGCTTCTGAAGAGAAGCAGAACATTATTAAGTTCATCAGAGAATCTACAAAGGGTATAATTAGAGGCCCATCACTTTCTTAGTACTGTTATTCCGGGTTACCTCAAAAGCAAGGCCTATTGAAAATTACCTTAGAAGATATCGGCAAGAGGTATAATGATCATTGGGTTTTCAGACATATGAACCTAGACATTGTCGAAAATGGTTCGTATGCTATCTTAGGCTCTAATGGATCGGGCAAGTCGACATTACTTAAGGTCCTTGCCGGATATGTAGACCCTTCTGAAGGATCGATTGGTTATTCGCATCAAAGTGAGGAGATTTCTAATGAAGGGTTGTTTCGGTATATTAGCTTAAGCGCCCCATATCTATCTTTAATTGATCAGTTTTCCCTGGAAGAGATGGTAAAATATCATGTTAAATTCAAGGGATTTATTAATGGCATAGATACAGCAGAAGCAATTGAGGTAATGGCATTAACAGATGCATGTGGAAAGTATTTAAAACAGTTCTCCACAGGTATGCTTCAAAGATTGAAATTGGGCCTTGCTATTTTGACAGATTCATCCATACTGTTGTTAGATGAGCCGGTTGCGAATCTGGACAAAAATGGAATTGAGTGGTATTCTCGGCTTTTGGATCAATACAAAGAAGGGCGGGTACTTTTTTTGTGTTCCAACCACCGAGAAGAAGAATACTCCATGTGTCAGAACTTGATTGAGATTGAAAAATATAAATAACTTTATATCTCAGGTAATAAATAATCTAAAGAAACTAGAAACAGATGGCATCAACAGCAGATTTTAAAAATGGAATGTGTATAGAACATAATAACGGTCTGTACACAATAGTAGAGTTTCAACATGTTAAGCCGGGGAAAGGGCCCGCATTTGTTAGAACTAAGTTAAAAAATGTGAAGACCGGTAAGGTAGTTGACAATACTTTCACATCCGGGTTTAAAATTAACGTAGCCAGAATAGAAAGAAGGCCTCACCAATATTTATATAAAGACGATAGTGGTTACCATTTTATGCACAACGAAACATTTGAACAAACATTTTTAGATAAGAAATTAATAGAAAGGTCAGAATTGTTAAAAGAAGGACAGGAAGTTGAAATTGTATATCATGCAGATACTGAAACGGCATTGTCCTGCCAATTGCCACCGTTTGTTACGTTGCAGGTTACCTATACTGAACCGGGAGTGAAAGGTGATACGGCTACGAACACAATGAAGCCGGCTACCTTGGAAACTGGCGCTAAGGTCAATGTTCCCCTATTCATTGATGAAGGGGAGAATATCAAAATTGATACAAGATCTGGAGAGTATTCCGAAAGAGTAAAATAGCGCTCTCTTTGTTGAGAAGATTGTTTACTATTTGTGGGATATATTTGGTTTTATAATGTCTGAATCTGTCGTGGGTTGCATAAAAGTAAAAAAAGTTGTTTCTTCGCGCCTAGAATTAACGTTAATTAATATAATTCCTGATTTAAACAGGAGTAAAAACTAAGAAAAATGAAAAAAGGACTAGCAATTTTTGCAATTGTAGCTTTCGCAAGTTCATTTGTAGCGTGTAAGAAAGATTACACCTGTACATGCACTAGCGGAACTAGCACATTCACCTATAACTTGGGAAAACAATCCAAGAAAAATGCCGAGACTCAATGTGCAGTTTACGCAACAGGTGGATGGACTTGCTCAATCTAAACTAAGATAGAGTTCGTTCTCTAACGAAAAGCCCTCTCTCACATTGTTTATGTGAAGGAGGGCTTTTTTTAATTTCGGTAAGTACAATCTGGCGGCTTTGCACAAAACCAAAAAAAGTTGTTAATTGAATCGCAGAATAAATGTTAATTAATCTAATTCCTGATTTCAACAGGAGAAAACAAAGGAAAATGAAAAAAGGTCTATCAATTTTCGCAATTATAGTTTTTGCAAGTTCACTGGTGGCATGCCGGAAGAAGTACACCTGTACTTGCACAGATGGTTCAAGCACGTACAGCTACACCTTGCCTAAATCGACGAAGAGTGTTGCTAAAATCAACTGTTCTTCATACGAAAGTTATGGAGAAACTTGTTCTATCTAAACTGAGATAGAATTTGTTTTCTAAGAAAAAGCCACCCCTTATACATTCTTGTGTGAGGGGTGGCTTTTTTGTTCCTTTAATTTTAAGTTAGCATAATGAAAGAACGCAGGGTAATTATATCTATCTGGATCCTTAGAATTCTTGTAGGCGGCCTATTCATTGCGTCGGGAATACTAAAACTGTACCCTGTTGAGCCATTCGAATTGACCTTAATCGATGTCGGGATATTCTCATGGAAATATTCTCCCTTTATATCCAGATTAATTATCTCATCCGAAATATTTTTGGGAGTATTAATTATTGCTAATATCCATTACAGCAGGTTTGCCTTTAAAGCTACCTCATTACTGTTGGTCATTTTTTCCATTTACATTGTCTATTTGTTATTTGTAGAGGGCAATGAAGCCGATTGCGGTTGTATGGGGGCTTATGTGCAACTAACACCATACGAATCACTTTTAAAAAATGGGTTGTTGCTCATTGCCCTGTTTTATCTGCGAGGAAAGGGCAATGAACTGGGACTTAGCTGGAGATGGATAACACCCATGGTGCTCGTGTCGTGTGCTACTCCTTTTATTTTAAATCCTGTACAACTTGGATCTCAACAACCTCATTTTAATAATGAAATACCTTACCAAATTAATTTGTCGAGGATGCCGCAACCTGTGGGGGGCAAAAAATTGGTGGATTTATCTCAGGGCGAGAAAATTCTAGCCTTCTTTCTTGTGAAATGCCCCCATTGTAAAGACGCTGCGCACAAGCTGTCCATTGCCAATAAACTATACGATATTCCCGAGGTGTTTTTCGTTTTTAAGGCAGATCAGGAGAAGGTGAAAGAATTTTTAAGGGCTAGCAAATCTGATTTTCCTTACATCATTTTTAAGGATCAACAAATTTTCAAGATGACGAGCGGCATATTTCCATCCGTATTGTATTTAAATGATGGAATGGTGTTTCAATATTGGACAGGAGAAACTCTTACAAATCTTGAAATGGAAAAATTTTCGGATCTGAAAGGGCACTATTTAAGGTGACGAATTTGTACTACATTTGTTTTACCAGGCTGTCTGTACGCCGTTTTACTGTGAAAAACTCCACATAATGAAGCTAAACCCGGCTTTGACGCTACAAGAAATTGCCGATATTATCAAGGCGAAGTATATTGGGGATCCCAACCAATCAATATTCGGTATCAACGAGATCCATAAAGTGGAGGAGGGGGATTTAATTTTTGTTGATCACCCAAAATATTATGATAAAGCACTTCAATCCAAGGCAACTACGATCATAATTAATGAGGAAGTCGAAGTTCCTAAAGGAAAGACGTTACTGATCTCGGATGATCCCTTTCGCGATTACAATAAGTTAATAGAGAAATTCAATCCATTCATTCCAGCCAAATCCACTGTGAGCGATAGCGCTCAAATTGGGGAAGGAACAATCATCCAGCCATCCGTTTTTATTGGGGACAATGTGAAAATTGGAAAGAACGGTGTTATTCATCCCAACGTAGTGGTGTACAGCAATTGTACAATTGGAGATGATGTAATAATACATGCGAATGCTGTAATTGGCGCAGATGCGTTTTATTATCAGAAAAGAGAGGCGGGATATGTAAAACTATTATCCGGGGGCTCTGTCGTAATTGGCAATAAGGTAGAAATTGGTGCCTCTACTACCATCGACAGGGGCGTTTCAGGAAATACCGTGATTGGTGATGGGACCAAAATCGATAACCTGGTTCAAATAGGCCATGATACAGAAATCGGTAAACATTGCCTCATTGCAGCACAAGTGGGAATTGCCGGCGCGGTTGTAGTGAGGGATCATGTAATATTTTGGGGGCAGGTAGGCGTGATAAGTGACGTGGAAATTGGGGAAGGTGTTACGGTGCTTGCCCAATCGGGATTGGTTAATTCACTGGATGGCGGTAAAGTGTACTTCGGATCTCCGGCAGCAGAACATCGGGAAAAGATGAAGGAATTGGTTTATCTTAAGAGGCTTCCTGAACTATTCGATAAGTAAAGTTAGATTCTTATTGAATTCCTGAGATCTTTAATTATTTCTCTTATTGCATCTAGTTTTTCCTCCCGAATGGGCATATCCAGGGTGGCCTTTCCTGTAGAAGCATTATACTTATAATTTAAACTCTCGAGTTCAAGACTCAAGGCCTCCAATTTAATGAGCAAACTCTCCACATCATTGCTGCTTCGGTAATAATGTAGAAGTAACAAAATGTTGGCTGAGTACTCTTTATGCAGGGCAATTAACCCATGAATTTGCCGGTTCGACAATGCCTGATCTACTCCCGTAGCTAAGTAAAGCCCTTCAACAAAACACCCCGTTAAAATTAGCAGGCCAACGCCCTCTCTTTCGTTTAATTGAAAATACTCATGTGAGGAGCTGTAAGCTTGCAATATTATACTGGAAAGCGAATCTATATTATTTGAATTTTTTTCGAATCTTTTGATCATAGACGTTTTTAGTGCGCTTCGAATCCCAAGAAGATCCATCAATTCCTTTACCTTGGTCGCATAATTTATTCCCGTTTGATAGTCACCGTAAACCGTGGCGTATCCAAGATCAATCGTGTTAATACCCAGATTAAGCGCTAATTGGTATTCCTTATTGCCCTCCAGGTCTTTAGGGAAGCTGCTTATTAGTTCTGGTTTGTATGGAATATTCTGCACATTGAGAGCAGAAACTACCTGAAGCGGTGCCGGGAGAAGAAAGATCTTGGCATCTCCGCTATCCAGACCTAGTGAGTCAGCAATATTTACTGTCTTAAACTCATCTACGATTTCTGGGGGCTCTTCAGTCGTACAAGCAGCAATGAACAGAGTAACCAAACCCAGGACAATCGGCGAAAGCTGGCGAAAGCTGATCATAGATGCAAACGATTAATAATTCTGACTAAAACTATCAATTATTTTATAATGATCTTGTTGGAGTAAGATTCAGATTGTGATGTTCCCCGAACAATGTATACCCCTGGTTTGAGGTTATTGCTCGAATCAATTGAAAACTGGAAGGAACCGTCAAAATTCCGAAATGGAACCTTGGAATAGACCAGGTTGCCCAATGCGTCGATCATCTCTATTTTTATTTCAGCATTCTCATTGTGCTCACATTCAGATAAGTCTATAGTGCATCGTCCAATGCAAGGATTAGGGAAGACACGAAGAATGCAACTGCCATCCGGGTTCTTTTCGAAACGGACCGCAACCATATTGAATACTTCTTCTGTCCCGTCAAAATCGGTTTGTTTAAGGCGATAGTATGAAATTCCCTCCACCGGCGAATCGTCAAATGCTTCATATTCTAATTCTCGATTGCTGTTTCCGGCGCCCATTACCTGGGTTATTTCTTCAAAGGACAAACCGTTGATGCTTCTCTCGATAGTAAAATAATCATTGTTGGTTTCGGAGGCTGTGACCCAGATCAACGCAACTTGCGTATTGTCCACCAGTTCTGCAGTGAAACTGATTAGTACCACGGGTAGCGGAGAATTAACTTTGTCTGTTGTGCCAATTTTCCAGGAACCACTTAAATCTCCCAGGGCTACACCCGTTCGTTTTGCGGTTGGATTGTCGACCGTGCCCGTAGCTACAGCATGTGTACCGACAACGCCACCATCTTTTGTCACCCGAATGTCCGTAATTACACCGGTACTGCTCAAATTCGAGTGGGTAATATCTGCGTTAAAAGTTCCCCCGTCAATACCATCGGCTAATGATATCGTTGAAAACATATCATGGGTTCTTTCTATATTGACTCCAGCATCCATGATGCTTACATCAGTGGCACTTGATGCATCCGTATGTGTGGCAGAGATGGACCCACCTGTTGTAATATCCGCAGTTGAAGTTATTTGTATTGGACGGTAGCCGGTAGAAATACCAATTGGAAACAGCCCCGTGTCGCCCGGAACTGAACCAGCAGCATACCAGCGTTTTAAAGTGCCGCCATATAATATCCCTGCTGTATACAGCAATTCGCCAGGATTTGTAATATCCACACCAATTTCGAACGTATTTCCGTTAACATTGACATTTCCCGCAGTCATGGTAAGCTTTCCTGATAGTTCGATATCATCATTCAAGATTAACTCGTTTGCAGACTTATTAAGAATAAGATGGTGAAAAGTTTCTCCAGCAACTGCCGATAGAATTTGTACGTTGCCTCCGTTAAAAGTTACTTTTGAGTTGGCGGCTGCACCTTCTGTAAAGGAACCACCACTGTTATTCCAATTTCCTTTAACTGTCAGCGGCTTACCCGCGCAATCAAAAGTGCCAGAAGCTAATTCCAGGGTTCGGTTAATAACAGTTGCCCTTGCCATAATAACCGTGCCGCCATTGATTTTCAAATCATAATACTCATCATAGATGGGATTGTTCTGGAAGGTAAAAGTGCCCGTGAACGCAACCTTGCCAAGACCGTAAGTAAAAGAGCCCTTTGTACCGCTCCAAGCAGAACAGGTAAATTCACATCGGTCAGCCGACATATCCAGGTGACCGTTTTTTGGAGTGTCACCAAATGTCAGGTTGCCAGTTGCAGTTAATTTAGCATCTGCGTTAAACCGCAGTGTACCGTCTCCGTTATCAGGAGCGGAGTTAGAGCCCAATTGCATATCTCTGCATTTAGCGCTGGCAATGTTAATAATGACAGATGCGTCGTTCTTTACGACAATATCATCTCCTGCGCCGGGGAAGTCTACCCCTTCAGTACACCCGGCTCCACAGCCTGTTTGGTCCCAGGTAGTGCCGAGATTCCAATCCCCCCCAGCGATTGAAGTGAACACGGTGGCGTGGACATAGTACGCCATGAACAAGGAAAATATTATCAGCAATATTGACTTTGACTGTTTCATAACATGCGGTTTTTGGTTGCTTAACTCCGATCTATACTGATTATTAGACGGTATTGCGGCGCATAAGTTGCCCTTAAAATAAGGACAGTGATTATATACGCCTTTCAGATGGGTTGGTTACAATATTATCATTATTGTTTATCTTTGAAGTAAACCGGTATTAATTATGCCTTCTAGTAGCATGGTAGCCTCTTCAGTTAAGATAAAGGACTTTAAGTTGGACGTCCTGTTAAAAATCACCAATGCGATCAATGAGAATTTTTCGCGAGAGGAGCTATTCGAAATTTTTGAGGATGTACTAAAAAACAAGCTGGAAATTGGAAAGCTGGCGCTGTTCATTAGAGAAAATGACTGGAATTGTGCTATCAGATATGGGATATCAGATGAAGAATTTCAACTCGATGCCGAGCGTGACCTTCTGGGTATCACAGAGATTACCTATTTAAACATTACCGCTGAAAAGCAATTCGAACATTTTGATGTAATCATTCCTGTATTCCATAAGCAAAAGCCGTTGGCATATCTTCTTATTGGAGACATAGATGAGGAGCGCATAGAAATTAGTCCGACAATCAAGCACCGCCCATTTATTCAAACGCTAACCAACATTATCGTGGTAGCGATAGAAAATAAAATCCTTGCGAAGGAGCGTATTCAGCAGGAGGGAATAAAGAAAGAACTGCAGCTAGCATCGGAGATGCAGTCTATGTTATTTCCCAAGGAGCTTCCAAGCAATGACAAAATACATGTGGCAGCATTCTATCAGCCGCATCAGCAGGTAGGCGGTGATTATTATGATTACATAAGGCTCAACGACCACGAGGTAGTTTTTTGTCTTGCTGATGTATCTGGAAAGGGGATTCCAGCTGCGTTTCTCATGTCGAATTTCCAGGCTTATTTAAGAACGCTTATCCGAAAGATACCCTTGTTTTACCTGGTGCAGAGATTGAATTCTAAAGTTATGCAAAGCGCAAAGGGAGAGAAGTTCATTACGCTGTTTATCGCGAAATACAATGTAAATACACGCGTGTTAAATTATATTAATGCCGGCCATAATCCCCCTTTATTGTATTCAGGCACCAAAGACAAGAGCAAAGAGCAGGATAGATTCAATTTGCTTAAAACAGGATGTACAGGATTGGGTATGTTTGAAGAGCTGCCCAAAGTAGATGAAGGCATTATCAATGTCGATGAGAATTCTACCTTGTTGTGTTACACTGATGGGGTCGTGGAATTGGAAAATCCTGCGGGCCAGGAATTTGGCCTAGAAGCGCTGAAAATAATTATGCAGGAGTGTGCGAGCGAATCTGTTGACAGCCTCAATGACACCATTAGAGACCGCTTGATAGAACATAAAGCAGGTGGCCCCTATATTGATGACATTGCCTTATTTAGCTGCAAGTTCTTTTAGGCCACTATCTTCAGTATCCGTTTCATACAAATCCAGTGCAGTGAGCATTGCCAGAAATCCCCAGAAGGGAACGGATAGTTTGTCGGTATTGAGGTAGTTATTCAGCAAGCCGTGTACAAAGTAGGTGATCAGCCCCAATAAGACTACGGTTGCTATCCACTTAGCACTCCTGTTGCCCCGGTAAATAACACGCAAGCCTACAAACAATGAACACAGTACAATAGCTACAAAGCTAAGTGAGCCTATTACTCCTGATTCTGCCAATGGCCCGATGTACTCGCTGTGTGCATTGCCTCTGTTCCCTGCGTTGGTACTGATCAAGGTGATATTGCTTGCTTTTTGGAAGGGTGCATAAAGGAATTGATAGGTTCCTGGCCCCCAGCCAAAGATTGGCCGTTCTTCAAACATTGAAATTGCAGAGCTCCAGCGATTGAGCCGCTCGGTATTTGAGTCGTCCGTGCTTATGTTTGAGATAGATTGCAAGTTTTCTGCAAATTCATCGGAAGAATCTTGTTTATTCCTTTCCAGCTGCATCAAAAGATCACTTTGAAAAGTAAAGAGCAATGATGCAAGTACAACTATAGAAATCAGGATAGTACTAAAGCGGATTCTCAATCTAATGGCAACATAAGCAGCAAAAGCAATCGGCAAGCTTACCCATACTGCGCGGCTGTATGAAAAGAGAATGGCCACGGCAAATAGTACGAATAAGGATAACCCGGTAATTCTTAGACTGAATGAATCCCTCGTATTGAAAGTGGTAAATAACAGAAACGGGATAAACAAAGCTATAATTGCCCCGTAAGAGGTATGGCTGGGGTAGAAAGGCTCCATAACAACTTGCGATTGTTGGTCGTCAAATCCCGAAGCCCATAGTTTGTAAATCGAGTAAATGATCACAGCGGTTAATGGCACAATGTAAGACCACAAAAATGGCTTGATTCGCTTGATATTCTTAAACATCTGAAGCGATAAAAAGTAAAATGGAATAACAAACCACAATCGAGACAGCAGAAATTTGAAGGAGACCAGGGGCAGTTCACTGGTGATAGATGAAATAAAGATCCAGAAGAGATTTATGATGATGAGTATTGACATTGGATGACGATATATCCTTTTGTCCGTCGTGTTATGATATAGATTTCGCAAAAGAAATACCATCATCACCACAAACATTAAAGGCTCTGACGGCACACTGATTGAGGTGCCAAAATCGCTTTGTTCAAGGCTAATCGACAGGGGTGTGAGAAATACCGTTAGGTATAACAATTTGTCGAGTGAAAACACGAGTAGCATACCCACAATCAATGCAAGGGGCAAAAGGGAAAGCCAGTAATGTCCATTGGCAACCAAAATGATGTTGAGCGCAATGAACGCGAAGCACAGTCCATATAGGAGAAGGCTTGTGCGCTTGAGGGAGGAAATTACCATTACTAACCTGCTACGCACCGGTAGCTTTAATGATCATGTTGGGGGTGAGCAGTACGTTTTTACTGCTTTTGCCCGAAGCAAACAATATTAGCCTCGATAGAATGATAACCTCAAGCCAGATTATTTTGCGAATGAGGTTTTTCAGAAAACCACCTACTTCAATATAAGATGGCAAGATCTCCACGTCGTGGAAACCGGTACCGAGCATGAGTTGCTGGGCTGAGAGAAAGTTTAGGTGAACTTCGTGTGTAAAATCACCAAAGGAGTAGGTTGATCCAAATGGAGCATCACAATTGGGTGTCCTGAAAATAACGACTCCATTGGGTTTGAGTGAATTCCGAATTAGCTGTAGCAATGTTACCAGTTCATCCTTGGTAAAATGTTCAATGAGATCAATTCCTATAATCACATCAAATTTTTCATCTGAACCCGTTAAAAAACTATCTATTGAAGTCTGTTTTACATTGTTAAGACCTTGTTCTTTGGCCAATGCAACCTGCTCTTCGCTCACATCAATTCCGGCAACATGCTCATAACCAAGATCCGCAAGAAGTAACAAAAGTGCACCATGTCCACAGCCCAGCTCCAATATGCTGGCACTTTTATCATTCAGATATTGCAGCACTTCTCTCTTGTAAATACTTTGGGCAGCAGCAATCTTTTCTTCCAGAGAGCCCGTGTCGTATTTCGACCCTTGCGTTTGGTAGTAATTTTTGTAGAATTCTTCCCTGTATCCCATTACAAGAGGCTTATAAAGTGAGAAAAGAGGATCAGCTGTGATTTGTAATCCGATCCAGGTTGTCTTTAACAATGATTACCACTGAAGCCATCAAAAAAGCAGCCAGCGTAGACATTACCACAATCAACCATCTGATGGGATAAGACTTCTTTTCGGCGGGATATGCCCGGTTTACCACAAATTTATGAGGCAGCGTTTCGGTCGCATCTACTCTGGCCTCGTCGTATTTTCTTTTGATCACCGGGAAAACCTCTTCATAAATATTTTCTAAGCTGTAAGCCAGTGACATTTGTGTGCTGCCATATTTGGCCAGAATTGCCAATTTATCCTCCAGTATTTTAATTGCCCTTTGATCGTTTTTTGCAAGCACTTCAGCATATTGCCTATTCAACACTTCCGATTGAGATTTATAATCATGAACCCCCAGCATTCCCAAGGTTTTCAATGAATCCCTGATGGTGCCGATGTAAGCTGTTAGTGCATTGAATTCCTTCTTCACGATTTCAAATGCTTTCACTGCAATTTCCTTCTGCATCCGGTTCTTAGCTGTATCGAGCAAGTTGCTAATATCATTGGCTATCATTGCAGCGGTGTCGGGATCTGTATCCAGTACCCTTATTTCGATGGACAGGAATTCGGTACGACGGTAGGATATATTGTCGTCGTATTCTTTGTTCAATTTGGTTTTGGGATAGGAGCCATTGGGGTCGATATCGTAATGACTCATTAAATCGTATTTGCTGATGATCCTGAATTTGATATCATCTGAATTCAATATTTGGAGCAACTGATCAGCCTGATCTTCTTCTCCAAATTGCAAGATGTCGTTCTTTATTCCTGCGCTCTCATTCAAAACAGCTTTTGATATAGAGCTGGTAGATCCGGGAAACAATATCACTTTGGACTCATATTTAGGCTTGATGAAATAAGGAGCGGAAAATATTGCAGATAGGACCGCCGCGACAACGGAAACAATAATAAGGGGCTTTTTCCATGCATATAAAAAAGCAACAAGTTCTGAAGCATCGAAGCCGTTTGAAGAATCAGATAGTGAATTCATATAGGTGTAAGATTTCAGCGTGGTGGCAAAAGTAAAAAATAACGTGTAATTAGTCTTTTTGCCTGATTAGGATTTGTATTTCAATACGTTAATAATTGATTGTGCTTTTACCAGTCTAAGTGCAAATGCCAGCGTTGTTGTAGCGAGAACCATCATAAATGCGTCGTATTTCCAATTTGAAAAAACACCAATAGAGAAATGGCCAATTGCGAATGATGCCAATCCGAAGAGGATCAATTTTCCAATGAACTTGTAGTTAACTGTGAATTTGAAGAAATATTGTACCAAAAAGACCTGGATCAACGTGGTTGTTACCTGAGTTGAAAGGCTTGCGATGGCAGCTCCTTCGGCCTTCAATTGAGGTATCAACAATATATTGAGTCCGATATTGAGCAAAATACCGATTAAAGCCATAATATTCAGAGAAGTTAAGTTGCCATTTGCCGTGAGCAAAGTGCCAAATACATAGGTGGTGGATATAGCGACAAAACACATCATCAGCAATCCTAAAACCGTGCTGGAGGACTCCGTTGTTTCCGTATACAGGAGTTTGATAATCTCAGATTGATAGCTGTATGCCGCCGCCGCAACAATAATGGCAGGAACAATCAACAACGAGTAAGACAAACCGAGTAGTTTTAGAATTTCTTCTTTGCCACCGCCATTCGATGTTGACAGCATTCTGGAAAAGATGGGTAGCAACAAAACAGCAAACAAATAGGCCATCATGTTAGACGCATCGAGAAGGCGATACCCCTGTGCGTATATACCGGCTTGTTCAAATCCATCGGGCAACATTCTCTCTAACATCACTGAGTCTATGCGATTATAAAAACTCATTAAGAGAATCATGACCGCAAATGGAAAACTTTTGGTGATAATCGATTTATAGAATGCAAAATCCCATTGAATAGCTTTAAACCGAGCTTTTGCAACTACCAAAATCAAAGCAGTCAGGGCAGCGATCGCATAGGCTACAGTTTGTGCATAAACGAACCATTCTATCTGAAATATGGAAGATGAGCCCATTCCCCACAATAGATAAGCACAGATAATTATCATGATCGAGCGATCGAGCACCGAAAGAAGGCTATCAGTCTTGAATAGGTGCAACCCGGATAAATTAGATCTCAGATAAAGGACAAAAGACATGAGGAATTGGTTGAACACCATGATGTAGAGTAGCCCCATCTGCTCTGAGCTGTATCCAATAACAGAACCAGCCGCCAGGGTAACAACAGCATAGATTGTAGCCAATATGGCCTTGAGCGATACTATCTTCGAAAATTGATCCTGAAGCTGATCTTGATTTTGGGCAATGTTTCTGTTGTTATAGGTGGTAATGCCCAAATCGAGGAGAATATTCAACAAAAAGGAGAAGTTGAATAGCGAGAAGTAAAATCCATATTCATCAGAGCCAACTGCGTTTTGTACGCCGCGGTCAATGGCCAATACCCAAAATGGTTTAATGAGTAGATTAAGGAAAACCAGGAGTGAAAGATTCGTGAGAAACTTCTTTTGCATCGGGAACGACTTTTAACTCAATTGGGAAGAAATAGGAAGTTTTGAGTGTTGTGAATGCTTGCATTGTATTTCACAGGCTCCCCGCTTACGTATACAAAGGGTAAATAGTTCAAACTAGCCATCAATTCTATACACTTCGAGCGATTTTCATTGTCCCAAAGCTCTGTATATATCACCGGCCTATGTTCCCGAATTAGCTCTTTTCCGCCCTCAAGAACTTCATATTCATGATTTTCCACATCCAGCTTTATAGCAACCACGGGCCTATGAAATTTACTGCTCAAATTGTCCAGGCGAGCGCAGTCTACTGTGAATTTCTCCCCTGAAGTAGCCTCATTGGCGCTCACAACATGACTCAGGCCTTGTTTTCGCACACCGCTCTGCACAGGTACTACCATTTCAACTTGTCCATCTGATGAGCCAAGGGCTGTTTCCATAATCTTCACATTTTTTAGATTTAGGAAAGAGATAACCCGTTTTAGTGCCGAAATATTGTGAGGAATAGGCTCAATGGCTATTATCGCCGAATCTTCTAAGCGTCGTGACAGGATGGCCGTCATGATGCCAATATTTGCCCCGATGTCCAGAATCACTCCTTTCGCCTCAATACTATCGCAAAAAAGAAGAAAATCACGCTCTTTCGCGTCGAATTGCAATGTCCTGATCTTAAACAGGGAAAAAAGGAAGAGGTAGTTTTGAAAACCCAGGGTTTTCTGAAGGATGTATTGTAGAAGGCTCTTCAATTTGCGACTCCTTTGCGAACTTTGCGGTTAGATTAACTGGCTTGTCAGGAAAATTTTGATTATTTCTCTTAGCAATACAGATTCTTAATTCATAAATCAGTTACGACTCAATGTTTTTTGCCTATGCCCTCAATTTTTAGCTCGACGATTCTCTTTTTTTCAATCATGCTGCTGTACATGTAGAGGTGGAACTTTACTTTTTTCCCCGTAATGTCTTCGCGCACAACCAACTTTTTGTACTTTCTTCCTTTCAGATAAGAGCTGTTGGTACTGTCTTGTTCAGAAATCCTCCATCCTGTAGGAAGACAGGCTTCGACGGCTTTTTTATAGTTGTTATACTGTGAAATTAGTTCTGGGGTTATTCGAGTGTCGCTCGCTAAAATACATTCGCATTCCGGATAGGCTTCAGAAGCGTTAATGTAGCACTCGTTTCCGTTGCCGAAATTCAGCTTCGAGATAAAAAAGGGTTTTTTATTTCCAGTGATCATCCGCTCCATTGAAGCGCCTTTAATGGAGTCAAATCCTGAAGAGGCAGCAGTGAGTAGGGATTGGAGCGTATTGCAAAACTTTTCATTGTCAATGGTAGTGGTCTCCTGTTTCACAAAGCTAATTAAAGTGAACACGGATAGGCTTATGATTATCAGGATATACCTCATCGTTTTGCTGTGTTATGCTCTGGTAAAAGTATGCAATCCTACTGTAATTCTGAGGGAGCCTCAGATGACGCGAAGAATCAAATCTCTCGAAAGGCAAAGATTCTTAGCTCTGCTCAGAATTGCAAGCAATCAAGAAATCTGACTCCAGTCCTTTTGGTGTTTGTTCAGCTCGGCCAAATGAGCGGCCATTCGATTGTTTGCCGGGGTCTTTAAAAGCGGGTCAACTTCAAGGGTTTTGGTTGCCAACTCCCGGGCATATTGAATAATCTGCCCGTCTCTGACAATGTCAGCGATCTTTAGCTCAAGCGTCCCGCTTTGCTGGGTTCCCTCCAAATCGCCGGGGCCCCTCAATTTCATGTCGACATCAGCGATTTCAAAACCATCGTTGGTTCGTACCATGGTTTCCATTCTCAATTTGCCGTTGCCACTCAGCTCGTTGGAGGTCATTAATATGCAGTAAGACTGATCGGCGCCACGGCCTACACGGCCACGTAGCTGATGCAGCTGGGACAGGCCAAATCTCTCAGCGCTTTCCAATACCATAACCGTGGCATTTGCAACATCCACACCCACCTCAATTACGTTTGTCGCGACCATAATGTGTGCTTTTCCCGTAGCAAACCGCTGCATTTCAAATTCTTTTGCATCGGGTTTCATTTTTCCGTGTAGAATACTGATTTGGTATTCAGGGATGGGAAATTCTCTCGCTATGCTTTCATATCCGTCCATCAAATCTTTGTAGTCGAGCTTTTCAGATTCCTGTATAAGCGGATAAACCACGTAAATCTGCCTTCCCTTTTTAATTTGTTCTTTCATAAAACCGAACACCTTGAGTCTCGAAGAATCATAGCGATGAATGGTTTTTATTTCTTTTCGTCCGGGCGGCAGTTCATCGATTACTGAAAGATCCAGGTCGCCGTAGAGAGTCATAGCAAGGGTTCGCGGGATGGGCGTCGCTGTCATAATCAAAATGTGCGGCGGATTATTTTCGCTCTTTTTCCAAAGCCTTGCCCGCTGTGCAACACCAAACCTATGCTGCTCATCTATTATCACCATGCCTAAATTGTTAAACTTCACGCGATCTTCTATCAGGGCATGTGTGCCGAGCAAAATATGGATCTCTCCAGATTCAAGAGATTCATGCAGCTCTCTTCTTTTGGCTGCCTTAGTTGAGCCCGTTAACAGTGCAACATTGATTCCCAATGTATCGACAAACTGTTTAATGGTTTGATAATGTTGATTTGCGAGAATTTCAGTTGGAGCCATCATGCACGCCTGGTAATTATTGTCCAGTGCAATCAGCATAGACATCAATGCAACCAGCGTTTTGCCACTCCCAACATCACCTTGGAGTAATCTATTCATCTGTCTGCCTGACCCAATGTCCTCTCTTATTTCTTTCATAACTCGCTTTTGGGCGCCTGTTAATTCGAATGGCAAAACATCCTTATAGAATTGGTTGAATAAGTCACCGACCTTGAGAAAAGGGAATCCCTTAATATTCCGCTTTTTTGAATCCCGAAGCATGAGCAATCGCAATTGAATGAAAAAGAGCTCTTCAAACTTCAATCTATATTGGGACTTGTTTAACAAAATGGTGCTTTTTGGGAAATGAATATTGATCAACGCCTCTTTCTTGCTGCAGAGGTTAGCCATCTTCAGGATTTCATCTGATAACGGCTCCGGGTATGCCCCTGGCATCCCTGACATTAACTCCCTGATTAACAGGCCAATTCCCCTGCTGTTCAAGCCCTTTGCCGTTAATTTTTCTGTTGAGGGATACACAGCTTGCAATGCTGAAGCGGTTGTTTTGCTCTTTTCATTAACCAGGTCCATTTCCGGATGAGGGATATTCACCCTTCCCTTATAAATGTTAGGCCTGCCAAAGACTACATATTGCACATTTGGCTTTAATCCTGACCTTATCCAGCTGATGCCCCTAAACCAAACCAATTCAACCATTCCGGTATCGTCCTTGAATAGAGCAACCAGGCGTTTTTGCCGAACCTTTCCCAGCGTTTCAACCGAAACAATCTTTCCTTTGAGCTGTATATAAGGAAGATCGGAACGAATGTCTTTTATCTTATAGAACTTGGTTCGGTCCACATAGCGAAAGGGGTAGACGGAAAGCAGATCACCGAACTTGAAGACGCCCAATTCTTTATTTAAGACATCTGCGCGCTTTGGGCCCACGCCTTTGAGGTAAGTAATAGCAGTATCTAAGTATTGTTGGGACATGGGTTTGATAGCTGAAAACGCACTCTGTCCAACAAAAGTAGCAACATTGTTGCAGGGTGAAGGGTGCCAGCATGCAACTTGTTTCACCGGATTATTACCCCCTGTTTCTCCGCTACGCGTCGAAACTGTCCCCCTTGATAAGGGGGACGGCGAGTGAAACGAGTAGGGGGTACATTGCCGGTTTTGGCGAGCTGATTTTACCTTAAGCTCTTGTTAAATAGAGCTTGCTCCCAGGAACAAGACCGGATTCTCCATCATGTGCTTGAAGGTCTGCAGAAATTCAGCACCGGTTGCACCATCTACAACTCTATGATCACAGGACAGCGTTACGGCCATCAAATTTCCTGGAACAACTTCTCCGTTTTTTACTACCGCAGTTTCGCGTATCGCGCCAATAGCCATTATACATGCGTCAGGTGTGTTGATGATGGCGGTAAATTCGTCAATGCCAAACATGCCCAGATTGGACACGGTAAATGTATTGCCTGCCCAATCTTCGGGCTGAAGTTTCTTTTCTCTCGCTCTTACAGCGAAGTCTTTTACCTCCACATTGATTTGCGTAAGTGTTTTACCATCCGCGTAATGCACCACAGGTACGAGAAGCCCGTCTTCAACAGCTATGGCTACACCAATGTTTATGTGTTCGTTATACCTAATTCGATCTTCGAGCCAGGATGAGTTTACAGCCGGATGTTTTTTTAGAGCCGCCGCCACCGCTTTAATGATGATATCGTTATATGAGATTTTGACGTTCGACGTAGCATTGATCGATGTGCGTACATCAATGGTTCGATCCATGTCGATGTCGATTTTCAGATAAAAATGTGGAGCCGTAAACTTACTTTCCGCAAGCCTGCTGGCAATGGTCTTTCGCATTTGAGAAAGTCCGACTTCCGTGAACTTTTCTTCTGAAATTACCGAGTTGCCTCCAGCTGTAGAATGAACATAATTCTCGATATCTTTTTTGGTAACTCTACCGCCATCGCCTGTGCCGGTGATAAGCGCGATATTCACTCCTTTGTCATTTGCCAGTTTCTTGGCCATTGGAGATGCCTTTACCCTGTCACCAGAGACACTACTGGCGACTGGTGCAGGAGCGGGCTCAGGTGTCTTTGTTGCGACAGGTTCCGCAACTGCTGGCGGTGGTGCAGGTGCCTCCTCTTCTTTTGTTTCCTTTTTTCCGCCAGAGGCGGATCCGCCTTTGGCGGACTTTTCGTCCTTTAATATTTTGTCAATTTTTTCGCCTTTCTTTCCGAGGATTGCCAAAATTGAATCCACTGCTGCAGTTTCACCCTTTTTAACCCCGATATAGAGTAATATACCTTCTTGGAAAGATTCAAATTCCATAGTAGCCTTATCCGTCTCAATCTCTGCTAACAGATCGCCGGACTCCACTTTATCACCCACTTTCTTGTGCCATTCTACCACAACGCCTTCGGTCATGGTATCACTTAATTTGGGCATTCTTATTACTTCGGCCATGATTTATTCAATTATATAAGGGTAATCTTCTTGCATGTACACGTCCTTATAGAGTTCATCAAGATCAGGATAAGGAGATTCTTCTGCAAATTTAACAGCTTCATCGATTTGAGACTTAACTATTTTGCGGATTGCATCGAGCTCTTTGGCATTTGCGAACTTATATTTCTTTATCACAGCCAAGACATGTTCTATACAGTCGCGTGCTTTGTATTCTTCAACCTCCTCTTTGGAACGATAACTGGCGGGGTCGGACATTGAATGCCCTTTATACCTGTAAGTAACCATTTCCAGCAGTGTTGGGCCATTTCCGCTCCTGGCTCTTTTCGCTGCCTCGATCACTGCTTCATGCACACTCTCGCAGCGCATTCCATCAACGGGGAATGATGGCATGTCATAAGCGGCGCCTAATTTGTACAGATCGGTTACATTTGAAGTGCGCTCAACGGAGGTGCCCATGGCGTAGTTATTGTTTTCGATAATGAAGATTACAGGTAGCTTCCAGGTCATTGCCATATTAAATGTCTCGTGCAAGGCGCCCTGTCTAACTGCTCCATCTCCCATAAAGCAAAGGGTTACAGCTTTGGTTTTTTTATATTTTTCTGCAAAGGCGATTCCAGCTCCCAAAGGTATCTGTGCTCCAACAATTGCATGCCCACCGAATAGCCTGTTCTTCACATCAAATATGTGCATGGAACCACCCTTACCCTTGGTGGAGCCGGTGGCTTTACCATATAACTCCGCCATCACATATTTTGGGTGCAATCCCTTCCCAAGAGGATGCGCATGGTCCCTGTAAGCGGTAATAAGATTGTCAGATTTGTTAATGGCAGAAACACATCCCGCCACCAGGGCTTCCTGGCCGATATACAGATGACAAAAACCCCTGATCTTTTGCTGAATATACAATTGGCCAGCTTTTTCCTCAAACTTTCGAATAAGATGCATCAGCCGAAACCACTCCAGGTATGTTTTCTCAGAGTGTTTGGGTTTTATCTCCTTCTTTGTTATCGTTTTTGGCATCGGGTTGTTGTACGGGGATTATGCAAATTTATAATAAAATAGACATCCTTATTCCCAATGTGCTCTGCGCTTATTTCACAGCGAGTTTATCAGGGGTAAAAGATAATGGGAGAATATCAGACACGCTATTAATAACGTAGATCTTATCTGCGTCTCCTTTCAAAAGCACCTTGATCTTTTGTCCATATCTATTTTCTGTTTCACACATTACTTGTCTGCATGCTCCGCATGGGGCGAGGGGTTCATCAATGCTCACACTATCTGATTTAGCCATAATGGCAATCGCTATCACTGGCACATCCGGGTATTGGGCACCGGCAGCAAAGAGCGCCACACGTTCTGCACATAACCCAGATGGATATGCAACATTCTCCTGATTGTTACCGATTACAATTTCGCCATTTTTCAGCAGCAAAGCTGTTCCCACATTAAATTTAGAATATGGGGCATATGCATCTTTTAACACTATTGATGCCTTTTTCAGAAGGCCTTGATCTTCAGATGAAAGCTCAGCTGCGCTCTCATACACTTCAATACTGAATGTCATTTCCACTGAGGTACTCACAACTGTAAAAATTTGTTTTTATAATCTGGTGCAAGATATAAATGTAATGAATTATATCACAATTCGGAATGCTAAATTAAACCCTGCCCATGGTAATCATTCAAATTGATTTTACTTGTTTATTTCTTAATTTTACTGTTGCGACCTGTATGAGGAAGTACTCATTTAAGTGCATTCAGCAATCACAATTAATTCTCACGCATTTTAATTAGACAACCTTATCAGTAAGAAGGCGTCTTTGAGTAACTTTAACGTTGCTAAAGCTGAGATAGAAGTAACTAAATTAACAAATCGAAAAATGACTAGAGTCAGTGTAATTATTTTAATCGCTTTGATCATGGGAATCTTCAATTCCTGTAAGAAGGAAGAAGGAGAGGGAGGCAAAGCTACTATAGAAGGGAAACTCTATAATAATCTTTACGACCCCAACGGAAAATTTCTTAAAAAAGAAGAGGCAAGGGAAGATGACGTATTTATTATTTATGGCGATAATGCTGTATACGATGATCAAATGGATTCAGATGACGAAGGTAGTTACAAGTTTCAATATCTGAGAAAGGGTAATTACACGATTTTTGCTTATTCAGATTGCAATACTTGTCCGTCTGGTAAGGAATCTGTACAGGTCCAGGTTGAAATAAAGGACAAAAAGGAGGTGGTGGTGGCATCGGACATAGAAGTAGTAAAGAATATAGATCTCAATGACGGAAATGGCTCTATTTCCGGGAAAGTTTACATGAAAGAGTATAATGGGCCCACCTTGATATACCAGTATTACAAGTTGAACGAATACGTTTATATAGTCTATGATAATGATCAGGTGTATTTTGATCGCGTTAAAACCGGAGCGGGAGGGGTATTTCAGTTTCAGGGATTGATTGAAGGATCCTATAAGGTATATGCGTTTTCCGACTGCCTTACATGCACAAGCGGCACAGAAACAATAGAACTGTTAACTGCAATAACAGTGGATGGAGAGATGATTCAACTTCCGGACCTGATAATAGAAAAGAGATAAATGAGCTCTACAGAGATCATACTGAAAGATTATAGCACAATATCCCTGAAGGAAATGGACAGCGTAAAGCTGTTGAACAGAACTGACACGAAGTATGTTTTTACTTCAGATACCTTGCCTGATGTGTTGAAGGAACTTTCGCGGGATTACAAAATATTGGAGATTGATGGCGTGAAATTCAGTCAATACAATTCGTTATACTTTGATACCGAGAAGTTGAAATTATACACGCAACATCACAATGGGAAATTGAACCGTCATAAAGTGAGGTATAGAAAGTATGTCGATACGGGGCTCTGTTACCTGGAAGTAAAGTTCAAGAATAATAAGGGCAGGACAGTCAAAAAAAGAACCAAACGATCAGATATCCGTCCTGATTTCTCTGAAAGGTCTGTAAAGTTTTTGTCCAGGTATTTTCCAATGCCTGCGAAGGAGCTGCGCGCAAAACTTGCCAATGCTTTCAAGCGTATTACGTTGGTAGACTTAGGAGCTAAGGAGAGAGTTACAATAGACCTGGATTTGAGATTTGAACTCAATGATGAGATAACCTCGGTATCGAGGCTAATCATTGCCGAGGTAAAGCAAGAAAAGTACAATGTCCGCTCCTCGTTTATTCAAACGATGAAGAAATTCAGAATCAGGCCAATGAGGATAAGCAAGTACTGCATAGGAACGGTGCTTATGAACTCCGATGCAAAAAATAACTTGTTTAAAGAGGACATCAAATACAATAGATTTAAACCTAAAATAATAACCATTAATAAATTGAGATATGCTGTGGGAGCTTGATTTTATAGAACTGACAAAGATATTTGGAATTAAACTTATTGACTATGAGGACTTTCTTGAGCTTGTGCTCAGGTTTGCATTCAATATGTTTATTACTGTTTGGATCGTTAGGTACATTTATTATCCGATTACCAAGCGCAAAGATTATCTGTTCACCTATTTATTGTTCAGTGTAATAGTATTCTTCCTTTGTCAATTGCTCTCTAATGTAAAGTTAGGACTGGGCTTTGCACTTGGCATGTTTGCCATTTTCGGGATTATCAGGTATCGAACGGATCCGATTCCAATTAAGGAAATGACATACCTCTTTGTGGTAATAGGTATATCGGCCATTAACGGTTTGGCCAATAAAAAGGTTAGCTACATGGAGCTGGTCTTTACCAATATTATTATTGCGGCGATAACCTATGGATTGGAAAAAGTATGGTTGCTAAAGCATGAGTCAAGGCAAACGGTTATTCTGGAAAAAATAGAACTGATAAAACCGGAGAATTACCAAAAGCTGCTCGAGGACCTGAGAGAGAGAACGGGATTGAATATACACAGGGCGGAGATTGGACGAATTGATTTTTTGAGGGACACGGCCAGGGTGAGGGTCTTTTATTATGAGGACGCAGGAGCATATTCCTCCCTTCAGGAAGAAACGGAACGCAGAACTGAAGTTGACTAGTACATAGCATGAAAAGAAGATGCCTTCTTTTGTTAGTAGTTACAATGTCTTGTACGGGCATACGGGCTCAAGTAAGCCTGGACAGTAGCGAGTTTCCAATTGTAGGAACGAATTACCTGCTCAGAAACGTTGCATTTGCCGACACTCCGCCAACATCGGCGCCGGGTCCGGCTCAAACATATGATTTCACGGGCGGGATTATGTATGGCGCTCAGCTAATTGATTATCTCGACGCAACATCAGGGCCCTTTGCTGCACAATATCCATCTGCCACATTATCCAGGTATCTGTATATGCCGGGAGTACCTGGTGATCCAGACATTGATCAATATACATTTTACGCGACTGACGCTTCTGGATTTTGGCAGAATGGCATGGTATGGATAGTGACAGATAGCGCGACAATTGATACGCTGTTCTTTTACTTAAACCCGCCTAACGAGGATACATTGCTCAGCAATCTGTACACCTATGGGTATTCTGATAGTACCTATGCGCTTATGGAACTGGAAATTTGGTTTGGCCCTAACGTGTACAAAGCCGAGTATCATCTGTTTAAAAAAATTGACGCTGACGGGTGGGGTACGATGCTAACGGGTATGGGATCATATGATAGTGTCCTCAGGGTTCACATAACCGAATATAGATATGACAGCACATTTATAAACGGGAATATTAATATGGTGAACCTGGATACAATCAATTACTATCTATATTATCAAGAAGGTCTTCGATACCCCTTGGTTAAGGAGCTCACTGTAACGTATTTTGATCCGGTTAACTTAATTCTTTACTATCTAACAGAGATATTGAACATTCCACCACCACCGCCAGTGTATTTTGGCTGCATGGATACTGCCGCCATCAATTACAATCCCATGGCGAATACAAGCGATAGCAGCTGCGTGTATTGTTCGGTCATTTCCTATACCATTACACCCGACATTTATGTTTGCCCGGGTGGGTCCGTAACCCTTTCCGCAAGCGGAGGGAGTTCCTATCTATGGTCGACGGGTGAAATGACGGCGTCCATTACGGTAAGCCCTGACTCCACCACTTTGTACAGTGTTTATATCAATGAGTCACAATTTTGCTGGGAATTGGCAACAGTTGAGGTTTCAATATATCAGGATGTAAATGCCAGTTTTTGGACGGGAACAGTCACCAATACGGATTCAACGCTATTTGTGAACCTCACAACGGATGCCGACAGCTATTTTTGGGATTTTGGAGATTCTACTACGAGTACAGATAAGAATCCTACACATCTTTATTCAAGCCTGGGCAGCAGAACAGTTCGACTGATAGCTTCCAACTTGTGTTCAGTGGACACATTTGAACTAATCATAAATGTAGTTCTCAATATATCCGAAAAAGAGGATGATAGATTGGCATTTGAAATATTTCCAAATCCCGGAGATGAGGGAAGCGTTATATCATTTGAGTTAAAGAATCCAGCCCTTATTTCCATAAGGCTGATTGATTTACTTGGAAAAGTTACAATACTCGAAAATGAACAGGAATATGGGCCGGGCAGTTATGCAAAACGGCTAATAGGATTTGATGAAAACACCATAGCAGGTATTTATTTCATTGAATTATGCGCAAACGGTAATTGCCACCAGAAAAAATGGATAAAACTATGAAACAGCTAAAGCGTATTGGTTTTATGGTGGCTGTGTTGCTTCTGATGAATGTATTGGGTGCTTATTCTCAGATTACTATTAATGAAGTATGTTCACGAAATGCCAGTATTACCGCAGATGAGGATGGCGACTACCCTGATTTTATTGAATTGTACAATGCAGGGGCCACCGCAGTTAATTTACAAGGATATTCATTAAGTGATAATTTGGATACTGCAGATTTCTGGACTTTCCCATCGGTGATGATACAGTCCGGAGGTTACTTAACGGTCTTTGCCTCAGAAAAGGATAGAAAAACGAGCATTGACCATTGGGAGTCTGTTGTAAAAGACATCAGCGTGTGGAGATACATAGTACCGACCGCACCCGTAGATTCAACATGGGCGCAGTTGGGATTTGATGACTCTGCCTGGCTGTTGGGTGCAGGGGGAATAGGCTATGGAGATGGTGATGACGGTACGGTTCTCAGCCCACCATTGTCATCCGTATTCATGAGGCACGAGTTCACTATCATCGATACCGCTGCGTTGGCCAACGCGGTCTTTCACATGGATTTTGATGATTCATTTGTCTCATATTTAAATGGATATGAGATGATAAGGGCGAATGTTGGAATCAACGGTACACCGACGCCATATGATGACCTGGCTTATGTAGAGCATGAAGCGCTACTTTACCAAGGGCAATTACCAGATGAATGGAAGATAACCGAAGCTCAGCTCAAGTCGGTTTTGATAATTGGCACCAATGTTTTGGCCATTCAGGCGCACAATGTAAACACATTTTCTTCAGATTTGACTGCAAGGCCGTTTTTGTCCGTAGGGATTAAGAATAGTTCTACTTTTTATGATCCATTGCCCCTGTGGTTTAATCCGGGGCAGTCTTTTTTACACACGGATTTTAAGTTGAGCGGTAATGGCGAAAGTGTTTACCTGATGAATCCTTCCAAGTCAACTATCGATATGATGACTTTTCCATATTTACAAGTTGACAACTCGTACGGGAGCTTTCCTGATGGCAGTGTGAACAATGTGTATTTTGGTATACCTACACCAGATGCTACCAACAATAGTTCATCCACTGCCACCGGTTACGTAGCCGATCCTGTGTTTTCTTTGGCTGGCGGATTTTACATGGTTAATCAAACACTACTGTTATCTGATACTTTTCCAGCTTCTCAAATAAGAATAACCATGGATGGAAGTGTTCCGGATGTGACAGACCCTTTATACAGTGTGCCCATCAGTATTGACTCCAATATGATTATCAGGGCAAGGGCCTTCGCCACGGGATATTTACCAAGCGAGATTATCACCAAAAGTTATTTTATCGATGACGCTTCGACATTGCCCGTCTTATCAATAACTACTGATCCGGCTAATTTGTGGGATTTTAACACGGGTATTTATGTATTGGGCCCGAATGCAGATCCCGGAAATCCCAATTTTGGAGCAAACTTCTGGCAAAACTGGGAAATACCTATTCACCTTGAATATTATAGTGCCGACGCAGTTTTGCAGTTTGATCAGGATTTTGGAATGAAAATTCATGGTGGATGGTCACGAGCTCAACCGCAGAAGTCGTTGCGGATTCTGGCCAAGGGGAGATGGGGCAAAAGTACGCTTGACTACCAGCTGTTTCCGGATAAAGAAATTTACAGCTTTAAGAGATTCATTCTCAGAACGTCCGGCAATGAAACTGCCCAAAACGGAACCTTTTTCAGAGATGCGCTAATGCACAAGGCGGTGGAGAATACTTTTAATGACTACCAGGATCATGTGCCAGCGATTGTGTATTTGAATGGAGAGTTCTGGGGCATTCAAAACATCAGAGAAAAAATTGGGAAATATTATCTGGCAGAGAACTTTGGTGTGAACCCGGATAGTGTGGATATACTGCAATTTGATGGTGCAGTCATGGAAGGGTCCAACGTAGATTTTCTTAACCTCGCTAATTTCATCATTACCAATAGCATGGCTATTCAAGCCAACTATGATGTCGTTAAGACTCTGCTCGACATTGAAAACTTTTGTGATCATTTTATCACCCAAACCTATTACGTCAATTGGGATTGGCCACAGAACAACATCAAATACTGGAAATCACAAAAGCCGGGATCCAAGTGGAGGTACATCGTTACGGATATGGACTTTGGCTTGGGCTTTGGAGGGACACCAAATGATAACGATATCAACAGGGTGAAGACCCAATCCAATACAGTACACGCAGCAATGTTCAATGCTCTTTTGTTGAATCCAACGTTTAGCAATTACTTTATCAACCGGTATGCAGATTTGATCAATACAGTATTTCATTCTAAGGTATTGAGGAATCTGGCCTACTCTTACCGGGATTCGATTATTGGTGAGATGCCCAGGCATATCGCAAGGTGGGGAGGCGATTTCAACAGTTGGTATCAAATAAATGTCGAGGCGAGTTTAATTGGTTTTATTAATGGGCGCCCTCAGCCTGCCAGAGATCATATTGAGCAAGAGTTTAGCCTCAACAAGCAGGTATCTGTTACATTGGATGTATATCCTGAAGGAGCCGGCACGATCAAAATAAGTACGATTATTCCTGATTCATTTCCCTGGGCTGGCATTTATTTCGATGGGGTACCGGTTACCCTTACAGCTTATCCCAATCCAGGGTATGAATTTTCCTTTTGGCAATCTTTGAATCTGGTGCCTAATCCTGATTACAATCCCTCTATTACGCTTAACATCGATACCAATGAAGTATTTACTGCGTATTTCTTCGGCGAGCCAGATACAAATAGGATTACCATCAGTGAAATAAACTATCGGTCAATTGTGAATTGGGATGCTGGCGACTGGATTGAACTGCATAACTATGGAACGATTGATGTGGATATTTCGGGTTGGGTATTGAGGGATTCAGCCAATAATTCTTTTACAATACCAGATAGTACTGTATTGCTACAGGATGAATATCTCGTGCTTTGTGAAGACACGGCAAAGTTCAGCTTGTACAACAATTCGGTGAACAATGTTATTGGACCATTCAACTTTGGAATAAGCAGCGTGGGAGAAAGCCTAAGCTTGTACGATGAAAACAATCAACTTTATTTAACAGTGAGCTTTACTGGTGATTCTCTTTGGCCTTTCGCTGCAAATGGATATGGGTCAACATTGGAATTATTAGACCCGTATAATAATATGAGTAGCTATTACAATTGGTTTGCGGGTTGTTTTGGAGGATCTCCGGGTGTAGGATTTACACCTTGTATTGTTGGAACGGAAGATACGCCCATTAGCAATAACTCGACATCGCTGGAGGCTTATCCAAACCCCTTCGATCATTCTACAACTATAAGGGTTTCTCTAGATAAAAATGAACATGCACAGCTCAGGATAATTGATACTTATGGCAAAGAAATAACAACGTTAACGGAAGGTGTCATGAGTAAAGGGCAACACTACATACCTTTTCAACCTTCAAATCTCGCCGCTGGTATCTATTACTGCCAGCTGATCACATCCTCATTAACCTCCTATGCGGTTATATCCTATTTAGGGAAACCGTAATCATGGTTTAACTACAAAAGATGACCGGGTTTATAAAGCGATTTTATTTTATTGGATGTGCTGCTGCCATTTGCAGTTCAGGAGTTGCCCAAGTCAGTGATGCCGAACTTTGGACAGGAGCGGGAATTCGCAAAAACATTACGAAGAAACTGAGCGTTCATTTTGAAGAACAAGTTCGTATGAACGACAATATCTCTTCAATAAAAAACTACTTCTCCCAAGTTGGAGCGGCTTACAGATTGAACAAGTACTTAAAAGTATCTGGAGCTTACAGGTTCAAAAATGTTCAAAGATTGGATGGAACCTACAGAGTGGTTAATCGGCTCCATGGAGATGTTCGCTTCAGGTACAAGGCGAAGCCAATTATCGTGCTTTACAGAGCCCGAATGCAAGTGGAATACGGACAGCGGAACAATGGCCCCAGAACCGATTATTATGATCGAAATAAGTTGACGTTGAAATTGGATTTAGATAAGATGTTCAGTCCTTATATTTCATCGGAAGTCTACCTGGATATAACCGCAAAACAATTTGATAAGGTTCGCTATACGATTGGGACAGACCTGGACCTCAACAAACGCAATGAGGTAACGATCTTTTACAGAATTCAAAGGGAGTTCAACGTGAATAATCCAAAGTATTCTTATATAATTGGCTTGAGCTATCTTTATAAGCTAAAGGGCAGGTTGATTAAGAAGAAGAAGAAGAAGAAGCAGAAGGCTTCTGAATCAGAACAGTAGCATAGGCGGTTACGCCTTCTTCCCGGCCTACAAACCCCATTTTCTCACTGGTAGTGGCTTTGATAGAGATTCTGTCCACGTCGAGTTTCATAATCTCAGATAAATGCTCCTGCATGGAGGCAATGTAGGGTTTGATTTTAGGAGCTTCCAGACAAACTGTTGAGTCAATATTGTTTATTGAATATCCTTCCTTAGAAAGGAGGCCAATTACATTATTTAGCAGGATAGAGCTGTCGATGTTTTCATATTTACCATCACTGTCGGGGAAGTGAGTTCCTATGTCCTTAAGATTGGCTGCGCCCAATAAGGCATCACAGATCGCATGAATGAGCACATCTGCGTCAGAGTGTCCAACAGCGCCTTTGCGGTGTTCTATATGAACACCTCCGATTATAAAATCCTGTCCGTCATGTAATTGATGAACATCAAATCCGAAGCCTACTCTTATATCCATTTAGAGAGAAAAAATGAGAATCTAAGTTACTAAAATGTAAAGAAATAGTTAGAGACAATGGTTAATAAACGAAGGTAAGACCATAGGTAAACAATAGTTAGACAATCGTTTTACTTACAACTGTCTTTCAACCGTCCAGCAATTGTTATGACTTTGGCGGCGTTTCCTGGTTTTGTTCTTTTAGCCCTTCAAAATCGAATAGCAACGTAAAACGAAGTGTGTTTTCCAATGGGTGCTTTGCTTCGGTAGGAATTAGATATGCAAAGTCAATACCGAATACATTGTATTTTAATCCGGCACCTAATGTGAAGAATTTTCGATTTCCCTTTGTCGCGTGCTCATGAAAGTAACCTGCCCTTACAGCAAACTGGCCTGAGTACCAATATTCCAAACCAATCGAGTAAGTGATTTCTCTCAATTCTTCTTTGCTTACACTTCTCTTGCCACTGTTGTTCGCCACTCCCGGGGCATCGTTGAATGAACCCACCATGCCGCTCACCACCGAGCGATTGGGGTCCTTACCAAATAGAATTACATCTTCCTGTCCTGCTGCGGTGTCATATATAGGAGGAGTTGGAACCAATAACTTATTTACGTCGACCATAATGGAAATGGAGTTATAATCATCAATATCAACAGACAATCGGGCACCCAACCGCAAATTGATGGGGATGAAATCACGATCCGCTGTTTCAGTATAAGACATCTTCGATCCTATATTAGAAATGTTCAGTCCCAATGCATACTCTCCGGATTTGTCGCCAAGCTCTACGTCATGTTGATAATAAACAGATATGTCAGCTGCAATTGACTGACCCGCCTTGGATTGGCCAGCGCTTTCGATGTAGTATCCACCGGTAAGGTTAGAATAAATATATCTAAGGGCTATTCCTCCCGAAAAATGGTCAGAAAGCTTTCTGGCGTATGTTCCATCAATTGAAAATTCATTTGGGTTAAATTCTCCGGTTACCTCACCAACCATATTGGTGAAAATGATGTTTCCCAAAGAAAAATATAACAGGGAAACACCAATTGTTTGGTTTTTGTCTATCCTTTTATAACCCGAGAGATAGGCCAGGTTTATATCAGGTACCAAAGCTCGAAGCCAGGGAGTGTAGGATACAGAGAATCCCATATCGTCTTCAATAAACGCGTATTTCGCAGGATTCCAGTGAGTTGAGTTGGCATCGGGTTTCGATGCAACACCTGCATCGCCCATAGCGCCTGAACGGGCATCAGGCGATATCAATAACAATGGTACGGCTGTTGTGATGGTGTTTACCGTGCCGCCATTAAGCTGATTTGTTGCTATCTGGGCCTGTGCCGAACACAAACCAATACCAACAATGAGCATAGACAACACGAAAGTTGTCATCTGCCAATAAGCCGTCTTTTTTATTAGCCCTTTCATCTGTTTTATCAGGTCTGCCTATGGACAAATATAGGCAATTATACGTGGTTTATTGCGAATGGTTCCAGAGTAACTATCTCTGAAGTTTTCTATAAAACGAAACGTGTTATTTTTTATTGTTTAATTGAGAATAACCAATTTCTCAAACTTATCTGCAAAAGACCCATCTTCTGCTTTTACTTTGAGATGATACACGTAAACACCCCTTCCAATATTATCTCCAAAGTCATCTTTTCCATTCCATTGAAGATCCGTATACACTTTCGGGTCAGGGCGATATCCCAGTGTAAAAACGTTTGTATTGATAGTTTTAATCAACCTTCCTGAAATTGTAAATATTTGAATCTGAACCTCGAGGCTTTGTCCTGGCCGATTGTGTTCAAACCAAAACTCAGTGTAGGTAGTAAATGGGTTTGGGTAGTTGAGCACATGGCTTAAGACAAGATCTGCCGAATTAGCAACTATAAATTCTGTAATTGCTTCTGTGGAATTGTTATAAACATCCCAAACTTTCAAGCTCAAAGTATGATTTCCTTCTTCGAGGTTCGAAAAGTCGTATGAAATAAAACCGCTTTTATAGGTGTCTCTATCAGCGATATAGTCATCATTGAGTACGATTGGGTTATTGGTTTCTCCATCTAAAATTGCCACAATGTCATGTCCGATTCCATTACCGCTTGTGTTGATTCCATGCTCATCAAAAATGAATGCCAACAAGGTGGGGTTCTCATCGGTAATTCCACCAAAGACAAAGCTGGTGTCGTTCATGTAAAGATCAACTTCCGGCCCGGTTTTATCTGCAGCAATATTAGATGATGATCCTCCGATGATAAACTCTTCGTAGCAACCGTGGGCATCTGTAACACCATTTTCAGCATAATAACTTATGCGCCCAAAATCATTTTGGTATGCAATGTCCTTTGGTACTATAAATGAGTAACTGAACTCACCATTAGTTACTGTTGCTTTTCCACGAAACAGTATGCTTTTCTGCAGATAGAAATTTATAATATTACTAGCGGGATCGTTTTTTAATGTTGTAATTACCACAGCTTTGTCGTAAACCGTTGGATACACCGTACCATTGAATGATGTGTATTTCCCTCCCGCTTTGTTGTTGATGTGCCCGCTGATCGTTACCAAACTCAAGGCTTTTAAGGTGTCTAAATCGCCCATAATCACCTGCCCATTAATTGAATCGGTTAACACTTTGTGTTCTGGATATGCCATGCGCAATGCAGGATCCCCCAACAAACAGTATTTTCTGGAATTGATACCATTGCCCGTTTTGTTTTTGGTAATCATTACCACATCACCCAACCGGGGCATTTCACCGTTGATCGGCACGAATACCGTCTTATAAAAATTATTGGTAAGCGTTTGATTGGCGCCGGAAAAGACCAGCCGTACTGTGGTGAGCAGTGCGATGCCCCCACCATTTGGGTTGAGATAAACGAATTCTCCCGCAGCGGTTCTTGCCGGGTCATCGAACCGGCTAAATTCACAGGTTGCCGTTGTAAAAACAGGTAATCTGTTTAAATTCGACCAGCTATTGATGTCTGAGTTTTCCAATATCCTTTCATGAGCCCAACCGAGCTCCCCGCCATGTCCCGTGTAATTTATCAGGAGAGCGCCCTTCTCCACTCTTCTATTGAGCGCTACGTTTGCCTCCGGATAACGTTGGCCTCCCGCGCTTGAAACTTGCTGATAAGCGTCCAGGTAAATTTTATCAATATTGTACTCGCAGTAAGTAGTATCGATATAAGTGGCAATATCATCCGTCGGATCTACATGGATGTTACTATCCTCATCATCTGCGATAAAGCAAATAATGTTCCTCCAATCGCGCATTGTATTTGAAGAGTTGTAATTCGTGACCTTATAAACCATCGCTTCTGCCTCAGAGGCTGTTTGAACCGGGAATCTTCCGATACCAATGTCTATATCATCATTTGCGCCATCACCTTCGCTGTTGTCCAATAACCCAAAATAGTCATCTGACACATAGGACCACACGGGCCGATAAGAATCGGCTGATTGATAGGTGGGTATGTAATTCGTGTTGTTGCTAAGACGATGGAGATTGTCGTAAGACCCATCACCAAATAGAAGCAGATATTTCGGCAATTCAGTTGAATCAGCAGCGCGGTTGTAAAGCATGCGCATTAGATCCTTGATAGCGGTGATATCCTGGGCACCTGATGAAAACTCATTGTAAACATCTGCATTGGTTACGACCGCCACGGTCATGTTATCTTTGGTTCGATGAAAAGAAGCCAGATCATCCGCCTGCGCCTTGAAATCAGGATGCGTCACAATAACAAATTCCGGTTGCCCAATCAGGCCGTGAATGTTCTGGTTAGCAACTGAGCCGCCAGCTGTTGCGCTCAAATAAGTGTTGCCGTTAAATGCAATGAAATGCCTTAGAGAATCTGTCATCACATTAAATTCCAATGTAGACCCGGAAAGTGCTGTTGTCCATTCGCCACAATTGGTGGGGTTAGTGACTTCCCAAACTCTTAATGATGAAGTGGCATTGCTAATGGAAAACTTAGAAATATTACCAGCGCCAACGGATTGGATGTCCCGAAATCCCATCTGGTTGCCACTCATTTTTAGCTCGCGTCTTGCGTTGAGTTCAATGTAGTTTAGCCATCCTACGGAGGACGGTTCACTTTTACTATAGCTAACGGAAATAGTGATCGCATCTCCAGAAGAAAAAGTGGTCACATCCGTTTTGGGAACGCCATAGTCATTCAAGTAATTACCGTTGACGCTACTCGTATATAAATCTAGCGAAGACAATGGTGAGCCATTACCTTTTACACTGAATCCTCCAGTGGCAGGCGCAATTGCCCGGCCCAGTACGGAAACCTCGAGGGTTACACTACTGCTAAGGTTCGGAAAACTAAATGGAAAGCTATAAGAGGTAAGGACATCAAATTTTTCACCATACCACTGCCTTCCAGAGATTATTAGGTTTTCAATCTCTGCTTCGTGGAAGTCATAGTCGTCAAAATTTGTTACGGCGGTATTAAACGACGGTTCCGATGCCAGCGTTGTAATCCTCTTTGGCGTGCCCGTGCCTCCATCTGTAGTGAGGAAGTAATACGTTTTTTCCGAGTATAAATTTAACTGGTGTTTGTATCGATTGTCCGAAGAGGAATAACTCCAGGAGGTTGGCCCTTCGCCATAGAAAAGGATGTAGTCAGTTCCATCAAAGCTCCCATCAACTTCGCCCACAACCTCTATTGCGTTTTCTTCCAGGTCGTCGTAACGAAAAACGGAGTTGTCATAGGGCATCATTCCCCCTCCGTTTCCATATAATCTTAAATTTTGCGGATTGATGTTCGCTACATCGATGCCGATGTTTTTCAAAAAAGTGTAGGTGAGCTTGTAGATTCCATTCTGTGTAACACTGATCTTATACCACGATCCGCTTTCCAACACGGAGTTGGCCGCATATTGTGCCTTTTTCATTTTATTATTTGCGCTGGAAAACTCTGTTGGAATTACATCCAGATCAAAAGAAGTAAGTTTTTGGAAGATGCCGGTGCTCGGATTCTTCCTTATGGGCACAAAGGAAATTCTTGCGTGTGGAGTTTTCTTAAAATAGGTTACTGAGGAAGTTACTCCGATTTGTTCACCTATTTCATTCAGCCCGGTAATGTTATTCAAATCAGATGAATTTAGGTCTTCGAACTCCATATTGCTGAGGCTTGCAGTAACACCTGTAACATTGGAAGCCAACCTCTTTCTGTTTATGTAAACTGGAATTTGATGGGATTTCCCATCATATTTAGCGCCTTTAAAATAAAGGTACTTCTCTGAATAGGTTTCCGTATAAGTTGCAGTTTTTGGCGATTCCCAATCCAGATATATTTTATTGTTTGTTGTTTGTTTGACAATAGGCTGGGAAAATGCAGGTTTTCCCGACACCGGTTGCACTTGTGAGGATGAAATTTTTTGTGAATACAACGCGCTTGTCGATAACAATAGTACGATTGCTAAAAGGCCAATTCGACTGATCATGTTATAAAGATAAAGAATATTGCGCGGTTTGCAGTGTGCGGTTAAGCAGCTAAAAAACGAACTTTTACTACTAATATTGCATGAATCGATTAATTATGTGCGGGCATTGAGGCGCATGACATTAACAATTAGATGTTTATAACTTAGAGCAGATACCGGTGCAATGTGGAAGATCAGACTCATATTTTTGTATAATGCGTGTATTTTTAATCTGGTACTAGTTATTGAAACCAGGACAGAGGCATTGCGTATAATGAATTTATGAATATTATTATGCTATATAAGTACCCCGTATTGGTTATCATAATAGCTGCTGCAAGTATTGTGTCTGGCTATTCACAGCCGGCAGAATATAAGATGACACAGCGGGAATACATCGATCGATATAAAGACGAAGCGATACGGGAAATGCTCATGAATGGAGTGCCCGCAAGCATTACTTTGGCACAGGGGATGTTAGAATCGGCCAATGGAAACAGCCCGTTGGCGGTATATGCGAACAATCACTTTGGGATTAAATGTCATAAGGGATGGCAGGGATTAACGTTCATCCAGGACGATGATACGCGAAACGAATGTTTTAGAAAATACAGCAATGTGCTGGATTCCTACAGTGATCACTCAAATTTTTTGAATACCAGGGGTAGGTATTCATTTCTTTTTGAATTAAAAAGAACAGATTATAAAGGTTGGGCACGCGGCTTGAAAAAGGCGGGATATGCCACCAATCCTAAGTATCCTGTACTGCTTATCAAATTGATAGAGAAATATAAACTATATGAGTATGATCATGTGAAAGAAATGCCTTCACTCATGCCTGAACCGGAGGAGTATGCCTCTAAGCCCATGAGAAAAGGGCGAAAGGTGCTCGTTCACAATCGGGTGAAATACATAATCGTCAAAGACGGGGATACCTACTTTGAAATAGCCAACAACCTCGATATGATGCTTTGGCAGATATACAAATACAATGATTTAAAGAGAAACGATCATCTGCGTCCGGGACAGGTTATTTATTTACAACCCAAACGCAAGAAAGCCAACAAAGACTATGAATATCATATTGCAAAAAGAGGAGAGACAATGTATAGGATTTCGCAAAAGTATGCCGTTAAAATAAAGAGCCTTTACAAAATGAATAGAATGGTAGAAGGTGAACAACCCAGTCCCGGGCAAAGGATACACCTGAGGAAGCCAATAAAGGCACCCGTTTCCTAAATACCCGTCCAATCTGATTTTATTTCTAGTTATCGGTATGGGTGAAATCCCACGCCTTTAGGAGGTAACTTCAGTATTCTACAAACAGTTGAACAAAAGAACGACAGAACAATCGAATGAAGAAAGGTTTAACGAATCGAATACAAATTCTTCATAGTTCGTGATTCAAATGTTCAATTGTTCTCGTGTTCAGTAGCCTCAACATCTATTTATGCGACATGAAGTCGCTACAAATCTATCGGTCTCTAGCCAATAGTAGTTTAATCGTTCAATAATTTTAATGCATCAGATACCGGTATTCGCTTTCCATCTTTGAAAGCAACAATGAATGACTGTGTGAAGCCTTTCTTTTTCAAGGCGCGTAGGATAACCTTGTTCAGTTGATCAAAATCAGTGGATTTGCCCGAGGTATATTTGTATACACCATTGTTAAAGTACTCTTCAACATTCTTCACACCTTTGAATTGCGCATCGGCTAAATCGATCTTTTTGCCCGATGTAAGTATTTGAACCCTAAACCAGAGCCCTGTCTCGCCTTCAAACCCCTTGATTGCTCCAGAAGGTTCCGACGGATCTATATAGTCTTCTGCTTGAATGATAAGCATTTCAACTCTTCGGTTTTTCTGCCTTCCTTCATTGCTGGTGTTGCTTTCTATGGGTTGTGTTTCACCATAGTATTTAACGATTACTCTATTAGGAGCAACCCCACCCTTTACCAGCACGGTCTTTACTGCTTCTGACCTTTTCTTTGAGAGCAATAGATTGGCAGTTGGGGATCCAATATTATCGGTATGTCCTGAGAGTTTAATCCGCCACTCAGGCTTCTTCAATAATAGTTCGCTGAGTTCTTGAAGAGACTTGAATGATCCGAGCCTGATTACTTCACTACCTGAGTTAAACTCTAAATTCTCAAAGGCTGTATTTAAAATTTCTTCTTCCTCTTCTAAGAGTATCACCGGCACATCTTCTTCCACCATTAAGTCGAGATCCGTATCTGCTTTTGGCGGAATGTATTCGTACCTGAATTTGTTATTGCCGTCCTGTGTTGCGTGAATAACCTTTTCGTTCCCTTCCTTATCTATTAATAAGATGAGTATTTCGTCTTCGAGTTGATCCTCAGCCGCGTCCAGAAGGAAAAGGTGGCTCCTGTCGGCTGGAAGTGGTTGGAATACGAAAAATCCTTCCTCATTCATTTCTGCTGTCATCAACGTATCTCCTTTTGCGTCAATAAGGAATAGCCGTGTTTGTTTTTTCTGAAGTTCTGTATAAATGAAGTACCCATGCTCCTCCCTGGTGGCGGTGAGAATGGTTTCTTTTCCATCCAGCGTATGCAGTATTTGAACTTCTTCCACCATATCAGAATTATCCGCTTCAAGAGCAAAAAGGTAGTTTCTGGAGCTCGGTAGTTTCTGGAACACAAAGAACCCATCCTCATTAATATCCCCGGTCATCAAAGTATCGCCTTTGAGGCCTAGTAAGTGAAGCTTGAGCGGACAGCCTTGATTGTCAATTGAGCCTGGCACATCAGGGCACTTATCTTCTTTGTCAATGACCTTGTCTCCATCGCGATCTGGACAACCCTTGTATATGGCAAGGCCTGGATCATCGGGGCAATCATCTTTAATATCAATTATTCCATCACCATCTCTATCCGGGCAACCATTGTATTCCTCCGGCCCTGGATCATCCGGACATTCATCTTTTTTATCTATGATACCGTCCTTGTCTCTATCTTTTTCGTTTTTACCGAATGTGAGATTGAGCCCTACATGGAATTGGGCAGTCTTGGCCTTTTGAGGGAAAACACCACCTCCTGTAAACTTGGCCATATTGAATAAATAAGCAATGTTATCTGTAACAGCGTAGATCTGTATGGGCCCTAGATTTCCAGATAGGCCTATCCCTAGGTTAAAATAGCTGCGGTTCATTATTGAGTAGCTTATAGACGCCCCAAGCCACCGCACAATGCGATAGTTATAAGATAGGGTGAAAGTGGGATATACTTTTTTTCTCCAGTATTCCATTTGAATTAAGCCACCCACGTTGTTCGTTTCGTTGATGTTATAGGTGCCCCCAAGATAAAACCTTGTCTGCAGGCCATCGGTATAGGCTTTATTCGTTTCTTCAAAATTTACAAAGGTAATTTCAAGCGAATCTGCTATGGTTGAAAATGGATCTGTATTCGTTGAGTCGATGAAAGTTGTTATCGCATTGCCCCGGAAAGCGGCCTGGTCGAGGTTGTTGGTGTAATTGGTTGTATTGTGTTTCCACCTGATAAAACCCAGGTCTATCATGCTCAGGGAGATTGTCCATTTGTCATTGGCTTTGTAGGTTGCTCCCAGGTCAATTCCCAACCCGTGATTTCCTGTTTTATAGAACAAATAATCACCGAGCGGGATTCCGTCATCTTCTATAAATGACGTATTCAGAACCATGTCTGACTCACCTACCAGATCGTAAGTATTCGGTGTAGTGAAAAGACTGAGCTTCTTTACCTTGGAAGACACATTTACAATTCCATATAAGTACTTTAGTTTGCCACCTAAAGTCCATTTGTCATTGACTTCCCGGGCATAGCCAAATGCGTATTCACGGTAATATGTAGCCCTTAGTGCCAGGCCGCTTAAATCGGCAGTTTCATCAATAAATGTGGCATTCCCTTCCCATAACAGTCTCATCAGATCCTTTGGGTATCTGAACCGAAAAAAAGCTTTTTCAGTAATATTTAAAAAGAAGCGATTTTGCTCCTTCCCCCAGCCTAGCAATATCCAGTCCATTTGAAAAGAACCACCAATAATATTCTGTTTACCCATTTTGGAAATTGCGTTGTCCATGTCGAGATACAGCGAATCATCAGAACGTTTTTTCAGCAAATCAGTCAGTACAAAACCATTGTGATGAACATCAGCATAGATAGAAGAAATGACAGGGATACCGATATACAACTTGTAATCGCAGGTACTTGAGGGGTTTGTGTTCTTAAGCTGAGGAATGGTGGACATATGGTACATAGTCGCATCCAGCTGGGCAATACCTGTTTTTGAGTGAAGCAGAAAGAGTGAGAGAAGCAGCACCAAAATACCCGGGATCCTTTTGCTAGCCCGAAGAGGAGTAATAGGTCTGAGATAATTAAAGATCAGATCGGAGAACGATTGCATTTCTGAATAGTTATCTGGGAAAGTTGGTCTTCAATTACGAACCGGTAAACAATTCTACCCTAACGGCTAATTTTAATTCCAAGGTATAGTCGCTATAAATCTTTACAAGTGCAGGATTGTTGGCAGATGTTAACGTTCCTCTAATGATTAATTTATTGGCCGATCCTATTCTGTCAAGTCTTGCCTTGTCTACATAAACCTCTGTTACAGTATGCACTATATTAGTCACCCTGAGTGCAGGAGCTGGACCCACCGGCCCCGCCTCGAAAACAGTCTGTTCTCCATTGTAAAATAGAGAATCAACAACATTGCCAGAGATTGTATCCAAAAACGAAAGCTGAATAACAGCATCGATGGGGAAACCATTGTAAGCGTTTATCACAAACGTTGCAGCTTCTGCATAGATGTCTGAACCTGAAGGGTCGTTGATACCCAGGCTAAAAGGCAATGTGTCACCTAAAGAAAGAAAGGAGGCATATCCATGCAAAGGCAGTTCAAGCAATACTTCAACACTGAATTCGCTTGAATCGGTAATAAAATTAGGAATTGTAGCAGGCACGTTGGTAATTCCCTGCACCGCATAATAAAGGTACTTAGGTGAGGTTAGCAGAAAGTCTTGAATGTTGCTATTTGTTTTATCAAAAGTATAGGTAGTGACTGATACATCACCTGGTGTCAGAGGAAATGCCGGTGCAGGAGTTAATGCGATTGGTGGTGGTGTGGAAAACAATTCTACAATTATAGTTCCATTAACAGGAGACCAGGTTTGAAAGGTAGTGAAGGTGAGGTTAATGGGCATTCCAATAGAATTGGTGATGGTTATATGTATGATGGGATTGTCAAAGTAGAACTGTCCCCCTATAACCTTATTATAAACCTCTAAGTTCAAGTCAATTGAGTCTACAACCAGTTGCAGTGTGTCTGATCCCACATATCCGGTAATCAATGGCGTCATTGGCGGAAAGGTGATGAATTCAGAAGCCTTTTTTGAGAAAAGAGTATCGTTGTACATCAGCTTCATGAGCCCATCGGGGTCAGTCTCCAGATTCTCAGGGTCATTTGCGCCCTGATCAGCTGACATAGTCAGGATTTCCTGCACAGTGAAAATAGAATGAATAAGCGGCATGGCAATTTCCGGAGAATAATTCGCATAAGTCAGCTTGTCCAGATCATATTCATCTTTTATACAAGAGCTGACAGTACAAATAATTGCCAGTATTAGTAATAAGTAGAGATTAACGGATTTTTTCATAGCTATAGAAGTGATTGCTTTTGTGTAAGACGAATATTAGCTCATTGGTTGCTATCGCAATACTCGAGTAAAAATATAACAAAAAACGATAATCGGCATTTACCTGTAGGTTAGGACGCACCACAAATTTCCTTTTTAGCCACGAAGCCGCTAAGGCTCGAAGCTTCACAAAGTTTTTCTTAGTGATTTCTTTGTGTCTTAGGGCCTTTGTGGCGGTTTGAGACAAATTTAAACTGCAATGGAGAAATTTGCTCATGCAACTGAGATTATTGCAACGAGTAGATGAAGAGATAATTTCCTCTTGCTCCTGCAACCAGGCTGGTTTTGCCAGAGTTGTGCATCAAGACAAAATTGGAATTTCCATAGAGAGGAAAGCCTTCTGATAAGGAGCCGTCGGGATTAAATAGGTACAGCTCATCAGATTTCTCGGATACGACACCTATTTTCAGATCGTTATCTGGTAAATTGTAAACCAATGGGCGGTGTGCAATTATGCGATCGAAGGATTTGTTGTACACAATTTCCTTATCCTCTCCGAATACCATGAGTTCATCCCTATTTAGGAATATATATTGCTTCTTTCCATTTCTCCTGGCATATTTAAAATAAGGAGGGTTGGTGAAATCATCAAAAACCAGGCTATCTGTTTTTCCTGAGAATGATGCGAGGCGCACGATTCCTGCTGAATCGGAGCTGATAAGCCAGGAATTACCAATGGAATTCCCCTTATCAAGGTAGTAGGTGTTGTCAAATAAATAATTGAAGGCTTGAAAGGGTTTCATTCGTTGGTTTCCTCTTCTGTCCATTGAATACACCATTCCCTTCACATCAACAGCTACAATGTGGTCTTTTCCATTGACGGAAATATGAGAGATAGGTGCATACACAAGGGAGCTGGTTTTGTCGAACTCCCATCCGGTCACGATCTTACCATAGCTATCATAAACGTATATCTCTTTGTCTTCCCCGCAAATTATTATTCTGTAATTCCGGGTATTGTCATAATCAAAGACAGAAATTCCATTGGTAGCGGGGGATTTAAGCTCAATGGGAAAGTCCTCTACATCGCGGCCTTTTCTATCAATCAGGTGAAGTTTGGTTTTTGTGTTAAACAGGAGCTGTAGTTTGTTGCTTTTGTAAATATCAATCTGGGTAACATCTCCGATAATGGGCTCAGAGATGGTTTTTTTCCAAAGAATGTTGTTGGATTTATCTACTAGGTAAACTTGGTTTAGCTCGTCTTGAATAAAAATCTCATTATCGTCCGTGTAGTGATTCTTTACCACCCATGGTGTGAAGCGCAATGGTGCATCGAGCTTTGTTTGCCTGAACAACTGTGTTTTCTCTTTATAATCAGGGTTGTACTCCAGGTAAATATTGGTATAGTACATCCTGCCTCCCGCGCTACTGCTTTTCATTGAACCGGAGCTGATCTGAAGCCCCAAAGCCTGAAACTCCTGAATAGATTCTATGTTCTCTACAATTGTAATTGCCCACTCTTCTTCAAAAAGAGCTTGTAACATTCCGGTTTTGAGGCACAGTGGAATATTGTAATAAAGGAAGTAGTTGGCGCTGGATGAGATGTGATCCGAGAATGCCAGATAGCTAATGTCTCTGTTCATCGTGCGCCCGGACAGATTGTCTGCAATAAAGTTCTTCAGGTGGTTAGCCGTCTCGGCAAACACTACATAATCACCCACCACAGTACAATAATTTGATTTCACCTGTGAGAAAACATGGCCAAACAAATTGTTCAGCATATTGGGAATGCCCAAATGCAAAATCTCATGATCGCGGTAAACTTCTGATGGGTTGACCTTTTCAGAATCTGGGGGCTCAATGTTATTCTGAATGACCTTACACAGATCTTGAAGGATTTCCAATGCATCTTCCGAATCTTTCAAACCAAAAATCGCATAATCCTTTGTTTTGTTGCTCTTTGGATCAGGGGAATTAACATTTGCTGAAGTGCTTTGGGCAAATTCATTCGAGAAAAGAGAGAGTAAATCTTTATAGATGTTCATTCCATACTTTTCCTCCGTTTTTTCTATTATCTGGGTGTAGTCATAGAGCTCATTGATCATTCCGAGGTAGGACTTGTAATCATTGTAGTACTTATTGAAATCTTCAATGCCGAAGTAATGCAGCACAGCGGTATTATCAGGAAGTACCTGGATCATTTCCATATCCTGTGGCTCCTGATCAGCCAAAAGGTTTAAAAACCTGGGCAGAGAATCATTGGAAAATGTCAGTCCGTTCCACATCAAAGAATTAGATTTTATCTTAAGATCGAGCTCGGTCCAGTTAGCAAAATTTGACAGCTCACCAATAAGGTCATGTTTTTTGGATCGAAGAAAAAGCGAAGCAAACTTTGGAAATCGCGAGTAGTTTATATAGAAGTGGCAAGCAGCATCGGTACCCGCTGTACTGTGAACGAGTTCAAATCCTTTGTTTTCTGGTTTATTAATCAGGGAGCTTGATGAATTCATCTGCCGTATGGCATCTTCGATCAAGAGCGGACTGAAACTTCCCAGAAAAATCCCCTTCGAGATCGAGTAATTGAATATCCCAACCTCCGTAGAAATTTCAAAGATGTCTACTTTATCATAGGACCTTTTATTAATGGTATTGTCACCAACCAGTGACTTGATTATCTGGTTGAAATCCTGCATTCGATTGGTGTTTTTCAGGCTAACGAGGAACAAATAATCATAGTTATGTATACCGGTGAGGTGAATAGAAATGAATGTCGCCTGGCCCTTCACCAATTGAGCTATTTCTCCTTGCTTTGAAAAAAGTGAGTCAAGATATGCCGTACGGTTGTCGATTTGATCAATGAGTTTCATTCCCTTGAGCTTATTCCAAAAAACGGACACCGATTTCAAATCGTTCCAGGCATTGGGAAAGTCGTCACTTTCAATAATTATTGCTGCGTCTGAGGGGATTGCGATGATGGCCTTACTAACCGGGGTGCTGATTTTTGTGAACAGCAGATACCCTCCTATACCACCCGCTACCACGAGGGCGATCAAAAACAAAACGAATAGTTTTCTAAGCATTTGACAGAAGAATAGGGCACAAAATTAACACTTGCTCCCAGATCATGAGGCAAATAATGAAAATTGTGTTGGCAGCAACCGAAAAGTCTTGCGATGAAATTCACAAGCACCATATTGCCTCAACGCTTCACGGTGTTTTTTGGTTGGATATCCTTTGTTGTGAAGCCAGTCGTACATTGGAAATGTCGAATGAAGTGTCAGCATAAAATCATCGCGGTGCGTTTTAGCAAGTACAGAAGCAGCGGCGATCGACATAAATATGCCATCGCCCCGAATAATGCATTTGTGTGGGACGTCGCGGTAATTGTAAAACCGATTTCCATCAATGAGTAAAAGCTCGGGCTTCACACTCAATGAATCGACAGCCTTGTGCATGCTATAAATTGAGGCCTTCAGGATATTGATCGCGTCAATTTCATGATTATCCATCTGGGCAACGGACCAAGCGACCGCCTCTTTTTCAATGATGGGCCTCAACAGTTCGCGTTGCTTTTCCGTAAGCTGTTTGGAGTCATTGAGTAGGGGGTGTTTGAATTTAGGTGGAAGAATAACCGATGCAGCAAAAACGGGTCCTGCCAAACATCCTCTGCCAGCCTCATCGCATCCGGCTTCGAGAAGGTCCTTGTTATGGTGAAGCTTTAACATTTAATTATTGTGTTTTTTGACGCTGATTAACGCTGGTTTTAGCTGATATGCGCTGTTTATTTCAGCGTAGATCATATTCAAATCTGCGTCCTTCAGCGTCTGAATCTTTCATATTTCAACTTCCGGGTGATGCCTTAACACTTAACAACAGCTTTTAATGATGGAATCCCATAATTTATCTGCTGTCGCATTCCAGGAAAAATCCTTTGCCCGTGTCAAACCTTTTTCACTGAGGCTTTTTCTCAATTCTTCACTAGCCGATATTTTGATCATCGCATCAGCAATAGATTGCACAGAGTTGGGATCTAACAACATAGCTGCATCCCCGGCTATTTCGGGCATGCTCGAGGTGTTGGATGTAATGACTGGCGTTCCGCATCTCATCGCTTCAATTATTGGAATGCCAAAGCCTTCAAAAAACGACACGTATGTCAGCGCCAAAGCAGATGGTATAAGCAGCTTGAGTTCATCGGGTGAGGTGTGCCCTTTGAAGATCACAGCATCTTTGTGAGCCATCGATTCATAAGATCGTTTAATTTCGTTGGTCCACCACTTCTTTTCTCCAATTATCATCAACTTAATATTGTTCGAAGCGTTCTGTTTGAATAAATCAAAGGCAGAGAATAAGTTGGCAATGTTCTTTCGCGGCAGGAGTGATCCAATAAAAAGAAAGTAGGGAGACCCACCCGTATATTGATTCCGACATTCTACAATAGCTTCGGGGTTAATTGGCTGATACACCTCATTGGCTCCATTGTACACCACGTCAATCTTGTCGGGGTTTATTCCATAAGTGGAGACGATATCTGATTTTGAAAATTCAGAAACAGTTGCAATTCTAGTTGCTTTATGCGCAAACTGCGGGAAATAGTGTTTATAATATTTGCGCACCAAAAACGGAAGTTGTTCAGGGAAATGTTCAAAATTCAAATCGTGAATTACCGGTAGCGTTGGCGTTTTTGTTGATAGTGAATTATATCCGTCAGGTGAAAGAAACAGGTCAGGAACGATTTTGTTCAAGGCCTTGGGAATTGATTTCTCAAACCATAAATAAAACAAGAACGGATGCCTGGCCTGAGGCCCAATGACAATCGGCGTTACGTTTGAACCAAAAACAAATGATTCGTCGTAAGGCCTGTCAAATAAAAAGTAGAATTGATGCTCAGGGTGAGAACCCGTAATTCTCTTAAGCGTTTCATAAGCGAACCACCCAATTCCCTCCAGCTTATTTTTTATGAGAAGACGGGTATTAACAGCTATTTTCAAGAGGTGGAGAATGGAAATTAGATCAACAAAACGAAAGTAGTTATTAAAGTGGAATTGCGGATAAAGGGGGGCTTAGTGCTAACCGGTCAACGAATTACGAATTAATACGAATGTGCGAATTACTAATAAAATGAATTTCATCATTTTATAGTACTGGGTTAATCCATATGGGATTCGTTTATTCGCACCCGTCTGCCGATAGGCGGGAAGATTCGTTATTCGTTGATGCAATTTCTCATTACTTTTACCCCTACAAGAACAAGCTTTTATGAAGATCTCATACAACTGGTTAAAGGAGTATATCGACGTGAGTTTAGACGCAGATAAGTTGGCAGAACTGCTGACGGATTGCGGGTTGGAGGTTGAAGGAATTGAGCAGTCGGGAGCGGTTGTGGGAGGTCTGGAAGGGCTTGTTGTTGGTGAAATAAAATCGGTTGCCAAGCATAGCAATGCAGATAAGCTCAGTGTCACTTCAGTCGATGTTGGGGATGGAAAGGATTTGACTATAGTGTGCGGTGCACCCAATGTAAAAGAGGGCCAAAAGGTGATAGTGGCTCGTGTAGGGGTTACCATATATCCAATAAAAGGCGAGAATTTTGAAATCAAGAACGCGAACATACGCGGAGAGGATTCAGAGGGGATGATCTGTGCCGAAGATGAAATTGGGCTCGGCCATGAGCACGATGGCATTATAGAATTGGACGCGTCTGCGAATGTTGGAGATGCAGTAAAGAACTATTATAATATGGAGGTCGACACGATCTTCGATATTGGCCTTACGCCCAACAGGATTGACGCGGCTTCACACATTGGGGTAGCACGCGATATTAAGGCTGTGCTCAAAGCTCGTTATGAAGAGGAGGCTGTGGTTAAAATGCCAAGCGTGGAAAACTTTGTGGTGTATAATGACAGCTCATCAATAACTGTGGAGGTGGAAGACCAAGCTGCTTGCCCGAGATATGCAGGTGTTTCTATATCGGGAATAACCGTTGGCGATTCGCCGGAGTGGATTCGAAACAGAATCAAATCCATTGGCATCTCCCCGATCAACAACATCGTAGACATAACGAATTACGTGCTGCACGAGCTGGGGCAGCCATTACATGCCTTTGATGCCGATAAAATATCAGGGGGAAAGGTCATCATCAAAAAATTGAATGAGGGCACCAAATTTACCACGCTGGATGATGTTGAAAGAAAATTGTCGGGCTCTGACCTGATGATCTGCGATGAAAATGGCGGCATGTGCCTGGCTGGAGTATTCGGAGGCAACAATTCGGGCGTTAGCGAATCAACAAAGAATATCTTCCTGGAAAGCGCTTATTTTGATCCGATTACGATCAGAAAGGCCGCAAAGCGGCATGAGTTAAATACCGATGCCTCCTTTCGATTTGAGAGAGGAGCAGATCCAAACATGACAATATTGGCCTTGAAGCGAGCAGCACTATTGATAAAAGAGATCGCCGGGGGTGAGATATCTTCAGAGGTCATAGATATATACCCGGAAAAAATAAGATATTTTAGGGTGAACTTCAGCTATTCAAATTGTAATAAATTAATTGGGAAAGAGCTCGACCAGGATCTTATAAAACGAATCTTGACATCGCTGGATATTGAAGTGGAAGATGAATCAGAAGATGGTCTCAAATTGTCAATTCCGCCCTACAGAGCAGATGTGACCAGAGAGGTTGACGTAATAGAGGAGGTGCTGAGAATTTATGGATACAATAACGTGGAGGATTCCACATCCATGAGTTATGGAGTTTCTGCGAGTGATGCGGAAGTTGATAATTCTAAGGAAACCATAGCGGAGCTACTCACCGGAAGTGGGTTTAATGAGATTATGCTGAACTCGATTTCACACTCTTCTTATTACAGCGGAACGGAAGAGGTAGCCATTCTCAACCCGCTCAATGCCGATCTGGACGTATTGCGAAGCAATCTCCTCTATGGAGCTTTAGAAGTGGTTGAAAGAAACCAAAACCACCAGCGGCCTGATCTGAAACTATACGAATTCGGGAAATCCTACGAAAAGAAAAGTGTGGATGGCGATGATTCCGGACAATATCACGAGAGACAGTTGTTGGGGATTACGCTTTCGGGGAAATTGGAAGCAGAGTCCTGGCAGGCTGATGAGGGAAAAGCAAACTATTATGTGTTAAAGGGAGCGGTGATGCAGATTTTTGACAGGTTGGGGATCAGCAAACCCGGGGTACAGGAAGAAGATCATGACGCTCACTCATTGCAAGGACAAAGTATTTTTATTTTGAAAAAGCACATAGCCACCCTTGGAGCGGTAAAGAAATCAGTACTCAAGAAATTTGGTATAAAAAGCCCGGTGTATTATGCGGAGATCAACTGGGATCAGGTGCAGTCCTTGTTAAAGGTAAACAAGATCAGGCATAAAGAGCTAGCCCGATTTCCTGAGGTGAGAAGGGACCTTGCATTGCTGCTAGATAAGAATACGAGATATGATTCCTTGAGGGAATTGGCTGTGAAAACAGAGAAAAAGATCCTTAAATCAGTGAATATCTTCGATGTTTATGAAGGAGACAAAATAGGGGAGGGAAAGAAGTCCTATGCGCTCGGCTTTACTTTTCAGGATGACTCTAAAACCTTGACGGATAAAGAGATCGATTCAGTAATGGAGAACTTGAAAAGTGCCTACAAATCGGAATTTGGAGCGGAGATTCGGTAAATAAGCATGCTACCCTCGGATTACAGACCTGTCTGCCAACAGGTAGGTCCGGGCGAGCGTGGCTACTCAGTCAGAAAATTGATCAATATTTCATTAAACAGCTTTGGCTTTTCAATATTTGGCATGTGCTTGGTTTTGGGAATGACTTCTAAGCGACAATCATTCATATGATTTTGCAACGATTGAGCAACTGATACTGGAATAATATCATCATCGCTGTCCCAATAGTCTATGCGGTAATTATTTACATCTCTTATTTTGGAAACCAGATTCGCCTTTTCGAATTTATTGGTGACGACTCTGTCTGCAATTTTGAAAGTATTGCAGGATGAGATGAAAACGATTAGGAAAGAGAAAAGAGAATACTTGTTGAGCAACAGTCTCGGTTTTTAAGGTAGTGTGGGCATTGTTTTACATCTGCTAAATACAACATGCGTTCTGACCCCTTCTGGCGCCATAACCATTGTTACAGACGGTAATACACTGAAAATAGTTCTATCATGTGCTATACTTTTACCCCAATCACACATACATCGTCTATTTGCTCCAATTCGCCTCTCCAGCTTTCAAAAGCGCTATCCAGATTTTCTCTTTGCTCATCCATTGGTTTATCCCTCATGTTGAGCAGTAATTCTCTGAAAGCCTTAGCCTTGAGCTTCTTGCCTTTCTTGCCACCAAACTGATCGACATATCCATCTGAGAATATGTAGAATATGTCTCCCTTTTCAAGTTCAAATGAATGGGTGGTAAATGGCTGAGGGTTGTCAGAGTTGCCAATGGGCTGCCTGTCTCCTTTAATTTCTATTACATCGCTGTTTCTTATGATCCACAAAAGGTTATAGGCACTGGCAAATAGTAGTTTGTTTCCATTCAGTGCGCAAAGAGAAATATCCATGCCATCCTTTACATGTTCATCTGATTTTTCAAATTCCGCTATGATAATCTCGCGTGTTTTATCCAGTATTTTCCCCGGATCAGTGATACCATATTCTCTCACCGAACGGTTCAGTGCATTGTTACATAGCATGCTCAGCATTGCGCCTGGTACACCATGGCCAGTGCAATCTGCAGCAGCAAAGAGAACAGTATCTCCAACTTGTTCAACCCAATAGAAGTCACCAGCAACAATGTCTTTGGGTTTGTACAACACAAAACTATCCTTGAGGTATTGCCTCACTATCCTGTCAGGAGGTAGTATAGCAGCCTGTATGCGTTGCGCGTAGTTTATACTGTCTGTGATTTCTTTGTTCTTTTCTTCCAGTGAGCCGTATGCTTTGTCTACCGCTATTTTCTGCTCTTCAATAACTCCTTTTTGTTTTCGGATTAAACGAAAGCGGTTGAACAAGAAGAAGCTGAACAAGATCACAAGCCCCAGCCCACCGCTGACAGAACCGATTATTATGTTCTGTCTGTATTCTTCAGAAGCAGCCAGGGCTTCCTGCTTTTCCATTTCAGCCAGGTGTTGAGCATTGGCTACCGCTTCTTTCTTTTCATAATCATATTTGAACTGTTGTTTTATGCTGGCCTTCTGGGTTTCTTCATTCTTGATGCTATCCCGCATTTGGATATGGAGTTCGTACATTTCTAACGCTTGATTATAATTGCCTTGCCTTCTGGCTATTTTGCTCAATAAACCTGAATTCTTAGATATGAGATCGGGCGAACCTATTTCCCGTGCAATTTCCAGCCCACGGGTTCCGTAATTGTATGCACTTGCTAACGCATCTCGACTGAATTCTACTTCCCCAATATTTTTTAAAGAGGCGGCTAGGCCGCTTTTGTTACCTAATTCTTCATATAATTTCAAACTTTTATGGAGATACTCCAGGGCACTAGGTATGTCACCTCGATGATCATGAACAAGCCCAATATTGTTTAATGACATAGCGATACCTTTTTTATCCCCTATTTCTTCTCTTATTTTCAAACTTTTATTATAATACTCCAGTGCCCTGGTAATTTCTCCTTGATCGTCATAGATGTGCCCAATATTGTTTAAAGAGAGAGCTATGCCCTTTTTGTTACCTGTTTCCTTTTTTATTTTCAAACTTTTATGATAGTACTCCAGTGCTTTATCGATATCACCTTGATTTTTATAGGTAAGTCCAATATTGTTTAAGGAGATAGCTACGCCATTCTTGTTACCAAGGTCTTCATCTATTTTCAAGCTTTTATGAAAGTACTCCAGTGCCTTAGGTATGTTACCTTGATCCTTGTAGATATACCCTATATTGTTTAAAGAGTAAGCGATACCACTTTTATCACCTATTTCTTCTCTTATTTTCAAGCTCTCATGATAGTACTTCAATGCTTTGGGAATGTCCCCCTGATCATTGTAGATATACCCAATATTGTTTAAGGATATAGCGATGCCCTTTTTATCCCCTATCTCTTCTCTTATTTTCAAACTTTCATGATAGCACTCCAGTGCCTTAGTAATTTCTCCTTGATCGTCATAGATATATCCAATATTGTTTAGGGCATTGGCTAAAGAAGACGAGTACTTTTTTTCAAGGGCAGAGGGTGGGCTTTTTGTCAGTTCTCTCTCTGCAGTCTCACGCGCCTTATGAAACAGAATGACTGCAGTGTCAGGGTTGCTCATATAAATTTCCTCACCCCAGCTTAGGTAGGCTTTGCAAACAGAAGTGTCATGCTTCGCACTATGTATTATAGTTTTCAGAGAGTCAATAGCCCTCTGGTCTATGGCACGAAGCCCAAAAGCCGAGAGAAGCATCAATAGCGTTATGAAGTATCGTTTCACCACAGGCCTAAGATAGCATTCCTTGTAGTGTTTGAGTTTCACGTTCTGCTTTTAACAAGCTTCCCCTTGAGTCTACTTTCAAAAAAAGCATGAGCTGGAAAAATTAGAGCCGCTATTCCAGCATTAAATAAGAGCTTAATCCCCGGTGCTCCTCCCGACCATCTATCGATGTATGGGTCTGCAAGTACGAGCAGGAACTCAAAAAGGATAAGGAAGGAGAAGAAGATAATTCCCTCCGCCATTCTTGGACTTACCTTCACAAACCCAAGAGAGAGCACTCCTCCAAAGAGGACAAGAATAGCAATTAGGATTACAGAGTATTGAAGATTATCTCTTCTGCTGGTTTCTTCAGCTATGACACGAGCAGCATCTTTTTCTTCCTGTTCCTTCACAAGCTGCGCCTTTTCAAATTCATACTTGGTCTGCTGGCGAATTGTAGCTTTTTGAGTTTTCTCGTTGTTGATACTGTCACGCATTTGTATGTGGAGTTCATACATTTCAAGGGCTTCTTGAAACCTGCCTTGCTTTTTAGCCACTTTGCTC
>JACZWC010000025.1 GCA_022572355.1 Bacteroidota bacterium | reverse complement strand
ATGGGTACGCTAAGAGCAGATCGCAGACAATGAAAACTCTTAGTATACGGGAAGCTGCGATAGTTTGTGGAAAAGAGCTGAGCACATTGACAACTTTTATCCCTGGGCCAAGATCAACCAGAGGACTATTAATAAAGGTTCTTGCTGATAATCAACCTGAATACGATAAGAAAATTCAACTAACAAGTTCTATAAATGATTTAGATCTAGACTATATCGAAGAGTTAGTTGACGAGTATAAGACTACCAGTTTAGGCAACATTTGTCCAATATTATTGGCTTGCTCGAAAAGGCTGGAGACCAAAGAGGATAAAGGCTGGATATCAATATTTGTTAACGCCACAAATATTAATAAGGCGAGCAAGGTGATGCCGATAGATCTTGCCTATCAACTATATGTAGAATGTCTGCTTGTCAACAATTGGGAGTAAGTAGTTGTCATTATGGAGGAGCAAAATAATAGTTGGGATTGCGAACAGGAAGGATGCACCTATAATACCGATGGCAAATGCCTCGAAGGTCTAGATGTACGTGAATGTCCTCATAGTACGGATGAACCTGCCTTCAAGCCGGAAGCACCGACATCAGTTGAAGAAGTTGTAGTTGAGACTGAAGATGCTACTATAGCGCCTGAAGACGATTTTCATGAAGCGATCTATAGCGGTGACACACTTGTTTCAGCTGAAGCTAATTTAATTGCTGCATCTTCATTGTCAAGATTAATCATCCTATGCGGATTGCCGGATGTGGGCAAGACGACCATGTTAGCTAGCTTATTTGATTTGTTTCAAAATAATTCATCCGTGGATAAATATAGATATGCATTTTCGCGCAGCCTCATAGGATTTGAAAAAAGATGCCATCATTCTCGCTTGACCTCAGGCAGAGCCTACCCTGAAACACTACGAACTGGATTAAAGGATAAGCACGATTTTTTACATCTTCGTGTTCAAAAAGAAGCGTCAGGCCATGCAAATACAAACCTACTCTTTACTGATATCGCTGGTGAATATTTCAATTCTCTCAAAAATTCGGCGGAAGAATGTGCCAGGTTTAACCTTGCCCGTCGGACAGATCATTTTGTCGTATTCATTAACGCTGATGATTTGTCTGATATTAGTCGTCGTCAGAATGCCAAGGTAAGTAGCTTAGGTATTCTCCGAATGCTGGCAGAATCTAAAGTTCTGTCGCGTGAGACGTATATTGAAATTGTATTTTCTAAATGGGATTTACTTCTAGGTAAGGAGAACAAACGACATCACGAAAAATACATTCTTAATCTTCAAGCGGAAATATTAGAAAAATTAAAGAAGTTCTATGACAATATATCGTTCCATAAAATATCCAGCAGGTCCTCTAATGGAGTTTTAGAACAAGGACATGGCATATCCAATTTACTCGGCATTTGGGTTGAGAAATCTCCACACTTACCGATTAAAGCATCCAAAATAAAAACTCTAGAACATCTGTCAACAGGTGGACGGGAGTTCTTGAATTTCGACGTAAAATGACAATATTACCAAACCCGGAAGACACTAGTTGCATATTAATTGGATTGCCAGAATCTGGAAAATCAACGTTTATCGCAGCCTTATGGCATGTGGTGGAAAGTGAGGAACTTAAAGGTTCCTATATAATCTCTTCTTTGCCTCAAGATGCGGAGTACTTGAATACCTTACGTTCTGATTGGCTAAATTGTAAAGATATAGAACGAACAAAAACGGAACGTCGCTATGAAATCACTCTAGACATTAAGGAAGAAGAAACCGGTACTGGGGCGGTTCTATTATTCCCAGATGTTTCTGGTGAGATGTATGTAACTCAATTTGAAAGTCGAAGAATATCGAATGAGTATAGAGATTTGCTAGAAGAGATTAATGGCATAATTTTGTTTATCAATCCCGATAAGGTAATAAAACCAAAGCTAATTGCAGATGTCTTACCGGTACTTAGTGTCGATGAAAATTCAGAGGATGAAAAGACATCGGACATCCCGTGGGATCCCTCAAATGTACCCACTCAAGTTATACTAACTGATTTGTTACAAATAGCTGGAATCAAAGGTAAATATGGTCACAAACTTGCGGTAATTGTATCTGCTTGGGACGTAGTAATTGACTTGGATGATGAAGAATATAAAAATTTAAGCCCTGTTGACTGGATTGCCAAGGAGCTACCTCTCCTTAATCAGTTCATTAAATCCAATTATTCGAAGGACGACTGTGCATTCTTTGGGGTAAGTGCACAGGGAGCACCTTATAACGAAATTTGGAAGGAGAAACTTTTGAATATGCAAACCCCATCCGCTAGGATAAGGGTCCAAGTAGAGAATGATTTAACTAACGACATAACCTTACCACTAAAGTGGATGATGAAGAGATAATGAAAAAAGATATTATTATTCATCAAACTCTACACGGGTATGATCATGGGCATGATCTCTTAGCCTCGTCACACGAAATCAATCCTGAATCTAGAAGAACGCTAAGAGTGATGAGCGACCTACCAGGCAGGGGATTTTTCGAAGGATTCGAAGAGTATATTACCGGTTATCCTTTGCCAACTATGAATGTGTATGCACTAGCTAAGACTTGGTACGCTCCAGAAATGCCTAGACCAGGTTCAGCTTGGACACATACGCTTTTACTCAATTATTCAGATCTCATTCAATTATCAGATCATATCAGCCTGTTAGAGTTTTTCAAGAGGCCTTCAGTTGGATCTGACTTTCAGTTTTTTCAAAAAAGCATCAGAGTGCCTTCAAAACAATCAGGCAGCAGAAAACTCTCAAATAATTTCCAGCAGAGTCAAGCATTTATTGAAAATTTGATTTTTCACCTATACGGTAAGGTGGACTCAAGTGTCTTGGTACCAGATGATAATGCAAAGAATCTGGAAGGTATTATCATGGCCCTCTGGACGCAACAGTGGCCTAGACTAAGAAGAAATTTCTCGTTCTGCACAGGATCTATTTCACCCAGACACTTAGGAAATAAAGCGCTTGACCTGCAAGTAGTTCCAATTAGTGCCATTGAGCAATTCTCCAAGATTCAAAATACGACCATCTTGTATGTTAATAATGAACTTCATCAGGTGCGCAACAAAAGATGGGTCAATGACATATACGATGATTTGTTATCGCCGCAATCCCATCTCAAGGACTTTTTATCTACATATGGTGCAGATATTAATAATGAGCGCGCGGCTTTTGCAAAATTAATTGAGCTGTATTCGTACCTACATCATAAGCATTTCAAAGGTGAACTTTCGGAGGTCTTGCGTTTCGTAGCTGATAGGTTCCCGGAATCCGGAGAAGCGATGGCCTTGAAAACAGCAGTATTCTCTAACTCAGGCAAGTCATCCTTTAATACTCAATTTGACGAGGACGATCTGCTTTTTCAGTTGGCTACAACTGAATATTCTTCTTCGTATGATTATGAGAAACTAGATTTTGAGAAGAGATTTCAAGTATTATACATGGGCAATCCGGGAGGAACCTTTAGTATTGTTCGGAGAATATTGGATTCAAATATTAACTCGAAAGGTGAACTTGCAATAGCTGCGATAGCGAATAAAATAGCAGCTAAAGACATTCGCCAATTGAACCATCGATTTCCTGAACTATTATTAATGTTCGCATATTTTAACACTCGGTTGGCTTATTCCAAACAATTTTGGGCTCTTGACGCCGATGAACAGAGTGAACGATTATTGGCACTTACTAAAATGTCAAACATTGATCTAGATTGGCGAAAAGTATTGTGGATACTATTGGATCTTGAAGCAGAAGTGGATATAGAGATAATACAGGACGCGGACATCGAGTATGTTCCTTTCATCTTAGATTGGGCTTCTAAAAACGGATCACAGAATCTCTCACTGAATTGGATGGAGGGACTCAAATCTAGACCGAATGAAGTTCTGAATTGGCTTAGCATGAATGACCAGGTCTCGATAACCGGTATAGCATTGATACCTCAAATCCTAGACCCTAACTCAGACTGGATAAAACAATATAAAACTGACTTATGGCTGAAATATGCGAAGATGCATAAATCTAATAACTCAGAATGGGATAACACTAAGTTTAAAACCTTCATCTTAGCTATTGCCTTTAATAATAGGAACAAGGATACTCTAAAACTTCTTTCGTATTCATTTGAAAGAGCATATGAGGCAACGAAATATCATGAATTGGACTATGAGTCTTGGAAATGGATGGAGATTCATACTCCACGACTTTCCTTCTGGAATGATTGGGATCGAAGCAAAAAATTAATTGGCGCTTTAATTCAACTTTTTAGGGAAATGAATTGGCCAATTGATTATCTCAACAAGATAACCCGTAACAAATCACTACTAAGCAAACTGCGTAATCAGTATTGACCCAAGTCGTGACACTCTCTAGTCTCACATATTTCTAACCTGCCTCTGTGCATCAGCTAATTAGAGTCTGAAGTTTTTCAGCCAAATACCCGTTAATAGGTTCTCTTAAGATTCTTTCCATATCTTGATTTAGATATGAAACTTGGTAAAGTGAATGAGCCCATCTAGGTTCACACAGTTCGGGTCCTAACCAGACCCATTATATTCTTCTCAAGATACCAAAAATCAACCAGACATCTTTGGAAAACCTCTCTCAGAAAACAGAATTAACCCCAATCTCATTATGGAATTAAGTGCCATTTTAGTCATTGGGGTGAGTAATGCTTTCATTTTCCAATATACTATGCAGATATACCAATAACCATATTGTAATTCCTGTTTTTACTTTTAAACTTCTTACTTGGTTTTCAGTAATGCCAATATCAGGCTGGTGGATATTACAAAGAATGGAATAACAATCACATATGTATTGAATTTCTTTTTTAGTAAAATCTTCCAACATTCCAAATTCAAACATAGAGGTGAAATACTCGATTTTTCGCTCCCTTTTTATTCGAACTTGATCTATCCTTTTTTTACCTAAATGGTATTTTCTGAATTCCGGTTCAAACATTTCTAAATCCTTCAGCTTATCTATTGGGGCGAGCTTTTCATCAATAAGATATTCTAAAATTGTACGCATTGAGATTAAGCAATGCCTTAATCTGTCAGGATTTGATTTAGATTCTAATACCTGGCTTGCTCCCAGCCAAAGAGACTCTATTTCAAGGTTTTCTAAATACGGGAGCAAATTTATGTTCAGTAATTCTTCTTTCTCTTTTATATCATCATCGGTTAAGTCTCTTAGTAATGATTCCTTTAATTCCTCTGCCGACTTTAGGTTAAGAATTTCCAAATCACTTATGAACCCAAATTGTAGTTCAGGATTATTAACAGCCCGTTCTCCAATTTTTGAGATTTCTCTGATTTGTTCGATCAGTTCAGAGTTAATGAATGGTTTATATTGGGGTAAGTCAAATTTTGCAAAGTTGGAGATTGGAATGTTGAGTATAAACTTCTCTTGAATTTCAATCATTCGTTTAACTCCTTCAGGAATGATATACACCTGGTTAGAAAATTTAGCAATTTCACCCAACTTCGAACTCATTCTGGCTATTTTTTCTATGTTATCCGATAGTTTCATTTCTCATTACTTTTATACACTGTCAAGAAGGTAGTACACAGCATGATTTAGGGATAATTCAATTAATCACCTTCCATTATTTGTTCGTTGAACAATGCATTTACCATTTACGCTTGCTCGCCCAACGAATACATTTCTTTAATTTCCTTGACTGCACATAGACTCTTAATCTATCATAATTGCGTTTTTTAAATTCATCTATCAACCTTTCATGAGCTTGAGCAAAACTAAGGTTGGGTTCAACAAAATTTCCATTCTGATAACAATTATTGCAGTACGATCTTTTAAACTTTCCATCTGACTCAGTAGCACGTTCGCTCATTAGACGAATTGTCATATAGCAAGATTGACAGTTCGATTGCCACTGATCTTCTGATAACAACTTATTTTGTTCGGTAATGTTTAAAGGTTTTTGGATTTTATCATACCACAATCCAAATCCAATTACCGCAAATGCCTCACCTCCATAAAGCAAGATTAAATACCCGATGTAATAAGGATTAAAAGCTGAATCAAGATGTTTGATTTGTGCATTTTTATTTGCCAATATTTCATTTTTTAAAAGTATTTGTTTGAATGTATTTGAAATTGAGTCCGGAAGGTTATATAGTATCTCTTTATAAATAGTGTCTTTTTGGCTTGCTGAATTCTCCACTCTTCTCAGAAAATCCTCTAAATCGAACCCAAAGCTATCTGCAAGTAATTTAAAGTTTTTACTGTAATGAAATTCTTCCGTCATTATGGTAATTTCTTGTTGCAAAATTCTTACCTCTTCCTGATAGCTTATCACCAATTCATCCACATTATCAATACTACCAAAAAAAAGTATTATTCCTCCAGCCATTGAAATCAGACCAGCAATTGCCATGAATTTATATAAGCTGTCAGTAGGTGCAGTCAGAAAGTTCATTAAATCAGTTTTATTTTAATTTAGGAAGTTGCACACTTGGTATTTTTTGTTCAATCAACGATCTAAATCTTAACAATTCCTTTCTTTTCATTTTTTTATTAACTCGTTGCTTTTTTCGATAAAACTCTCCCGTCCCCAGGTGAAGCTTTAGATTCTCATGATAGTTATGTGCGTGAGGATTGGAGGGGAATGGATCAACATCATATTTGTGAATTGTCCATTTCATACCTTTCAATTTAATTTCTGCCTTTGTGATGCTCTGTAGCACTTCCCAGGGCAATTCAAAATCATATATAATTACTTCCCCAACCTTTTGTTTTTTCTCCTTGAGAATTATTTCAACAATCTCCCTAGCAGAAATTCCGCTTCTTACAAGTTCAGAATGAGTAATTAGTGAATCAAAATCGAAGTGAAATGATAACAGTTCTGACAGCTCTTGATCTCCAATATTTAATTTATGCTGATCTTTAAGAATGACCTTACTTCTCTCAAATTGAAATAAATAGTCTTTGAACTTTTCTTCCTTGGTCATTTCTGCGGTGACTAATGTGGGACGAATGTACATGTGCTATATAATTGAGGTTAAAACCATTCGGGTCCTCCCCCAACTCAAGCCCACTTGTCTATCTACCTTATTGTCAACTCGGTACACCTAGTCCAAAAAATCAGATGAAACCAAATTGACACTTTCCTGTCCGAGTATACAGCATCTTTTATTAAAAAAATAGAGTGAAAACACCCCAAAATAAAAAGGGTGTTTTCACTCTATTTTAAATACAGCAATTTTCCCAATTTTAAATAATAAAGAGACTCACGATCTATTAACCAGAGATGTTGAAGGGAATTATAACAATAAAAGGAATTATTGCAGGAATTATTGCAGTAATTAGTTTAGCTGCCGCATCCTTGGCGATTTACCAATTTTACATTGTTGAAGTTGAATTAACTGAAGCACAAAAAGCAACATCACAATTAATAACACAACGAATTTCTGATGCTAATAAACATATAAATGCCGGACGTGAATGTATTAATACAGAGGCACGCAACGCAACAAGTAAAGAAGTAACAAATGAGGTTTTGGAATGCTTCATACAGATAGACCTCGGATTAGAAATCTTAGCAACTCTATACGAAAAATATAAATCTAAACAGGCTATTAATTTAATGATAGAAGTTGTAAGTAATAGATTGGAATTTTTCAAAAAAAGAAATAAAGAAGGGAAGTTCAATGACCTCATTCAGAGACTAAAAGAAAAACACACACTTTTTGAAAATAAACAAGAATCAGCTGATCTTAATTACTAAGATTATACACGTTTGAAATTTATTGGTAATGGAAAGAAAGGAATTTCTTATTCAGTTAGGTATTGTAACGGTAGGCGCCTCTCTTTGTGGTGCCAAGATATTTATACCAACGAAGGCTTATGCTGATAGTGCTTTCGGTAAAAATGATTGGTTCAAAATCCCCGGTAATTCTGAGTATTTCCAGGAATTGGTGAAGACAGGCAAACCAAGCGAGGCAATTACAGAATATTTAAAGGCAAAACAAGTTGTTGATTATGGCAATGGATATTTTGGCAATGGTAAAAGTAAAGGAGGAGTTACTCATCGAGGAATACTAAATAAAAGTAAGGAAAAGGGGCTTATTGCTAATTCCCCAGTGGTTGAATTAACAAAAGATGCAAGAAATGATACGGTGATGCAAACATTTAAAAGCCCGTATTTTTCGGATGATTCAACGGTAGTGGGTCATTCTGGCACCACATTTCACGTTGACGAAGGATTTACAAAGTATTTAGTTGAAGACCAGCTTTATTGCTATGGACTTCCAACTGAAAACACTAGGTATTATAACTGTCGCTATTGCGAAAAAGAATATAAGCGTCAGTGGTTCTTTTACAAAGGTTTTAATGATGGAATAGTTTACGCACCAGAAAAGAAAACGGAAATCTTTATTGGTGCTCGTAGCTGCCCCAGCCATAAATCACGAACTGGTAACCATGATAGTTGGAAGTTAAACTACCTTAAACCTTGTGGAGACCCTCAACCCTGTCATGATGATACTCCTTGGGATTAGAATTGATAATTATATCAACCTAATTAAAAACCTTTTTTTGACGAGCATTATTTTACTTGGTGCCAACTTGTCCTATGCTGATATAGATACATTAGACATTTCTGATAGAGTCTTAGCAATTTCAAAAATAGCGAAACCGGGCAAAGTATCCGTATTTATAATTTCCACACATTGGTGTGGCCCTTGCGTTGCATTGAAGAGTAGACTACAGCAAGATTTTAATATGAAAAAAGTAGATATCTATTATTGCTTATTGTCAAAAAGCAACCAGGATAGCTTTAAATTGATGAACAAAAGACCTGCTTATAGAATTTGGAAATTTATAGAAGGTGTAACCGATTCTTTTCCTTTTGTTTACATAGTCGCACCCACTACCAATATTAGAGGTCGTGTCAAAGGCAACGATTACAATAAAATACAGAATCTAATTAACGAGCTTCTGGATAAAACTGTAAAATATGATTTCAACAAAGACCTGTTATTAACATATTTGGGTGATAATCCATGTGATGATTATATAACAAAACCAAGAGAAATTGTTAAGAAAGTAAAGGAATATGTTCACGACACAGTATTAATAACGGAAATAATATACGTCAAAGAAGAAATAAATCTAGATAGTATTGCTGATACGATAAAAAAAAATGAAAGTATCAGAATATATGATGACGTAAGATTACAACAAAAAAAACATGCCAATTCGTATTTTAAAAAGGCAGTAGAATATGAAGTTAAGGCAAGCAAAATGAAAGATGGGTGGTTTTGGCTCAATAAGAATAAAACCATGATCCTACTTTTAGCTACAGAATATTATTCCATTGCAATTCAGGAAGGCAAAGATTGTTGGAACGAAAAAAGACTATTAGAAGAAAAATTTCCTAAGCACTTAAAGAAGGTAAACCTGGCCTCAAAATAACTCGTGTCCTTAATGTTTTTTCAAATTCAGTGTTATTATCACGCCAATTTTCAAATCTATCCAGAGAAATACGGTTGAGCAATCCTAAAGATCTGGGTCAATCCAAATGTACCCGGATAAATTTGTTCTTTTTTAGATGTGTTTGAGTTTATATAGCTATATCCGAAAATCAGGGATAAATCCAGAAAAACTAGCGATTAAACCATATTTAAACGGAAGCGGCAGATCTTGTAGCATGAATCCGGAGAAAAAGAAAATATGGCACTCACTTTTTAAACGGAGAAAGTTACAATACAGTTTGGGTCCACCCGCGACTTCAATGGCGATACCTCTTCCAGAACAAGATAATCATAATTTAAGCAATAGGAGCCGCCTAGCTGACACTTAGCTAATTGAAGTTTAGGACATCTTTTACCCGAGTTCTTACAATATGCAGGTGACAATGTCCCGAAATTTACTTAGTTGCTTTTTGGTAATCTCCTGGTCGAACTTGGTTTTCTCCTGCCCTTCGGCATAAATGATCCGGATAGCCTTAACCTGTTCCTTCATTATCTTGCCTAGGTCGACTTCAGAGATTTCATAGGTCGGGATGATCCATATAGATTTGACCGGGGGTACGCCAAGGGAGGTTTTTCTATCGCATTCCCGGCTCTCGTTTGCCCTAAGTTCAATCATGTCTCCGCTCTCAAATAAAATATATGCCTTATCGCCCTTTTTAATATTCCAATCCGGCCTCTTCTTTGACCCGGAAAATCCTACCCTGAACGCTATACTGAGCTTTGCATCGATTTTGATCCCTTGCACCATTAAGGACATGTTCCATCCCGACCAAATAGTCTTCAACTTGGTTCTCTTGACCAGTTGTTTTGTAAACTGATCGTAGCCGCTTTCTTCGTATTTGCATTTCTGGGCTTTTACAAATACCGGCAATAAGAATATTGAAAGAATAATTAGTGTCTTTTTCATAGTGATTATGTATTAAGCCAGGAGGAGCAGCAGGCGAGTTAATTGTTGATTGATTACATGATTTAGGACATGAAAAAAGGGCGTGAACCTCAACTAACAATCCAGTCCACAAGAGGTATCGCTAAACACCCAGAAAGAACTGAAAACGTGAGGACACACCCTAGCGGGCGCATCATCTGCCAGTTTCGTTCTTTCTAAAGATTAATTAGCGATTTTCTTGTGGAAGAAACGTCAGTAACGCGATATTTTAAATGCCTTTATTTATCCTATACGCAATAGTATTTGGTTAATAATTCAAATATACGTTATAATTCAAATGAAGATAACGAGGCCCTTATCTAAAAAATAAAGTGAATTAAAACCTAGTCAGAAAAAACTGGAGGATTACATAGTCAAATCGCATTTTCATATTTTTACATATTATGGAAGATAAATAATCAAAAATGAAAGTAACAGAAGAATTTAAAAGACAAATAGAGCCGCATATGAACTCAATCCGCGACCGGATACTTAAATTAGCCGACATAAATACTATCCTAGAGGATGGTGTTATTATAGGTTATGGGGATAGCGAGTTTGAATTGGAAATAACAAAAAAGTACAATGAATTATTGCGAAAAGAATTAGACCAACATGAAACGATTGAAGAAAAGCTTGTTTGTCTAAATTACCTAAAATACAAGATTAGTAACACGATCATTGATGCGCATGCTTTAAAAGATAAAGGTAAAGATAGGTTAGACTATTGTCAAAAGTTGTATGCTGAGATAATTATTCCGAAACGAAATCTAATCCAAAACACAATAGAAAATCAGCAAAGCCTTGGACCAAAGCGGCGTAAGAAAAAATCAAATTTAGGGGAGCCTTTACAACCACAAATTGAATTAAGATACACGTGTCTCACACTGTATGTAAAACAGCTGATTCGACATTGCATTGACCGAGGCTTCTTCAAACAGGAAGAGTCAGTCATTTATGAAGCATTTATAAGCGTGAACCTTACTGGAAAGAATAAGATTATCTGGTATGGAGGGAAAAATTACTTTGTTGACATAGTTTATCAAATGAATGATTCTAGCCAATCGTATTACATGCTGGATAACCTACAAAAAGATTTGGTATTCTGGATAATGCAGGGTTTCACGGCGCATGTAAAGGATCTTAGAGGAACTTCTGATTTCACAAAGGAGTACACAAGAAAATTGCTCGTTAATGACACCAATGGGGCGATAAATAGACCATCATACGATAAGAAAGACAAAATTGATCTTTCTGAAATTTTTCCCGAGCCCATTCCCAGGATTTGAAAAGGTCCTTTTCACTAAAGGACCCATATGACCCAAAGGACCCGTTCTTACACTTTTTTTGGGTTGGAACCCCATTATTCCTGATTAAAGCATGTGTTTCTGCAAGGCAATGTAGTGACTCAAAATCACTAAATTAACTACAGACCTTTGGGACCCTTTTGGACCCATTTTCTTGGATGTCCGGACGAAATTCGGTTGTAATTTTACAATCGTTAGCAAGTTATGGAAAAGCTCATCACCATATCAGAAACCCACTATTTGGAAATCGTTCAGAAATTGAATGCATTGATCAAAATGCAAGGAAATGGAGATGGGCAGCTAGGGGATTGGATCTCCGAAAAGGAAGCCAAAAGGTTACTTGGTAAAGGCACTACAACTCTTTGGGAAATGCGCCGGAAAGGATACATAACATATTCTAAGATAAATGGAACCGTTTATTATTCAAAAAAGAGTATCCTGGATCTTCTAAAAAAGAACCAAGTTGATTCATACCGGTGATGTGTCACTTATAGACCCCTGGAAGCCCCTAATTAAATTTTGTATCCGGTAATTTTCGCGAGTTCAAGTCGAATCTCGACTTGAAACAAGTTCTTCCGTATATACAAACTTAAATGTCGAACTATCTGGTGGGTTGCACAGGTTTATGGTTGCCGCCATTAAATCGGTATGAAAACCATTGTTATAGTTCTACAGGTGATCACTTACATAAGTATATCTATTATTTTACGTACGGAACCCCTTTCACCAAGCTTAATTAGACCAATTACCACTCTGATAAGGAAGCTGGGACGAGAAATTTTAGCTCCCAGTTTGGCAATATTGTGATCCAGGTGGTTAATTTGAGAGTCTTGTTCATTCAAAGGAGAGTAAGCTAAGTCTTTGGCCACTTTCCATGCCCTAATCCTAGCTATATTAATACTAAAGTTTATAAGAGCCTCGTCCGTCTTTCCAGCAATCCAATCTAAAAGCTTTAACATTGGCCACACTTCAGCCAACTCTCTTTCCACTTCATCAACTAATGAGGCTAAAATCGTATTGATTTTATCAAAATCATTCTTGAGATCATGTATTTCTTCAGCTGGGCTTGTTCTTGCAGCTGCTATTGCTAGATCAAGATTAATATGTGCATTAATCCCCAGTAGTAAATGTTGAAGTACGATTAGTCGGTTGTTTTGGGAAGTTTCAAAAGCTACCATCCAGGATTGTGTCGTTCCTTCACCGGTTTTGTAAAGTTCAAATGCTTCAAGGTAACGATTAGCAAACATAATATCTAGTTGCTCCATTCGTTCACCATTCTCAAAATAATTATCAGCAATGCCTTGCTTTATCCGAAGGGTGACTTTACGATACAGAGCGGGGAAATAGCCAAGAGGACTCTCAGTAATTCTTGCCCACTCAATTATGCTGTCTATTTCTTCAATTACCTCATCAATAGTCAGAGCTTGTTGCCGCATTATATACATATTCTTTAATGGGTTTCAAGTACTGACAGAAAAGCGAGATAAACAAGAGTAGAAATACCCCCCTTCAGATAGAGTATTTCTACTCTTGTTTTTAAAACCCTATGTCGCAATATTTGATCCTACGACGTTTATTGAATCCAAACTAGACACAATATGAAAGCACAATTGATACTGATCCTGATGAGTTCATTCATTAATGTGTTGGCACAAAACCATGGTCAACATTACCCTATAGGAGAAAATCCCAACATAAGATGGATGTCAAGTTATCTGGGACAGGAAGTAATTCTGTTTGAGGCTAATCCAACAGTCAGATTTAGCGTATACAATAACTTTGAGGAGGGCCTGGCTAAGAAGAAACACACTGAAGCTTGGTATATCTCTGCGAGGCCGCAGTTAAGAATGTACGATGAAGCTTCAAAACCAGTTAAAACTCCGTCATATAGAATTAATTTAGGAACACAGCATATGTGGAGGCTTCTAAGTAAAAAACAAAAGCATTATGTAGGGTTTTCTTTTGAAACTGGACACTATTCCAATGGTCAGGCAGGATGTGCATTCTCAACAGAATTCGAGGATGGATCAGTGGAATGCGATAGCATTTACGGTACGATCAATTCATCAACTGAGCTTTCTGGAATTTTCAATCGTAAAAGTGGAAATTTCTCGACAAATCAGACGGAACTTATTCTGAATTATAGGATATATAATCTTGATGATCAAGGTTATCCAAGAAAAATGCATTCATTTAATTTGGGTTATAACCTCTATCATGACGGATTATTAGGAGTAATTCCTGTTGGAGGGTATGCAGATGATGACATTAAAATTTATGGAAGACATAGATATTTAGTAGGTTATGAATATATGAGAGCTTTTGGGGTTAAAGGTGGAGTAAGATTATCCGTTAAGCAAAAATTTGAGATTATTCAAGGGGGACACAACGATATAAATCCTATTCGTAGTGAGTCAAAATTTACCTTTTATCCATTTCCTAATTCAAAAGCACTAGGGTTTTTGGTAAGCTACATATATGGTCACGATAATTACAACCTTAGATTTGTTGACTCAGGCCATCAGATAACCACTGGAATAACCTGGGATCAGTTTCCACCATTACAAGTGGTACTACCGGCCGATGAAAATTGAAAATACACAACAGGGAACTAAGAGGAGTCGAACCTTTTCTTGCTCCTTCCAAAACTGTTCCACTTCTAGGTTTACCTAAGCCATTCCTCCAAGCGCTGGTTGATGCGTCAATAAATCGTAACTTAAAATCAATTAATCCGACGTTTGATCAGATAATTTCTTAGAGTTCGGGTCTGGTATCAGACTTCAATAAATAGAGTATAAATACCCCATTGAAAAACCAGGTGTTTCTACTCTATTTTTATTAAAAAGAATTTTACATTTTTGAAAATCACCAAATTTCAGGTAATCAAGATTACCTCCTATCGATGCATAAGAGCATAAAGATCGCTATTGTTGATGACCACGGATTATTCGTGGAGGGCCTCGCCTATATCATCAATGATTTTAAAGGAATTCAACTTGTTATGAAAGCTGAAAACGGTATTGATTTGATTCAAAAGCTCAAGAGCCAACGCCTTGATGTGATTCTCCTGGATCTAAAAATGCCGAAAATGGATGGGTTTAAGACAGCAGTCTATGTGCTACAAGAGTATCCTGAAATTAAGATCATTACGCTTACTATGTATGACGAGAAAAAATTCATTATAGAGGCAATTAAAATCGGAGTGCATGGATATCTTTTAAAAAATGCTGAATCGAGTGAAATTGAAACCGCAATTCACAGCGTTATGGAAAAGGATTTTTACTTTAATGATCACGTGACTGAAGCTTTGTATAAAGGATGGGCACATAAAAAGAAGATAAAACCTTTTATCAACAAAGCAGATCGCTTAACAAAACGTGAGTTGCAAATGTTAAAACTGATCTGCAAACAGCACACGGGGCCAGAGATCGCCAATAAGCTTAACTTAAGCCCCAAAACCATAGAGAATTACAGATATAAACTACAGGAAAAGCTCAACGTGCGCAATACGGTAGGTCTAGTGGTTTACGCTATTCAAAATAACTTGGTCCGCATAGATATGAAAAAGAAAAGTAGTTGGTAATCCAACCGTTTCCATTCACCTACCATCTTCGTTAGCATAGAGTAAAAACACCTTAGAAAAAGCAGGGGATTTCCACTCTTGATTTTTAAAAACGCCCACCCCACATTTGTAGTATTCAAATCACACGAGAGACAAAAAATACAGCCTCCCCCTGGCGGTAAAGTCCCTCAACTGTTGAAAATAAATAATGCCGTAGCAACTGTTTGACTGTGGATTAGCACAGTTGGATTTGGTTTCAGTTAAAAGTGAAACCACATTAAAAAATTCATATCATGAAAACAAAAAACATTACTTCAAAAGCTCGCCTCTTAAAAGCTGGAGGGATTAATAGAGGCCTGAAAACAATTTGCACCCTTCTTTTTATTATGTTTTTCTCATTATCCAGCTCATATGCACAACTAATGGATGGAGGGAATCTTCATTCCTTAGCACTATGTAATGACGGAAGAGTTTTTGCAACTGGATTCATATTTGGAGGAGTAGGAAGTACCACTACACCTGTCCAAGTACCTGGCCTTTCCAATATTATAGTTGTCGATGCAGGACGCTTTCACAACATGGCATTGCGCAATGATGGGACGGTATTTACATGGGGAAGTAACTTATTTGGCCAATTGGGTGATGGCACAACAACACAAAGACTCACCCCCGCACAAGTACCTGGGCTCTCTAACATTGTTGCCATATCAGCAGGTTTCTTTCATTCCATGGCACTGCGAAATGATGGCACAGTATTCACATGGGGATTTAATGCCAATGGTCGATTGGGAGATGGTACAACAACGAATAGGACTATCCCTGTGCAAGTATTAGAAGTGGGAGGAGTTGGTTTTCTCAGCAATATTACTGCCATATATGCAGGAGGAGAGCAATGCATGGCTTTACGAAATGATGCTGTTGTCATTATGTGGGGGAGTAATGTATTTGGCCAATTTGCAAACGGTACAACATCAGCAGTAAACACTACCGCTGTAGTATCCGGGTTTTCAAATATTATTGCCGTTGCTTCAGGACGCCTTCACTCTGTGGTATTAAAAAGTGACGGCACGGTTCAAACCTCAGGGCTAAATAGCAGTGGTCAATTAGGTGATGGCACAACGACAAATAGACTCATCCCTACTCCAGTATCTGGACTTTCTAATATTACTTCCATCTCAGCATCAGAGGACTTTCACTCCATGGCATTGCGAAGTGATGGCACAGTATTTACATGGGGAAACAATTCTAACGGACAACTAGGTGATGGAACAACAATCAATAGAACTATCCCCGTGATAGTATCCTCACTTTCTGGTATTGTTGCAATAGCTGCTGCAGCAGGAAATCACTCCTTGGCATTACGAAATGATGGTACTGTGTTCACTTGGGGAGAGAATGCATTTGGCCAATTAGGAGATGGTACAACAACGGATAGAACTACCCCGGTACAAATGCAATTAATCTGTACGGTTGGTGTCCCACCAACTCCCTTAGTTCTAACAACAGTTACTACTAATGTGAGTTGTAACGGTGGAAGTGACGGTACTGCTGACCTAACAGTTTCTAATGGTGTACTGCCACTTACTTTTGCCTGGTCCAATGGGGCAACTACTGAAGACCTCACCGGGTTGAGTGCAGGAACATTCAATGTCACGGTCACCGATGCCAACGGATGCACAGCAACAGATAGTGTCACAATTCTCGATGGCACCTTAACAATCCCCGATGCCTCCTTTGGTATTGCAGGGGACAGCTGTTTTAGAGATACTGCTTCATTCACCTCCACATTTACTTCCGGAACTCACTTCTGGGATTTTGGTGATGGAAGTCCCACTTCCACAGATGTGAATCCAACGCATGTATTTCCATCCGAAGGTACATTTGAGGTAATTCATATCGTTACCAATATTTGTGATACAGATACCGTTAAGCTGGATGTAACCAGGTTATTCTGTTGCCCGGACGGTAATTTGCCACTTTCTTCTAACCCTTCCCTGAATTTTGATGGAGTTAATGACCGGGTTACAATACCGGGAGATATTGCCTACGAGTTGGGAGCCAGCGATTTTACCCTTGAAGCCTCTATTCAAACAACGGCCAGTGGGTTTCTGACCATCTTGTCGAGAAGGAGTTTTTCTTCAGGTACGAATTCCGATGCATTTTTATTTCTCGTATTTAATGGGAAATTGTTACTACAGATAAATGGAACTGCAAACACTGGCAGTGGTTCAGGAAATAGAATTGACACGCAAGGACCTCTTGTAAATGACGGGATTTGCCATCATGTTGCGGTAAGAAGGAGCAGCGGCAACATTCGATTCTTTGTAGATGGCGCTATTACCCCTACCATACATTTTGAAACGAGTGATATGAACTCGGATAACGGCGCCTCACAATCACTCATAATAGGCCGTGATATTCCCTCTGTTAACCAGTATAACGGAAAAATAGATGAGGTACGGATATGGAATCTGGCAAGAACAATCCAGGAAATCAGTGGTAGCAGTAGTATTTCTTTGACCGGAACGGAAACCGGACTAATCGGATATTGGGAGATGGATGAGTCAGGCGGCCAAACGGTAATTGACAACAGCGTCACCGCAAATAATGGATTCTTAGGATCGACTCTCATAGTTGATGGTAATGACCCTGTAAGAACCACCAGTAGTTGCTTTCTTGTATGCTGTCCTCCTCCAGCCGATGCTTCGTTTACTGCTCCGGATTCTGTCTGTAGGGGAAATACAGTCATCTTCACAAGTACAGATACGACGGGAACCCATTTCTGGGATTTTGGAGATGGAAGCCCCACTTCTACGGATGTTAATCCAACACATGTTTATACTCCGTTTATAATTGGTGCCGTAAGCTTTACCGTAACCCATATAGTCACCAATGCTTGCGATTCGGATACCGTAACCCAGAATATAATCGTATTTCCTCCGCCCGCTGCCGCTTTTGGAGTTCTCGCTGGTCCTTGCACAAATACTAATGTCCGTGGCCTTCAGATAATTACTTCCGGCACCCATTTCTGGGATTTCGGGGATGGTAGAACTTCTACCGCTGCAAGTCCTGTAATCGCATACCCCACAGGGGGAACATTTACTATTACCCATATCGTTACCAATCCTTGTGGGTCAGATACCGCCACTCAGACCGTGACAGTGATCGGTCTTCCGGATGCCTCTTTTACCGTTTCCGGCGATAGCTGTTTCTTGGACACTGTCTTTTTCGCAAGCGCGGATCCGACCGGAACTCACTCCTGGGATTTTGGAGATCTCAGCACTTCTACGGATGTGAACCCAACACATTTATATCCGTCCAATGGTACTTTTACAGTAACCCATATTGTTTCAAATTCCTGTAGAACTTCACTCCTTTTATCAGGACCACTTACAATTCAGACGGATACTGTTACACAGAACGTTACTCGTTTATTTTGCTGTGTGGGAGTGCCTCCCTGCTCCAACCCTACTTTCACCAGTATTCTTGGCAGTGATAATAATATGTTTATCAGTATGGACATTTGTGACCGTGACCTGAATGTATGCGCTGATAATCAGATATTTGATTTTACTATAAAGCACCGTGGCCTGATCAGTGATACCATTGACAGCCTCAAGTTTACAATAGACTTGCCAACGGGAATTTCCTTTGGCTCATTTACTGTACTCGAATCTCCCGGAGGCAGTATTACCTTCGATATACCTTCTCTGACTTTTTCTCTTCCACCGTTACCGCCGGACAGTACTTTTAGGATACAAGTGACGGTGGTTGTAAACTGTGACATTGTTCCGTTTGCCCAGGCCGGTAATCCTATCCTCGTTGGTGCAGAAACAAATTATGAGGTTCTCACAGTGCCCTTTACCTTAACCGGTACGGATCCTGAATCATATAATATAGAGAATGGCGATCTTATTATTGTTGATATCACCAACCAGTTTTTTATTGGCAATGTGGGAGACACTTATGTGCGGAAAATTTCAGTACTCAATGGTGGTAACGGAAGCCTTTCATCATTTGATCTGACGGAAACCTTTGACCTCGGCATTTCAGTGAATGGTTCCTTGGCTTCGTTGGTCAGAACATTCATTGACATTGATTTTACCAACAACCCTGATCCATCTAGCAACGGAGATTGTTTTTTCGACCGGGACGAAATACTTATTATTTGTGACACAGTGCTTATTCTCAATTGTGACAGCGCTAAAACACAAATAGATGCTACGTTTGGTTGCGACGGAGATACCTGTGTTGATAACGGTGATGTTGCCTTTGCCAATACTTTGATCAGCAATGGTGGGCCTAACTTTACGATCCCTCTTGTTCAATACATCCCAACCAATTATTGCAGCCCGGATACTGGCACGGTTACTTATAGGTACAGGAATAATGGCTTTGAAGTGGACCCCGGCGGCGCCAGGGCCAATGATATCAGGGTGGTATTCAGGGCTACTACCGCTGTCTCCACACTAATCAACTTTGAGTTAAATGGGGTGCCCTTGAGTTCCATTGCAGGATTATTCGCTAATCCTATACTAAGCGGGCCCTACACTTATTATGTCATTAACTTTACTAACCTGGCAATCGATCCAGACGGTCCGGGCGGCATCGATGATCTAGATGGTGACGGATTCTTTGACAACCTGGAAAAGAATTCTTCTTTTACTATTACAGCAGACATCGTTATGTCATGCCCGAACGAATTTGCTGTTGAATGTCCTGCCAATTTCTATCATGAAATTGTGAGAACATGGATCAATTATAGAGACCAATGCAAACTAAATCGCCCGAGACGCTATGGGAGAAACTTCAGAGTGCGCGGATTCCGAAGGTTCAAGCCATCAACCTCCGGCCCTCCTGAACTTGCCGATGGTGAGACAGGCACTTATTGTTTTAAGTTTGATTATCGCATCAGGGGTTTACAAAATATGAGCTGTAACAATACCAGGCCGCAAGGACTGGTGATACTTCCTGCCGGCTTCTCTGCAGTACCCGGTTCGGCATCCGCTGGAGGCGCCCCCACTACTTTCACCCAATCAAATGATACGGTTTTCATAGTCGGAGTACCATTGACAATCATAAATTCTGATAGAAAAAGATGCTTTCAGGAGTTTTGCATTGACCTGACCCTGGATTGCAATGATCCGAATCTGGCATTCATCAGCAAAGTGAAATTTGAAAAGCGATATGAATGTGATTCCACATGTAGTTGCGCCATTAGGATGGGCTGTACGTCCATCGAAGTGAAAAATCTTTGCACCTGCGAGGATACCTTGATCACTACCCTCGATTTTGAGGCGGTGAGAACAACGCTTGGCTGGACAAACCGTTTCAGAACTACGTTTATCTCACCTACGACAGCCGGGATTCGTTTAGACCGGGTATATGAGTGTGATTCTATCAGGACTTGTGCACCGGGTGTGGTTTTGACAAATAGCATTACTAATGCGCAGGTGACTATTACCAACGGGGTTTTTGGTAATGATACTATTCTGATACCATCAACTGCCTTTTTTATCATTACTGATGTGTCCAGTTCTACAACAGTGACATGCCCTGCTGGGCCACCTGTCATCACGAATGCCGGGACTAACCCCGACCTTTTCATGTATACATATGATGCCACCCCATGCATAGTTGCCAATTTTGGTGGTGTGCTTAATTTGGGGGATTCTATCAAACTGGTGGCTGATTTCGGTATAAAGAAATCCAGCACAATACCGAACCAGACCATTACCGAGTTCTCTTGTTTTACCGCAACTCATTCAACGATCATTAGTGCTGACACAATTACCTGCGATAGTCGGGGTACCAGAATGTATGTATTGAAATCCACCATCGAAACGGTCTTGAGAAGACCTGCCTTCGCCTCGACCTGTGGTGAGGCGCGCCGAACCTTGCGTTTCAGGGCCATAGGAGGTACTTGTGGTGATGATGATTTCCCGAATGAGTTCCGAAACCTTTACAGGATCGGCGATACCGTTGAATTCTTCCTTCCGACGGGTTATACCTTTGTACCCGGTTCCGGCAGGTTCACTACTGAGGGTGGAGTAAACATCCCCATTGAACTCCCTGTCATTACCAACGGTGTAGCCACTTTCCGTATGGGAGATAATTCGGGCTTTGTGGACTGGCCCTTGCAAGATAAAAACGGTAATACCGAATCCAATCTCTTTTTCAATATAACTCCCTCCTGTGAGGCAGAAGAAGAGCCGACGACAGATAGTGTCCGTTTCGACTTTGTCAACTATAATTTTGCGGCTGATCCCGCCTGCTTTGATTCCATCTTTGATGTGATCAGGAGGTCTTCCGTTCATCACCTGACTCCACATATTGACATCGAGGCTAAGCTGCCCTCTATTGCTGGCTTTAACCCGGTAGATACTTTTTGCATAAGGCTATGCAATGACCTGGTGGTACCGCTGGATACAGCTTTGATAGCTGAGCCCACTATTGATACCGTGGATTTCCCGCTCTACACTGCACCTAATGCATGGTTGGTATTTGACAATAGCTCCGGTGGGTTAGATATCCTATTTGCAATTGATACCACAGGCGGGGCTTCGGACACCCTGGAAATAATCGGCCTTAGCGGAGATTCTATCCTCGTTAATACTGATGACAGTATTGCCTTATTCGATTGTAGGTTCATTTTATTGCTGGTCTCCTCCAAAAGCTGTGCGCCCACAGATATAGATAGCGTGACTGTGACCGGAGGATGGTCGTGCAGTTTCCTTGATTCGATTACCGACATAGCTTGCCTCCAGGATACAGACCGTCTTTTCTTCCATCCCCAAGAGAGTGCAAAACAGGTGAGTCTCATTAGGCCCGTAGACAATGTCTTCGATGCCTGTGCGCCTGTAGAATACGAACTGGAGATAGTCAATACGAGATTACCCAGGATATACGACATTGCAGTGCAAGCGCAGCTTCCAGCGGGAATGACCTACGTAAGCAATAGCTCCAAGTTTAAATTTCCTTTGACATCACCGTTTGTGTCTATTCCCGAATCATTGGTTACTGTATCGGGCGATACAATCACATACATCATTGATTCTTTAGATGCCGATATAGATTCTCTTGGTTTGGAAGGTGTGACAGATCTTGTCAGGAACAAATTCAGGATCAAGTTTGAAGTGATAACCGGTTGCGATTATACGAGTGGTAGTGTTGTGGAATTCACGGTCAGTTGTTTTACCAATTGCGATTCTCTCATCGTTTTCAGTTTCACAACCGATCCGCAATTCCTTACAGGAGCATTACCTGAATATAGCACAAATATAAATGCTGATTCAGATGGCTTTATCAATTGCAGTGATTCAACTCAGGTAACATTCAATATTCTGAATAATGGCCCTGCCAGCACGAATCCAACCGACTCTGTAGAGATTTTGCTACCAGAAGGCATCAGCTTTATTAACGGATCCTTCGTAGGTATTAACAATCCTCCTACACACAACGCTCCGGATCAATTTGCCATTGGCGCGGAAACCCTGCTGAAATGGGATCTCCCCAATGGTGTTCCGCTAGGCGGCAGCATGCAATTTAGCATAGGTATAAGCTCGAATAGCGTGTTGGATTGTGGTTCCATTGAACTGGCAATTGCCACTACCTTTCAGGACACCGCGGACTGTGTTTTGCCCGACAGTCTTTGCCTTGGCCCACAAAAGGGAGTATTTATTAATCCCTCCCCGGGTAATTCAGGCGTACAGGTGCCAGCTCAACACATCTCTGGCAAATTTACACAATGGAATCCGGTGCAAGCCGTTACCCAGGGCGGCAATGCACCTTCTTTGTCAGCAGGACTCAATATCATTGTTCAGGACACCTGTGACAGTGTTTGTTTCATCGACGGAATTGCCGGCAGCATCAATGTCCTGATCGATGTATTGAAGCCCAAATTGGATCTTTCTGGATTCTCAGCGACCGTGGCATGCACTTTCAGTGTAATGTCCGTAGACGTTTCAAACATCGGTATTGATGTGCCTGCCGGCACAACCACCCAAGTGGACTTCTACTGTGATAACGATGCCAGTGGAGACCTTTCTGTTGGCGACAGTTTCTTGGGCAGCCTGTCCACCATATCCGCGATTGCTGCTGGGGATACGGTGACGCTGGCGGATACACTTCAGAATGTTTGTAGTAACGATATCATTGCCGTTATCGACGACAGTGTTAATTGCACATGTGAGGGTGTTGAAGTTATCACCGAGCCACTGAATATCGTGGCAGTCACTGCAACCATTGATTGCTGTGCAGATACATTCATTGCATGTGGTGATCAGGTAGACATACTGATTTCTTTTGAAGGTGATGCTCCCTTTACATTCACTTATACAGATGGAACCGATACCTTTTCGGTAACTACTTCATCCAATCCATTTGTGTTGAATGTTTCGCCCGTTCAAACCACAACCTTTGAATTGATATCGGTAATAAGCAATAATATCTGTGAAGGAACGGTTTGCGGGCGGGCCACCATAGGTGTAAATAGCTGCACGAACCAGTGTCTCGATAATTGCTTCAGCACGGAGATCACCGGGGTATTAACATCAGATAGCTGCAGGACCATAACACTGACGATAACGTGCGATAGTACTTGCCAGTCTGCGCTCTCGCACCTCGATGTTTCTGTTCCATGCGGTCAAATAGTGTCGGTTACCAATTCAGCAGGATTTCCTATTGAGTTCATTGACCCTGAACCAAATTCAGGAATCAGTGGTTTCAAGATTGATGATGTAGAAGATTTCTGTGAGGATGGAAACACGGATACGATGACTGTAACTTATACGGTTTGCTCAGATAGTACGACTTGTAGTGAAGCCATTTGTGAACCGCTAGTTTCTTACAAAGCTGGTCAATGCACTTTCTATGGTGTGGGCATAAATACAGTGATGCAAGCAAAAATGGCACCAGTAGATCAAGAGACCGAAGCAATGGAAGTAACAGAAGAAATGGAAGAATTGGCAGAGCAAATGGTGAAGATCAAAACCAAATCCCTTAGGACCGCCATCTACCCCAATCCTACCACCGGATTCCTAACAGTGGAGTTATTCTCTGATAGGGACGCGCAGGTGATGATATACAATGCGCCGGGTGAGATTGTTGGGATAATGGATGGTAAGGAACTACCCAGCAACAAATTTGAATTTGACCTTTCTAACCTGGGAGGTGGAGTGTATTTCGTGCATATTATCACCGATGAAGAATTAGTCGTCAAGAGGGTGGTCTATATTAAATAAAGGTTAGGTCTATTGTGTATGCCACTTTCAATATTACCAAATAGACACTCACCTTGAGGAGTCGTCATGGGTATGGAAGGTGGAGCGATCAAATCTGGTAATTTATGTAAATGTCTCTTTAAGATTCATGCTCATTACATTGTGGATAGACTCATGCACATGCAAGCATTACCCATTCAATCCCTGAAATCATGAAAAGACTCATTATTACTTTAGCTGCTATTATTCTCTGGATGGGAGCTTCTGGACAGAATAATTCTTGCAAGGATTTATTTATTTCTGAAATGATTGAAGGCACTGCGATGAATAAAGCAGTCGAAATATTCAATCCCACCGATTCCCCAATTGATTTAGCCAATTTTAACTTACGAATCTTTCATAATGGTCAACTCACTCCAATAAAAATTCCATTATCGGGTACGATTGCCTCTAAATCTACGTTTGTCATTGCACACTCCGCTGCTAATACTGATATAAAATCAAAGGCGGATATGCTAGATAATAAGGTGAATTTTGACGGCAACGATGCTATTGTATTAGAAAAAGGGAATGGCGGTAATTACATAGATAAAATTGGCGAAATAGGTGTTAATCCCGGACCTGGTGGGTGGTTGTGTACTTCAGGTTCTACAAAAGATCAGACATTAAGGAGAAAATCCAGTATAGGAAGGGGTGAAATGGATTGGCAAAATAAATGCAGATTGGAGTGGAATGATTTTCCTGTAAATAATTCGGATAGTCTTAAACAGCATCAAAATGTGTGTAGTAATCTTACCTTTCCAACACTGACAATCGGTACATTACCAAATGGAGATCAGTTTATTGATAACCAAATATTGGTAAGATTCAATCCCGATTATATTAATACTGCCAATGTTGACAACACGAACAAAAGAATAGGATTTTTAAACACTTTTGTTTCGAGTTCAGCGATAAGTGCTATTAGCAGCTTGGTAGGTTTTAACATTGGTAATTTGCCATGTTACAAGGTGCATCCAAGACTGACAACTTCAGATACTATCTCTACGAGCAGAACCGGCAGAACGGTAAAGCTGTTGCCTTACTTTGCAACGTTTGGAATTATTTTGCCTCCAGGATCAAACGATACTGTTATTGTTGCTCAGTTTGATACTGCGTATCCGTATGTTCAGTCTGCTGTGCTCAATCATTTATATTATCTACATCAAGGAGCAAACGATCCCGAGTATGTGAATGGAAACATGGCATCTTTGGTTGCAACAACATCTTATCCCAATGCGAACATCAATATCGAACCGGCTTGGGATATTGCAACAGGCTCTTCAAATATCCGGGTAGGAGTATACGATACGGGTATTAATTATGGACATACGGAATTTGGCGACGGTACTTTTTCCGGTTCAAAGGTCGCCGATGGTTTTGATTATGTTAACAACGTGCCTGTTTCTTCCTTAGCTAATCCTGACAGTGTGGGGCATGGAACAGCTTGTGCAGGGATAATAGGTGCATTAAGGAACAACAATTTCGGTGTTCCGGGAATTGCGGGAGGTGATGATTTAACCGGCAATGCGGGGATTACATTTTATGACATGAAAATATTTGAAAACAATGATACTTCATGTTTCCCAATAACGTTTTTTGCTGGAAATAATCAGGTACAACAGGCAATTATTGACGGCGCTTTATCTGCGCCAACGGGCTACGGACTGCACGTAATGAATCATAGTTGGGGTGGACCAGGTAACGATCAGCTTGAAGATGCTATACGCACATCTTTTGAGAATGAAGTGGTTGTAGTAGTATCTTCTGGAAATAATGAAACAGCGACAACCTCTTGCATATGGGCGTCCCAACCAGCAACGTATAAAGATGATTGGGTTATGAAGGTTGGTGCGAATGATACAACAGGGGCCAGAGCTTATTTTTCAAATTGCGGTTTTGGCTTGGATTATATTGCACCAGGAGTACATGAGCTGTACACAAGCGTTGAACCTAGCGGCAGTGGATTAACTGATCTATTGAATTGGGGGCCAGGACAAACATGCTCAGGGGATATTGACGGAACTTCATTTGCCGCTCCGCAAGTGGCAGGTTTGAGTGCCTTGATGTTAAGCTATGTGAACAATCATTTGAATAAGCCCAATAACCTTGCTCCTGAGGATTGCGAGCAACTGATACAGAAATTTTGTACTGATCTAACTACAGCACCTAACGCTCCAGGTTATGATGATGAAACAGGTTTTGGCAGAATTAATGCAGGTGCCACTATGGAAAATATAGAATTGCCGGGGCATCAGGTGATTCATTATTCATTTTCAGCACCAGTTTCAAGTGCAACGCTCATCACGGTAGATCCATTTGATTTTGAAGGAGTAATTCTAAACAATAATTATGCAGGGTTGACCAATGGACTAAAGATCGTTAAACGTTATGAATTAGCTGTTTCAAACAGCCATACAATTCCCATAAATTATCAGGTTTTGGATGGATGGAAAAGGGATGCGCCCTCAAACATGCCAGGAATTATTTCAAAAAGCGGCTCTGTTGACCCAAACATACATCGTATTCCCAATGAGGTAGATGTTGCGTTGAGCAGCTTCAGCAGTACATCAGCTACCATGAGAGGGTATATTTACGAGATTGTTCAACAAGATTCCGCAGGTAATTTTATTACGCTTGCTTGGTATCCTTTTGACTTAACAGACACGGCGGATTTTGCATATACTCTATATGTAATAGATAATTCGCTTGTAAGTATTGAAGAAACGCAACAAAGGAGTTTCAGCTTGTTCCCCAATCCTGCCAATAAAACGGTTACTGTATCTTTGTCCGGTATTGAAAACAGTAGCTATTCACTTGTAGTAACCGATATTACAGGTAAAATAGTCAGAGTAATTAATGAAGCGAAACGTGGGGTAACTAATGATCGTATTGTATTTTCCACGGCAGACATTGTGTCCGGTATGTACTTTGTTATAATTAGCATTCAAAATGGGACAATTAGCAAGAAGCTTGTAATAAATCATTAATCACAACCCAAACTTTTGGGGTAAAAACAAGATCAATGACAAGACATATACTAATACTTGCAACTGTTGTCCTGACAACAGTTAATGTCTTTGCGCAGTGCTCCGTGAATATAACGGGTGCCACTAATCCTATTTGGTGTTTGCCATGCAACGGGCAAGCTATGGCGGTCTCAACAGGCACACCGCCATTCAGCTACTCATGGTCAACCGGAGATTCAACGAATTCGATTGACAGCTTGTGTGCAGGAACCCACATCATTACAATGACCGACAGTTTGGGCTGTGTTGCTATTGACAGTGTAGACCTCACACAGCCGTCTGCAATGACTGTTTCTATTACAACCACACCAGCTTCATGTCCGACTTGTAATGACGGTTGTATTACCATTACTCCATCAGACGGCTGCGGTGCACCTTATACAATTAATACTATTCCCTTAGATCCTTTCTTTATGCCTTGTCAGGTAGTGCCGGGAACCTATATCATTGAAATATGTGATGCTTGTAGTTGTTGCATCCAGGACACAACAATAGTTGATTCCGTTCCGGTCAGCTTGATAAAAAATGATAACCTGAAAGAGCCGCACTTAGCAATTTACCCTAACCCCTTTTCTGGTGTAACAGCAATAGAATTTAGTTTGCCGACTACCGAAAATGCCTATATAACTGTTTTTGATATTTCAGGTGAACAAATTGCTGTTTTATTTGATGGATTGGCAGAGAGCGGGAAAGTGTATAATGTGGAATTTGATGCAAGAAATATACCAGGTGGAATTTATTATTATAGGCTTATCAACGAAACCAAAGCCTATACTAAAAAACTGGTTGTATTGAAATAGATAATTATGAAGGGATAGGCGCATTAGTGCTTACAAGAGTAACAATGGAACATCTGGCTGTTAATTAATTAGAGGGTCCTTGGTTCGAGTCCAAGTAGGGGATGATTAATTGCAATCCTGCCACAAAGCACTTATAGCTTATTACCAAAAGTTAATCCTTCCTCAATATCCTTTTTTGCCACTTGCATTAGCCGTTCATATGCTTTTTCAGCATAATAGAGTTCATAATCCTTTTCAGTAATAAAGTCAGTATTAAAGTCGACGCTATAGGTGTAATGGTTAACAGCTCTTTCATTTTTGAATGCCTTGACCATAAATCCATTTTTATTCCGATAAAGTACGATTTGGTATACTTCATCATTGAATTCAAAATCGTCAGTCTTAATTATCTCCATTTTATTTTAAACTTACATATACTATGTCCACAAGGATATATGGTTTTTATATAAAAAAATAGAGTGAAAACGTCTATTTAAAAAGAGGGTAGTTTCACTCTTTTTTATAAAAATTTTATTTCGTAATCTAAGCACCCACAAAATTTGAGACTTTCTGTGCCTTTGGTTGATGATTTATACCCGAAAGATTCTAATTCTAAAATACTTGTAGTTGCAACTTTGAATTGATAAATGGCACTATTACAACAATGATATGCAAGAGGGAAAATGCGTGTATATTATAAAAACCAGCAAACGGTTACATAAAATTGGAAAGACCCAGGATTTGCAAAAACGTATTGCAAACTACCATACCCATTTACCCATTGTTTTCAGAGTTATCAGGCAATACATGGCGTCCAATATGGATGAATTGGAAGGCGCGTTACACGTTGTCTTCCAACATAAGCGTGTAAAAGGAGAGTGGTTCGAGCTAAGTTACGATGACCTCGTTATTTGTGATAACATTGCCAGAAATTACGCTTTTAGTAAACTACAAAAACTCAAAGGGCGAAACAAGAAAATTGAGTTTAGTAGTAATCCCTTACTTCAGGTTATAGAAGCTAATGCTAAGTATTTAGACGATTATTCCCGAATTGCAGAGGATATTAAGTTAGGATTAACAACAATTGAAATTGTTGAAGTACATGAAGGACGGGTGAGCAAAACAACCATAGAAACAGTAAGGAAAATATTGGAATATCAAACGCCCAATGCGGAGTTCATGAGCCAATGGATTTTTGTGGTAAATGACTTGGAAGGAGGGCTAACAATTAATAAAATTCTTGAAAAACGCAAAGGGAAAGTGACCCGAGGTACAATTCAAACTATTAGAAGAATATTAAGAAATCAATTGTATTAACTTTAACTCACGGTTTGTCCAATTTCAACCGAAGAGATAACGACATTAATTGCGATTGATAATTAAGGTTATTGGCATCAATGAACCCCTGTCGGTTGGCAAATGCCATTAACATGAATCTTAAAGGTAAAAGCCCGTATCAATAAAGCAGACCGCTTAACAAAGCGTGAGGCACAAATGTTAAAACTGATCTGCAAACAGCTCACAGGACCAGAGATTGCCCAAAAACTTAACTTAAGCCCCAAAACCATAGAAAATTACAGGTACAAACTGGTGGAAAAACTCAATGTGCGCAATACCGCAGGCCTTATAATCTACGCTATTCAAAACGGTCTGGTTAAAATAGACCTCAAAAAGAAAAGCAACTGGTAATCCCGCCGTCTTCTATTTACAATGATATCAGTAAAATAGAGTGAAAACACACTTTTTAATTTAGAGTGTTTCCGCTCTTGATTTCTGCAATCGCTTGTTCATAACTTTGTCTTACATCTTTTTTAGTTTCTAATCAATCAAAAAGGAGGACCATATTATGAAAACACTTAACACATTAACTGCGTGCTTGCTAATGTTATTAGTGACACAAATTTCAAATGCCGCAGACCGTTTTTGGATTGCTGGCACAAGTTCTAACTTTAACACTACTGCTAACTGGTCAGCAACCTCCGGAGGATCAGGAGGGGCATCAGTGCCCGGTGCATCTGACATTGCGATATATAATGGTGGCGGTTTGGGTAATTGTACATTAGATATCAATATTGATGTTGGTGGCTTAAATGTTGAACCGGGATACACAAGCACTATATCACAAGGAACGTTTACTATGAATATTGGTTCTTCCGGAATGAACTTTGAAGGCGGTGTATTTGACGGAGGCAGCGCAGATATTACGATTAATGGCAATTTAACAATAGATAGTACTGGCGGGGTCGTTTTTACGAGTACAAGTGGGACATTGGATTTAAGAGGTAATTACACCAAATCAGCAAGTTCAACGTTCAATCATAATAACGGCACATTAAAATTTTTAAAAGCAAGTAATACTATTGTTGGCTCAACCACACTAAACAACCTTGAATTTTCTACTGACGTTTTTTCCAGTAGTTTTATTTATGAAATCGGTTCCAGTACAGTTTTGACTGTAACAGGAGATTTATTGCTAACCGGCTTTAGAAGAATTCGGCTGAACACAGGAACAATTGATGCGCAAGGTGATATTACCATCACTAACATCGGAGATAGCACTGCAGGAGGAACAGCTACAATACACATTAATGGTACAGGCAATCAGACTTTAACAGGTTCCGGAGCTAATAAAGGTAAACTGCCAAATATCAACATTGATAAACCCAGCGGAACATTAATCCTTTCAGGTATTATTTCTTTGGGAAGATTTAGCAATTTGACATTTACCCAGGGTACTATTGATGCTTCGACAAATAATTCTACGGTTTTTTTCTTTAAAAAAAGTACCATTACTGGCTCTCTTACATTACATAATGTTGAGTTTTTTCATAGTCCACAGGGAGCTAATCTATTTGAGATTGCTATCGGAACAGAGTTAACAGTTACTGGATTGCTAAAATTGAGTGGTGGGGTTAGTGCTCTAAATCTAAAAGGAATACTAAATGTGCAAGGTGATGTATTAGTAGCAAACAGAGGCGGTTTAGCTGGTGGAACTGCAAAATATATATTTAATGGTACGGGAAATCAATTATGGACAGGAGGGGGCCAGGTAGGAAGGGGCTGGCTGCAAAACGTAGATATTGATAAACCCAGCGGAACATTGACCCTTGCAAGCATCATTTCTGTTGGTGTTTGGAATTACATTAGAGGTGATGTTGATGCAATTACTAATACCTCAACAGTTGTTATAAATTCAGTAGATGGAGAAGGTTTAACTGAGACAATGGTGTTTCACAATTTAATAACCCGGTCTGGGAATATAGGCATTGGGGGTGATTTGATTATAAATGGTGTACTGACTAATTTAATACTTAGTAGATTACGGTTAAACAGCCATACACTTACTTTGCTAAATCCCAGCCCTAATGCTTTTGTATCAGCTTTTAAAGCGGGAGTTGTTAGTGAAACTACAGATAATGAGGGTAAAGTACAGTGGAATATTGGAAACAACACTGGTACTTACGTGTTTAATTTTATTACTACTATAGCAACTGCAAAGATTCCCCTAGCTATAAATATCACAACAGCCGGGACGCAGTCAGGAACAGGAAATATTACTGTATCTACTTATAAAACCAATGCCAATAATTTGCCATTTCCGGGTGGCCCTGAAGCTGTAACAAATATAGAGGATGAGGATGGAGTAAGTCGCCCATTGGATGCAATGGACAGGTTTTGGCAAATTGAAGCCAATAACTATTCCGTTAATCCTACCGCCGACATATCCTTTACATATCTTGATGATGAAGCATCCTTTCCAAATACCATCAATGAATTCAATTTGGCACCAATTCAGTGGAATAGCTCAGTATCAGAATGGCAGCAGGTTGAAGTAGGCATAGGTAACCCTTTGACTAATGTGGTAACTGCCCTAAGTGTAAATACTTTCTCACATTGGACATTAGCAGATTTTATCGCTAATCCGGTACCAGGGAAGAATTTATGTACGGGGGTTATAGGTACACCAACTACAGGTGCTTCACCGTGCGCTGCAGCAACAATAGCATTTTGTAACAGTACTTGTCCTCTTGGTTGTAGTACTGGCCCTTGCCAAAGCAGTCCTTCATTTTGTTGCATTTGTCCGAATTGTCAGAAGATGATTTATGAGGTGTTCTATATAAACTTTGGCACTGCCAATGTAAACAATTGTGAACTTACTGTAATTCTTCCACCAGGTGTAAATGTTTTGTCTCCAATAACACCTTGTGCGCCATTCAGCACTAGTGGAAACATAGCGAGTGGATTTACACTTGTATGGAATGATCTTTGCGATGCAGTTCCTCCTTCCGGATGTCCTAGCGTTAAGACACCAGGAAGTTTTGGAGTTATAACAATACCGACAGAGGTTGCCTGCTGCTTGCCAATTCCTACCCCTGTGGGAGCAAGTGCTGAAATAACTTTTGGGCCTGATTTCTGTCTTGATCCACCAGGTTTTGACCAATACACTTGTTCATTTGACCCCAATAGTAAAGTTTTAGCCAGTCATAATCCTTGTGAGGTTATTGAAAAGACAGATACACTGGTCTATAGAATAAACTTTCAAAATATAGGTCTTGCTACTGCTACAAATGTTGTTGTAATTGATACACTGGATTTTGTAAATCTCGATGTTTCAAGTGTAGTCTCTCTCGAAACAAGCGATACTGCTACATTTACAATTACACCACCGGGAATATTAACCTGGACATTTGACAGCATTAATTTGCCTGACAGTGCTTCGGATCCTGCAGGAAGCAATGGATTTATATTATTTAGTGTAATTCCGGATCAAAACATAACTCCTGGTACAATTGTTGAAGACAAAGCGGCAATTTTCTTTGATTTCAACCCGCCCATAATCACCAACACTACCAGCGTTACTATTGAAGGTGAATTACTTAGTGTTGACGCAGGATCAGATCAAACCATATTTTTGGGATTTGGCCCCCAAAGTGTGAATTTAACTGCCACAGCAACGGGCGGCGCAGGAACAACTACCTTTCTGTGGAGTACTGGCGAAACAACGCAAACAATTACGGTTAGCCCAACTAATACAACTGTATTCTCCGTAATTGTAACAGATACAAATAGTTGTACTGCAGAGGATGCTGTAGTTGTAGAAGTAATTGATATCCGGTGCGGTAATAATCTTAATAAAGTATTCGTTTGCCATATTCCTCCAGGTGATCCTAATAACGCGCATACAATATGTATCAGTCCTAATGCTGTTCAGGCACATTTAAATCATGGGGATTTTCTGGGAGAATGTGTTTTTAAAACAGGTGCATCTGGTACAACTACAAATGGATCTTATGATAAAATGCAAATCTCCGAATTAGTATTGGAGGCGTACCCGAATCCATTTAATAAAACAACCACATTTAATTTTATCTTGCCAAGATCTGAATACATTACATTAGAAGTCTTTTCAATAAACGGGCAGGAAACTATTAAGGTGTTCAGTGGTAATGTAGAAGCCAACATAGGGCACACGGTAGATTTTGATGCATCAAACCTGTCAAGCGGGGTGTATTATTACCGGCTCATAACAGCAACAAGTATTACTACTAAGAAGTTGGTGATCTATTAACCAACTTTTAAAAACTAAAGAAGAGGTGTTTTGATTTAGAATTAAATCATAATCCCTCTTTTTTAATTAGCCCTGCTTATAAAAAGCCTTTATGTGTACTTTAACAATTTATTCTGACCCAACGTATAACGGGCATGTTAAGTAAAAAAATAACGATAATCTTGTTCATAGGTTTATTTTACTCGGCAATTTCATATTGCCAAAACTTATGCACGTCTGATTCCCTACATCAATACTTAATAAGTACAGATTCCGTCTATAAAAAAGAATTACAGCAGTTTGAAACTTATGCGAAAAATATTTACACATCCCAATACCTGCAAAAATCTCCTGGCTATCTGATCAAAACTATTCCCGTAGTTTTTCATATCATACATGATAACGGACCTGAGAACATCCCTGATTCACTTATCTATGAACAGATAGATATATTGAATGAGAGCTTTCGCAAACTTCCCGGCACTCCGGGTGACGGAGCAGGAGTGGATACTGAAATTCAATTTTGTCTCGCCACAATAGACCCTAACGGAAATCCTACAACTGGTATAACACGTACCCAATCCCTCTGTACAGTTCCCCAGCCGGGATGTAATCATGGTGGAGCGGTGATAGAATGGGGTCAATATTCGGGAGACTCAACAAGAAGGTATATGAATATATGGATTCGCAAGGCTATACTAAATGGTGGATTAGGTGCTGGTCAGTCCTGGGGAGTAGAACTGAAATACACCGTCGTTGGGAGAAACAGTGCATACAATGGCAGAGTAGCTGTTCATGAAGCCGGACACTTTCTGAATTTGATGCACACTTTCACAGGTGGTTGCGGCACTTCTGATTGTTTGACGGGAGATGGAGTTTGTGATACACCTCCGGTTGCTTTTCCTAACAGTGGCTGCGGTATGGTTAATTCCTGTACAAATGATGTACCGGACCTTCCCGACCAGGTGGAAAATTATATGGATTACAGTTTAAATTGTGCAAATATGTTCACTGAAGGCCAAAAAGTGAGGATGCAAAAATTGCTGAATTATATTTTCAACGATCCTAATTTGAATAATAATTCATTTCGTTATTTAACGAGTTACCAGAATTTACAAAACACCGGTTGTGATCCTTGCCCTTCTTCTTGTATCCCTGTCGCTGATTTTTCAGTCGATAATGTACTTGTCGATATCAATGGTGACAGTGTATATTTTACAGACAGGTCTTACAACATCCCTACTTCCTGGCAGTGGTTTTTCACCGGTGGAAACCCTTCAGCTGATACTTCTGAAAACCCTGCAATAACTTATGATTCCATCGGCACTTATGATGTAACCCTTATTGCTACCAATGCAGCCGGAAGTGATACAATGATTAAGAGTATTTACATTACTGCAATTACCCAAACGTGGAGTAATTTAGGATCAGGTACAGAAAGTGACGGTGAAGGAGGAACTGTTCACACTTTGGCAATATTTCAAAATGAGCTTTATGCGGGCGGTTATTTTGGCATCGCTGGTGGAGATAGTGCGAGGCGAGTTGCAAAATGGGACGGAGCAAATTGGTATGCTTTAGGTGCAGAAATAGAAGATACGGGCTCCAACATTGCAGCAGTGTGGGATTTGGCAGTGTATAACAATGAGTTGTATGTAGGTGGGGGTTTTACAAGCGCTGGTGGCGTGAGTGCTCATAATATTGCTAAGTGGAATGGCAGTACCTGGTCTGCCGTAGGATCAGGATTAACTCCTAATAATGGGGGTCTTGGTGTATATGATATGGTTGTATTGAATAATGAATTATATGTAACCATATCGTATATCCAGGGAAGCACATGGATTGACGAAATCATGAAATGGGATGGAGCAAACTGGAGCCAAGTCGCAACACCAAACGATTTTGTACCTGTATTAGCTGTATATAACAATGAGTTGTATGCCGGAGGTGATTTCGATACCATAAATGGCATAAGCGCAAAACATATTGCAAGGTTTGATGGAACCAATTGGTATCCGCTTGGTGCGGGAGTGGATGGGACCTTTTTCCCTCAAGTTTATGGGCTTATTGAGTATGATAGTTTATTATTTGTGGGGGGGATTTTCAATACTGCTGGGGGAACAAGTGCTGATAAAGTTGCAATTTGGGATGGCACAAATTGGTATGCAGCTGGTTCAGGTGATGGAATGTACGATTTTGCTATATGGAACAATGAGTTATACGGCACATACACACCAGGTATTGCAAAATGGAATGGAACCTCATGGGCGCCATTGGCAACTACAGATGGGTGGGTTCTTGATCTGACTGTTTGGAATAACGAGCTTTATGCTGGTGGTAATTTTACAATAGCAGGAGTAGATACGGTAAACAACATAGCCAAATGGGGTTGTGATAATTTAACGGTCAGCTTTACCCAAAATAAGGATACAATAGATTTAGCAGTTTCAGGAAATGTAATTTTTACAGACCAGAGTGTAAATGCTACAAACTGGTTTTGGGACTTCGGAGATGGAGCCACAGATACAGTGCAAAATCCCTTACATAATTACTGGCAGGAGGGAATTTATATAGTAAGGTTAACAACTACCAATGACACCTGTTCAAATTCCATTATTTCAACGATAGTGGTTATTTGGAATTGTTTTCCGCTTAGTATTGACTATTTACAGAGTACGGATACCGTGAATTTAGCAGTAGCAGATAGTGTACAGTTTACTACTCAAATCGGCAGTTTTTCTCTGGTTTCAGCTGCTGATTCTATTGAATGGGATTTTGGAGATGGAACAACCGACACCGCTCGAAATCCATTGCATACTTACGACAGTGTGGGTATTTATACGGTTACCCTAACCGGCTTTAGCGATACCTGCTCAACCGCTGCAACTTCAACCGTTGTGGTTATATTGGATTGTTCTGTATTCACTGCTAATTTCACCCAAAGTAAAGACACCATAGATTTGGCCCTCTTAGAAACAGTTCAATTCACAGACAGTAGTTCCAATGCTTCACAATGGAATTGGAATTTCGGAGATGGGAATACAGATACAATTGCAAACCCTAATCACATTTACGATACAACAGGAACTTATACGATTACATTGATTGTCAGTAACACGGTTTGTTCTGACACGGTTTATAATAATATAACGGTTATCAATACAACAGGTATTCAAATTAATGATTTGCAAGATAATTTAAAAATATACCCTAACCCCAACACAGGCCAGTTTACTTTAGAAATGCAGATAACTGAGACACAGGATATGCACATTGAGATTACAAACGTAATTGGCCAGGTTGTGTATTCTAAAAATCTAACACGGTTTAAGGGAACTTACTACGGGCAGATCAATTTGCAAAGAAATGCAAAAGGGGTTTATCAGTTGCAGGTAAAAACAAATCGGGGAGTCATAAATAAAAAGATAGTTTTAAAATAATAGTGTTGATGGATATTGAAAGAGAGCATTTTTTTCTGAATTAAACTCCCATGACTTTTAAATCACTTTCCTCAACAGCCGATTTTATTTACCAGAGATATAACAGATTCATTGTCTTTGTGGGTGCGTTAGTATTTACAGTATCAATATTAAATACAAATGTAACTTTTGCCCAATGTTCTATAGATAGTATTGTAAGTACTGATATTAGCTGCAATGGGCTTTGTGATGGAACTATTGAAATATTTGCCTCTGGGGGTTCCGGTACATATATGTACAGTACAGATAACGGAACTACATTTCAGGCCTGTAATTTATTTACTGATTTATGTAGCAGTTTTTACAATATCGTAGTGGATGATCTTACAGGTTGTCAGGCTGCAAGTACTGCTTTGCTTACCGAGCCGTCTTTTTTACTTGCTTTTATTACAGATAGTATAAATGCTTTTTGCAATGGATTTTGCGATGGTTCTTTACAGGTAACGCCCATTGGAGGTGTTTTTCCATATACATATTTTTGGAATACTTCACCCATTCAAACAGCAGAGATTGCAACAGGATTGTGTGCAGGCGTCTACGATGTTGCAATACAAGATGCTAATGGTTGCTGGACTCAGGCTTTTGGCACTGTTTCTGAGCCTTCTCCGATAATTGACAGCACAAGTAACATCGATGCCACCTCTTGTGGATCAACAGATGGAACTGCTACAGTTTATACATCTGGCGGAACACCACCATACACCTATTTATGGAACGATCCGGCATCACAAACGACTTCTGTTGCCGCGGGGTTAAGTACTGGAGCTTATATTGTAGCTGTTACGGATTCTTTTGGTTGTACTGAAAATGTTACGGTTACAATAAGTGACGGGGAGGTTTTATCTACAAGTTCAACAAGTGCGTTATGCAATGGAAGTTGCGACGGTGCGGCTACGGTTAGTTTTTCTTGCAGTTCTCCTCCTTGCAATATTTTATGGTTTGATGAATCTTGGGTATCCATTGGGCAAACAGATACGACAGCTACCGGCTTATGCGCTGGCGTATATCACGTTTCTGTAGATAATAATTCCGGATGTATGTCTTATGACCAAGTAATAATTAATGAACCTGCTCTGCTTAATGGCACTGCATCAGGAACAAATACAAGTTGTCCTGGATCATGTGATGGCAGTGCTACGGTAGCAACATCAGGCGGCACATCACCTTATACATACTCATGGTCTCCAAGCGGGCAAACCACCCAAACTGCTACGGGTTTATGTGCAGGTATACATACTCTAATTGTTACGGATTCTATTGGTTGTAGCAGTGATACTTTTATGGTTACCATTAGTTCACCGGATACCTTATTATTTAATACTTTAAAAATTGATGCTACTTGTGGGGCGTGTGATGGTCAGGGAATTACTTGTATTACAGGAGGTACTCCTCCTTACAGTTATAGCTGGATAACTGGATCAACAACCTTTTCCGAAGACAGCATGTGTCCTGGCACTTATGGCATAACGGTTACCGATGCTAATAGTTGTGTAGAATCAGACATTGTAACGATAACAGAACTATCAACAATAAGTATAGATTCACTGGGTTATACGGATGTGGCCGACTGCTTTGGAGATACTACCGGTACCATAACTATTATCGCCTCGGGAGGTACGCCTCCCTTAGAATATTCAATAGACAGTGGGGGCACTTATCAAGGATTTGGCAATTTTACAGGATTAGGTGCTGGTTCCTATAATATAACAGTACGAGATTCAAACTTATGTACACTGTTTGATAGTATATTGATCATAAATGAGCCGTTGTTCTTATTCATATCAACTACAGATACTATTTGTGCTAATGACAGTATCTTTCTGGAGGGAAGTTATCAAAACACACCTGGAACTTATTATGACACCTTATTATCTGTAAATAGCTGTGATAGTGTAGTTGCTACTACCTTAACCGTAAATTCACTCCCTATCATCACGGTAGTGCCATCTCCGGGGATCGTATGTAATTTTGGAGATACAGTGATATTAGTCGCAAGTGGAGCCGTTAGTTATGCATGGTCACCCGCAACAGGATTAGATACTACAACAGGCGATACAGTGTTAGCTTTTCCTCCTACGGATACTGCGTATACAGTAGTTGGAACAAGTATATTCGGATGTATAGATTCAACAACTGTTTCCGTTCAAATAGGCACTCTAGCCCCTGTTCCAAGTTTTACTTCAAATACAAGTGTATGTGAAGGAAATTCCGTTATTTTCAATAATACATCTACTAATGCTATTGGATACAGTTGGTCGTTCCCTGGGGGAACAACAGTAGATACTACGCTTCAAAATCCAACAGTTACATATGATTCAGCCGGTGTTTTTGATGTTACATTGACGGCGATAGGATGTTCGATAGACAGTACAATAACATTGACAGGGTACATGATTGTTAGTCCAATTTATACTACTTCTTTGTCAGATACTATATGCACTGGCGATAGCTTACTGTTAGAAGGGACTTACCAGACAACTTCGGGAACATATTACGATACCTTAACTACCGGAAACGGTTGCGATAGCATTATTTCCACTATTCTTATCGTAAATCCAATATACGGTATTAGCGATCCACCAGTTGCTATTTGCAATGGTGATAGCGTTTCTGTTTACGGCATTTTTAGGAGTGTCGCTGGAACTTACTATGACAGTCTTAATACTTCTGATGGTTGCGACAGTGCACATTCAACCATTCTTGATGTCAACTCAACATATAGTATCAACGACCCTGCCATAGCTATCTGCAATGGCGATAGCATTTCCATCTATGGTCTATTCAGGAGCATTGCAGGCACATATTATGACAGTTTGTTAACCATTAATGGTTGTGATAGCATAAGTGCAACTACCTTAACAGTTAATCCATTACCAACTGTTGATTTGGGTGCAGACACTATGATCTGTAATGGCTGTTCATTAACACTTGATGCAGGAGCAGGTTTCACAAGTTATAACTGGTCTACCGGAGCAAGTGGTCAATCCATCGTTGTCGATTCAGCTGGCAGTTATTCTGTTCAAGTTACGGATGCAAATGGTTGTACAAGTGGTGATACTATAGTTGTAAATGTAGTTTCAGGCACCAATCAATCTACAATCTCTAATCATCTATCTTTAATCATTTACCCTAACCCCACCACCGGGCAGATCACATTAGCAAATCTACCCCAAGAAGCAGCCAGGATTAGCGTTTACAATATTTTGGGTGAATTGGTAGATGTACGCCCCCCCCATAACAGTCAAATTGACATTACAAACTTAACAGCGGGCATCTATTTATTACAATTACAATCAGGAGAAACGTTCTTTAGAAAAAAGATCATCAAATTATAATAGAAAGCCCTACACTTTTAAGTAGGGCTTATGATAGAAAGAACCACTCAATTATTGGCTTTGTTGCTTAGGAGCCAGCATCATGAACTCGTTCACTACAATTTCAGTAATGTATCGCTTTACTCCATTCTTATCATGATAAGACCGGTTAACGAGCTTTCCTTCAATAGCAATACTGCTAACTGATTTACTTTACTGCTTTATTGCAAGTTTCTCCTTGAGGTACCAAGTAACTTAAATGATCTTCCGTTATTTTATAGTTATTTACTCGCTTGCCTGTGGTTTTACAAAGAAAAAGCCCCTAAAGGCTTATGCTTCAAGGGCTTAAAAAGATTGGCTCCCCTTTTAGGGCATAGTTCGAACCCTTTTTATCAGGATCTAAAACTGCTTTTTGATCTGAAACCCCTTATATGTTTAGGTAACAGCTCAGTACATATCATTGATGGAGTATCTTCCTAATTATCATCTCATTTCCAGTTACAACTTTCACAAAATAAACTCCGCTGGGTTTATTGGAAATATCAATGTTAAGTGCGCGACTCTTAACATTTAATTTTTGATCGACAACTTGGCCTAAAATATCAATAACATAAACCGAAACCAGTTTATCTATTGGCACAGATAAAGTAAATTTACCATCACTCGGATTTGGATAAATTTTCCATTCTGAACCATAACTGGTAGTTATTGGCATTAGAGAACTTTTTTCTACTTCATATTCATCAGGAGGGGTGTCATTTGTTGTTCCCATTTTATTTGAGAAACCTGTACAAGGTCCGCAGAAATCTCCATGAGCTAAATGGGCAGAAACTGCATTTGGACTGATGCATATAGTATGCTGATTTGCCGAATTGCCTGGAGGTACATGGCAAACTTGTACTTTATTTCCCTTTTCGCCACAAGGAAAATCAGCACAATCATCGCCGGGGCAGACAGCCGGGATGGTGGGGCCGGGGGTGACGGACTCGACGTAAAACGCTAGGTTCATCCCGTCAAGAGCACCGTGGACGCCAGTAATCGTCCGGGAGTTCACATTGTCGAAGCGCACGGCACCACCAGAAGTGTTTGGAAAGATCCGGGTGCCGACGATGTTGAGGTTACCGCCGCCTGAGATGACGATGGGCGTCAGGATGAAGTCGAAGGACGCGATCCCACCGTCCTCCCGCAAATAGAAGACGATGCTGCCGACGGGCTGGTCGAAGATTATAGTTAAGTCCTGTCCGCCGACGTGCAAGACATCCTCGCCCGCAACCGGCGGGGCGAAGTTGAACGTGTTAAAGCCGTCGAAGGTGCCGTTGATGTTGGCCCCGCAGCAACTGCTGAAGAACGTATCGCAGATCTTCCAGCCGACTCCGTTACTGGTGCCGGATGCGCTCTGGTCCAACTGGTCGAAGCCGCTCAATGATACGACATCGAAGTCACGCTGGCCGGGGCTCTGACCCCATGCGCTGCCGACGAGTCCTAGCATCACCGAGAGTGGGACCAGTAAGCGGAAGCGTTTGTGTATTGATAATTTCGATATGGCTGTAAAAATTAATTTTTTCATTTTTAGTTTCCTCTCTATTTTATGATTAAATATTGAAAAAAGTCGATTATTTTAGCTCAGTATGAACTTGCATTAAGTCCAAACTATTATAAGATTAAAAAATAAAGTTCGTAATAACGACTATACAAAACAAGAGTGGAAACACCCTTTTTTTGATGAGTTAAAACACTGTAATACCAGATGTATACCCTGCTTTAAAAAATAAGAGAAGGATGGCTGAGGACATCTTTTTTGTCAAAGTTCGAACCCCCTATTTTTTAATTATACCAGAGGAAACAGCACAAATTGAAGCAATTCTGTCCCGTCAGGTTATTAAAAAGAAAACCGCTGAAAGCTTTGAAAATCAGTGCTTTCAACGGTTTGTGAACCCGACGGGACAAAGTTCGAACTTTTTTTCAGGTTTGAAGAGGTTGTTTGATCTGAAGTCAGTTGTACAAGTCGCTATTTAGTAGGTTCCAAAACCTAAGTAAATAGGTGTAACTACTCTATCGGAAATACAGGTGTTTCTACTCTTGACTTTTACTATCCCATGCTTGTTCTTTGTTAGCATCAACAAAACCTAAAATTTATCTACCTATTAACCATTTGACAAAATTAAGGAGGGAATAAAAATGGATACCAATGAAAATTTCAAGAAAATAAAGCAATTGAGGTTCAGAGAAGAGGGCCGTTTGCTTTCTATGCCTGGAGTGGTTGGGGTTGGCTCTGCCCACAAGATTGTTGGCGGAGAAGAAACTGAACAAGAATGTCTATGCGTATATGTTGAAAAAAAGGAAAAGAAGGAACATATTCCTTTAAGCATGTTGATTCCGCCCAAACTGTCTCATGAAGACGGATCTGACATTCATACGGACATTATCGAAACAGGTAAGATTTACGCTCACTCCTTTACAAATCGAGCGCGCCCAGCTCCAGCTGGAATTAGCATTGGCCACTTTTCGATTACAGCTGGAACTCTTGGGGCAATTGCAATCGATGTTAATACCGGAGGAAAAGTAATTCTTAGCAACAATCATGTACTTGCTAATTCAAACATTGCCAATGTTGGTGACCCTATTTTGCAACCTGGTCCCTATGACGGAGGCATGGTAGACCAAGATACCATTGCGAAATTAGCACGATGGTACGCTATAAACTTTTCGGGAGGATTAAACTTAATGGACGCGGCAATTGCTGAACCGATTGATCCAAAGATTCTTTCTTTGGATTCTCTTTGTTCGTCGATTAATCCAGCAGAACAAAACGCCGTAGGTTTGTTATTTGCAGGATCGTCTCTCTTTACCATCATAAATCCAATTCAACCGGTATTAAATTTTCTGAATATAACCTTGCCGCGAAGTGCGAGTGTCATATTAAACATGCAAGTGCACAAATGTGGAAGAACAACAGAATATACTGCAGCTACTGTTCGGGACATTGACGCCACTATCAGTGTAAATTATGGCAATGGTCATGTAGGCATTTTTACAAATCAGATCATTACTGGATACATGTCGGCGGGGGGAGATTCGGGCTCAGTTGTTTATGAGCAACAAAGCAAGAAAGGCAAGGGGAGAAAAGATAAAAAAAGAGGTAAAACAAAACAATCAAAAATCGATCATAAAACCAAGGAACACCATTTGGAACATGAACATTGGGATTTTCCCCCAGCGCCTCCAATCAAACCCGGTGAACATGGATTACCATTAGATGTTGAGGAGCGTGCCCATGAAATAGAAATTGAAAGTATTTGTGGTGGACAGAATGATTCTCAGCCTGTTGAGCAATATGATGGAACGCTTGGAGTAACAAGAGCTTTTGTGGATACTCACCAGGCTCCTGCAGGTCAGCTACAGTGGAATACCGGAGCTAGGACGTGCTCAGGAACTTTGATTTCCTCAAATTTATTTTTAACTGCTGGTCACTGTTTTCCGGCTGATCGTCCTGTAGAAGCAGCTACTGAGATGCACGTTAATTTCAATTATCAAGTTGATTCATCGGGAAATTTACGTACAGAGCAATCTTTTAATATTCTCGAATTAGTTGAATATCGGCTTGGGGGGCTTGATTATGCAATCGTGCGACTTGAGGGTAATCCAGGCAGTACTTTTGGTTTCTCCCGGATTTCCAATAATGATGTTGATAATGGAGCTATGTTATGTATTATTCAACATCCGGCAGGTCTACCAAAGAGAATTGAAGCTGGTCCACAGTTTCATTTACACGACTCTCGGGTCGGATACGATAGTATCGATACACTTGGAGGGAGCTCAGGATCAGGAATATTACATAGTCCAAGTGGTCTTCTCGTGGGCGTTCACACCAATGGAGGCTGCACTCCTATTGCCCTTAGTCATAATCATGGTGTTAGAATTACTTCCATAAGAGCAAACTCTCCAGTTATTCAAAATATTTTGAGTTCGGGGGGAGGAGCAGGTATTTGTTCTGTTGAGAACTTTTCTACAGCAGTTGAGCAAGACTTCAGTCAGGAGATTCAAGTAAGCAGGGACTTTCGGGATAAAAAACTGAAGCATTCTACTTTGGGGAAAAAATATCTCGAACTCTATGAAAAGAACGAAGAGCAAATTACCAAACTACTTCGAAGTGGTGACTCGAAGATCGATGCTGTAATTAAAGAAAAAGGAGTGGAGGTATTTAAGTCAATTATTAGTAGCATTCAATCTTCTGAAACAAGTAAACCTATTAAAATAGATAATGAAAAGATTTTTCAGGATGGGATGGAGGTCCTCGAGGTTTTTTCGGAAAAGGGCGATAAGAACTTGAAAAATGCTATTAAAAAGTTTGAGCAGGACGCCCACAAGTTCAAGGGGAAAACTATTCCTGAAATTCTAGAGATGTTGGATAAGGGTAAAAAAGGAAAAGACAAAAGGAGCAAGAAATAATAAGACCAGGTGTGTTCGACCATGAACAAAACTGAGGCACAGGAAAAGGAACTTGTTCGAGAGAATACACCAGAGACGCCATTGTATCTGGTTTTAACTCGAAAGGAAGTAGCAGAAATTGATGCTAAGCTGGAGCAGCTTTTTCAAAAGCAAAGCCAATATCTAGATCAACATGACTCTGCTCTATTCACTAAAGGAAAGAAGCTAAGACCCATCCTACTTATTCTTACTGCAAAATTGAATGCTCCCGATTTGCCCCAGGATTATATCGATGACAAGATTATTTCTATTGCCACGTCTATCGAAATGATACATATAGCTAGCCTGGTCCATGATGACATTATAGACAGAGCCGTTGAAAGAAGGGGGGCGGCAACAGTTAACCGTACACAAGGAAATGGGTTCGCAATGTTAATCGGTGATCTCCAGTTTTCGGAGGCAATGAATCTTTTTGTTAATTCACTTCAATATCAAAAGGATCTCAAACTTTTAAAAAGTTTTTTAAAGACAGGATATAATCTTTGTCTGGGAGAGATAGAGGATTATTTGGCAAAACCTGTACTAGATACTAAATTATTACGTCAGCGATATTATCAGAATATACAAAATAAGACCGCAGAATTGATAGAATTTTGTTGTGAAGCAGGTGGTTCTTTGGCAAATGGTACTAAACAGCAAATAGATTTAATGAGAAATTTTGGTCGAAATTTTGGTTTAGCATTTCAAATTATAGATGATATACTTGATTTCATAGGTGATGAAGATCTCTTAGGTAAGCCAACATTGGGGGACCTTACTCAAAAGCGAATTTCACTTCCTATGATTTATGCGTTGGAATCGTTACCTGAAAGAAATCTTGTCAGAGACATTTTAGAAGGACATGCTACTAGTTCTGACGACATTATTGAAGCTGCTAGATTGATTATTCATTCCAACGGGATACATAAAGCTTATGATGATGCTTGTTTATTTAAAGAACGGGCAATATCAGCATTGGACAATTACCCGAAAAGCAAATACAAAACAGCTCTTGAAGAAATGCTATCTTTAGTACTCGATCAAAGAGTTTAATATGGATTCGCAAGCCTATGAAAATGCAAAACGAGTAAAAGACAAATACACAAGTGAATTAATGTCCTATCCAAATGTAACAGGAGTAGGTGTAGGACATAAAATAAAAGCAGGTAAGGAGCAATCATACATTTGTATTCGTGTGTATGTAACAAAGAAACTCGTTGAGAGCAAACTAAAAGTGAAAGATATTCTACCTGTATCTATCGAAGAGGTACAGGTCGATGTTATTGAGAGTGGAGAGTTTATAGCGTTGTAATTGTATTCCTAACCGCTCAAAAATTAATATATAAATAATTGCTGTGTACCTTCTCCATATTGAGGTTCTGTCGCATCCCCAAAAAGGCCAAATTACGGTCCAAATGGCAGATAGTCAAATCCTGGCCTGATCAGGTCAGAATCCCAAAATATGTATGCCGTTCCTTTCGCAAAAGGCCTTCCATTCTTCGGATCGAACACATTCTAGTGTTGACGCATCCACTCCACGCTCTGTGGCCGCTAGCTTCCGCATTCCCGTCTGAACAAGTGCCCGGCCTGCAAAACTGTAGCGAATGACATATACGCAAAGGAGAATACCAGCTACGGCGGCACGTGCCTCGTAGCTAAGGTGGCTTGCGTTGACACCAATGCTGGGAACCAAGCTGAAAAAAACGAGGAGTACCAGCAGGTTGAGGTAACCAAACCACCTTACAGTCAGCCAAAAGCGGTGAAATGATAGAAATCTGTCAGACCAAGTAAGGGATATTGTGTGACTTTAAACAGTGTTGCCATCGTAATCTAAACGAGTGCCGTGATGCCCAGTACTGAGCGGCCGGCCTGATTGGTCGACTATGTTAACAGTCTGAGGCCGCACATGTGCAATAATGCTTCTAAAACGAATAATCATTTTTCAAAATTGGGGTATCTCTTTTTAACAAACAAGAGCAGAAACACCTGTCTTTTGAACGTGTATTTACACTCTATTTATGTAAATCTTCATAAAAAAGTGGATGGAGTTAGAAAGAATTCAAGAGCTGAAGTAACTGTGGTGTATTCAGCAACAATAGACCTAACAGGATTCGAACCCTTCAAATGGCTAATTATCAGTCAGATAAAGAAAAGATAAGCAAAATAGTCACAAAACGCCAAAAATGTTGAACCCAGCCCTTTTTGCAAAGTAGAAGGTAAAGCATTTATTTACAGCGAGTTACAGAACAAAAAGGGCCTGTCTTTCATTTTAGAAAAAACAGTCCCATAAGGTGAACCCGACGGGACGAAGTTCGAACTTTTTTCAGGACTTGAAACTGTTGTTTGATCTGAAGCTATTTATGCTAGCCGCCATGTAGTAGGTCTAAAAGTCTTAGTAGAGAGGTATAAATACGCTCTCAGAAAACAAGTATTTCTACTCTTGTTTGTAATATTTTTTCATCTGATATTTCAAATTATTGCAGTCGTGATGAATAAATACATTGGACGGCGCATTCACCGTTGGGTGATTCGTTTTAAAAAAAATAATAGGAGGAACGAAAAATGGCAAAAAAAAGTGCTGTCGGCAGCGTAGGCAAGGCCGCCGAAGATAAGGGCTTGTCCAAAAGGCCCAAAATATGGTTTCACCGCTGCGACTTTTTTTACGACCTAGCAGACGGTAAAAGAGAAATGAACAGAACATTCTGTAAGGACATGTTGACGCGATGGGAAAATCCTGAAATATGGGAAAATGCTCTTACGAACACTGATGTTTACAGTATTCATGAGCGCTTATTTGATATAGATGGCAAAAAAGTCCAACAGGGCTTTCAATTCCTTATTCGCTTAAATAAATACTTCAATACCCAAATAGATGAGAAGGAAATGTGGGATAATCGCAAACGGTACGCACCCAAACTCCACAACCTATATTTAAACTTGATTTTGCCCGTATTACATAAGTACAAGGTCAAATTATTGATTCACACTATTGGATCCAAAGGAAAATATGTGCCTTGGAATATGGTGGGGGATGACGGAAAAAAGGAAAAACCAAGGTATCCGAAAAACACTGCTGGTTTCGTGCGAGTAAAGGAGACAATAAGCCTGATCAACAAGGTAGCAGTCCAAATCGACAGCAACTTTGGTGTTTCCTATGTGAAGCTGCAGAGTACGCTTTCAGGAAATTGGAAACGCGGTAGCGAAAATAACGTAACCTGTGCACTCGAATATATGCGAGCAGTCAACGACTGGATGAACGAACCACTGACAAAGAGAGAGAAGTGGCCCACAATAAGTTTTTTTCTCGGAGATGCATTAGAGCGCAGGCGTGACATTGATAAAAACTTTAGATGGGAGGAGGCATACACCCTATTTCACCACAAAATGAAGAGTAATAATGATTACCGAGATATTTATAACCGTTTCAAGGGAATCCGTATAGAATTTAATAAAAACTGGGCCGATGATACAGGAGAGCCACCCTTTGAAAAAAGTCCCGGTTGGGATAAACTATCCGGTCGACTGTCTGGAAACACCGGAGCTGTTAAGCTTCTTCAAGGTTTTGGCTGGGAGGTGGGCTTAGAACACAATCATCCATTTGCGGTGGATGAACAAGACTACCAACGTCTAGTGCTCAGAACGGCAGAAATACTCATGGAAAGAGAAAAACTACGCCTGGATTTTGCCGTGTTGCATACTGACGCAGCGGGAGGCAAAGGAGACTGCAAACCATACAATGTCATACCAGAAAAACGAGGAAAAGAAGATCCTCCCACGTTTTCGTCTGTGCTGAATGTTTTAGTGGCTTACTACGAAGTTGGGAAGTAAAAAAACTAAGTTGAACTAAGGACTTGGTTTTCAATAGTAACGGAGGTAATATTCAATTTCATCGCTTCGCATCCTCCCCAAAAACTTTTGGTTTCCTGAAGTGTTTTTCTTTGTGATCGAGGAAGAATTAGCTATGCTGAGCCATTCTAATCCGTGGAGGGAATCAACCTCGAACTAGCTTGGGCGAGTATCAAGTGAACCCGAACCTGACGGGACAAAGTTCGAACTTTTTTGAGGGTTTGAAGCAATTGTTTGATCTAAAACTCCTCCTGATACCTTCTGTTTAGCAGATATATATTGGTATAAATACCCTATTAAAAACACGAGTGTTTTCACTCTTGTAGCAAATAACTAATACATGTACTTTAGTAAAAAAATTAAGTCCAAAAACTAATAAGGGAAAGACATGTCGGAATTGAGAGCACGACTTTCTAAACTTGAAAAGGAGGGGGCTAAAGCCAGTGAAAATTCGGTTGATGATCGCGTTTTATCCGTACCAGTGTTCATTGAACGGACTCCATCAGAAGAAGAAGAAGTTGAAGCAAAGGAAAATCGTTCTAAGGATGAACGTAGAGTCATTTGGTCTTTAGAAGAGGGTGAAGACGATTTTAAAGGTACGCATACCTGGGAGATGAAGACACAAGCTACATCGGACGTAGTTAGAAGGTACAACTGTTCATCGAAATCAAGTGGGCGTGTTGCAAATGAAATTAATTGCTCTATTAGTAATGCCTCTGATAATAGTTATGGCGGTGTGTTTCTTGAAGCATATCATGGATTTGGATATCGAAATAGATTTCAGACAGGCCGTCTTAAAATAACCGCCTCGTACATTGTTAATAGAATACATACGCATCAGAATGTAAATGAAAATGAGGATGGTTGGAGTGGTCTTTTCATGAGGACTTTTGTGAAATTCCGCATGCGTGCCTACCTTCGTGAAGATGGGGAAACTTTAGGCGAACAAATTTTTCATGGTCGAAGCAAAGTCCAATGGCTTGATTGGAATGATGGTGAACATAATAGTGCAAATCTACCCCATCCTATGTACAACCCGCATGACACGACAAGCACTCCGATCACCATCTCTTTTGAGACAACGGGTGTGCTTCCGAAAGGAAAATGGGCAAGATTTTATGTGGGAATCTGGTCAGGAGCATGGCTCGGTGCCAACGACTTCAGTCTTGATATAGGAGTTAGCATGGATGCTGTACTGCAGCGTGTTGAATGTGAAACTATTTAAATTCCTGACAGGAATTTCAGGTAGATAACGAATTTCTTCTCTTTCAAACTTTTAATTTGATTCTATAGACCAATCAAAGCAACTGACCTTGCAACTTTTGTTAGCTTAAGCACAACGACCAGTAGAGTACTCATATATGACATATACATGATGTTGGGAACAGGTTTTATTTAAAATATTTACCCATTTTTTCAAGATGTTGACTAAGCAATTGGTTTGATTCGTCTTTGAATTTTTCAATTTCAAATTCCTTTCCCAAAACATACAACAGTCCATTTAAGGAGAGAGAGTTCATAAATGCAATTAATGATATTATTTCTAATTCGCTTTTCCCGAAGTACCTGATAGTATCTTCAATATCTTTTAATTTTCTATCTAACTGAGTTAACCCCTTAATGTACAAGAGACCAAAATAAGAACCATGAGCAATTTCTGAACTATGTCTATAAATGAAATAAAAAGGCAATAGCAGAAAGTTCGACACCTTTGAGCCATATTTTCTCTCTATCTCCTCAATTTTCTGAAGGACTGATTCTTCTGTCCATTTCGTGATTTCTCTACGTCTAGGAGAAGTAAATTCCTCTAACGATTCTTTCAGTTTGGGATTTGAATCAAAAAGAGGAGTAGCATCAAGTGCCTGTTTAATTACATGTCCCTCAATTTCAATCTTTCGTTCTAAATCTCTTTTCGTTTTTTGAATTGCATGCCTATTGGCTTTTTCAGTTGCTTCAATTCCTTTTGCACACATGAAAGCAACATTTATTATTGTCTCAAGCAAAGTCCTACTTGTAACAAATGCGTCTCTATAATGTTCATTAGAGCAAAGAAGTTTGAAACTTTTTGCTGATTCAACTACCGCAATACATAATGGTCCAATTACTTTTAACTCTTCTTGTCTTTTGGATTTGGCAAGCTCCGAAGCAGAGTTCCAAAGAAGATCACACTGCTGACCTAAAAAAATCAATTCGTCATCCAGTCGTTTCTTATCCATTATTTTAATTGTACTCCACTAGGTATCCCTAAGTTACGAAATCTAGTAATAGGCAATAATTTTGAAAAGTTCGAACCCTCTGTTTTACAACCTTACCAGAGACAACAGTGCAAAACATAGCAATTTTGTCCTGTCGGGTTAATTAATGAGAAAGCCCCGAAAGAATTGATTTTCAATACTTTCAGGGCTTTGTGAACCCGACGGGATTCGAACCTTCAATTTTACCGCAGCATTGAATCAAGCATTTTAGGCTAAGATTCATGCTTCTTGCTTCAATACAGCTTCAGGGGTTCATTGATGTTAATAACCATAAATAACCGCCTAACGAAGCTGTGCTAGGTGACAGATCTTTCGCCATATAGCTATCGGCTGGATTTATGTGCCACCTATTCATCACATCTTTGTGATACCTGTGCCCCTAAAGTGGTGAGTATGAGAACATATCGCTAAGTGGGTGGAGGCTTAGTGAGGCAACAAAGGGTGAAGATGTGTCAGTGATTTTCCAATAGCCATTCGTTAAATAGCTGATTATCTGACAGTTCCTATTTTTAAAACTTGATTTTTTGGACTCCGAACTCTGCTTTCAATTGGTTATCAGATTCAGAGGGTTCAGGTTTTGGTAAAACACGCAGTCCCGCATTTCTAAAAATGTGTGTCAATTTTGTGTCAGTTACGGGTCTTTTCAGATATAATAAGAGTCTCGTCCGGACCGCCAACAACAAGCAAACCCCGCCCCGATAGCTATCGGGGCGGGGTTTTTTGTTTCACAAACAGATAAAAAGTAGAAGCTTATTTATTATTCCCAAAAACCTTCTTCAGCAACTCAGAAGTTCTGGCGAGAGGATCATCCCTGATCAGTTTCTCCTGGATGGCAATGAGAAAGAACAAGCCTGTAATGGCTTTTTCAGTTGCGTACTCATCCAGGTTGGGATTTACATCCTTGATAAAGGGAATTTTATTGTAAGCCGTAATTATTTGAGCCCAATATTTTGTCGCGTTGGTAGCATCCAATGCCTTTTTGATAACCGGTTGAAATGCGGATGTTAATCCCGCTGTGGTCGTTTTTTCCAGGTATCTTGTTGCTGCATCATCTTCACCTCTCAAAATGTCAAATCCGTCTTTGACGGTCATACCGGTAATGGCACTCACAAAAATTGGCTTGGCTTCCTCAGCAGCTTGTTCAGCACCTCGATTTAGCGACACTATAAAATCATCTACCAGTTTATTCATGCCCAAAGACCTGAGTTTACTCTCCACTTGCTTTACCTCAGGAGGAAAAGGGATTTTTATGCTTGGATTTTTGAGATAGCCATCCAGTTTGTGGGCATCAGATGTTCCGCTATTGGTTCCTTTAACCAAGGCTTCCTTCAATCCTTTAACGACTTCATCTTCAGATAGTCCACCTACGGGCAAGATCTTCTGCGCTTTTTTGGCGAGATCCAAAAGTCCCTGGCCAGAACCGGAAAGTGAGACAAAAAGTATGATTGAAATAATGGAGATAAGCTTTTTCATAAATGTTGATTTAGAATGGTTAAGATTGTGTCTAGCGAAAATGATGCCAACTAAACTATACATTAATTTCCAAAATTATTATTCCCTTCATTTTTTAGCCACTTTTCCGGCACCACAACGTCTGTTAAATGAAGGTGGTGCAATCAGATGAGAAAGTGGCTCATACTTCGAACTTTTGTAGCCGGTGATTAATTATTATTCACATTTATGGTTTATGTAGGGTTTTACCTTACAAGAATGCGCAACTTTGAGAAAACGTTAATCGTAAATGCACAGTGATAAATAGCTTATTCCAAATGAAAGTGAAAAGTAAATTTATCATGACTCCCAAGGGAAAGAAAAAAACATCGCGCACTTTAATATGCCTTTTTAGAACGTTGCTGTTTCTATGGGGATTGAACTGTATAACATTAGACCGGGTAGTGGCTACCCATTCCATGGGACTAGACCTGACCTATGAATGTTTGGGCGGAGATACATTCGCCCTTCAGCTAACATTCTATCGGGATTGTGATGGAGTTGCTGCACCAACCAATCCGGATGTTACGATATCTTCTGTTTCATGCGGGCAGAGTTTCACCACTTCACTGACGCAGGTCTCCATGAGGGAGTTGAATGCTGTCTGTGCATCATTACAGACCACGTGTTCGGGTGGATCTTATCCTGGAATCGAAGAATATGTTTATAGAGACACCATCGTAATACCGGATACCTGTGATGACTGGATTTTTAGCAATGCCGTATGCTGCAGAAACAATGCGATCAACACGATCAATCCTACCAATGTGGATATATATGTGGAAACGACCTTGGATAACTTAAATTATCCCTGTAATAATTCGCCTGTTTTTACCAATACACCCGTACCCTTTATGTGTTTGAATTCGCCATACTGCTTCAATAATGGTGCAGTAGACCCGGATGGGGATTCATTGGTATATACGCTGGTCACGCCCACCATTGGGCCATTGCCAGGAGATACTGTTAATTATTTGGCGGGTTATTCGGCTATCAATCCCGTGACCTCGGTGCCGCCATTGACTTTTGATCCCCTCACCGGAGATATATGCATAACTCCTACCGCAGTAGGTGAGGTAAGTGTCATGCAGGTACGGATTGAAGAATGGAGAAACGGTGTGCAGATTGGTTTCATCGACCGGGACATTCAGCTGAGGGTAATAGATTGTGTTGTTCCCAATACTCTACCATTAGTTGATGGCATAAACGGTACGGGTGTTTTTGCGACCAGCATTTGCGCTGGAGATAGTTTCTGTTTTTTTACGAACAGCGTTGACCCTGACACAGGCCAGAATATAACAATGACCTGGAATGCAGGGATATCCGCTGCAACTTTTGACACGACTTCGGGAATCAGGCCCGTTGGCACCTTTTGTTGGTTGCCCGACACTTCTGACATCAGTTTTACGCCGCACTGCTTCACCGTTTCTGTGATTGACGACAATTGTCCCTTTTTAGGTACACAGACGTTCTCCTTTTGCATTACGGTGTTTGGATTTATGAGTACCAGTGCCACTACACAAGATGCCAGTTGTCCTGGGATTTGTGATGGCGAATCTACCGTTTCTGTGTCAGGTGGAGTCCCGCCGTATTCCTATTTGTGGGATGACCCTCAAATGCAAACAAACGCCACAGCCACCAATTTGTGTGCGCAGGGATATGCAGTAACAGTTACAGACAGTGTAGGTTGTACGCCGTCGAGGGCAGTGACAATTAATGAACCTGCTCCAATCATCGTGCTCACAGATTCGATCAACCCAACATGCAATGGCGGAAGTAATGGACAAGCGACAGCGACACCATCCGGTGGAACAGGTAGCTACACCTACTTATGGAATGCTGGCGCCGGTAATCAAACTACAGCGGTTGCAACGGGTCTTTCCGCCGGGACCTATTTCGTTACTGTTACAGATGCCAATGGATGTGATTCCAATGCATCCATTACACTATTAGCACCAGCCATATTGTCTGCCCTGATCACTGATTCCACCAATGTAAATTGCCTCGGTGGAAATAATGGTACTGCGAGTATAACACCAACTGGTGGAGTGAATCCTTATAGTTATCAGTGGAATGCATCTGCCGGATCACAAACTGATTCGACTGCAGTCAGTCTGACGGCAGGGTCTTATTCTGTTACGGTTACTGATGCCTCTGGATGTTCTACAATCACTGCCGTTCTCTTGGTTGAGCCAACGGGTTTGGGTGGTTCTATCGATAGCACAACAAACGTAACTTGTTTTGGAGGAAGTGATGGAGCTGCCTACGTTTCTCTCGTCGGTGGCACTGCACCCTACACGTATTTTTGGAATGCACCCTTGTCACAATCGGGTAGTTCTGTCACCAACACCTCCGCGGGTATATACAGCGTCCTTGCATCTGATGCCAATGCTTGTGATACGACAATATTCGTGATCATTACTGAACCACCACAACTAATTCCAGATATTGTTGATTCAACAGATGTAAGTTGTCAGGGAGGAGACGATGGAAGCGCCACAGTTTCAGGTACTGGTGGCGTTGCACCTTATACTTATCAGTGGAACGATCCGATGAATCAAACCAATTCAATAGTGACAGGATTGATCATAGGAACCTACACTGTAATAATGACCGACGCTAGTGGTTGCAGTGATTCCATTTCCGTTACTATCAATGAACCTATATCCTCCACCGTACTATCTACAACCGTTGGCAATGTGAGCTGTTTCGGCGGTTCAGATGGCGAGATAACGGTTACGGCTACTGGAGGCACCTCCCCGTACACCTATCTTTGGAACGACCCGGCTATGCAAACGGACTCTACCGCAACGGGATTGTATGCAGGCATTTATTCTGTGACGGTGACAGATAACCTCGGCAATTGTATAGTGGATACTACGGCAACGGTTATTGATCCTGCGACGCCCATCAACCTCACATCTACATCAACAGACATTAACTGCTTTGGTGATAGTACGGGCACCGGCACTGCAACTCCTGGTGGAGGAACACCACCGTATACCTACAGCTGGAATGATCCAGCATCACAAACCACTCAAGTAGCTACGGGATTACAGGTGGGTAGCTATAGCGTAACTGTAACAGATAACACGGGTAATTGTGAAATTGATACGGGCATTGTTGTGAACGAACCATTGGCAGCTTTGGCAGCAACAATAGCTGCAGTAAACATAGATTGCTTCGGCAATAACAATGGTTCTGCAACCTCATCTGCCAGTGGAGGCACAACACCATACACTTATTTGTGGGATAGCGGAACCGGATCTCAAACCGATTCTGCTGCCACGGGGTTGTCGGCGGGTACTTATTCCCTCACCATCACCGACGCCAATGGCTGTCAATACCTGGATACCAATGTGGTTATTTCCCAACCCGTTTCCCCATTGTCCACTATAGCTTCCTCCACGGACGTGAGCTGTAAAGGAGGAACAGACGGTACGGCCATAGCCAACACCACTGGAGGAACAACACCCTATACCTATCTCTGGGATGCAGCGGCAGGTGGGCAAACCACTCAAACCGCAACGGGACTGGTAACGGGAACATACAATGTAACGGTAACCGATTCCAATGGTTGTAATATATCGAACATTGTATTGGTAAACGAACCGGCACAAGCGCTTGCTTATACTACGGCAGTAACGAATGCATTGTGCTTTGGTGATATGTCTGGTACAGCAGCAATTAACGCAACAGGAGGTGTACCGGCCTATATGTATCTCTGGGATCTTGCCACCAGTAGTCAAACCACCCAAACTGCCACAGGACTTGGAGCTGGAACTTATAGTGTCACCATAACAGATTCCTATGGATGTACTATTGAAGACACTTCCCTAACTATAACCGAACCTGATTCACTAACCCTGAATAGTCTCTCGCTCTTTTCCAGCAATATCTGTATTGGAGAATCCACGCAGCTTGGCGCAACCTATCCCGGAGCAGATCCATCCTTCATCTTCAGTTGGGACAACGGACTGGGAACTGGATTGGGGCCCTTCACTGTCAGCCCCACGAGCACAACTACTTACACAATAACAGTGAGTGATGCCTGCAGCAATACGATCGATAAAAGCACAACGGTAACTGTAGCCCAGTACCCCATCCTTACCCTTGATCCAACAATTGCTACCGGATGTGTACCTGTAACTGTTGATTTTGAGAACACAACTCCCAACTCAAACGATAGTATCTATACCTGGAGCTTTGGCAATGGAGACACCCTTACCGGAGATATGCCTACTTATACTTTTTACAGTAGCGGAACTTTCGTAATAACTGTCATATTAACAAACACTAGCAATTGCACCGCTACATCGTCAGGCCAAAACCAGGTGATTGTACATCCGCTGCCTACGGTAACCTGCAGTGCAGATCCCGTACAAACAGACATACGTACGCCGGTTATTTACTTTAGCGGAGGCGTGGATGATCTCACCTATGCATGGGGCTTTGGAGATGATGACTCAGCATATACCCAGAACCCAACCCATACTTATCCGGGAGTAGGTACTTATCAAGCCACTTTGAACGTGGTAGATTCCAACAACTGTAAAAACAGCTGCGACGTCACAATACGCATCGATCCATATTATGACATTGTTATACCCAATGCTTTTACACCCAACCCTAATGGGCCGGGCACGGGAGCTTATGATATCGATGCGCTCGACAACGATGTATTTTTTGGACTAACTGATTATGTAGAAGAATATCACATGATGATATTCAACAGATGGGGGGAGCTCGTCTTTGAAACATTTGATATTAACATAGGGTGGGATGGCTACTATCGTGGCCAGATGAGTCAGCAAGATGTATATGCCTGGAAGATCAATGTTCGGTACATTGACGGAAAAGAAATTCAACGGCTGGGTGACATAACTTTAATTAGATGATATAATTTTGAACTGATTTTGAAGAACATTAATAACATAATGAATTGGGACAAGGTGGTATTGACATTGCTGCTGTTCTTTATCTGCACAGCTACGTATGCCCAAAACTGCGGACCGGATGTACCTTCATTTATCGTGGACCTCAGCGGCGATCCGGCAGCGACTTTTTTTAGCCCGGATACAGCGCGCAACGATACTTGCTGTGGAGCTACTAACCCTGATAGATGCATAGAATTCATAGTAACCCTTCATCCTGATGCGGAGGCAATAATATTCGATATTTTCTCTGGAGCTGTCCCGCCGGGAGCCTTATTTTATCAGATAAGCTGTGGAACTCCAAATCCTGTAGGTGAGCCACTGTGTTTAACCGGCGTGGGCCCTCATTTTATTACTTTTTGCAAACCTGGAAATAATAACAATGTTTATACGATAACTTCTGTTCCGCAGCCCTCTGTAGGGCCTTCAATCATAGTGAACGATGGGTGTATCGGCAGCATATATGCTCAGGGTTACGATGATACAACCATTACATGGACATCGGTTTTTCCAGGAGCGGTAGGGGATTATGACAGTTATTTAAGTTGTACAACTGATTGTGATTCAGTTATAGTAACAGCCCAGGTGGGGTATCCGCCATTTGCAGACTTTCAAATCTGTGGCTTTCCTGTAGGGGGATGTGATACATTGTTGACCTGTGATACCGTGCGGGTCATATTCAATTCTACTTTATTCGCGAATATTCAACCTGATACGCCAACCGTTTGTTTTGGAAGCCCTGGAACTACAATCACAGCAAATGGTATTGGTGGAACCCCACCTTATTCATATTTGTGGAGTACTGGCGACACCACACAAACAATTTTTGTGAATGTGGGTACTTATTATGTAGAGCTGGGAGATACATCTGGATGTCCTCCAACGTATGACACCATTGTGGTGACCGGTTTTTCTTCTGCGATATCTGCCAATGCAGGTGCTAATCAAATTGTTTGTACACAAACTTTGCCGGTTGCCTTAAGCGGATCAGTTATTGCTGCATCCGGCGGAACCTGGTCAGGGGGAGCTGGGGTTTTTAGTCCTAATGCAGATTCCCTGAATGCAATGTACACCCCGTCCGCAGCTGAAATCCTGGCTGGTACAGTTACCCTTACCCTAATCTCCACTGGAAATGGATCTTGCCCTGCCGACACAGACAGTGTTACCATTACTTTGGTGGATTTTCCAGCAAGTTTTACAAGCACCACCACAGATGTGTTGTGCAATGGTGATAGCTCTGGAAGTGCATCAGTTTCTGTTACAGGCGGTATACCACCGTACACCTATTTTTGGAACGCACCCTTATCGCAATCTGGGAGTTCTGTCACCAACATTCCGGCAGGTGTGTATAGCGTTCTTATATCAGACAGTACAGGATGCGATACGACGGCTTTTGTGATAATAACTGAGCCACCTCAGCTAATCGCGGTTATTTCGGATTCAACAGATGTCAACTGTCAGGGAGGAGCTGATGGAACTGCTACTGCATCAGGCAGCGGGGGTGTTGCTCCGTACACCTACCAGTGGAATGATCCGATGAATCAAACCAATTCAATCGCAACAGGATTGAGCATTGGGCCTTATACTGTGGTGATGACCGATGCCAATGGCTGTACTTCTTCCATTTCAGTTACTATCAATGAACCTACATCGGCGATAACTCTTTCGACAACTGTTGGCAACGTGAGCTGCTTCGGCGGGGCGGATGGTGAGATAACTGTTACCGCTACTGGAGGCACCTCGCCCTACACCTACCAATGGGATAGCGGAACCGGGTTTCAAACGGATTCCACCGCCACAGGCTTGTTCGCAGGTACATATTCTGTAACGGTGACAGACAACCTGGGCGATTGTATTGTTGATACCAACGCGACAGTTATTGATCCGGCAACCCCCATCAATCTCACGACAACATCGACAAATATTCTCTGTTATGGTGATAGCAATGGAACCGGCACTTCTACTCCTGGTGGAGGTACTCCACCTTATACTTATTCATGGAATGATCCAGCAGGACAAACCACTCAGGTGGCTACAGGATTACCGGCGGGAAGCTATAGCGTAACGGTAACGGATAACACAGGTAACTGTGAAATTGACACAGGCATTGTGGTGAACCAGCCATTAGCAGCCTTGGCGGCAACAATAGCTGTCTTGAATATAGATTGCTTTGGCAATAACAATGGAACCGCAACGGCATCAACCACAGGAGGCACAACTCCATACACCTATCAATGGGATAGCGGAACCGGGTCTCAAACTGACTCAGCGGCCACGGGCTTGTCAGCTGGAACCTACTCACTGACCATCTCGGACGCCAATGGCTGTCAATATTTGGATACGAATGTTGTAATTACACAACCCACTTCTCCATTATCCACTATACTCTCATCCACTGATGTGAGTTGTAAAGGAGGAGCAGACGGCACGGTCATAGCCAACACCACAGGAGGAACCACACCCTATACCTACCTCTGGGATCCTGCCGCAGGTGGACAAACCACTCAAACGGCCACAGGACTTATTACAGGAACTTACAATGTAACGGTAACAGATTCCAATGGCTGTACCATAACGAACATTGTATTGGTAAATGAACCGGCACAAGTTCTGGCCTATACCACGGCTGTAGTCAATGCTCTGTGTTATGGAGATATGACAGCTACGGCCACTGTTACTCCATCTGGAGGAGTTCCAGCTTATACATACCAGTGGGATGCGCAGGCTGGCGGGCAAACTGACTCCATGGCAACAGGACTTGGAGCTGGAACTTACAGCGTCACAATAACAGATTCCTATGGATGTACATTAGAAGATACGACCCTGACTATTACAGAACCGGACTCCCTTAATGTAGATAGCCTTACACTTTTTTCGAGCAATATATGTATCGGCGAGTCCACGCAGATCGGCGCAAACTACGCTGGCGTCGATCCATCCTACACATTTAACTGGGACAATGGACTAGGAGCAGGATTGGGCCCTTTCACCGTTAGTCCAACAAGTGCCACCACTTACACGATTACCATAACGGATGGGTGCAGCAATACAATTGATCAAAGTACTACGGTTACAGTAGCACAATACCCAATAATAACATTGGATCCGACCATTGCCACAGGATGTGTAGCCCTAACCGTTGATTTTGAGAACAATACGCCCGCTGCAGATGACAGCATCTACACATGGAGCATGGGCAATGGAGATACAATAACCGGAAATATGCCTACGTACACATTTGGTACAAGCGGAACTTACACCATAACGGTTATACTAACCAACACGGGCAATTGTAGCACCACCAGTTCCGGACAGAACACAGTTGTGGTAAACCCATTGCCCACAGTAACCTGCAGTGCAGATCCCATACAAACCGACATACGCACACCGGTTATTTACTTTAGTGGGGGAGTGGATGGCCTCTACTATGCATGGGGCTTTGGAGATGGCGACTCAGCATATACCCAGAACCCAACGCACACTTATCCGGGAGTGGGAACTTATACCGCTACTTTGAACGCGGTGGATTCCAACAACTGTGTGAACAGCTGCGATGTCACAATACGCATCGATCCCTATTACGATATTGTGATACCCAATGCATTTACACCCAATCCCAATGGGCCCGGTCCTGGGATTTAT
>JACZWC010000069.1 GCA_022572355.1 Bacteroidota bacterium | reverse complement strand
ACCCATCTCCTGGCTGCTCCTATACCCGTAGTATTTGAAACCGTATCTGAATAAACATGCCTGGTTTGAAAGGATTCGAGCTTCATTAAATAACTTTTTAAAGAATCCGTCGAAATATCGTTTTGTATCCCGCAAACGATGTCTGCCTCTGCATCCAGAACGTTCGTTGGCAAATAATCATTCGGGTTGTAGTTGCCCAGTAATATATTATTGGCCTCGGCACTCGTCATAAACATGTTGGTTTGGGCTGTTGTGTTAAGGCTAAACGTCAATAGAATTATCAGGGAGAAAATACGTTTCATATTCATCATCTTTTATTCAAATATTATTAGTCAGGCTATCAGGAAACAGGGTGAAAATACTTGACTAAACAGATATAAAGATAAAGATAATTGACGATAACCTCAATTATTCAAACTTTCCAGTAGTTCAATTATGCCTTCGTAGACTATGTCTAGTTCGCTGTTGGAAATGCAATACGGCGGAAGAATATAGATCACATTGCCAAGCGGGCGCAATATGATTTTTCTCTCAATGAAGAAATCGTAGATATTATCCCTGATAGGGTTAAAATAGGATGTGCCTTCATCCGTATTGAGTTCGATGGCTATTATTGTTCCTCTTTGCCGAATATCCTTGATGTTTTTGAATTTCGACAATCGTTTTGCAAATTTTTGGTGCTGCTCCCCTATTCTCTCAACAGCCACCCAAGTTTCCTTGTCATCATAGAGATCTAAACTAGCACAGGCAGCTGAACAGGCCACAGGATTGGCGGTATAAGAATGGCCATGAAAGAACATTTTGAGCTTGTCATCAGCGTAAAAGGCATCATAAATCTCCTCTGAGCTGGATGTTGCCCCAAGGGCCATGGTTCCTCCCGTAATTCCCTTCGACATGCAGACAATATCGGGGTCAACGGTCATGTATTCAGAAGCGAAGTACTTGCCAGTCCGGCCAAAACCAGTCATCACCTCATCGGCGATTGTTAGAATATCATTAGACTGGCAAATGCTTAAGAGAGGATCCAGCCCTTCAGGATTGTACATTATCATCCCACTTGCACCCTGAATGAGCGGCTCATAAATAAATGCTGCGAGATTGTCCTTTTCGCGCTCAATAAGCTCAGTTAACTGAGAGAGTGAAATATCTTCGTTGCCTGGTATGGGAACGTCAATAAATTCCACGTCAAACAGAAGTGATTCAAACGGAGCCACAAAAGCCCCTCTACCTGATACGGACATAGCGCCAAATGTATCACCGTGATACGCACCTTGAAAAGCTATTATTTTGTTCTTTTTCTCTCCCTTATTACTCCAGAATTGCAGGGCCATCTTGATCGCAACCTCAACGGCCGTGGAGCCATTATCGGATAAAAATATGCGGGATTGGTTCTTTGGCAGGACTTTTAACAGCCGCTCAGCCAGCTCCACAGCTTTCGGATGTGTAAATCCAGCGAATAGTACATGCTCGAGGGTATTTAGCTGTTCGGATACTTTCTTCGCTATATGTGGATGGGAGTGTCCCATAGTGTTCACCCACCAGGATGAGATCGCGTCCAAATATCCATTGCCCTCTTCATCGTAGAGCCAGACACCTTCCCCCCTCACAATCCCAATGGGTGATTTTGCCGTTTTCATCTGGGTGTAAGGATGCCAAAGTACCTTCAGATCTCTATCCGACAGACTCATAGATTTACGAATTGAGCGGCATATCTAGAAATCACCTCAGAATTGATGGTTTCTTCCCGGTTAATGTGTCCCAACAGCTTTACGCCAGAATACTCCAATATTACTGATTCGGTATCCTCATTCTTATCTCCGTTGAAGATGATTCCAGCTACTTGTATTCCCCGGCTCTTAAGTATTTCCAACGTCAGGAGGCTGTGATTGATGCTTCCAAGGTAATTCTCTGAAACGACAATAACCTCTGCATCTAAATGAACGATTAGATCTAGAATTAGGGTTTCGTCATTGATGGGAACCATTAAACCACCAGCTCCTTCAATAATTAAGGTATTTGTTGTATCAGGTAGTTCAATAGAATTGAGGTCAATTTCTATGTTTTCAAGCTTTGCCGCTGCATGTGGTGACATAAACCCCTTTAATCGATACGCCTCCTGATGTACGACGGATTTTTTATTGTTAATCCAACTCTGAACGCACATGGAGTCAGAATTCTCCAATTCACCGCACTGTATAGGCTTCCAGTAGTCTGCCTCCAGTGCTTCTGATAGGATAGCAGAAACCACTGTTTTTCCAATATCTGTACCTATTCCAGTAACAAATAATCGTCTCATAAGTGCTTTATTAGTGATTTAACCAATCCTTCGACCTCTAATTCAGTATTAAATGTATGCAAACAAATCCTCAATCTCTCAGTTCCTTTTGGAACCGTAGGACTGAGAATTGCCCTCACATCAAACCCGTCATTTTGAAGCGATTTTGCTACCGATTTTGTGCGTGTTAAATCACCAATATTTATGGATACAATTGGGCTAAATTCATCGAACGAACCAACATTTTTATGGTATTCTATCTTAGTTTTAAGTAATTCATGTAATTGTCTGGGCTTAAGCTTTTTAAAATTTACATTTGACATAATGTCATAGGCGTTTTTTATCCAAATAAGGCTGTGTTTTGGCAGGGCAGTTGTGTAGATAAATGAGCGTGAATAATTGATCAGATAATTGCGTAAATCAGCGCTACCCAAAACAACCGCTCCATGCCCACCAATAGCCTTTCCAAAAGTGTGAACTCGAGCAAAAGTTTGGCTTTGCAAATTCAACTCCACTACCCTTCCCTCGCCCTTCATTCCAAAAACGCCGGTCGCGTGAGCTTCGTCAACAATTAATTGCGCATTGTACTTTTCGCACAAAAAACAGATTTCTTTTAAGGGCGCTAGGTCGCCGTCCATAGAATATACGGACTCAACGACCACAAATATCGATTTCTCAGCGCGTTTAAGCTGCGCTTCCAGATGGGAAAGGTTATTATGATCAAATGCGTATGATTTCGCCAATCCAAGGCGAATTCCATCTCTAATGGATGCGTGTACCAGTTCATCATGAACAATCGTATCATTTCTACCAGGTATAGCGGACAGCAATCCCAGGTTGGCATCGTATCCGGAATTATATAGTAATCCGGCTTCCGCATCATGGTAGTTCGCTATAAACTCCTCTAGTTCTTCGGCATATTGAGAATTCCCTGTAAGAAGACGGGATCCTGTAGATCCTCCTGCATTACTATCCTCGGCCAACTCAGCACTCACTTTATCCGCCAACTCTTTCGATCGGGCAAAGCCCAGGTAATCGTTGGAGCAAAAATCGATCAGATCATTCTCCGCAGGTAATTGCCGAAGCAAGCCCTTCGTTTCGCGAATCTCTAATTCAGAGGAAATGCTGTCTTCTGTTAGTGACATGTTTAACAAATTCAAGAATTACCAGATATTAACTCAAACAGCCTCAGGCTTGACTGTTTCCCTCTTCCTTGCTTTTTTAGGAACTAATCCCAACACCTTAAACAATTCCATATCCTCATTAAAATCAGGATTGGGAGTGGTGAGTAGTTTGTCGCCTGCAAAAATTGAATTTGCACCGGCCATAAAACACAGGGCCTGCCCTTCATCAGACATATTTGTTCTTCCTGCGGAGAGGCGTACGACCGAATGTGGCATCACAATGCGGGTGGTTGCTATCATCTTCACCATTTCCCAAATAGACACTGTTGGCTGATCTGCCAGTGGAGTTCCTTTAACAGGAACCAACGCATTGATAGGTACAGATTCAGGGTGTGGATTGAAAGATGTTAGGGTGACTAACATGCCCAGTCTGTCATCAATAGACTCTCCCATGCCGATAATTCCACCCGAACAAATTGTCATTCCAGATTTACGTACATGTTTCAGCGTATCGAGCCGGTCGCCGTATTCCCGGGTTGAAATAATTTCACCGTAATGTTCTTCTGAAGTATCCAGGTTGTGATTATACGCATATACACCAGATGCCGCCAACCGCTTTGCCTGATCTTCCGTTAGCATTCCAAGTGTACAACAGACTTCCATGTCCAACGCGTTCACAGCTTCTACCATCTCCAAAACTCTGTCAAAATCGCTGTTGTCTCGTACCTCACGCCAGGCCGCACCCATACAAAATCTGGAGGCACCTCCCAGTTTGGCTTTTTCAGCTGATTTGATTACCTCGCTTAACGGAAGTAGTTTCTCAACTTCAACATCAGTATGATATCTAGCCGCTTGTGGACAATAGGCGCAGTCTTCCGGACATCCTCCAGTCTTTATAGACAGTAGCGAACTCACCTGAACTTCTCTCGGGTTATGATGCTCTCTATGAACGCTCGCAGCTCTGTACACCAGGTCTATAAAGGGAGTATCATATATCTCCCTAATCTCTTCTTTTGTCCAATTGTATCGCAAATTCATTTCAGCTGTTTGTGTGGACTGCAAATATATTACTTAAAGCATGTATTTGTAAATTCGCAGAGAATTAAAACTTGTGAACTTGAAAATCGATATTCTAACCGTCTTGCCTAAGTTGCTGGAAAGCCCCTTTGATCACTCCATTTTAAAAAGAGCTCAAGATAAAGGACTTGTCGATTTACAAGTACACGACATTCGAGACTACGCCGTAGACAAGCATAAATCCGTGGATGACTACACCTATGGAGGCGGAGCTGGTATGGTCCTGATGATTGAGCCAATTGTAAACTGTATCAATTCCCTGAAAGCTAAAACTAAATACGATGAAATTATTTACATGAGCCCTGACGGAGAGTTATTGGATCAGAAGATTGCCAACCAATATTCTCTTTCAAAAAACTTACTTATACTCTGTGGCCACTATAAGGGAATCGATGAGCGAATACGGGAACACTATATTACCAAAGAAATCTCCATTGGTGACTACGTTCTATCTGGAGGGGAATTGGCAGCAGCTGTTTTTTGCGACAGCATAATGCGTTTGATTCCGGGTGTCATTTCCGACGAAACTTCGGCACTCACTGATTCTTTCCAAGATAACTTATTGGCTCCTCCGGTTTACACGCGTCCTGCCAATTTCGAGGGACGGGAAGTTCCACCTGTTTTGCTTTCCGGGCATCAGGCTAAGATTGACAAATGGAGACAGGAACAAGCCCAACAAAGAACCGAAGAGCGGCGTCCTGACTTATTAGATTAGAAGTGAATAATTGCAAAGTGAATCGAATTCTAAGATTTCCCATGCGAATTCTAATCCATTATCTCGAGTGTATCAATTCATTTTAGATTAGTTTCAATAAATTCAGGCAATAAATATTTTACACTTCGAGCAAACCTTTTTGGATATTGTTCGTCTTTGTTTTTGTATTACTTTTGTACTTCTTAAAAATCACTCCTAACAATCATAATTCATGAAGAGAGTATTCATTGTATTAGCGGCAATATTTTGCTTTAATAATTCGTATAGTCAAACCAATTTGGACTTTGAAATATGGGCACCCAATGCCCTCAGTACCAATGACCCTACTGGCTGGGGTACTTTAAACATAGACCAAATTCCTTTTTCAGGTCCTGCTTCAACTTTTCAGGAAACCGCCGACCCTGGAGAAGGCGCTTCTTCTGCCAGGATGGTTACAACGACCGGATATGCGCCAATTACAGGAGGAGCTGATACGCTTGCGGGTTTGGTCTCAGTTGGAGGATCTCCCTTCGTTGGTCCGCTGGGGATTCCCTATACGAACAGGCCAACTTCGGTTGACTTTATGTTCAAATCCAATATCGCAGCCGGAGATACCGCTGCTTTTGTAGTTCAATTATCTCATTGGACTGGTACCCAAACAATTATTGACGGACAGGGGGTTGTAATTTTTACAAACCCGGCGGTGACTAGCTGGACATCTTTTAACATTCCGATAACTTATACCACGGCTGATACCCCAGATACGCTAATTATAGTTGCTGCTTCAAGTCAGGGTACAATCTTTGGTTCTCCCTTGCCAATCCCGGGCAGTGAATTGCAACTCGATTCTGTCGTAATCAATCTCACAAGTGATGTTGGTGTGATCGCAATTGATGCACCGGTTTCCGGATGTGGCTTAAGCGCTGCTGAAAGTGTTACAATAAGAGTAAAAAACTTTGGCAGCGTTTCAGAGAGTTTAATTCCCGTATCTTATTCGGTAAACGGAGGGCCTGCTGTCAATGAGACTATTACCGCAACCATCTTTTCCGGAGATACCTTATCATTTACATTTACGGCCACCGCCGATCTTTCAACAACCGGCAATTACGTGTTCGATGCATGGACCAGTTTGGGAGGAGATGCTGACAATAGCAATGATAGCACCCTAAATGTGACTGTAACACATATATCGCCTATAACGGTTTTTCCTTATTCTGAAGATTTCGAAGGCGGTACTTTAGGTGACTTTTCAAATTCAGGAGTAGTGGGTACGTTGGTTTGGAGTAATACAACAATCCGCGGAGGAGATCCCGGACATTCGGCTACAAGGTCGGCTTACTTCGGAAACCCGGCAGATACCAGCTATAATACGGGGTTTATTGAAAGTGCCAGCCTAACCCTGCCCTGCATTGACCTTACTGCGCTCACAAGCACAAGGTTAAATTTCAATTATTTTCTTGAAACCGAACAATTTCCAGGTTGGGACAGCGCAAGTGTTTCTATCTCTACCGATGGTGTAACGTTTACGGATGTCGCAGATAACCAGGGTGCTGGCTTTAATAATTTGATTGATGCATCAGGCACCTGGCAAAACTTAGATCTTGACCTATCGGCCTACGATGGCAACCCATTGGTTTATGTAAGGTTCACATTTAACACTGTCGATAATGGCTTCAATACATTTGAAGGGTTTTATGTGGACGACGTCAATATCTATGTTCCTGGTGTTAATGATGTGGGTGTAATTGCTGTCACCACGCCAGCCTCGCATTGTGTAGACGGCTCAACCGATACCATAACCATACAAGTTGTGAACTTTGGCGCTGCACCGGAGACTTCCGTTCCGGTTTCTTACACAATTAATGGCGGTCCAGCGGTTAACGAGACGATCACAACGACGATCAATCCTGGAGATACGGTATCTTACACATTTACTGCCGGTGCCGTTTTATCTCCGGCAGGGTCATATACCATTGATTCCTGGACTTCATTACCTGGAGACCTTATTACAGCTAATGATACATCTTCGCTTACTATAACGATTTTTCCCATTCCAACGATCAATCTGGGAGCTGACATTGCGCTTTGCCCTGGTAGTACAGCGACGCTGAATACGAGCAATTTTGGTTTTGTGAGTTATTCATGGAACACCGGCGCCACGGACTCGTCTATAACTACAACAATTGCGGGTACATTTAACCTTACCGTGACGGATGGTAATGGATGTTCCAACAGCGACACCATTGTGGTAACGGCTAATCCGGCAATGGGGCTTGCTATGTCAAGTACTACTGCAACCTGTGGTGGTTCTAACGGAACTGCTTCGGTGGTGGTTACTGGCGGAACTGGACCGTTCTTCTATGTCTGGAGCGATCCTTCCAGTCAAACCAATACCACTGCAGTTGCATTGTCAGCAGGAACTTATACAGTTATAGTTACAGATGGTCTTGGGTGCACTGACAGTAACAATGTCGCTGTTGGCAATACAACTGCGCCAACTGTTACCATTACCTCGAGTATTGATCTATTGTGTAATGGTGATAACAACGGTCAAGCCACAGTGGGTGCCACAGGTGGAACTACACCTTACACCTACTCATGGGATGATCCAGGCACTCAAACCAATGCAACAGCTACAGGACTTGCTGCCGGCACGTATGTCGGTACAGTGACGGACAATGTTGGATGTGCTGCTTCTGATATTGTAATAATTACGGAACCCCTGGCTTTGTCATTAACACCAAGTTCTACGAATTCCAATTGCGGTGCAAGTGATGGTTCAGCTTCAGTTGCAGTTACCGGCGGAACAGGCACTTATACTTATTTATGGAATGATGTCGGAACACAAACAACATCTACGGCTGTAACACTTCCGGCAGGAACATATAATGTCACTGTTACTGATGGCAATGCCTGTACCGACACGACCAACGCAACCGTATCAGATTTAGCTGGTGGAACTGCAAGCATAGGCTCTAGCACAAATGCTAGCTGTAATGGAGTCTGCGATGGATCAGCTACGGCATCAATTACCGGTGGAACTGCGCCGTTTACCTACTCTTGGGATGATCCCGCTTCACAGACTAACATTACTGCAACGGGCTTATGTGCTACGGCAGTGAACGTTACGATTACGGACAATGTTGGCTGCATTAGCATAGCGGGAGTAACATTAACGGAACCAGCGGCGATCAGTTTAATCACCGGCAGTGTTGATGCAACCTGTGGAAATTCAGACGGCAGTGCATCCGTTCTTGCATCTGGTGGAAGCGGAGGGCCTTATACCTACTTGTGGAATGATCCTTTGGTACAGACAACAGATACAGCTACCGCATTAGCAGCCGGGGCATATGTTGTCGTCGTGACTGATGCAGGAGCATGTTCAGACAGCTCAACGGTTACTGTTAATAACACTGGCGCACCTACAGTAACTGTAACTTCAAGTACCAACCTCTTATGTAACGGTGATAGCGATGGTCAGGCCACAGTGGGTGCCACAGGTGGAACCACACCGTACACTTACTCATGGGATGATCCTGGAACGCAAACCAATGCAACTGCCACAGGACTTGTAGCCGGCACGTATGTCGGTACAGTGACGGACAATGTTGGATGTGCTGCTTCTGATATTGTAATAATTACGGAACCCTTGGCTTTGTCATTAACACCAAGTTCTACGAATTCCAATTGCGGTTCAAGTGATGGATCGGCAACAGTGACTGTAACTGGTGGTACTGGCTCCTATACCTATATATGGGATGATCCTGGAACGCAGACAAACGCTACTGCCGGTTCAATTCCCGCTGGAACTTACAATGTAACTGTTACTGATGGCAATGCATGTACAGGCACAGCAAGTGCTACGGTATCCGATGTTGGTGGAGGTACTGCGAGCATAGGATCTAGTGCTAATGCGAGCTGTAACGGAATTTGCGATGGCGCTGCTACAGCTTCGATAACAGGGGGAACTGCACCTTTCACTTATTTATGGGATGATCCGGCCTCACAAACTAACATTACCGCAACAGGTTTATGTGCCACAGCGGTGAATGTTACCATTACGGATAACGTTGGCTGTGTTAGCATAGCAGGAGTTACGTTAACGGAACCAAGCGCAATTGGTTTAACCACCGGCAGCGTCGATGCAACCTGTGGCAATTCAGATGGAAGTGCATCCGTGATTGCAACTGGCGGAAATGGAGCACCGTATACATACTTATGGAATGATCCTTTGGCACAAACAACAGATACAGCTACTACATTAGCAGCAGGTGCATATGTTGTCGTTGTAACTGATGCAGGAGCATGTTCAGACAGTGCAACGGTTACAGTTAATAATACAGGCGCCCCAACGGTTACCCTATCTTCCAGCTCAAATGTGAGCTGTAACGGTGGAAATAACGGTACAGCTACGGTGAGTGCAACAGGTGGAACTACACCTTACACCTATACATGGGATGATCCTGGCACACAAACATCTGCCATGGCGACTGGCTTGAGCGCAGGCACCTATGTGGGAACAGTGACGGATAATGTGGGTTGCATTGCATCAGCAATAGCCATTATAACCGAGCCCGCAATATTGGCAATAAGTTTTGCTTCAACGGACGTAAGCTGTCCTGGTGCATGTGATGGAAATGCCACGGCAACAGCATCTGGAGGGACTTTTCCTTACAACTATGTTTGGACCCCGTTCGATCCGACTTCTACTGCTTGTGCGGGAACTTACACCGTTAATATTATTGATAACAACAGCTGTACTGCAAATGATAGCGTGGTAATCAACACGGGCGCAGGATTGACGCTAGCTACTTCTTCAGTAGATGCTACGTGTGGAAGTTCAGACGGAACTGCAACTGTGGTTGCAAGTGGCGGAACGAGTCCATATACGTATATGTGGAATGACCCGGGTACACAAACGAATGCAATCGCCGTTGGATTAGCGGCGGGTACCTATACAGTTATAGTAACAGGTGCTGGTGGCTGTTCAGATAGCACTAGCGTTGGTGTGAACAATGCAGGTGCGCCAGCAGTCAGTATTTCAGCCAGCAATAATGTAACCTGTAATGGAGGAACGGACGGTGACGCCACTGTTCTCGCAACTGGAGGAACAACTCCATATACCTATTTGTGGGATGATGGTATGGCGCAAACAGTGTTAACGGCGGTGAATCTTAGTGCTGGAACCTACAATGTCAGTGTTACGGACAGTGTAGGTTGTTTGGGAACGGCTTCAGTTACTATTACTGAACCAACGGCAATAACCATAACGTCTAGCTCGATTGATCCAAGTTGTTTTGGATCATGTGACGGTTCAGCTACTGCAACATCTGTTGGTGGTACCGGAGCGCATACCTACTCATGGGATGATCCAGGAACGCAGACAACCGCTATGGCAGTTGGACTGTGTGATGGTACCTACATTGTTACAATTATGGACTCGAGCAGTTGTACAGCAACTTCATCAATTACACTTACCCAACCTGCAGGTATGACCTTAACATTGAGCAAAGTTGATGCAACTTGTGGCGGCTGTACAGATGGTACCGCATCGGTATCCGTATCTGGTGGCACATCACCCTATACTTTCCTTTGGGATGATCCGTCCACACAGACGAATACGACAGCCACTGGCCTCGGTGCAGCTACTTATAATGTAGTGGTGACAGATGCTGCAGGCTGCGTTTCAAACGGATCGGTAGTTGTCAATGATCCTACCACAGTATTTACAGTTGTGATCACAACTACCAATGTCACTTGTGTGGATCTCTGCGATGGATCCGCAACTGCAGTGGCAACTGCAGGGAGCACACCTTATACTTACTTATGGGATGATCCGGGCGCACAAACTACATCGACTGCAACGGGATTGTGTAAAGGAATATACAATGTAACCGTTTCCGACTTTACGGGAACGTCAATCACCAACACGTTTACCATCTTCCAACCTTCGAACATTGTAATTACACCCACTATTGTACAGGCTACTTGTGGAAACGCAGACGGTTCTATAAAGATAATTGTGACCGGTGGAACGCCTCCCTATGGATATTTATGGTCTAGCGGGGGTACTTCTACGATGGAGACTGGACTAATAGCTGGGACTTATGTGGTTATTGTTACCGACAATCAAGCTTGTACACAATCTGCTTCGTATGACGTAGGGACCTCCAATGGACCAGTCATTACTTTAGCCGGCACCAATGTAACTTGCAACGGTGCCAATGACGGAACGGCAATGGCGACAGTTACCGGAGGCACATCGCCATATACTTATACGTGGGACGATCCCTTGGCGCAAACTTCAGCTACAGCCGTTGGTCTATCGCCAGGAAATTACACCGTCAATGTTGCCGATGCGACCGGATGTAGTAATGTGTCAGGTCAAGCTACGGTTACAGAGCCAACAGCAATGTCAGTAACAACTACCGCTGTTGACGCCGTGACTGGAGCATGCATTGGAACTGCAACGGCTACGGTTATCGGCGGCGTACAACCTTATTCCTACTTGTGGAATGACACAAACGCACAGACTAACCAAACTGCCAGCGGCCTTTGCCCGGGCACTTATAGCGTAGTTGTAACCGATGCAAATGGATGCACTTTCTCTGACTCCACATTCGTGGGGCCGGTAACTGGAATTGAGGAGTACATGAATAATACAGTACTGACTATTTATCCCAATCCCACATCCGACATTATTAATATTCGATTCGTTGGTTTCAGCGATGAATGGAATTTTGAATTGTTTGATTTTACGGGTAAATTAGTCTACCGTAAAAACAACATTTCGAACGAACATTTTATTCTCAATAGTGAAGAATTACCATCAGGAATCTATTTATTAAAAGCAGGTGATAATGCTTTGACAAAAACAGTAAGGATAGCTATTGAGAGGTAGCATACCAATTCTAATCAATTACTATATTTACCACAGGATCATTATATCAAACTACTTTAATATGAAAAAAGCAATCATCATCACATTAACTGCTCTATTTATTGCAGGATTTAGCAAGGAATCAAGTGCAACCCACCTTGCTGGCGGACAAATTACTTATATGGAAGCTGGCAATAACGGACTGGACTATGACGTGACCTTCACTTTCTATCGCGATTGTGCTGGATTCGCAGCTGCACTCCCAACTGCGACCGCTATCATCACTGCATCTTCTGCGAATGCGGGCGTTAGCTTTACCACCGTTGCACCTGGAGTCAACCTGGGAGAAGTAGTCCCTTTATGCCCAACAGCCACTTCAACCTGTACAGGCGGTCTCATTGAAGGCCGCGAGAGGTGGGATTATACAGAGACCATTACACTGCCTTCAAAACAGACTGATTGGGTTTTCAGTGCTGCATACCCCAATAGGAATGGCGCTATCAACACACTCGTTTCCGCTGCCGTGCCCATGTATGTATATTCCACACTCAACAACACCATTTTCCCCTACAACAATGCTCCTTTTTTTGCCAATGATCCGGCTGCCTTTATTTATCTCAATGAAGCGTTCTGCTTCAACAACGGAGCCGTGGATATAGATGGAGATTCCTTGGCATATTCCCTGATTTCACCATTGGAAAATGCTACTACCCCTGTTACATACATAGTCCCCTATAGCGCAACCCAACCTGTTATCTCCACTCCGGCTGTTACTATTGACCCTGCAACAGGTGATGTGTGCATGTTGCCCACTGACCCTGGCCTTGACGTAACCGTGATGGCTATCCTCGTTGAAGAATATCGTGGTGGCGTTCTGATTGGAAGTGTAGAACGGGATATTCAGGTAACGGTTTTGGCTGGTCCTAATGCCTTGCCTTCCATGACTGGTATCAACGGAACGAGCGTTTTTTTCGATACTATACCTGAAGGGTGCGACTTCATTTTTACCGTTAATAGTTCTGATGCTGATCCCTTACAATGCGTAACCATGACTACCTCGGCAGCAACAGTTCCGTTCTTTGTCTCGTTCGGAACTACTGGCGGTTGTCCTTCGCTGGTCAGGCCTACAGGTACTTTTGAATTTAATCCTGGTGGTGGTCACGGCAGCGATCAACCTTCTTGCTTTACTGTTACGGTGCGTGATAATTTTTGCGATATTGAAGGACAGCAGGTACGTGCGTTCTGCCTTTATGTAATAGAGTTTACGGCTGATTTTACTTCCAGCGCTCCCGCCTGTGTGGGACAAGGAGTCAACTTTTACAGTGCGCAGCCATTTAAGCCGAGTTATCGATATAATTGGGATTTTGGCGCGGGATCTGTGTCTTCCTTGGCTCAAGATACTGCTGCTAACCCCGTCGGAATTACTTATACCACAGACGGAGCGAAAACAGTACAGCTCACCATTACCGGGCCAGGTGGATGTTCTGAACCCGCGACCAATGTCATCACGATTAATCCCAATCTAACTGCCGGCTTTACAACTACTGGAGCTACCATGTCCAAATGCCAGGGTGATACAGTTAGCTTTAGGCCAGATACAACTGTTCTTGGGGCTACGCATGCCTGGGATTTCGGCCTGTTGGCTTTTCCGGCTGGATCTTCTGTAGATTACCCTTCACCTACTATTTATCTTTCAGACGGAGCTAAAACTGCCACCCATACAATTACAAGTCAGTATGGCTGTGTTTCAACCGATACGGTGAACTTCTCAATAAATTCAACACCAACTGCTTCATTCTCCTCTAACGCTCCATCATGTACTGGCCAGCTAGTGGATTTTGTGAATACCGGAACCACGGGTGCGGCAAATTATGACTGGACATTTGGTTCAGGAGCTACACCAGCTACAATGTCAGGAGCGACGGAAAATCCATCTGGAATCACTTATATTGCTACAGGCGCCGATATTAAAACTGTATCTCTCGTTGTAACTACAACGGCAGGATGTACTGATTCTATCGCGACAACCATTAACGTTTATGAAACACCTGCGCCTTCATTCACGCATGATGGCCCTGTATGTGCAAACTATGAGATCGTTAACTTTACGTATGGTGGCTCTACAGGTACTGGCTGGACTTACGATTGGGATTTTGGTATTGCGGCCTTTCCTTCAAACTCCAGTTCTGAAAATCCAGCACCAGTAGTATATCTGGGGCCAGTTACTCAGAATGTGAACCTGACAGTAACAAACGGGACATGCTCAGACACAACTTCAATGAGTTTAACCATTAACCCAACACCGGTAGCAAGCTTTGCGACCAATACCCCGGCTTGTACAGGTGATTTGGTGGACTTTTCAAACACGGGATCTACTGGTGGGCCTACGTATGTATGGGATTTTGATCTTATGGGTACGAGTGCAACACCGGCTTTCTCAACCGATGAGAGTCCAACTGGAGTCATGTATGACACGACTGGAAGCGATACAAAGTATGTTTTACTTGTCACAACATTGGTGGGAGGCTGCGTGGATTCTGCTATGCAGACGATAAATCTCACAGACAGGCCTATCCCAAGCATTGCTGTTGTTACTGATACTTGCGAAGGGTCGACGATTAATTTTAGTTATACCGGTAGTACAGGAACAGGCTGGACCTATGATTGGGATTTCGGAATGGGTGCCTCTCCCTCGGGTTCAACTTCACCGAATCCAGCTGGAGTTACTTATTCAGGGCCAGGGCCTAAAACAGTGATGGTAACGGTTACTAACGGCCTTTGCTCTGATTCCGCCACGCAGAGTTTTACCATCAACCAAACACCGATGGTAAGCTTTACATCAAATGCTCCAGCTTGTACTGGTGATTCAGTAGATTTTGTAAATACTGGAACTACCGGAGCATCTTATGCATGGAATTTCGGAACTGGTGGTACACCGGGAACTTCAACGGCCGAGAATCCAACAGGGGTGACGTTCTCAACAATGGGCCTCAATGCGGTACAGTTGGTGACTACAATAGCAGGGTGTTCAGACTCTGTAACCAACAATATCACTTTGATACAGACTCCAGCACCTTCATTTGCGACAATTCCCGCAACTTGTGAAGGAGATGACATCAACTTTAGTTATACGGGTACAAGTGATACCAACTGGACCTACGTATGGGATTTTGGTGCTGGTGCTATGCCGGCAGGATCTTCTATTCAAAATCCTATGGGAGTATCTTATTCAGGGGCTGGAACCAAGACCGTAAGCGTAACGGTATCGAATGGTACTTGTAGTGAGACCTTTAATCAAACACATACCATTATGGAGACCCCGATGGCTTCCATGACATCTACTGCGCCTTCTTGTACAGGTGATTCGGTTGATTTCACCAATACAGGCAGCACAGGTGGTTCGTGGATGTATTCATGGGCTTTTGGTTCGGGAGCAGCACCCGCAACAGATACGATGGAGAATCCTATCGACGTAATTTATTCAACAGAAGGTACCAAAATGATCACCCTGATCATAACTGATGGAAATTGCTCGGATACATTAATGCAACCTATCAATATTAATCTGAGGCCAACGGCTACATTCAATTCAACAGCACCGGTGTGTGCGGGTTCAACAGTTGATTTTGATAATACCGGCAATACTGGAACCAATTGGACCTATTTATGGGACTTTGGTGGTATGGCAGTGCCTTCAACTTCAAATGCAGAAATGCCAACGGGAATTGTGTTTAGCTCAGGTGGAAACTTTGTTATTTCCTTCACAATCTCGGACCAAAATTGTTCGGAAACAATGACCAATACGGTTACTATTGACACCATTCCTATTTCTAACGCTGGATTGGATACGACAATCTGTGCCGATCAAAGTGTAACAATAGGAAGTGCAAGCGTTGCGAACATTACGTACAGCTGGTTCCCAAGTGGAACACTGAACAATGGATCTATTTCAAATCCTACAGCGAGTCCCGATGCGCCAATTACCAATTATGTGGTAACGGTTACGGATACAAACGGATGCAAGAGCAGTGATTCTGTAAGAGTAACGATGTTGACTTCAGCGATTGTGAATGCCGGAGCGGATGTGGAAATTTGTTTTGGAGATACTGTTCAAATTGGATTGGGATTAATTGACGGGCAAACCTATCAGTGGTCGCCATCAACAGGCCTGGATAATCCAGCTATTCCAAACCCAATGGCAAATCCAACAAGCACTACGACTTACACCGTAAGCGTTAGCTTTAATAATTGTCCGCCGCTTAGCGACGACGTATTGGCAATAGTTCATCCTCTTCCAGATGCCAAAGCGACGGATTATTTATTGAATGATACTGCTACAATCACTGTTGGTGGTTCTGTTCAGCTCATCGCCACCGGCGGTGTTCAATACCAATGGTTACCTGCAGCTGGACTGAGCAATCCAGGAATTTTTAATCCTGTAGCATCACCTGGTGCTACTACTGATTATGTTGCCTGGGTTACTGACATCTTTGGGTGTGTGAATACTGATACAGTCAGGGTTAAGGTGGATTCTATCATCTTCTTTATTCCAACGGCTTTTACACCAGATGAAAACGGATTCAATGATATCTTCAGGGTACGAATTGAGGATCTGACTGAATTTACATTGGTGGTCTTTGACCGCTGGGGAGAGCAGATTTTCATCTCCAGAAGCGCGAGTATGGGTTGGGATGGAAAGATGCAAAAATCTGGCAAGAAACTGCCCCAGGGTGCCTATGTCTATTCATTCAGAGGGCTAACCAGTAAAGAAGAGGTTGTCGAACAGAGCGGAATAATAAATCTAATCAGATAATTAAGTAAAACATATCTAATACTACAGCTTATGAAAGTATCATTAAAAACAGGATTCGCGATAGTGCTCGTCAGCGCTATTTTTATCGCACAAGATGCGAATAGCCAGGATCCAAGATACACACAGGAATACAATGCTCCATTGAGGCTAAATCCGGCATTGATGGGCCCAAACCCAACGATGAAGGGAATTATCAATTACAGAAGTCAGTGGGGAAATATCGATAAAGGTTACACAACTTATCGATTTACCTTCATGGTTCCTTTGATAAATGATGAAAATGGAAAGCTCGACATGGGCCTTTCCGTATTCAACGATAAGGCAGGTGCCTTCAGTAACCTGAATATTTCACTTGCATTGGGATATAGCCTCAATATATCGGGAGATCACTTCCTAAGCGCTGCTTTAATTGGCGGATATGCCCAAAAGTCTATTGATTTGGAAGGCCAGACATATGATGAACAGTATGTGAACGGAAATTATAGTGAGACCAATCCTTCCAACGAAAAAATCTGGAATGAAAAACGCAGTTATCCAGACTTGGGATTCGGTGTACTGTGGTATTTGAGCCCTGATGCGAAACTGGCACCTTTCGCAGGTTTTGCCATGCAACATCACAACACACCCAACGAATCGTTGAGAGATGACGAAACCAGCCTTCCCGTTATATTCAACTACCACGGTGGCTTGAAGATTGTCGG
>JACZWC010000024.1 GCA_022572355.1 Bacteroidota bacterium | reverse complement strand
ACTCATTGACGACCTCATATGTGTAACCAAACCCATTGCTGATTTTTTTGCAGACACGATCATGGATACTTCGAATCTGGTTCCAACATTTGTAGCTGCTGGCTGTGTTCCGCTTAGAGTAAATTTTGCTGACTTGAGTACTTATGACACAACGCTTATTGAGGACAGCATCGTATTGTGGTTCTGGGATTTCGGTGACGGATATACCATTTTGGGCCCGGGCCCTGATTCAATAATGCCTGATACTACAAATGATTGTCTGACTTCTTGTACCTATAACAATCCCACACATATTTATGTTGATACAGGCACCTTTATAGTAACATTGGCCATTATGACTTCTCGCGGTTGCACAGATACTATTACTATGGATCAAACTACTCTTTGTCTTTTTGGTAACATTTCACCTTGTCAGGTGGATGTAGGAATGCCGCCCCAAGTGGCCTTCACTGTTAATGATACTGTGGGCTGCCATCCTTTTGCCGTCGAATTTACCGACCTATCATCCAGCTTTGCCAACGAATGGGCATGGGATTTTGGAGATGATGGTACAGCTTCAGATCAGGATCCTCCTTATACCTATTCAACCAACACGGGATTCTTTGACGTAAGCTTGATAGCCAGTTTCAACAAATGTGAATCTGACATGGTAATTAGAGATAGTTTGATCGAAGTACTCGAGCCAAGGCCTGAATTTATTATACAAGTTTACCTTCCTGACTCAGGTGGTTTTGTTCAAGGAAATTCCTTTTGCTGGGAAGACACCATTGCTACCGGCGGGTGGACGATTGAAATACGCGACACCACAAAAGGCGCTCACGGATGGGTATGGAATTTGGGCGATACCAATACGACATATCTTGTCGACACAACTTTTACTGTGTTCTATGACACGTTGTTTACTGATGGAGATACAGCGATATTCCCTCAAGATACTCTATTCTTTAAGGCGGGCGATACCGTTGCTTGCGATACCACCTTTTATGTAATTCGGCCTGGGGATACGCTCACAACCGCCGACACGCTGGTTCCCCCAGACCCGCCGGATAAAGAATTCCACTTTGAAGGGGATGTACTGCACTGGCTGGGCATGCCTACAACCTGTGTCATCAGAAACAATGACACCACCATTATTGAATATACGTACTTCATACAGCCAATACTTGATACGCTAATTGATACAACCTGGACGGTGTGGATGTCTGAACAGTTGGACACAACGCTGGCGTCCTCAACACTTTATGGATGTTCTACCCTGTTTGATGTCCCATTTTCGGTGGAGACAATACCTCAGTACCCTATTGTAACCATTTATAGCGACCAGCTGCCCTCTTACACACCGAACGATTCAATTTCAATTGATACAACAAAGATTCTCTATCAACCCGATACATTAGAGGTTCTCAGTCGGGATACGATAACCGCCTTAACGGCTAATATGGTGGTGATTGGTACGGATACTTTTAACGTTACCTGGGATTCAATTTGGATAGATACTGTTTCCTATTTTGTACCGGCCGACACCAATTGTTTCGGTATTGATACTGTTCCGGCAGACACTACAGCACCAGATACAACCTTCGTCCCTGCAGATACTATTTTATCAGGGTTTTGCGATAGTATGTATATACCTGCGGATACCATCATAGATCCTCCGGATTCTATATTTGAGCCTGAGAGACGCAGGGCAATAAAATTTCATCACACCTATAGAACTCCGGGAACCAAGACCATATGGCTCTATACCTGGAAACTATGTGCGGCCTGCCCTGATTCAGTGTGTGTGGATTCAACCTCCCTAGATGTATTCATATCCCACATTGAATCCGAATTCACGATTACGTCACCCGGTGGGGGAGGTCCATCTGATTGTGTTACGGGATTATTCACTTTTCAGGATGCGACAACTAGTATATATACTCCCGTTAAAAGAACTTGGGATTTTGGGGACGGATTTATTATAACCTCTCCTGATCCACCAAGTCCCCTTAACGCAAATTCACTGATTCCTTCGAATACTCAACCATCAGTTTGTGCACCGGGCGGTTCATCGACTGGATCATATAATTTATTGCAACATTATTATTGTGACCCTGGTACCTATGAGGTAAAATATGTTGTTGAAGATATATATGGCTGTAAAGACAGTGTAACGCATCAGGTGGTTGTAAATGCCAACCCGATTCCTACAATTGTACCAGATACAACTTCGGGTTGTGTACAGGATCTCATTAAGGATACACTGGTGGTCACCTTTACGGATACGGTGTCAAATTACGGATTACAGATCATGCAATGGATATGGAGCTATGGCGACGCAACTCCTAATGATACCACCAATGTTCCTGTTTCTCCACCTCACCAATATACCACCTGTGGCACGTATAATCCAACGGTTAATATAACCGATGAGAACGGATGTTTAGGCCAGGCAACAGTTGCTTTCTTAAATCAAATCATAACTACATGCCCAAATGCAAGTTTTACTCAATCGCCAATCAGTGTTTGCAGCGGATCACCAATGACATTCATCAGTACTTCCACCGGAAATCCTGTTACGTATTATTGGGATTGGTGCGATGGAACGACTGTCGATACAACCACGAGCAATTTTACTTCACATGTATTCGATGTAGATACCACAACAGACTTTAGGGTTACCTTAACCGTCGAAGATATAAATGGCTGCAGGGATACAGTTTCTATTGTAGTTACCATTGTAAAGCCCGTTGCAGATTTCTACTTTGAAATTGCGGATATTGATACCCTGTGCCCCAATATCTTTACATTAATAGATAATTCCAGCTCTGATGTGGTTTTATGGACATGGACTTTTGGAGACAGCAGTGGTACAATCACTTCGGATACATCAGTCACGCATACCTATCAATATCCTGGTCTGTATACGATAACCCTTGTGGTGAATACTGCGCCTCCTAACGCCTGCCAGGATGATACAATAAAGATTGATTACATTGAGGTAAAGGGGCCTATCCTGCTCGATACATCTGTTGTTGATTCGGGTGGTTGTGCACCATTCAAGGTTACATTCACCATTGTCACTTTCAATACAGATATCGTAACTATTTTCTTTGGAGATGGAGGCTCTACTTCTGTTACCCTGGGTGCTATCTCCGGCTCACCGGTTACAGATACAACGGTAATAGTGTATTATTATACACAGGGAGGCACTTTCCAGCCCATTCTGCAACTTGAAGATCCAGCAGATAGTACTGGCCAAAGATGTCCTTATCAATATCCCTTGCCACAGGTAACAGTACCTGGCCCTATATTGGGATTCTTCACGAATGACGCAATTTGCGGCCCGAGAAATGTAACTTTCATTGATAGCTCTTTTGGCACTGACTCAATTGACTATTACTGGTGGGATTTTGGGGATGGAGATACCATCATTGGCGCAGCCTCGGATAATATACCAGCGGGAATGTACAATGGTGTCACAACAGGAACCTTTAATGAACCTACACACTATTATGCCAATCCGGGTATCTATGATGTAACCTTCGGCGCATGGTTAATAAGTGGCACGGATACTTGTAAATATGAAGTGTACCGGCCTGAATACGTAGTTGTATTTGATTTGCCACTTTCAACCTATGCGGGTTGTGCACCACTGGAAACCAGCTTTGATGCGAGCGGATTGGATTTTTCAACACTGCCCTATGATTCGAGCACATTGGTGTGGGATTTTGGAGATGGAAGTGCTACACAAACGGGTGATTCTGCGTATCACACTTACGATGTTGTAAGTGGTGAGTATACCAACATTACCTATTACACAGTTTCCGTTACATTCAGCTCATCCTGTGTGTTTGTGCGTGATAGTGCCGTTGCAGTATACCCTGCGCCCTTTGCTGCTTTCGGAACGGTGCCCAGTGTTTCGGGACTGGATCCAACGGTGATCTGTCTCGACTCTTCCATAGGGGTGGATTCAGTATTGATATGGGATTTTGATGACAATAGCAGCCTGGTGTATACTTATCCTAATAACCCCAATGCCTCGCATGCATACGTGGATTCAGGAACTTATAACATTGAGCTCATCGTCTGTAACCGATTTGGATGTTGCGATACGACTCAGCGGCCCAAGCGTGTAAAAATCAAGATTCCCAATGTGTTCAACCCAGGTTCAGACGTCGCACAAAATTCTGTGTTCTATATCGGCGATTTTTTCGCGGGAGAAGGAGCTGTCCTGACCTTGCATGTTTACGACCGCTGGGGAGAGCAGGTGTATGAAAGCGATCATTACCAGGATTGCGATCCTACCAATGCAATACAAAATTGCTGGAACGGGACTGATGAGAAAGGACGAGAACTGGGAAGCGATACCTATTTCTACGTGCTGGGTCTAAACAATCAGACAGCCATAAATGGCTACGTTATCATTATCCGGCCCAATAAGTAAGTACTCCTTACGCTGCCTTCGAGATTCGATTTTGGCTATGTAGTTAATGCCAGTCGATAAGTTTTTACGTTTTCCTAACAATTAATAATAAAATGGAACGCGGATTTAACGGATCTTCGCTGATAAACCCGATTAAATCCGTGATAATCCGCCCGACCGTGCCTCCGCCGTAGCGAAACCACGGCTTCGCGCAGGCAGGTCAGTGTCATCAGCGTTCTATTTGAATGTTTTTGGAACTTAATACTCCCAAAGGTCGTGCTCAAAATTGAAGAGTTTCTCGCGAATTTTTTTAGATTCCAGTTGATAGCTCAACCCGGAAGCATAATCGCTAACTGAGCGGTCATATACGTTGGACTCCTTGTAGATGTAACTACTAAAGAACCTCTTCCAAAACAGATCGGCGTAGGTAATCTTAACGTCATTATTCCTGATAAATACTTTCTGATTGGCAAAAACATAACGAGCCTCGGGGTAATATATCCAGAATAGGGCCTGATTCCCCACTACATTCCCCATTTCATCTTTTTTTACTGCAACGAGTAGTATACCGATAATTTGAGGTTCGAATACAGAGAGCTGCTTATCAAAATACCAGTCCTCCTTTATCCGGTACTGCCGCATATCGCGCGATTCTATGGTGGTTTTAACAGCTACGGGTTCCAATTCACCTGTTTCCCAGTGTGGAATCAGCATGGTGTCAACACGTTCCAATTTAGATTTCACCTCCGCGATGGTCATTGGATTGATGAATTCATCATCTATCGGATCATAAGCCGTAATTGTACCTTCATATATTCCATCCTTAATAACATCAAACAGGGATTTATAGCTGCGCTTGGCATCCAATGGATAATACAGCGGGTGGTTCATCTTCTCACGCAAGTCAATGGCCCTCCATATCCTTTTGGACCACATCACATCTGCTTCCCTCAGATGATGAGGTTGGATCACTTGTCTATAGCCGGGCGGAGGATTAATAATCTGTGCCGCGCTATGTTGGCCCATTACAACCATCAGCAGGGAGAACATGGCTATGTACATTTTCGTTTTCATATGTAATACTAAAACGAAAATTTGGGCCACGATATTCTAATTCTTCATGATCTAACCGGGCAAGAATTATGCAATATGAAAATAAGGCATAAAAAACCCCGCACATAATTTATGAGCGGGGCCTCTTTAGCTTATATTATTATTTCTTAGTAATGCCAGAGATCATGCTCTATTACAAAGAGTTCATTCTTTATTCTTTCAGCTTCTAACTGATAGGTCAAGCCTTTCGTGTAATCAAACAATCCCCTGTCATACACATTACTCTCCTTATGAATGTAGCTGCTAAACATACGTTTCCAGAAAATATCCTCGTAGGTTCTGCGCTCTGCATCATTTTGGCGATTAAAGACCACTTGATTTGCAAATACATATCTCGCCTGTGGAAAGTAAATCCAGAACAAAGCAGTTTTACCAACTTCGTTACCTGAATCATCTTTCTTGGCGGTGATCGTGTTAATTCCAATAATTCTGACCTCCATTACAGACCGCTGATTATCGAAGAACCAGTCCTCTTTAAGCTGGTATTGCTTCATGTCGCCTGCCGCAATCTCTTGTAATATCACCTGCTCTTCCAATTCACCGGTTTCAAAGTTCTCCACGAATTGTGTATCCACAGATGACATTTTCGCCAGGAGTTCATCCTTTGTCATAGGTGTTTTAAACTCATCGTCAATCACATCATATGCCGTAATCGTACCTTCATTGATTCCGTCTTGTATAACCTGAAACAGCGATTTAAAATTGCTTTTGGCTTCAAGCGGATAATAAAATGGGTGATTAATTTTCTCCCGCAGATCGATCGTTCGCCAAATTCTCTTATTCCACATTACATCAGCTTCCCTGAGAGATGCATAAGATATTACCTTTCTGGTTGGCGAATGTTCAGGAATATAAATTCCATCCAATACATCCTGTGCCTTTGTGCTGTTTTCAGGTATAATAAACAACAGCCCCAACGCGAATAAAACCAGTCTAACTATGTTTTTCATCTGTTTCCTTTTATTTTTATTATCCTAATGATCCTAACCTAAATAATTGAAATTCCTTGTACGATTTCAGATGCTAAATGGTTACACAACCTTTAGTGTGACGCCGGTAATCTTTTCTGCTTTTGTCTTTGGTGATTTGGCCCTCACATTTTCTAAGATGATCCTTTGACCTCTCTTAGCCTTTTTCAGATACCTCATCATGTTAGGAGTGAGTCTGTTATTCTTGGATTTTTCTGTTACAAAAAGTCCTCCGACACTAATCGACATATCAAAAGATATCACTTTAAAAGGCAGTTGAAAGTCAAAGTTCTTCATCTTTGCCAACACCCCTTTGGCTACCTTAAGTTTGCCAGTAGTAATCTTTCCTTCACCTTCAATACCCATAAACGAGGCAATAGGTGGAGGTACTCTTTTAACACGGAATTCTTTTTTACCCATGTTCTTGAATTTACCACTCCCTTTCGTCATTTCCGCACTAACGTTTACGTAACACTTTCCCTGGGTTCTCACAATAACAATATATTCACCCGGTTTCTTACCCTTTCTTATAGATCCTCCACCACCACTTATGCTGGGCTTTACCTGGTCAGGTGGGAAACCAGAAATAGAAACGGTAACCGGATTATCAGGGCCAATGTAAAAAACGTTCATCTTATCCGGAGAAACGTTGATACTAGGCTCAGCAACTTGATAGGTAGATTTGAACGGGTATTCCTTGGTGCCTTGCGTGGTCTTTTGATATACAATACCTTCCCATTCAATAATTCCCACAGAAGTAGCAGCAGCTATCATTTTTCCTCTTCCAGCTTCGATTGGCAACGAATCAAATTCCCCCACCATTTCGTAATCTCCCGTACCCACTGTGTCAACATTTCCAATTAAGATAACAGGAGCTGTAAGTGAATCAGAAGCGGCGAGAAATACGTCTGCTTTGAATGTATCTCCCTTGGTAACATATGTTTTTTCAGGAATAACAATTGCCTGTACCTTGTTAAACGGAATAGAGCCGGCATCAATCTCCAATTCGAGATATGCTATAATCTCCGCTTCAGCGTTTCTCACTGCACTTTGCAGCTGTGTGAGGTTACAAATTACTGCAATAGCCGGCAGGTGTTCAAAGTGCTGAGACTCCCATGTTTGAACGTTTCCTTCTTCATCCGTGGGAGGATCATCAGTATCCAGTGAATTAAGAATTGAAACCTTAAATTCCTCATCTTTAGGTTTTACATAATCTATCAAAGTGCTCTTAAAAGATTCCATCTCCTTTTTGAGCTTGGCACCTTTTAATTGATTCATCATAATGTTAGCCACAATATCAAGATCAGATTTATTCTCCACTCCCTCCTTAACCCGCATCCTCCTTTCAGCTTCCTCTCTCTCGTCCAGATCCAATCCGTCAATTGAGATGATTATTCCAATTTTTATGTCTTCAATATACTGGTAAATAGCCTCAGCCTTAGTTTTAACATTATAGGCTTTCTGCTTCCATGGCCCTGCTTTTGCCGGATTTTCAGCTTCTGCCCGAATAAAATTCGCATAGATCTTTTCATTCTTCTCAGCAAAATTATTCGTGGTCTTCACCAATCCATGATTTATGATAACGAATGCGTCGAGTACTTCTTTTGAAACGTTTAGCGCCAACAGAGCAATAAGCACCAGATACATCATATTGATCATCTTCTGCCTGGGGGACATATAACCAGCACCACTCATATTCTATTGTTTATTATTTAATCGTACTTACTTAATATAATAGTTTGTTGTTATGTACTTAATCTGACAGGCATTATTCAACAGAAGACGAACCGCCTCCTCCTCCTCCACCCATGTTCACATTCATGGCCGCGAGCATATTACCATAAATACTGTTCAAGGCAGCCAGGTTATCACCTAACTTAGAAACTTCATCCCTAGACCTCTTAGCGCCTTCAGCAGAAGATTTAAGATTCTCCATAACTTCAGTAACACCTTGATAGAAAGCACCGACTGCCTCTGTTCGTTGCTTAGATTCCTGAGCCTCCCCGGCATATGAAGCATTAAGTGCAGAAAGACTCTGCGTTAATTGTTTCATTTGCTCATTCATTGATTGAGCAACCTCAGAAGTTCCGGAAAGTGCGTTGATAGTATTTATCAGCTTCTCGTTTGACTCTTTCATATCCAACTCATACATGGAGTTGAGTGTTGCTAAATTACCAGTGAATTTCTCCATTTGGACCGTATAATTTTTGGCTGTTCCAGCCGACGATGCAATTTCACCTAACGCCCCAACGGCCTGCCCATATGCACTATTCATCTCATTCATTTTGCTAGCAGCGGTTTCCATGCTCGTACTGTACGCGTCTGTAGATGACGCTATACTACCGAGGTTGTCTTTCACGCTGGCAGAAGCAGAAGCTAAATCATCCATTGCCTGATTTCCTTTTGAGTAAGCCTCACTCATAGAATCAATAGATGTTGACGCTTGCTTTACCCTGTCTGTGTATTCACTTGTTGCAATTGCGGCGTCAGAAAGATCTGTAAGATTCTTGGTACTGTCACTCAAACTCTTCATACCCGCGCTCAAACTACTGATGAGTTCCGGCCCGATTTTCGCGTCTTCCAGCATTCTATCGAGTTGCTCAGTTATAGGCCCTTTAGGCAGATAGTCCTTGTCATCGCCTTCTCCAGCGTCGTGTTCTTCAGGGTCTTCCATATGGGCTAACTCCGGATACACCAAACTCCAATCGAGAGCTACAAAAGGCGGTTCAAAAGCAGAAAAGAAGAAAATGACAGCTTCTGTACCAAGGCCAACAATAAGCATTGGCCCTGCTCCCGGATAGTGCTGAATCTTAAAAAGTGCACCCAAGATCACAACAGATGCACCCCATCCATACAAGTATGCCATGAATGTTTTTCCCTTAGGACTTTGTAACTGCTCAACTATTCCCATAACTTAAATCTATTTAAATTTCAATTTTATTTGACTAATTCTGTATCAAGGTTTCACAAAACTATCAAAAGTCCTTAAAAACCAATGGATATTATCGAAAATTTGTGGATAAACCGGATGAATTTTAAATATTATCACCCTTTGATCTTCCCAGAAAGGTCATTACATTCCTGAACCCAATATAACACTTCGCAGTATCCTGATACTCGTAGGTTCTGGTTCCGTTTTGTAAGTAATAACCAATATCCTTCCATGAACCTCCACGAATCACCTTCCTCTTCAATGCAGGTGGGTCACTATCTTTAGCATCGTAAAGGTAATCTGGATTTAAGTCATGTGCGAAATTGTATGCAGATTCATCAAATGCATTGCTCGTCCATTCCGCAACGTTACCAGACATACAGTAGAGGCCAAATTCGTTAGGAGAATAGGAAGTTACAATAACAGTATGAAATCCACCGTCATCAATATAGTTACCACGCATCGGCTTGAAGTTAGCCAAGAAACAACCATTGCTATTTCTGATGTAAGGTCCACCCCAAGGGTATGGAGATAAATCCAAACCACCCCTGGCAGCATACTCCCATTCTGATTCTGTCGGTAACCTGAAATCGTTGATCATAATTCCACCATTCCTATAAAGGTAGCTGTTCATCAACTCCGATCTCCATATACTAAATGCCCTGGCCTGTTTCCAGTTAATTCCAACAACAGGGTAGTTGTCATATGCCGGGTGCCAGAAGTACATTCTCGTCATTGGTTCATTAAAAGAATAAGTATAATCGTGTACCCAAGCCAATGTATCAGGATAAACTGAAATGATATCTTTAATGATAAACACTGATCTGTCTGTCATACCCTGCTCTCTATTTGTTTTCTTAGCAGCCTGACGCAGATCTATCCAGTAATATTCAAAGTTGAGCTTGCGCGTATCAATTCTCTTTCTTCGGTAGAATCGTTCGTGATCCGGATAAAACATCTGTGCCAACGCTTCACGCTGCTCATCAGATTCCCATTCAATTGGAATATCCCAGTTTAACTGAGGTGGATCAATTTCTTCATCGTAGTTATCCACCATTATCAGGTAGTCTTCACTTACCTCTTCACCTAGAATTCTTCTAGCCAGTGAATCGCGTACCCAACGAACAAATTGACGATATTCATTATTGGTAATTTCCGTTATGTCCATGTAAAAGGCCTGTACGGATACCGTCTTTGCCTGAGCTGTCTGCGTGTAAGGAACATCTTGATCACTAGGACCCATGTGATAACTTCCCATAGGAAGATACACCATTCCATAAGGATCCGGTTGATACCATAGTCCTCTACCGGCAACACCTAAAAGTTCACCGGATTGTCTACCTCCGCCACCACATCCCCAAGCCATTACGGCTATAAATGATATAAAAAGAAATTTCTTTTTCATGACTATCTCCCGTTTAAAGTTGTGAATTTACTTATTCTTTTTAAAATTCAAATGAATCCCTATAACGCTAGCTACCAACATAAGGTTACAAAAACCTGACATTTCTATATCTCTGCGCGGTTACTTTTTCTGCTACTTTGAAGCAATAACCTATCAGTATTTCGTGAGTTCCAGTGCTAAATCCCCTCAACTTTTGCAACATAATATCATAAGAGTATCCAATCTTTAGGTTGTTCCACTGAATCCCAATCATTGGCACCAACGCGTCGACATCAACGATCCTATATGAAACGCCACCCCAAAACTGATTATTGTACATGAGCAGTACGTTCAGATCAATTTGATGAGCAATAGCACCATCGTAGTTGTACCAAATTGAAGGTTTTATCTCCAAAGTTGAATTCAATCTCTTAGCAAGGCCCGCTGTGACGTAAATGTGGCGCTTGAGATTGTATTCCATGCCTCCATATTTTAAAGTTGATTCTGTTAATTGTGTCGAAGATACACCGGCATAAAACATATCTGTTTTATACATGACACCTATGCCAAACGTACCCGCACTTGCATTATCACCCGTAGTTGGAATGGACTCATCTGAACCATCGCTAACGAATGGATTGAACTTATCAACATCAAGCGATTGATTTAAAAATCCAGCTTGCAAACCAACACCCAACTGTCCGGGGCCAACGTTGAAGCGGAACGACAGAGCCAGCTTGGCGCCAAAGGTTTCAGCAAGTCCAATTTTATCATTCCAAAGTGTTATCCCCACCCCCAATCCTCCAAAAAGAGGAAACTTAATTGGGGCATCAATATTCAACAATCCCGTCTTTGGAGCTCCTACAAAGCCAGTCCACTGGTTTCGGTACAAAATATTAGCGCAAATCGCATCGTTCATTCCGGCGATACCAGGATTGACAGGCAAAATGTTGAACATATTTTGACTAAACTGCGGCTCCTGCTGGGCAACGCCCAACATTGGAGTAACTACGAAGATTACTATAATAAACCGCTTAATAAACCCTACCATGATCTGGAATTAAAACGCTAAAATAGGTATAATTATTTGTTATAGCTATACGAAAGTTTTAACACTTCTCATCAACAACTTTAGTCCGGTTTCCCTCTACAACTAAGCTATAAACGAAATTTTGTGTCAAATTGTTCCAATGCTCAATCCCAAGAGGCTATTTTGAGCAATTTAATCAGGTCACGGTGTAATTCTAACTAAGCTTTTTATAAGCCTGCAGCCATCGATCGGGAACTTCGTCTTTCAGGGCCATCTCGTAATCCTGATAGGAACATGGAATCAGGTGGTGTCGTTCATACTTGACCTTTTCATTTGCCGGATATGGAACATTCATCCACCACCTGTCGCTCTTATTGCTCCTATAAAATTGTATTTCGTGGTTTCCATCTTTTATAATTGCCCTGTATTTCGTGTATTTTGATTTATCACCCACTGGATAGTCCTGTTTACGGTTATAAAATCCCTCCACAAAATACCATATCATCTGAGCAATAAGATGTGCTGTCTGGTGGTGGTGATCAAAGTCGGGGTTGAAATCATAAATCCCCACCGTAGTGAGTTTATCGCTCATGCCTGCATAACGCATTATCTGACACGCTTCTTCTCCGTAAAAACCGTTTGGGGATGTATTTTTGTTTCCAGGTGCGTCTGACTGCCTAATAGACGAAATATCGAAGCTCAAGACATCAGCATTTCGAACTATTGGCTCAACCTCCTGAAGGTTGTTTTGCACATATCCCAATCTGTAAACATCGAAATATAGCTTATTCATCAAATCCAACGCGTTCTGGTCAACCAAATAACTCTGGTACCCGATATTGCTGTAATTGAATAAATAATTTGGCTGATGCAGAATAATCTTGCTCAAAAACGAATTGGAATCGAGCTCCTGCCCTGCTGTTCCCAAAGCGAAAGTTGAACCTACAACAGCCATGTTAATGGTCTGCTTTACATTTTCATAAGCCGTATAATTGGCGTAAGTGAGATCCTGGCTGCCACCGATGATTACTGGCACAATGTCCTCCTTTAACAATTCACCGATGACCGTACTAAGTGCAAAATAGGTGTCTTCTATTTTATCTCCCTTGACAATATTACCCAGGTCGGTAATCCTGGCCTTAAATGCGCCCTGATAGAGTTGATAAAGCTTGTTCCGAACATAATCAGGGCCGTCGGCACAGCCCTCGTTATTGACAGCATTTCGATCTTCTTTTACGCCGATAATCGCGATGTCAGTATCTTTTAAATCCGGAAAGGAAGAGTCGATGGCATAAACGCTTATGATTTCTCCTAAACTGGTCGGTAAATAATCTTCTTTGTTATCGAAATTTGAGGTGTCTATTGGTTCAAAATAGAGTGAGATGTCCATTTAGCTTTTCTTTTTTGTGAACCCTCTTTTTTTCTTGGCGGGTGCATTCGCAGCAATTTCCAAACATTCTTCAAGAGTTAGATCCCGCGGCTCTTTGTCCTTGGGTATTTTGTAGTTGTCCTTGCCAATGGAAATATAGATGCCATAACGACCCTTGAGCACCTGAACATCTTTATTCTCTTCGAATGTTTTCACAACTCGCTCGCGGTCGACTTTTCGCTTTGCCTCGATCACTTCAATAGCCCTCGCTTCACCAATTTCCATTGGATCATCTTCTTTTATAGAGTAGAACTTGTCATCATGCCTAACGTAAGGCCCGAACTTTCCAATTGCGGCAATAATCTCTTTTTCTTCATAACTCCCAACAGTTCTGGGCAGTTTAAACAAATCCATTGCTTCTTCAAACGTGATTGACTCAATGGATTGATTTTTTCTCAAACTCGCAAATCTCGGTTTTTCCTCATCATCTCGAGCGCCAATTTGTATAATTGGGCCATATCTACCAATTCTTGTAATTACCGGTTTACCGGTTTCAGGATCATTTCCCAACATCCTCTCACCTGATGCTTTTTCGGAAGTTTCTTCAGTGATCTTCACACTGTTGTGAAATGGTCCATAGAATTCATTAATCATTTGATTCCACTGCTTCTGTCCTCGGGCAATTGCATCAAATTCTAATTCGACGTTTGCAGTAAAGTTGTAATCCATTATTTTTTCAAAATGCTCGATCAGGAAGTCATTCACAACCATACCTATGTCCGAAGGAAACAGTTTTGCACGCTCCACACCAGTAGTCTCTTGTCTGACCGCCCTTTCAATTACGCCATTTCTCAATTGCAAGAGTATATAATCTCTCACCTCCCCATCCCGGTCTTCCCTGGCAACATACTCCCTTTTCTGTATAGTCGAAATTGTTGGCGCAAATGTAGAAGGCCGTCCTATGCCAAGCTCTTCCAGTTTTCTCACAAGGCTTGCTTCCGTAAACCTGGCGGGATGCTTTGTAAAACGTTCTGTTGCACTAATTTCACTTACATTCAGATCTTGATTCAATGCAACCTGCGGTAACAATGGCTTTTCAGCTTTTGCACTCTCTCCGTTTGTGTCTGACCTACTTTCGTCAGTAAACTCGAAATACACTTTCAGAAAACCATCAAACTTCACGACTTCGCCATTTGCAATAAAGTCCTCTTCAGCTGTAGAAACGTCGATGGTAACTACCGTTTTCTCCAACTGTGCATCACTCATTTGAGATGCAATAGTTCTTTTCCAAATCAACTCATAAAGCCTTCGCTCAGAACTGTCTCCACCTGCCGTATGCTGGTCCAAAAAGGTTGGACGAATGGCTTCGTGTGCTTCCTGTGCCCCCTTCGATTTTGTTTGGTATTTCTGGATATTAACATATTGATCACCATAGGAATTTTGTATCTCTTTCCGCGCGGCCTCGCTGGCGGTGTCAGATAAATTTACCGAGTCCGTTCTCATATAAGATATTTTTCCAGCCTCATATAATTTTTGAGCAACAACCATTGTTTGGGCAACAGAATATCCCAATTTTCGACTGGCTTCCTGCTGAAGTGTGGAAGTGGTAAACGGAGCTGATGGCGATTTCTTTGAGGGTTTTACTTCAAGATTTTTTATACTGAAACTCGCGCCCTGACATTTAATTAAAAATTCATGTGCTTCACTTTCTGACTTAAATCTTTCCGATAAATTGGCCCGCATTGGTGTAATCCTATCACCTTCCGGCACCGCAAATTCAGCAACTACTTTGTAAAAAGATTCATTTTGAAATGCATTGATTTCTCGTTCTCGTTCGACGATTAATCTTACAGCAACCGACTGCACTCTTCCTGCAGAAAGCGACGGTTTGACTTTCTTCCAAAGAATTGGAGAAAGCTCATAGCCAACCAACCTATCCAATACGCGTCTGGCCTGCTGCGCATCCACCAAATTCTTATCAATACCGCGAGGGTTTTCGATAGCCCTTAATATGGCTGACTTTGTAATTTCATGAAACACAATTCGTTTAACCTTACTTTCATCCAGCTTCAATGCCTCAATTAAATGCCATGATATTGCCTCTCCCTCACGATCCTCATCCGTTGCGAGCCAAACAGTTTCAGCATTATCAGCGTACTTTTTTAATTCATCAATAACTTTTTTCTTGTCCTCCGGAATTTCATATTTCGGAACAAAATTGTTTTCTGTATCAACAGACAACTCTTTTGTTAGCAAATCCCTCACATGCCCGAAACAAGACTTTACCACAAACCCCTCACCCAAAAATCCCTCAATGGTTTTTGCTTTTGCCGGAGACTCAACGATTACCAAGTTCTTTTCCATAGTTATTTGTTGAAAGCATTGCCGTTTAACGTAATTGAATCAATAAGGTTATTTTTTGCTATTCGGCAATATTCTGCTTTGTTCTATCAACACATTCTGATAAGGATTCAACCAAATCCTGGAGAATCCAACTCCCCACATTCAAAATGAAGAGTGCAAAGAAAATGAAATCGTGGTCTATTTTCCAAATTATTATTTGAATGCGTTAAAAAAAACGACGAATGTGATAAGCATATAGATTTGTAGTTAAACAGCCAATTGTGCCATTTTGTCATAATTGCATTTTTTATAACTTTGTGCTCCTATTTACTAAAGTCTAATCATGAAAAACGACGAGATGGTGTTGGATGAAGCGATCCAGGGGCAAGCGCTAAGTCCTGATAAAAGCGTTAAAGGATCGAAGAAAATGTACCTGGAGAGCTATGGTTGCCAGATGAACTTCTCAGATAGTGAGATCGTTGCGTCAATAATGAAGGAGGAGGGATACTCTATTACAGATAACTACAAGGAAGCGGAGTTGATCTTCGTAAATACATGCTCCATCAGGGAAAACGCAGAAACCAAGGTTAGAAACAGGTTAAAGGAGTATAACGCAATCAAAAAGAAAAATCCTGGAGTCGTAATTGGCGTCTTGGGCTGCATGGCAGAACGGCTTAAATCCAAATTATTAGAAGAAGAAAAGCTGGTTGACATTGTAGCAGGGCCAGATTCATATAGGGATCTTCCTAATTTACTAAGCCAGGTTGAGGACGGTAGAAAAGCTGTGAACGTAATACTCTCAAAAGAGGAAACCTATGCTGATATTAGCCCGGTAAGGCTAAGTAAAAACGGTATTACCGCATTCATCTCAATAATGAGAGGCTGTGATAACATGTGTTCATTTTGCGTGGTGCCCTTTACCAGGGGTAGAGAGCGTAGCAGGGATCCTGAAACCATTATCAGCGAGGCGAAACAGCTATTTAAGGACGGATTTAGAGAAGTGACTTTATTGGGACAAAATGTCGACTCATATCTCTGGTACGGAGGTGGACTCAAAAAGGAATTCAAGAATCTATCATCACATGATCAATTACAAAGCATAAGCTTTGCACAATTATTGGAGAAAGTAGCCAATGTAAACAAAGATCTCAGGGTGCGTTTTTCAACTTCTCATCCCAAGGACATGACTGATGATGTACTGCACATGATGGCGAAACACGAAAATATCTGTGATTATATCCATTTACCTGTACAATCAGGAAGCTCGGAGGTATTGCATAACATGAATAGAGGGTATAACAGAGAATGGTATTTGGACAGGATAAAGTCTATTCGAAATATAATTCCAGGATGTGGAATATCTTCTGATTTTATCACCGGATTTTGTAACGAATCTGAGCAGAACCACAAAGAAACTTTGTCGCTGATGGAGCTCGTTAGATACGATTTTGCTTATATGTTCAAATACTCGGAACGGCCAAATACGCAAGCTGCGAGAAAAATGACAGATAATGTTGATGAAAAGAGTAAAAAGGCGAGATTAACAGAGATAATTGACTTACAGCAAAAGCACTCACATGAAGCTAATCTGAACCATGTGGGAAAGGTTTACAAGGTGTTGATAGAAGGAACTTCAAAGAAGTCAGAAAAGGAGTTTTACGGCCGCAACTCGCAGAACAATGTAGTTGTATTTGCCAAAGGTGATCTGAAGCCTGGACAATATATAGAAGTAAAAATAAAGGATTGCACTTCTGCAACACTACTTGGAGAAGTAATATAAGTATGAAGGAGATATGACCATTCAACAGATAAAGCAACGATTTTCGATATTGGGAACATCGCCACTTCTCGATCGGGCAATAGACACCGCCATGCAAGTGGCTCCTACTGATATTTCTGTGTTAGTATCAGGTGAGAGCGGTGTAGGAAAAGAGGTATTCCCACAGATTATTCATCAGCTTAGTGCAAGAAAGCACGGCGAATACATTGCCGTTAATTGTGGTGCCATTCCAGAAGGGACCATTGACTCGGAACTTTTTGGACATGAGAAAGGATCATTTACAGGGGCACATGAGGCTCGAAAAGGATATTTTGAAGTCGCCAATGGAGGAACCATCTTTTTGGATGAAGTCGCGGAGCTTCCGTTACAAACGCAAGTGCGATTGTTGCGCGTACTTGAAACCGGTGAATACATAAAAGTTGGTTCATCAAAAGTTCAAAAGACTGACGTACGAATTGTTGCTGCGACCAACGTAGAGATTCCGGAAGCAATCAGCCGTGAAAAATTTCGGGAAGATCTGTACTATAGGTTAAATACAGTACCTATTAATTTGCCACCACTGCGTGACAGAAAAGAAGATATTCACCTGTTCTTCAGAAAATTTGCTGCTGATTTTGCGGATAAATACCGAATGCCAACTATAAAGCTGAATGAAGAAGCTCAAAGCATTCTAATCGCCTATAAATGGCCGGGTAATGTTCGACAAATCAAAAATATTGCTGAACAGATTTCGGTTATAGAAGAAAACAGAAACATAAGTAAAGATGTATTGCTGAAATACCTTCCCGAAAACCGGGGTGACAACCTACCTATCTTATTCAGCAAAAACACTGCCGAATCAGGAAATCTTTCTGATCGTGAAATACTTTATAAGATCCTTTTCGAAATGAAAAATGATGTTACGGATCTCAAGAAGCTTGTATATGGAATACTTCATGACAGGGGTGGTTCAAAGAGCATTTCTCAAGAAGGACAAGAAATTCTGAAGGATATGATCAAAGCAAGTGATTCTGAAGCATCTTCAGCCGATATATTGCGACCGGAGGAATTTCAGCAGGTGACTCCAGTTATGGAAGACAAATCATCTTCAAATGAGAGCCTGGAAGAAATGCAGGAAGTGGAGGAAATCATTGAAGAATCCCTGTCAATCCAGGATATGGAAATAAAGCTCATTCAAAAGGCATTGGTGAAGCACAAGAGCAATAAAAGTGCGGCCAACGAGTTGGGTATTTCTGAGCGAACATTGTATCGAAAAATTAAGGAATACAACATAAAATAATTGCCTGCGAATTGGTAAAGAATCTAAAAGTAATTAGTTCCATTTCCATTCTGCTGCTGTCATTAGCAGGTTGCACGGTTAAGTACTCTTTATCCGGAGCTTCCATTCCTGCTGAAGTTAAAACCGTTTCTATATTATACTTACAAAACAACGCGCAGTTGGTTCAACCTTCGTTGAGTCAGTTGCTCACGGAGGCTCTTAAGGATCGCTTTTTGTCAGAAACCAATTTGACGTTAGTAGATCAAAACGGAGATTTTAATTTTGAAGGGGCTATTACCAATTACGTAGTTACTCCTGTTGCCATACAAGGAAATGAAACGGCAGCTTTGAACCGGCTCACCGTTACCGTAAAAATTAATTTTACAAATACAGTTGATGAAAAACAGAGCTATCAAACACAATTTTCCAGATATGAAGACTATCTAAGTACGGAGGATCTTTCGGCGGTAGAAAATAAATTGATAAATTCGATCAATGATCAGTTGGTTGTGGATATATTCAATAAAGCCGTGATAAACTGGTAGCTTAGGCCTATGAATAAAGATATGTTTATCAGCTATCTTGCCGATCCTTCCAAGATGGATGCCAGTAGCACTTCCGGGCTAAAAGACCTCATTACTCAATATCCTTACTGCCAAACAGCCCATCTATTATATTTAAAAAATCTTTACGACGAGAAGAGTATTGACTACTCAGCACAGCTGAAAATTGCAGCCGTATATGCCAATAGCCGAAAAAAATTATATGAATTGGTTATGCAGAGTGATCTCAGATCAAAGATTAATGTTATCGAGGATGATACTGGCAAGAGCCAAACTATGTTAACAGAAGTTAGCCCTCTTGAGCAACAAATCTTGAAGGAAGCTGTGAGTGCTTCTATTGAAATGGAAGTTCAATCAGAGCAAGTAGAACAAGACGCTCCTGTAACAAAAGAGCAACCGGTAAAACAAAAAAAGAGAAAGAAGGTACCATATGACAAAGGTCAATTCACTTTTAACCAATGGATGACTAAAATAAATCAGGGTGGGCAAAGTCTGTCAGGTGATCAGGACTCGGATGAGTTGATCAGCAATTTTATTAAAAAAGCGCCTGGCCTGTCTAACAGGTTAGAGGAAGGAACAAAAGAAAAGGAAGCGTTTTTCTCGCCAATCGATACCGCTCGCCTGAGCATCATTGATGATGAAGAATTTGTAACTGAGACGCTGGCTGTGATTTATGAGAGCCAACATTTTTATGAGAAAGCCATCAAAGCATATGAGTTACTTTGCTTGAAATATCCAAAAAATAGCAATACCTTTGCCGCCCGAATTAAAGCTCTGAAAGAAAAATTAAAAAAAGAATGACACGAAGAATCGGCACTGAATAATGGGATCTTTTATCATTGTATTAATTATAATTACCTGCTTCTTACTGGTGGCTGTAGTACTCATTCAAAATCCCAAAGGTGGTGGTTTATCAGCGCAATTTTCTTCTTCCAATCAATTTATGGGTGTGAGAAAAACCGCTGACTTTCTAGAAAAGACAACCTGGATACTTGCAATTTGTTTAATGGTCTTGAGTCTTTTTTCCAGCTTCAACAAACCCGGGGAAGGTGAAGAAATGGAGTCTGTGATTCAAGAGCAAATTGAAAACTTGCCTGATCCAATTCAGAATGTGCCCAATCTTCCTCAGCAAATTCCTACACCTACGAATAAATAGGCAACTTATCTGATAGCGTCATGCTGTCATGATTTATCAAAGTATTACATCAAATTATAGAGTATTTATGAAAAAATGTCACTCAGTTTTATTAAAAGTAAGCCAAAAGGTGTTTGGCATAAATTATGACTGTAGTGCCGTCTAATTAAGTGTGAATAACCGATCCTGATTACAGGATTATTAAACTTTAAAAAAAAATGGCTATTAAAATCAAACCTTTAGCAGACAGAGTTGTAGTAGAACCAGATGTTGCTGAGGAAAAAACAGCAGGGGGAATCATTATTCCTGATACTGCTAAAGAAAAACCACAAAAAGGAAAGGTAGTTGCTGCAGGAAAAGGCACAAAAGACGATCCAATCACAGTTAAGGTTGGTGATGCTGTGCTTTATGGAAAGTATGCAGGTACCGAAATCGCTTTGAACGGAGGCGAGTATATTATTATGCGGGAATCTGACATTTTCGCTATCGTTTAATTAATTATTTAAAGAATCATAAATTCCGGAAACCCGGATAAAATAAAATAAACAATCATGGCAAAAACAATCACTTTTGACGCGGAAGCCAGAGACTCCTTAAAAGCAGGTGTCGATGCGCTTGCCGACGCAGTAAAAGTAACATTAGGCCCTAAAGGCAGAAATGTAATTATAGACAAGAAATTCGGTGCACCTATCATAACGAAAGACGGTGTAACTGTAGCAAAAGAAATCGAACTAAAAGACCCTATTGAGAACATGGGTGCTCAAATGGTAAAGGAAGTAGCTTCCAAGACTGCCGATGTTGCAGGTGACGGAACAACTACCGCTACGGTTTTGGCACAAGCCATTGTTAACGCTGGTATCAAGAATGTTGCTGCCGGGGCAAATCCAATGGATCTCAAGCGTGGAATTGATAAGGCAGTTAGAGTAGTATTAGAAGACCTGAAATCTCAATCTAAGATTGTTGGAGACGATTCGGACATGATCAAGCAAATTGCTACTATTTCTTCCAACAACGACGAGCAGATCGGCGAATTGATCGCAAGTGCAATGGAAAAAGTGAAGAAGGAAGGTGTAATCACTGTTGAAGAGGCTAAAGGTACTGACACAACTGTTGAAGTTGTAGAGGGAATGCAATTTGACAGGGGATATGTTTCTCCTTACTTTGTTACCGATGCAGAAAAAATGGAAACTGTTTTGGAAGATCCTCTTGTGTTAATTCACGACAAGAAGATCTCTACCATGAAAGACCTGCTTTCTCTTCTGGAAAAAGCTGCTCAATCAGGTAAACCACTATTGATTATCGCAGAAGACATCGATGGTGAGGCCCTGGCAACTCTTGTTGTTAACAAGATCAGGGGATCGCTCAAGATAGCGGCTGTTAAAGCTCCTGGCTTCGGCGACCGCAGAAAGGAAATGCTTGAGGATATCGCGATTCTTACAGGTGGTACTGTAATCTCTGAGGAGAGAGGATACAAGCTGGAATCTGCCGATCTTTCTTATTTAGGATCCGCAAAGACCATTACCATTGATAAAGAGAATACAACAATTGTAAGTGGCGGCGGTAAAAAAGAGGATATTAAGGCGAGAGTAAATCAAATCAAAGCGCAAATTGAAAAAAGCACTTCTGATTATGATAAGGAAAAACTCGAAGAGCGCTTGGCTAAGTTAGCCGGTGGTGTTGCAGTACTGTATGTAGGTGCACCCACAGAAGTTGAAATGAAAGAAAAGAAGGACAGGGTTGATGATGCTCTGAACGCAACAAGGGCTGCTGTTGAAGAAGGAGTAGTAGCAGGTGGCGGAGTTGCCTATGTCAGGGCAATAGATGCCATTGCAAAATTGGAAGGCATCAATGAAGACGAAAATACCGGTATAGCTATCATCCGAAAAGCAATCGAGGAGCCATTGAGGCGAATCGTCATCAATGCCGGTGAAGAAGGATCGATAGTAATTCAGAAAGTTCGTGAAGGCAAAGGCGATTTTGGATACAATGCTGCTACTCATAAATATGAGGCCTTGTTTGCAGCCGGTGTTATTGATCCTACGAAAGTAACGAGGGTAGCGCTCGAGAACGCCGCATCTATTGCAGGTATGCTTCTCACTACTGAATGCGTTTTATCTGATGAGAAGGAAGACGAACCGGCAATGCCGGCTATGCCTCCGGGAGGAATGGGCGGAATGATGTAAATCGTTCTTCAACGTCGAAAAAGAAAACCCTCTTACTTAAGTGAGAGGGTTTTTTATTTGAGCTTATTGTTGATCAGTCCACGTTATCGTGCAGAAAGGGATTGTTGGGCTTTAGCGTAACCTTGCCCTCCTCATCCGGATCTTCAGATAAGGTATAACGCGATACGGATGATTCTGACGAGTGCGGAACATCATCCAACTCCACATTCTTGCGCATATAAGCAGGTTCCTTTTCCAGGTCGCTAACACCAGAAGGCGTTTTCAGTTTATAACTCAACTCCTTCAATTTGTTGATCCGGTCTTTTGCCAAATTCGGATCAGACGAAATCTCAACTTCTGAGGAGCCTGCGGAAGCATCTTCCAGATCGCTTGTAACTGTAGTGGTTACAGGGGCAGCCTCCTTATTTTCTTGCTTACGAGACTTTGGATTTAACTCAAATTCAAAAGCTTTGGATTCCTCTTTATCCTTTTCGGATTGAGATGTAGGTTCTTCTTTCTTAATCAGTTTAAATTCGGGTACTGCTTCTTCCTGCTCATCCACTTTTTCTACTTTTTTATCCTCTTTCTTTTTTGCTTCTTCTATTTTCCCGGCCAATAATGATTCCACCGTTTCCGGCTCTTTTGTTTCTATCTCAACTGGCGGCTTTACCTCCTCCTCTTTCTCTGAGTTCTTCTGATCAGTTTCAGCTGTGTCTCCGCTAACATCGATAATCGGTTTGGCAAAATCCGGAGTAAAAGGAGGCTTAACTTCTTTTTCTTCTATTTTCTGCTCTTCAACCTTCGCTATTATATTCGTTTCCGGAATATCTTCAACCGGGTCTGGTTCCTTCGTTTTTAGTTCGAATTTTATCTCCTCCTTCTCAGATTCTTCGTCTTCAACACCACTCTTCACCCCTGGCAAATCTTCTAATTCGTCCTCAATAGGAGTTAGTTCATGAACAACCGCCGGTTTCGCATCATCTTCCAGTTTTCGCACAATCTTCTCCGGTTCTTGGTTCGCCGCAAAACCCAGGTCCGGATTCGTCTCAAATCCTGCAGCTATTAAGGTTACGCTGAGCTTTTCACCTAAACTGTCATCGGAGCCCACACCCATAATCACATTGGCTGTATTACCTGCTTCTGTTTGAATATAATCTCCTATATCAGAAATCTCATCTAACAATGGTTCCTGATCACCTGTAGTGATATTGAGAAGCACATATCGGGCTCCAGTGATCTTGTTATCATTTAGCAGAGGCGAAGCCAATGCCAATTCGGCTGCTTTAACCGCCCTTTCTTCCCCTTCTGATACGCCAGTGCCCATTATCGCCACGCCGCTATCCTTCATCACTGTACTTACATCTTTGAAGTCAACGTTGATCTTTCCATGTACAGAAACCATTTCAGCGATACCTCGTGCTGCGGTACTCAGAACATTGTCCGCCTGGTGAAAAGCGCTTGACAGAGTGAGATTTCCATACATTTCCCTGAGTTTGTCGTTACAGATGATCAGCAATGCATCTACGCTATCACGCAATTGCTTTAGCCCCTCCTCTGCTTGCTGCATCCTTTTAGGACCTTCATTTGAAAAGGGAATGGTTACAATGCCCACAGTTAGTATTCCAAGCTCTTTGGCCACAGAAGCTATAACAGGAGCACCGCCTGTACCTGTTCCTCCGCCCATGCCTGCAGTAATAAACACCATCTGCGTATTCTTCGAGAGTATTTCCTTAATCTGCTCAATATTTTCCAGCGCAGAGTTTCTTCCAACCTCCGGGTCACCGCCAGCACCTAAACCTTCCGTTAAGCCTGCCCCCAGCTGTATCTTTAATGGAACCGGACTGTTGTCCAATGCCTGTTCATCGGTGTTGCACACAACAAAATCTACTCCTTTGATTCCCTCATTAAACATGTGGTTGACAGCGTTGCTTCCACCACCGCCGACACCAATCACTTTGATAATTGAAGATTTACCCTTGGGTAGTTCGAATTGCATCATTTTACCAGGCATAATGACTTCTTTTTAGTTAGTATTTATCGTTATAATTGTTCTTCTCCATCGACTTCAGGTTCATCGAAAAACTCTTTGCTCTTGTTAAAGAATTGATCAAAAAATCCTCCTTTGGTCTTATTGGAATGTGTTGTTACCCTGTCTTTTCTTGTCGCCTCCTTTTCTTGTGCTTCAAAACCTTTGATGACCAGTCCAACTCCTGTGGAGAACGTTGGACTTGTCACATTGTCAACCTCGCCTTTGGCCAGATGCTGGTTCGGATATCCTACACGGGTACCCATACCGGTAATGTACTCACATAGCTGCGAAATATGCTTCAGCTGGCTTCCCCCTCCTGTTAGCACAATACCGGCAATCAGTTTGTCTCTGAAACCGGAATTTTTTATTTCGTGATCCACGTATTCGAGGATCTCCTGCATCCGGGCTTGAATGATGTGTGCAAGGTTCTTAATGGATATTTCCTTGGGATCTCTTCCCGCAAGTCCCGGAATAGCAACAATCTCATTATCCTGAGTTTGATCAGCCAGGGCTGAACCAAATTTCACTTTTAATTGTTCAGCTTGTCCGCGAAGTATGGTGCATCCCTCTTTGATATCTTCTGTTATAGAACTTCCACCAAAAGGAATAACCGCAGTATGACGAATGATATCATCATAGAATATTGCGATATCGGTGGTACCTCCCCCAATATCAACCAATGCCACTCCACCTTCCTTCTCCTCTGAATTTAGCACGGCTTCAGCAGAAGCCAAAGGTTCCAGGATAAGTTCAGCCACATCCAGCCCAGCCTTCTCCACACATTTGTAAATATTATTTTTTGCTGCTTCTTGTCCGGTAATGATGTGGAAATTAGCCTCTAACCTCACTCCGGACATACCAATGGGTTTGGTTATACCTTGCTCTCCATCGATGATATACTCCTGTGGTAAAACGTGAATTATCTTCTCCCCTGGTAGCATTACCAGCTTGTACATGTCTTCTACCAACGCATCGATATCGTCCTGGCTGATTTCATCGTCAATACTGTCACGAGTTCGTATTCCTCTGTGCTGCAAACTTTTGATGTGCTGACCGGCGATACCAACATTGACAACCCTGTCAAATTCAATTCCAGAGTCTTTTTCAGCTTTTTCAATTGCAATTTTGATCGCTTCCGAAGTTTCAGCTATATTGGTTACAATACCTCTTTTTACCCCTGGTGATTTTGTTTTGCCAACTCCGAGAATCTCAATTTTACCATGTTCATTCTTGCGTCCAACGATCGCTACGATCTTAGTAGTGCCTATGTCAAGGCTAACGACCGTGTCAAATTTTTCCATTACTCAATTTTTTAAATGCCCAATAGGCGATAATGATTATTTAGTGCAAACAATTTGGCCGGCATAACTCAGGTCAATTGTTCTATACTTATTCCAACCAATCTTGTTCAATCCATCCTTATACAAGGCCAGAAGACGTCCAAATTTATCTTCCAGATTTTTTACCTCGCCAAGTATGATTTTATGCCTCCCAACTCTGGGGATCAGCAAAATCTGTTGCGCCGAATCTACATAGATTTGCTGCACCTGAGATTGCCAGAACTTATTTTTATTAACAAAAGTTGCTAACAAAAAGAGGTCATTTAGCATGTCTTCTTTAATGTATCCATTGGCCAATGTTACTCTGGCAGTGTAGCTATTCGAGAGCTCCATTCGCGCTCCGTCATCATCCAAATAAAACCCGCTCATCGAAATAGGCATTACCCGAAGCAAGGGTGTTCTTTGGTTAATTTCAATTTTCAGATCCCCTGATATCAGAGAGTACACTTGCACATTTTTAACATGTGGACTTGAAGATATCAGGCTCTCCAACATTTGAAAATTTATTGCGGAAATGGGCTTGCCCAATAACTCAATCCCATCTTCCGCAATCATCGCTGCAACATCTTCCGATTCAACGAAAAAGTAGCCCTCTGAATAATCGATGTCAATAAGGATTTTCTCACAAGTTTGATTCTTGTGTTCAATGGCAACAAAGCTCATAACAAAGCACAAGCCGATCAATGTGATGGACCACAACACAATGGATAACAAACGTTTTTTCACAGATATTCCCATCCGGTACCGTAAACCTTAAATTATTACCGTATTTTATTCAAGTTTCAGTTAAAAGTTACGGTGTAAGACAAGTAATTCTCAACACCATTTTGTTAATAGCCAGACGCTGTTATGATCATTTTAATCAGAGCTCTTAAGTAAGGCTTCCCTGATAGGAATGACCATACTATCAATATCACCCGCGCCCATGGTCACCAATACTTCTACATCAGATTGCAGCAGTTTGTCCATGAGATCCTCCTTCTTAACTATTGATTTTCTTCTCAAATTCATCTTATCGAGTATCAGATTTGACGAAACCCCTTCAATCGCCTGTTCCCGGGCAGGGTAAATGTTTAGCAAGATAACTTCGTCCAACGCGTCGAGGCTCGTTGCAAATGCCTTTGCAAAATCCCTGGTTCTAGAGTACAGATGAGGTTGAAAAATTCCAGTGATTTCTTTACCCGGATATAACTCTTTTATGGCGTTTATGCATGCGTCAATTTCCTTTGGATGATGAGCGTAGTCGTCGATATACACAAGATCATTTGTTCTTATTTGAAATTCAAATCTTCTTTTGATGCCTTGAAACGAGGAAAGCGCCTCCGTAATTTTGACTTGATCTACACCCTGTTTTAAAGCAACAGCTATTGCCACTACAGCATTCTCTACATTGTGCCTCCCGGCAATCGCCAGGGAAATATTTTCTATTTTTTGCTTTTCAGAAATAAAGTCGAAAACAAAACACCCCTCTTCTATTCTAATATTTTCGGCAGAATAATTCGCGGGTTGGTTAATTGCATAGGATTCAACGTTTACGCAAGCATTTTCGAACAAACGAGACACCCTCTCATGAACCAGCAAAGTGCCACCCTCCACAATATTTGAAGCAAATTGCAAATAGGACTCTTTCATGGATTCATGATCCTCGTAGATATCCAAATGATCGTGATCGATAGAGGTAATTACCGCCAAATCCGGATTCAGCCTATGGAATGACCGGTCATACTCATCGGCTTCAACGAGCATAAGAGAGGCATTTCCGGAAGATATGAAATTGGTTTCATAGCCCGTTATTATACCACCAACAAAGGCAACAAGATCTTTATCCGCCTCATTTAATATGTGAGCGATCATTGCGGTAACAGTTGTCTTGCCATGTGTGCCACCGACAGCAATTGTAAAGCGGCCTTTTGAAATTTGCTCCAACACTTCAGCGCGCTTTAAGACTTTCAAGTTTGCCTCGTTCAAGGTTTTAAGAATCTCGTTCGAATCTGAGATTGCCGGAGTGTACACCGCCAGCACATTCTCACCTTTCAATATTTCACTGGGAATATTGGCTACTTCATCGTCGAATGTAATTTGAATTCCCTCCTCGATTAGTTTATCTGTAAGATTTGTTGCGGTCTGATCATAACCGTAAACTTTCTTATCTAACCCGTTGAAGTATCTGGCAATAGCGCTCATACCAATTCCACCTACTCCAACTAAAAAAATGCTCTTTACACTGTCAAAAGTCATCACGTATTGGCATATAAAAGCTTTTTGGCTTCAGCTACAATTTTTTCGGCTGCATTTCGGTGTGCCAACGCCGATACATTTTTCGAAAGTTGTACCATCTTTTCAGGGTTAGCAAATAGCTCAATTATTACCTGGCCAAGGTTGTTGGCCTCACTATCAACAACTAACAATGCGGCATCATTCTCGGATAATGCCTTTGCATTTTTTGTTTGGTGGTCCTCCGCCGCATGTGGAAATGGCACCAAAATTGCCGGTTTCCCCACACAACATATTTCAGAGACAGCTATGGCGCCCGCCCTTGAAACAATAACATCAGCCGCGGCATAGGCTCTGTCCATTTCCGAGATAAAATCAAACACTTTTACCCCATTTTCCAGCTTTTCGCTCTGTACAAATTGCGTGGCTTCATCAAAGAACGCCGTACCTGTTTGCCAAACAATCTGGATACCTGCACCAACTATTTCCCGTGCGCAGGCCTTGATTCCGAGATTAATGGACCTAGCTCCCAGGCTGCCGCCCACTGTAAGAACTGTCTTCTTATTTTCGAGTCCCAAGTGCTTTCGTGAATCTTCAGCTGAGTACTGTAAAGTGAGAATGTCTTGTCGTATTGGATTGCCAGTAAGTACAATTTTATCTTTCGAAAAGAATTTTTCCATTCCATCAAAAGCTACGCAAATCGTATCCACCTTTTTTCCCAACAACTTGTTGGTTATGCCAGCATAAGAGTTCTGTTCCTGAATCATTGTAGGTATTCCTTTACTCGCAGCTGCCTGTAACATGGGGCCGCTCGCGTAACCCCCTACTCCAATTACCAGATCTGGTTTAAATGAGCTTATTATTCGATTTGACTTGAACATACTCGCGATAACCTTAAAGGGAAAGGATAAATTTTTAAGGCTCCAACTTCGTTGAAATCCACTTATCCACAATCCTTCAATCGGATATCCGGCTGCGGGGACCTTCTCCATTTCCATTCGGTCTTGCGCTCCAACAAACAAGATATCTATATCTTTAATGGTCTCCACAAGCTTGTTGGCGATGCTGATAGCCGGGAATATATGCCCACCAGTTCCGCCACCGCTGATGATGATTTTTCTCATCTGTTTACTTCTGTTTTTAGACGCTGTTCTCACTTTGTGTGAAACGCTGATTTATTATGACTTTCGCTGTTGATTAGTTTTGCCAGACAGCGTTAAATCATATTTTATCTGTGTCATCAGCGTCTAATTTTTTCATGTATTTATTTAATACATAGAAAACAGCTAACCCATTTGCTTACTGTTGTCCTGTTGAACCATATGTGTGGATGCAACTGCTACGACAAAGCGTACCTTAACTTAGAAGTTTTCACATTTCGGGTTTCCTTCTCTACGCTTCTTCCAACACTCAGTATTATACCAATGGCTATGCTCGTGAATAAGATCGATGTTCCACCCATACTCACAAGCGGCAAAGCCAGGCCAGTAACTGGTATTAAATTCACAGTAACGGCCATATTAATGAGCGCCTGAAACACCAAACTGAAGCAACAGCCCATTGCCAATAACGTGGCGAATGTGCCCGGACTTTTACTAACTATTCTTATGGTGCGGAACATCAATATAAAGTAGAGCAAGAGTACAAATGCCCCTCCCAGCAGGCCATATTCTTCTATAATTATGGCATAGATGAAATCAGAATACGGATGAGGCAAAAAATTCCTTTGCGTGCTTCCGCCAGGGTCAAAATTTATGATACCGCCCTTAGCAATGGCAATTTTCGATTGCTCCACCTGATAGTTATCAGTGTTATCATCATTCACAAAATTCTCTATTCTGCTCTTCCATGTGGCCACCCTACCTTGCGAAGGAGTGAACATAACTATCGTTATAAATAAGCTGAGAATTGTAATCCCTGTCGCGATGAGCAATAGGAGATATTTGACCTTAACCCTACCAATAAACATCAAAAACAAGCTGGTCAAAAACAACAACGCAGCAGTAGAAAAATTGGCTGGCAGGATCAATGCACATACCAACACTACGGGTATCAAGATTGGTAAAAACGCCGTTTTGAAATCCTTTATTTGGTTTTGCTTCTTTGATAATAGTCTTGCCAAATACATTATCAGCGCCAGCTTTGCCAGATCTGAAGTCTGAAAAGATATTCCCACAACGGGCAATGTAAGCCACCGGCTGGCCTCGTTGATATGTGTACCCATCAATAATGTGATTATCAACAATGGAACGGCAACCCATATCAACAATTGTGACAGCCGTGAATAGTAGGTGTACTTCACCAGGTGAGCTCCGTACATCAAAACCAATCCTACAACCATAATGGCGAAGTGCTTCAGTAAATAATACTCTGTATTACCCGCCTGGTACTTGTAAGCGAGCGTACCCGTTGAGCTGTAAACAGCGAGCACAGAAAAGATAGACAACATGAAAACCACCAGCCATATTACCTTGTCTCCTCTAAGATATGTACCTAATCGCTCCAACCTTTCAGCTTATAGTTCACGCACAGCTTTTTTGAATTTCCATCCCCGATCTTCATAGTTTTTGTAAGAATCAAAGCTGGCACAGCAAGGTGATAACATTGCCACATCTCCTTTGACACCCAGCCGGTACGACAATTTCACTGCTTCCTCCATGGAAGAAGCATCGATAATCGTCTCTACAATCTCGTCAAATGCCCGGTGTATTTTTCTGTTGCTCTTTTTCTCGGCACCGATGCAAATGATGGCTTTGACTTTTTTTCTAACCAGTTCGGAGAGAATGCTATAGTCATTGCCTTTATCCACACCGCCAACTATCCAAATCACTGGCTTGGTCATGCTCTCAAGCGCATACCAGGTTGAATTTACATTGGTTGCCTTGGAGTCATTGATGTAATCGATGCCGTGAACTTTCACCACATATTCCAGCCGATGTTCTATATTTTGAAAATCCATGAGGCTATCCCTTATTATTTCCTTTCGTACATCCAATATTCTCGATGCAATTCCAGCTGCCATTGAATTGTAGATGTTGTGCTTGCCCTGTAAGGCTAATTCTTGTAATAACATATTAAATTGATTTTGTTTTAGGTTTATATTTAATTGGTTTTTATTTATATAAGCTCCCTCATCAAGCTCATCCTCAATTGAAAAGGGAATCAGGTTTACACCTGTGATTTGTTTATTGCGGAGTTCATTTCTTATTACATCATCATCGATGTTATACAAGAAGTGACCTCCTGGTTTTATTAATTCGAGTATTTTAAATTTTGATTCAACATAGTTTTCCATTTTATTTTCATACCTGTCCAAGTGATCTGGGGTAATGTTCATCAACACCCCAATATTTAACTCAAACTCTTTCATCCCATCGAGCTGAAAGCTGCTCAACTCTACGACATATATTTGCCTGTCATTTTCTGCAACTTGCTTTGCCAGGCTATGGCCGACATTTCCTGTTAAGCCCACATCCAACCGCGCATTTTTGAGGATGTGATAAATCAGATGCACCGTGGTGGTCTTTCCGTTGCTACCAGATACCCCGATCATCATTGCATCCGTAAATCGGCCAGCAAATTCAATCTCGGATATCACTGGAATTCCTTTAGCCAGCAGCTGTTGTATTAGCTCTGAGTCATCAGGTATTCCCGGACTCTTTACCACCTCATCTGCACTGAGAATCCTGTCGGCGCTATGTGCCTCCTCCTCAAACTCTATTTCATTATTCCAAAGAACATTCTTGTACTCCTCCGCAATCTCTCCGTTGTCAGAAACAAAAACCTCGTATTCGTTTTTTTTTGCCAGCAAGGCTGCTCCTGTGCCGCTCTCACCTGCTCCCAATATCACGAGCTTCTTCATTTCAAAATTTTCTCTTTAACAATTCTGACTTTTCAATTACCTAAGCTTTAAAGTGATTATTGCCAGAACAGCCAGCATGACACAGACAATCCAAAACCGCGTTACAATTTTCGACTCGTGCATTCCCATTTTTTGATAATGGTGGTGTAATGGCGCCATCTTAAACACGCGCCTTCCCTCACCGTATTTCCGTTTTGTGTATTTGAAGTATCCCACTTGTATCACCACGGATAGATTTTCAACCAAAAAGATTCCACATAGGATTGGGATCAACAATTCTTTTCTAATTGCTATTGCAAATACCGCGATAATACCTCCCAACGCCAGGCTTCCCGTATCTCCCATGAAGACCTGGGCCGGATATGAGTTGTACCATAAAAATCCTACGCATGCGCCCACAAAAGCGCTGATAAATACAACCAACTCCCCACTTAGAGGGATGTACATTATGTTGAGGTAATCCGCGAAAAAGATGTTACCCGAAACATAGGCTAGCACACCCAAGGCCCCTCCAACTATCGCAGAAGTTCCCGTAGCCAATCCATCCAGGCCATCGCTGATATTAACGCCATTTGAAACCGCAGTAATGATGAGAATAACAAACGGAATGAAAATCAGGAAGGCCCATTTCTCGTATCCCGGTCCCAGGAATGACAACAGCGACGCATAATCAAATTCGTTGTTCTTAAAAAATGGAATGGAGGTCTTGGTAGATTTGATTCTCTGCCAGTGCGCTGCCTCTATGTCGTCAACTTCAGGGCCAGATGCATCTTCAACATTCTCCACGCTTGCTCCGTCCGGGAGTTTCTCCCTAACCACCACCTGGTCATTGACATACAACACTGTTCCGATAACCAATCCCAGGACAACCTGGCCAAGTATCTTGAACTTACCGGCCAGGCCAGCCTTGTTCTTCTTAAATACCTTGATATAGTCATCCAGAAATCCAATAAAACCCAACCACACCGTGGTTAGAATCATTAACTGGACGTAGATGTTATGCAGTTGCGCAAACAATAGAACCGGTATCAATATGGCGGCAAGTATGATCAAACCACCCATGGTCGGTGTACCTTGCTTCTCCATTTGACCTGTTAATCCGAGATCGCGTATCGATTCTCCAACTTGCTTTTTCAACAGATAATTTATGATCCATTTACCAAAGACCATCGATATTAGCAGAGAAGTGATCACCGAAAGTGCGGCACGAAATGAGATATATTGAAAAACTGAAGCTCCGGGAAACCCGAATTCATTTTCTATATATTGGAATAAATAATAAAACACTTCTTTAGCTTTTGTTATTTCCTATTACATTACAAGCCTCAATCAGCACTTCCTTATCATCGAATGGCAGTTTTTTGCCCTTTATCTCCTGGTACTTCTCGTGCCCTTTCCCAGCAACCAGGATGATATCATCTGTTTTGGCTAAGGCGCAGGCTGTTTTAATTGCCTCTTTTCTATCTGTAATCGATAATATTTTTTGGCGTCTTGCCGGTTCGACTCCCTGAAGCATGTCATCAATGATCTTACCCGGGTCTTCAGATCTCGGATTATCTGAAGTAAAGATGATTTTGTCGCTTTTCTCGCTGGCTATTCTCGCCATTTCCGGCCGCTTTGCAGCGTCCCTGTCACCACCACAACCAATTACAGTTATAAGGTCCTCATTACCTGACCTCATCTCGTTAATGGTTTCCAACACCTTGAGCACCGCATCAGGCGTATGCGCATAATCAATTATGGCCATAACGCCATTCGTCAATTTCAGGCAATCAAATCGTCCTTCAACCGCCTCCAGGTTACTTAGGGTGGTTAGCACATTCATCTTATCCTGATTCAGAAGTATCGCCGTAGCATAAACTAACAAGAGATTATAAGCGTTAAACGGACCGATTAGTTTTGTCCAAACCTCATCCCCGTCCAGGTTCAACAGTAATCCGGTGAACATGTTTTCGAGGATCTTGCATTTGAAGTCCGCTACAGAATGAAGGCTGAATGTTTTTTTTGTCGCCGAGGTGTTTTGCAGCATTACCTTGCCGTGCTTATCATCTCGATTCACCAGTGCAAAAGCTGAACTTGAAAGTTGATCGAAGAACTTTTTCTTAGCTATTATGTATTCATCAAAAGTCTTGTGGTAATCCAGGTGGTCATGAGTAATGTTGGTGAACAGCGCACCGGTAAATTGCAGTCCAGCTATCCTCTCCTGATCAATGGCATGTGAGCTTACTTCCATGAAGCAATAGGCACACTTTTGATCGGCCATCTCTCTCAGTAAACGGTTGAGCTGGATCGCATCAGGAGTGGTGTGAGTTACCTCAATTTCTTTGTTGTTAATCTTGTTTACCACCGTGGAAAGCAATCCGGCTTTGTATCCCATTCCAGTAAAAAGATTGAATAGCAAGGTGGCCACCGTAGTCTTTCCATTGGTTCCGGTAACCCCAACAAGCTTTAACTTTTCAGAGGGAACATCATAATAGTTTGAAGCGATAAATCCCAGGGCGACGGAGCTATCATTCACCTTCACATAGGTAACATCGGAGACTATCTTTTTCGGAAGCTCATTACAGACAATGGCAACCGCACCTCCCTCAATTGCCTTATCGATGAAGTTATGGCCGTCAACCGAAATTCCATTTATGGCTATAAACAGACCATCCTTCTTTATATTTCTGGAGTCAAATGAAATATCAGAAATAGCGACATTGGTTGTGCCAATAACTTCCTCCATCCCCGCTTTGTACAATATTTCGCTCAGTAATTTCATTAACTAAGATGTAGCTCAATTGCGAGCCCTTTGTTGATCCGTGACCCAGGTGCAACAGATTGTTTTACTATCATTCCACCTCCATAAATACTAACTTTCATTCCCGCGTTTTCAAGCAGATAAACCGCGTCTTTGGCGCTCATTCCCAACACATTAGGAACAACACCCTTCTTTATCTCCTCATCCAACTTTCTCAGCTGTACTTTTATCTGCGAGTCCCCAGATAGCGTCACTACCCAACGTGAGTTTGGGCTTTGGTAGTCAGCCGGAATATTTAAGAAATCCAGCACCTGTTTCAGATCTTCCTGGTAGCCGTATTTCACATATGGGATAGTAGCCGATCCTGTTTCTGTTAAAGCCCAACTAATTATTGGCGCATCCACCATATCGCTGTGTATTTCAATTGTAGAAGCATAAACCTTATCTGCAAGTTCTTTGAATATGGGTCCCGCAACGAGGTTGCCATAATACACATCATTGGAGGGTGCATTGACAACTACAATACAGGAATACTTGGGTTTATCTGCTGGGAAATATCCTACGAACGATGCTTGATAACTGTATTTTCCCTTGTATTTGTAGCCGTATTTTTCATTGGCTATTTGTACAGTTCCCGTTTTACCAGCAATCTTATATGTGTCGTTTCTCAAATTTCTGGCAGTACCGGTTTCAATAACGCTCTCCAACATTATTTTGGCTTTTTCAATGGTTGAACGGGAGCATATAGATTCGTTGATCACAACAGTCTTAAAAGAGGTATGTACTTTACCCCGCTTCACGATCTTCTTGATAAAAATGGGCTTAACCATCCTTCCACCATTCGCTACGGCATTGTAAAATGTGAGAATCTGAAGTGGGGTTTGTTTCACCTCATATCCAATCGACATCCACGGTAAAGTTGTGCCGGACCAATCCTTATCCCGCGGTTTTTTTATAAAGGGCTTTCCCTCTCCGGCGATGTCAAGTCCCAACGGTTCATTGAGATTCATTTTGTACAACCTGTCGACAAATTTTTGCGGATTCTTGGCGTAAGCTGCTGTTATGATTTTTGATACACCTACGTTGGATGATTTTTCAAAAGCCTCTTTGAGTGATATTTTGCCATAGCCGCCGATATGAGAATCGCGCATAACCCGGTCGTAATACTGGGTTGTTCCATCTTCGGTATCGACAGAATCATCAAGATCTACATAACCATCTTCCAATGCGGCAATGAGCACGGGAAGTTTGAATGTTGACCCCGGTTCCGTGCTTTCTCCTACTGCGTAATTGTATCCTTCGTAATATCCTCCAGATTCACTTCTCTTCAGATTGGCAATTGCCTTTATTTCACCTGTTTCGACTTCCATTAGCACAACACAACCATGATCGGCGTCATTGAGTATGAGCTGAGCAGCCAACGCATTTTCCGCAACATCCTGGATATTGATGTCAATGGTCGTTATGATATCAGAGCCATCTTGTGCCTCAATTTCATCCACATCATTAATTGGCTTCCATACCCCTCCCGATATTTTTTGCATCAGCCTCTTTCCGCCAACTCCTCTTAGATACTGACGATAGGCGCCTTCAAGCCCTACAGGGCGCACACCTTCCCGGTCATAACCAATGGTTCGCGATGCCAACAACTGAAAGGGTTTTTTCCTTTTGTTTTTTTGCGCATAAATGAAACCACCCCTGTACCTGCCAAGCCTGCAGATTGGAAAACTCTTGAGCTCATTCAACTGGTTGTAATTGACATTTCTTTTGATCAAATAATATCTGGAACCCTCTCTTCTCGCTGTGATCAGGTCTCGCCGATATTGTTTTTCGGATTTATCCTGAAACAGGTTGGAAAGCCGAAAGCAAAGGGAGTCTATGTTGCTATAAAATATGTCGTCAGTCAAGTACTCCAGATTCGCATCAAAGTGCACATCATACATGGGAATTGAGGTCGCCAAAAGGCTACCATCCGCGGCATATATATTCCCTCGAATGGCATCGATGTTTTTGTAATCCGTTGTGAGATTGGCGGCCTGCTGCCTCCATTTATCCCCTTCGATTACCTGGATCTGAAATGTTTTATAAACAATCGCGATACCCAGCAAGCACATGATGAAGTACAACACATATACCCTCAACAATATGTCCTTTTTTATATCCATGATTTAACTGTCGCCTTTGATAATTGAAATTTTCCTGGGGGGGGTTATAGACTCTTTAAGCCCCATTTCCTCCACCGCCTTTGCCACTTCCGATTGGCGGCTCTTGAACATTAAATCAAACTTTGCTGTTATATAGGCCGACCGCAATTCTTTCAGATTCCTTTTTAATTTCTCTGATTCCCTTAGCGTTTTTTCGGCATAGTGGGCATTGCCTATATAGCTTAGAACCAACAGCGTTAGAAAGAGCAAAAAAGGGAGGTGCTTTATCGCACTTTCCCTGGTCAAAAAATCACCATTGAGCACTTCCAAAAACGATCGTGTCATGCTTCTCTTTGCTGTTACTTTTTTTCCCTTGGCCATGTCTAAATCTTTTCTGCTATTCTCATCTTGGCACTTCTGGCGCGCCTGTTCCTGGCAACTTCTTCTGCATCTGCCATTATCGGCTTTTTATTGATCGACTTAAAAATCAGTTGAGGATTACCATATATATCCTTCACCATTTCAGAGTCAAATCCCCCTCGTTCGACATAGCGTTTAACCAATCGATCTTCAAGCGAGTGATAGGATATTATTACCAACCTGGCCCCGGATTTCATCACCTCTCCAGAAGTTTGAAGCAATTGCCTTAATGCGGATAGCTCATCGTTCACCGCGATCCGTAGGGCTTGAAATACCTTAGCTAAAAACTTATTCTCACCCGCTTTGGGCGTTATTGATTTAATGGTAGATTTTAGATCATCTACTTTTTCGATCTTGTTGATTTTTCGAGCTGCGATGATCAATCGCGCCATTTTATAGCTCCCTCGTAACTCACCGTACTCAGCAAAAATCCTTGCCAACTCATTTTCCGGAAATCCATTAATCACATCCATTGCGCTCAACCCTTCCCTGGTATCCATGCGCATGTCCAAATCGGAATTATATCTAATTGAAAAACCCCTGTCAGGTGAATCAATTTGGTGGGAGGAGATTCCAAGGTCAGCCAAAACTCCATCGATTGGACCGATGTCATTTTCCTCTAGCCAGTTGCCCATTTCTTTAAAATCTTGGGTGACCAATTGGAATTGGTCTTGTGTTATTGAATTTTCTACTGCGTCTGCGTCCTTATCAAAAGCAATCAATCTTCCCGTCTTCAACCGCTTGAGTATCTCCTTTGAATGTCCACCACCACCAAAAGTGACATCCACATATGTTCCGTCGGCAGTGATATTCAACCCTTCAATTGCCTGATCTAACAATACGGGGTCGTGATACTTCATGCTCAGGAATTTTTGTCCTTATTTCCCATCACCCTCTCAGCCAGCTCCGCAAAATCTACTTTCGGATCGTTGATCACCTTCTCATATTTATCCTTATTCCACAACTCAATCATATTTATTGCCGAGGATACCACGATGTTTTTCTTTATCCCCGAGAACTCTATCAAATCCCTAGGTATCAACAACCTTCCCGTTGAGTCCAGTTGAATTACTTTGAGTCCTGTTGTGAACATTCTTATGAAATCAATGTTCTCTTTTACAAACCTGTTCAACTTGTTCACCTCGCCAATAATGTTGTTCCATTCAGACATGGGATACAATTCCAGGCATGGATGAAAAACACTTCTCTTGAGTATGAACCCCTCTTTCAAAAGCGGCGTTAACTGCTTTTTTAAACCAGATGGCAGCATGAGCCTACCCTTCGCATCCACCTTACATTCATATACACCTAGAAAGTTTGACATCCCACTTTTTCATTATAGTCGGTAAATATATAGAACATTTTACCACATTATACCACTTTTTACCACTTTGTTGATAACTTTTACCACCGAGAAGCATAGACACCTGAAGGCTTCGCCATTAAGTATCTAATAATCAATGCTTTAACTTGACACACCCTCGTGAATTCTGAGGTGCCATATGTTACATTGGGAGACGCAAAACAACCGGGTGATTGTAAGCGTGAACAATTATTTATTTATCTGAGTAATTGCAATTATTTTTCTTGAAATCGCCTTAATACATAAAATTATCTACTTTTGGCATCCACAGAATTAGAGATGGAATATCAAATACAATCCGAAGGGGAATTCGAGTATTTAGAAACTGGTGAAGGCCCAATATTATTGATTCTTCATGGTTTGTTTGGGGCTTTGAGCAACTTCGCTGGCGTAATTAACCACTTTAAGAATAATTATACGGTGGTGGTCCCATTACTGCCACTATATACCATGCCCCCTGAGGAAACAAGCATTGACACGCTGGCTATTTTTGTTAGAGATTTCATTAAACTAAGGGGATATAAAGACATTGCTTTATTGGGAAATTCGCTGGGTGGCCATGTTGCATTGGTATGTGCGACCAAATATCCGGCTCACATTAGCGCTTTGATACTTACGGGAAGTTCCGGCCTATATGAGGAGGCATTTGGGGATGGATACCCACGAAAAGGAGATAAAGAATACTTGAGAAAAAAGATAGAGATCACATTTTATGACCCTGCAATGACCACAGATGAGCTCGTAGACGAATGTCACGAAATAATCAATAACCGTGAAAAGGCACTGCGCATTCTTTACCTGTCAAAGTCGGCAATTCGGCACAATATGGCGGATGACTTGCCATCTATAAAATTACCCACGTGCTTGATATGGGGAAGAAATGACAATATTACACCACCAAGTGTTGCGGAAGAATTTAACAAAATGATCCCGAATTCAGAGCTTCTTTGGATAGACAAGTGCGGTCACGCAGCCATGATGGAAAGGCCGGAAGAGTTCAATACCGCTCTTGAAGGGTGGTTGAAGAAATTGCAATAAGCTCAAGCTCGCAGAGATTCCCATTTCTTTTACAACTAATTATAGCTTTTGCTCCGTGAAAATAATCGACGCCAAATTTCTGATTAGTGCGCCTCACTACAAGAAGTGTCCAAAACCAAACCTACCTGAATACGCTTTCATTGGGCGTTCGAATGTTGGAAAATCATCGCTGATCAATGCTTTGACCGGAAGAAAAAAATTAGCCAAGACATCAGTAACTCCGGGCAAGACCCAGTTAATCAATCATTTTATAATTGACGATAAATGGTACATGGTGGATCTGCCAGGTTATGGCTATGCCAAGGCTTCAAAAACCCATAGAGCTAAATGGAGTGAATTGTCCATGGACTATCTTCTAAAGCGTCCAAACTTACTTACCGTATTTGCCTTAGTAGACGCCCGCCATGATCCTATGCAATCTGATATTGATTTTATCAATTGGCTGGGATCAAAAGAAATTTCCTTCGCTATTGTCTTCACAAAAATCGATAAGCTTTCACAGGGCAAAGTGCAATCACATATCGAAAAATATCGAAAATATTTGATGCAATACTGGGAAGAACTACCAAAAATATTTATAACATCAGCTCACAAATCCAGTGGCCTGGATGAAATCCTCGCTTACGTAGATGAGACCAATAAACTGTTCAAGACAGATTATTGATCCTTCAAAATATTCATTTTTTCAGCGAAGTGTGCACAGTAATCTCTGAGATCTCCGGTAACAGCTTTTTCACCCGTAGCTTTCTCAAAGGTATCAGCCATCGACAATAAGGATTGGTGAAAAAACACTTTCATTTCATCAAGAGGCATATCCTTCGTCCACAAGTCAATTCTCAACGTACTCTTCGCTTCCGACTCCCATATCGAAGTCATAAACGCTTTACACCTCGCTGGTTCTCCGCTGTTGTTGTCCGTTGCCGACCACTGAATATTTACAGGCACTTTGTTTTCGTCTAAGTCTATTAAAAACTTTATTTCTGAACTATTTGTCTTCACTTTTCCCATGCTATTTACGAGGTTTGTAATTCGATTTCGTTAATATAGATTGCAGATCTTTTTCTTCCATTAATTCTTTTAGCGAAACTTTATTATTGTTCATAAAAGATCTTACTACCTGCCACCCTACCCACTGTCCGGTTCTGGCGGGTGATTCATTTGAAAACCCGGAAGTGAAAGGCCCTTCACCAATGTATTTTATGTTCTCCGTATGTTCTGTAGAGTACAATATATCCCTATCGAGGTAAAATGTCCACATATTCTTTTCATTCGCCCAACACCATTGTATCTGTGCCGCAGTGAAACCAATTACCAGCGAATCCTCCAGATTTGGCAGCATAGCTTCTGTAAAATAGAGTATTCTGCCCTCGTGAATCATCTGGCTTAGAAGGTCTTTCTGAGTATCATCCAATTCATAGTCGGATGAGGCTATCATTCGCATGCAATCAGGAACAATTGCAGATTCGTTCATATTAAGCACCTTATATCTTGGATACCCCAGCATGCTATAATATTTGGAATCTTTGCCCAAATAACTTTCCAAACCAATTCCCACCGTGCTATCCGTGGTTACTATTGCATAATTGAAACCCGAGACAAATGTCACAACCTCTGGAATGGCTTTGCTGGGAAAGTAGTGGCGGTAATATTTAAAAGCGTCTACCATACTGTTCTCCAACTGACTGAGATCCGGATACAAGATTTGCGTTTCACGATAGACTTCGGAAATCTGAGGATCCGTAATAAATCCTTTCAGGCTGACAGCCAACAATGGATTGTCAGCGCCACCGATACTGACTATTCGTCGAGTAAACAGATCAAAAAACAATCCGTATTCTGAATTCAACCTGCTCACTTCAGCCTCCATATTATCCAGATCTAACTGAAACAGATCCATTTCAAATCTTCTAAATGTAAGGTCTACATCAATATCTGAAACATCGACATCCAACATATTGTTTCCGCATCCGCTCGAAATGAGAATCAGCACCAGTAAAATCACCACTATTGAATACACAAATGTGTATTTAAGTTGTTTAAACATTCTAAAAAATGGTATTATTGTAACTGTTAATAAGAGAATTTCCAAAATTATGAAAATAGGGAGTAATTACACATTATCAGGCCTTATTGCATTGATGATCTGGCTTGTACCAGCTGGCGCTTTGGCTCAGGATAAAAAAATTGGGTTTGGACTCCAGGGCATAGGGGCGGTTTCATGGATGAAGCCTGATGTAACGGAAATAGAAAGCAAAGGGGCCAGGATTGGTTATGGCTTTGGACTTATGTTTGACTTTCGCTTTGGCGAAAACTATTCGTTGACCTCTGGATTTAATATTGTTTATGGGGGAGGTAAAATAGAATTTCAAGATTCCATTCCATTTCAGCACGACAAACGAACGGACCCTGATTTCGATACAATTCCTGGAGGTACAACTATTACCTACAAATTTGGATACATTGAAATACCAATCACACTGATTCTGAAAACCAATGAAATTGGCTACATCACTTATTTTGGCCAATTTGGTTTATCGAATCAAATTAGAATAAAAGCTAAAGGTGATGCGGTAAACGTCAGGGCGGAACAAATTAATAATGGAGACTTTAAAAAAGAGGTTCGAGGATTAAATTTTGGACTTTTGATCGGCGGAGGAATTGAATATTCCCTTGGTGGCAACACAGCATTGTTAATAGGGCTCTTATACAATTGGGGACTTACGGATGTGACACATAAAAATAAACCTAAGGTTTCACTGAACAGCCTGGCCCTGCGGGTTGGTGTAATGTTCTAATCTATGGATATTATTTACCTTTAATCCCGGTTCATTTTTGTTCCGGGATTTTTTTTCAGGATACTTCAAGGAAGATGAAAATTGCCTTAGCCCAACTCAACTATCACATCGGAAATTTTGAGAGCAATGTTCGCAAGATCAAAGATGCAATTACGAGAGCCAAAGAGCAAAATGCAGATCTGGTAATATTTGCGGAGCTCGCTGTATGCGGGTATCCGCCCCGTGACTTCCTGGAGTTCGAAGATTTTATCAAAAAGTGTAGTGAATCGATCGATGAGATTGCACGTGAATGCGTGGGCATTGCTGCGGTTATTGGGGCTCCGACTACTAACCCAAATGAGAAGGGAAAACCGCTCTACAACGCCGCATATTTTCTCACCAATGGGAAAGTTGAATCCGTACATCACAAATCACTGTTGCCCAACTACGATGTCTTTGATGAGTACAGGTATTTCGAACCTGCCGGTTCCATTTCTTGCATTGAATTAAGCGGTACCAAGATCGCTGTTACTATTTGTGAAGACCTATGGACTTATGGCAACGAGAAACTGTATAGTTCTTCTCCAATGGAAGAGTTGATCAAAGAAAACCCGGATTTAATAGTAAACCTCTCCGCATCGCCATTTGACTATCGCCACATGGAAGATAGAAGTGCAACTTTCTCAAATTGTGCACGCCAATTCAATCTTCCATTGATATTTGTAAATCACGTCGGTGCGCAAACAGAATTAATATTTGATGGCGGCTCATTTGCCATAGACTCAGGTGGAAAGATGATTGCCCAATTGAAGATGTTCGATGAAGATTTTAAAATCATTGACCTGGATAATCTCACCGCTGAAACTTCGCAATTGCAACACGCTAAAATTGAATTAATTCACGATGCTCTTGTTTTGGGAATTCGAGATTACTTTACCAAGTCCGGATTGAAAAAGGCAATTTTGGGATTGTCTGGCGGTATTGATTCGGCGGTTACCTTAGCGCTAACCGCATCAGCATTGGGAAAAGAAAATGTGACCGCCCTTCTCTTGCCGTCTAAGTTTTCATCAGATCATTCCGTTGCTGATGCCGAAAAACTCTGCCACACGTTAGACTGTCCATTCGAGATCATAAGTATTGAAAAGATCAATGAAACATTTGAAAAAACACTTAAGCCCTACTTCAAAGACCTCCCACCAGATATTGCCGAAGAAAACGTGCAAGCGAGGATTCGGGCTGTGTTACTCATGGGTTTTGCGAATAAATTTGGACATATACTATTGAACACTTCCAATAAGAGTGAAAAAGCGGTTGGTTATGGAACCATGTATGGTGACATGGCAGGTGGGCTCTCAATACTCGGCGATGTGTATAAGACAGAAGTTTTTGAATTGGCTGAGTATATCAACAGAAATGGAGAGATCATTCCTCAAAATACCATCGACAAGCCACCCTCAGCTGAATTGCGGCCAGATCAAAAAGATGTGGATTCCTTGCCGGAATACGATATCTTAGACAAGATCTTGTTTGAATACATCGAGAACAGAAATGGGCCAAAAGAACTTGTAGAAATGGGTTTCTCGAAAGAATTAGTGGATCGAGTATTGAAACTTGTAAACACCAGTGAATTCAAGCGATTTCAAGCTCCACCCATTCTCAGGATTTCTCCTAAAGCATTTGGCATGGGCAGGAGAATGCCTATTGTGGGCAAGTATCTTTCATAAGGTACCATGCTTTACAAGAACATTACCCAAATAGCTCGAGAGCTTTGGAAAAACCAAACTCCATCAGAAAAAATCCTGTGGAGTGAGCTTAGAAACAGGAAACTCGCAGGATTTAAATTTCTGAGACAAGACCCTATTATTTATGAATACTACAAAAAGCCATACTTCTTTATCGCTGATTTCTATTGTGCAGAACGGGTATTGGAGTACGACAAATTTCACTTCTCAGGTATATATCTTGTTTCTCATCACTTACCCCTACCCCTAAAGGGGAATCCATACACAGAATAGTAGTCCCCTTGAGGGGATTTAGCGGTAAAAAAGTGAAATTTGTCGTACACCCACGGGTATTGGTTGTGGAACTTGACGGAAAAATTCATGATTTTCAGAAAGAGAAAGACTATCAGCGCGACCTGATCATCAAAGGTATGGGGCTGGAAGTATTGCGCATCAAAAATGAGGAATTAAAAAATATGAAGAAGGTGAAGGAGAAAATTATTGGGCATCTATAACTCACCCCCTCCCCGACGTTGTCGGGGTTCCCCTTCTCTACGCGTAGAGAGGGGGACTTCTGGCACGAGCCAGAAAGGGGGTAAGTTACAACGTAGGGGAAAAAGTGAATAAGAATGTCTATTGTAAGAAGGGTTGGTAATTGTCTTAACCCTAAGCCATTTTTTAGCAGCCGGAAACCGGAATATAGACAACGAAATTCTATCCTGAAATTAATCTCAATTTAAGGCAACCATTTAATCATATAAACCGTCTTTTTATTTTAGGATTTTTTAGTACCTTAGTTACGTCAAATTCAGGCCTTGGCAAGAACTACATTTTAGCTAGCAGATTTAACCATGTATAGAATCAAAGATCGAACCGTTCGGCACTCGTTCGGATCACAAGACATTTTTCCTTTTCAACATGTCATTTTTACTATAAATCGTTGGCGCTCTATTACCCTGCTGGTAATTGTGCTTATTTCGGTATTGATGAATGTGAATTCTTCCATGGGCCAGAGTGTTGGACTGAACAACGCAACACCACATGTCTCATCTATTTTGGATCTTACGGCTAATGATCGCGGTTTTCTTGTACCGAGAATGATAACTACCGACAGGCTGAACATCACCTCTCCTGCCACTGGCTTGATTGTCTTCGACACTGACCTCAATGCATTTCGTTTCTATAATGGCACCGTTTGGACAGGTATGGTCGAAAATGATGGTGATTGGACCGTAAGCGGATCTAATATGTATTCTGCTGTAAGCGGCAATGTTGGAATTGGACAGGTAACTCCATCTCACAAATTGGATATTATGGGTGTTGGTACGGTATCTCAAGACTACATAAGGGTACTCGATAACGTAAACGTAAATCAATATAGACTCGCTAGTGATGCATCTGGTAATGCTTTTGTAACTATTGCTCAGACAGCCGGTTCAACAAATGTTCAGCTACACAGTTCGGGAATAAGCTATTTTATGGGTGGGGATTTTGGAATTGGCGATGCCACACCAGACGGCAAACTCGAAGTGCGGCAAACAGGCACCGCGGATATTTTTAATCTTTACGATAATACAACGAATGTGCTAACGGTTCTCGATGGAGGGAATGTAGGGATAGGAACAAGCAGTCCGACCGCAAAGTTACATATATTGGCTAGCACCTCTACCTCAACATATAACTGGACGGCTCCTACCAATTTTGACGATGCAAACAACACATTTTCAACTATGACTGATATTGTCTCCTTAACAATATCAAACAATGGAGGCACTGGAAATGTACATACCCATTCGGGAACTGGTACTGCGAATATAGACGTATGGGATCCAAACATCCCTGGATGGGTGCAGGTATGGTCTCAGTCTGTTAGTACCTCAACTTTCAATTTTGATGGCCTCACAGTTTCTTTTGCCAAGCAAGATGTAGGTGGCGTCCGTCTTCGTATATCTCCTGTTCAAAACCAAGGCTTCCACTTTTGGGGCGGCATGCTGTTCACGTTTACACCCTCTGATGCTGTGGCTGTTTTTGAGGGCAGTGTAGGCATTGGGACTACCAGCCCAACCGCAAGTCTCGACATAGCCGGTTCGGCGAAAATGACCGGTTTCCAACTAACAACTTCTCCCACTGCAGGGTATGTATTGTCTTCCGATGCCAGTGGTGTCGGTACGTGGACGGATCCTTCCACTGTTGATGACGGAGACTGGACTGTAAGTGGTTCTGACATGTATTCGGGGGTTTCTGGCAACGTAGGTATTGGTACCTCGATACCTGATGCGCCCCTTGAAGTGGTTGGTAGACTTTCTTTACAATTAAATACGCGTAATGTAGTTGTGGGAAAAACAGCTGGTACTTCCCTTACAACGGGTGGTGACAATACATTTTTGGGCTATGGCGCAGGCGGATCAATTATCACCACCTTTAGTAATACTTTTGTTGGATCTGGAGCAGGAAGCAGTAGTACTTCCGCATTCAGTACATTTATTGGGTACAATGCTGGTGCAAATACTACAGGGATACGGAATATATTTTTGGGATATCAAGCGGGTAATGCGAACTCTAGTGGAACGGATAATACCTATTTGGGATACCTTTCTGGCTTGTCAAATACCACTGGATCGAGAAATGTGTATTTAGGCTATCAAGCCGGACGTTTCGCAACTGGATCGGATGAACTTTACATTGCTAACGCTAGTGGCGTACCATTGATATTTGGAAATTTTAGCACTAATAGTGTTGGGCTTGGAACCACCTCTCCTGATAACACCCTGGACATTGTAGGTACGCTGGACGTGAGTAGCACCTCCTTTTTAAATGGGATTACCCTGGACAATGACGCTGATATTACAGGAGCAGATCAAATAGTTGGCTGGAATGACCTTCGATTATATGGTGATGCATCTGGTGGACCGGATTTATTCATAAATGCAGCTGGGAATATAGGCATCGGAGAAACAGTTCCAAATCAGAAACTGCATATTTCAAATGCTGGCAGTTTGTTTGCAAAGATTGATGCGAAGGCGACAGGCAGAGCTGCTCAAATTGAATTTGCCAGAGGTGGTGCAAATTCAAGCTGGATTGGCCCAACATCAAGTAACCAATTTCATGTATGGACTGACGAGAATATTGATATGCTTTTTGGGACCAATGGCACTGAAAGGGTTAGAATTAACGCCAATGGCAACGTCGGTATTGGAACACCAGGACCTAATTATCCGATTCATGTACGAGGATCAGGTACTAGCTATGTTGCAGGATTTGACAAGAACAATGCTACCGGTTCTAATCTGATCCGTTTCATGAGGCAAGGATCTTTTAGGGGTAATATTACAGAGAGTGGTGGCACAGTAAGCTATAATCCCTTTACCGGGTCGCATTATGGAATGTCAGATGAGAAGATGGAGAAAGGCATATTGGTCACAATGACGGGGCAAAACAAAACAATAAACGATTTAGAAGATGGAGAACCAATTTATGGTGTTGCAATTTCAACTCAAGCAAATGATCCTAAAATTCTAGGGGCGTATTTAGATTTAGTTGAAGATGAGGATCTTCAAAGCACGAATAAGCAAAAGGTCATAGCAATTATGGCGGTTGGCAATGGAGAGATGTGGGTAGTTGACAATGGTGAAAATCTTGAAATAGGCGACTATCTAATATCTTCTTCTGTCGCTGGCCATGCGATGAAAGATAAAGGTAAGTTTGACACTAGTTATATAATTGCCCGAGTGGCTGAATCCGTTGATTGGTCAAAAGAAACGCAGACAATTGATGGTGTGAAACACACAAAAATATCGATGTTTTTTGAGAGCTTTACAATAGAACATTCAGGAGGTATAAAAAGGGAATTGGAACTCTTAAAAAAGGAAAACGATAACCTTAAAGCGGATATTGAAGAGATACAACAATATCTTGAAATAAACGCTCAAGCAGATGAAGAATAGAAAGCGATGAATTGAAAATAGAAGAACTAATCATGAGATATTTTACAAGAATCCTGATATTATTTGTGATCCTAATGTTCGGAATCACAGGAACAGCCTTATCCCAAAGCGTAGGGCTCAACAACGCAACACCACATGCATCGTCTATTCTGGATCTTACGGCTAATGATCGCGGTTTTCTTGTACCGAGAATGATAACTACCGACAGGCTGAACATCACCTCTCCTGCCACTGGCTTGATTGTCTTCGACACTGACCTCAATGCATTTCGTTTCTATAATGGCACCGTTTGGACAGGTATGGTCGAAAATGATGGTGACTGGACCGTAAGCGGATCTAATATGTATTCTGCTATAAGCGGCAATGTTGGAATTGGACAAACAACTCCAACGCATCAATTGGATATAAAAGGTACGGGCCTGCTATCGCAGGACTACATCAGGGTACTTGATAACAATAACTTAAATCAGTATAGACTCGCAAGTGATGCATCGGGTAATGCTTTTGTAACTATTGCTCAGACAGCTGGCTCTGTGAAAGTTCAGCTACATACTGCGGGTATTACCTATTTTAATGGAGGAGACGTTGGAATAGGTATTACAACTCCGGATGGAAAATTGGAAGTGAGACAGACTTTAACAGGAGATATATTTAATCTCTATGATGGTGCAAGCAATGTATTTACGGTGATAGATGGTGGTAATGTGGGCATCGGAGTCGACCCTCCGACTGAAAAATTACATGTTGGTGGAACCATACAAATGACAGGCTTTAAACTAACTACCGCCCCAACTTCGGGATATGTATTGACTTCGGATGGAACTGGAGTCGGAAGCTGGTCTGACCCTGCGACTTCCTCTACTTACATTCTCAATCAAACTGCGGTAGACCAAGCTGCCAGCTACAGAATATCAGGAACAGGAGAAATTAACGGTGGTGCTGCAGTGCAACTCAGCGTATCAACCACAAGCGCTGGATCAGGTGGAGCAGCTGTGGAGGGAATTATTAACGGCGGCACTAGCAATAGAGGGATTTTCGGATCAAATACGAGCACAGTAGCGGGAAACCACTATGGAATTTACGGAGAGGCTCTCGGAGTAAATGCCGGTTCAACGAATATGGGAATATTTGCTTACGCTTCAGGTGGAGCTACCAACTGGGGAGTTGCCGTAGGTAGTGAATGGAGCACCACCAATGTTGCGGAGGATGTTATTGTACTCGATCGGATGAGCAGTGGCATTGTGGCGAATGGAATTGGGACGACCATTCTGATGCGGACACAGAATTCTGCCGGTGGAGTATCGCAAACAGCCAGAATTTCTGGAATTTTAACGGACGTAGGGGCGAGTGCTTCGTCTGCGCTAACATTTGAGACTCAAAGCGCAGGTGGCGGAATGACGGAACACGTGAGAATTCATCCTATTGGTGATGTAAGCATTGGCTCGGCCTCTTCAGATGGGAAATTGGCAATCCGACAGGATGGGGCATTTGATATTTTTAACTTATATGACGGAGCAACCAATGTGTTTACTGTCGAGGATGGTGGTGAGGTGGGAATCGGAACATCTACACCCGGTGCACTCCTTGATGTGGCCGGCCGCATTTGGCAAACCAGCACCGGCAACTCTGTTTTTCTCGGAGAAGGCGCCGGGGCTAATGATGATTTGACAACTAACAACAATGTTTTTGTCGGCTACCAGGCAGGTAATGCCAACACCACAGGTAACAACAATACAGCCAGCGGGTACCAGGCACTTCTTTTGAACACCATAGGGTTCCAGAATACCGCCAGTGGAAATGGGGCCCTTCGTTCCAACATCGGTGGAGATTACAATACCGCCAGCGGATATAATGCTCTTTACAACAGCACAGGAAACAGAAACACAGCCAGCGGGAGGTCTGCCCTGTATTGGAACACAGGATCTAATAATACCGCCACGGGAATGCATGCGCTTTTCTATAACACGACAGGAAACAACAACACAGCCAGCGGATATTATGCGCTTTATAATAATAGAGCGGGGAGCAATGCCACTGCCGTGGGTTATCACGCAATGTATTATGCCAACAACAACACCACTGGTTTTACCAACTCTAATGTAGCTTTTGGCTATCAGGCACTACGCGGGTCCACAAGTGCCTCGGCAAATATTGGTAATTTAAATACCTCTCTTGGCTACCAAACACTTTTTGCAAATACTGCAGGCGATAACAATACCGCTGTCGGCTATACTGCGGGAAATTTTAATACTACCGGTAGCAGCAATACGTTCATCGGTTACAATGCTGATGCCACCGTAGCCACATTAACCAATGCAACAGCTATTGGCGCCAACGCATCGGTGTCGCAAAGCAATAGCCTGATACTGGGCAGTGGGGCTGATGTTGGTATTGGAATATCAAATCCGACTTATAAATTGCATGTAGTTGAAGGAGGCACTTCCTACATTGGCTATTTTAATAACACCAATAGTGGTACGGGTAACGTATTTAGTTTGTTTGCCAAAGCAGATGCAGGATCATCCGGATCTGATGGAGCTTATGCTGCCAGTTTTTTTGCCTTTGGTGGATCCACCAGCGGTTTCGCATACGGAACACGCAGTTATGCTTACGCTTACGGCAGCTCCAGTGCGTACGCCGTTTATGCTAATGGGACCGGTGGTTCAACAACAGGCAATGAATGGGCGTTTTATGGAATTGGGCAGGGGTATTTTTCACTCGATGTGGGAATTGGAACTATTCCTAGTTATAAATTACATGTTGTAGACCCTGCAGGTACGGGGTACGTGGCACGTATTCAAAATTCTACTCTTGCGAATGGCGATGTCTTATGGTTACAAGCAGGGCCTACCAGTAATCCCACTGCAACCACAGATTGGGTTATTTTCGCAGATGGAGATGGCAGCGTTGTTGGAACAATTGCGGGTAATGGGTCTGGAGGCACTGACTACAACACCACATCCGACAGAAGATTAAAACAAAACATACGAGATTTTACTGGTGCGTTGGATATGCTTTCAAGTATTAGTCCTAAAAAATATGAGTTCATTTCTGCGCCAAATAAAACTGGTATAGGATTTATTGCACAAGACTTATATGAACACTACCCAATAGCTGTTTCAGGCACACCAGATCAAGATATGGAATTGGAAGGGCCAATGATGATAGACTATTCTAAATTGACACCCCTATTAGCAGGAGGTGTAAAAGAATTGCACCAATTGATAAAAGAGCAACAAATTCAGATTAATGAACTGAAAAAACAATTGGAAGAGTTAATAGCAAAACCAGCACAGGAATAACTATCTACGAAATACGAAAATGTACGAAACAGAAAAAAACTTAAAGCGGTTATCAATGACAAATGATCTCAATACCCGTTCAAACATTGAACCTTTACGCAGCATTGCGCTTTCGTAGGTTTTCGTATTTCGCAGGCAAAATTTAGATTAACAAAATAACAACCCATGAAAAACCTCATAAAAAACACAGCACTATCAATGATCCTGGTCTTAGGATCTTTAGGAACCGCCTTCTCCCAAAGCGTAGGGCTTAACAATGCAACACCAGATGCATCGTCTATCCTGGATCTTACCGCCACCGATCGTGGCCTGCTCATACCCAGAATGACCACCGTCCAAAGAGACCCTGGAATTTCATTGCCCGCTACGGGACTGCTGGTATATGACACCGACCTCAACGACTTTTATTTCTATGACGGCACGGCCTGGAAACCAGTAGGTGGCGCCAGTGCTGATGGCAATGGCATCTACGACGGCTCCGGCTCGCTAATTGGCGCTACAGTGGTTACTCAAGGTGCCAACACCTTGGATTTTACGACCACCGCAGTAGATGGATTTAGCGTAGCTGGAACCACTTTCTCGGTGGATGGATTAAACAACAGAGTAGGCATAGGTATTTCTGCCCCAGGGAATTTGTTACACGTACATAACGCATCCACTGTAGGAAAGATTGAGGTAAGTGGGTCTGGATTGGGAACAACAAGGGCGGAGTTTGTTGCTGACAGGGTTGTGTCCGCGCGGGGCGGAGGAATGCGCGTGATGACAGGAGGTACAACTGACTGGTGGATAGGAACCGGATATAACGGTGGTGGAGCTTCAGAGGACCTGATCATTGACAATGATGACACCTATAGTAATGGAGCCCACTTTACCATCAAAGATGGTACAGGCAATGTTGGCATTGGTACGACTTCCCCTGCTGAAAAACTTGAAATTGCTGGAACCGCCCAAATGACCGGCTTTAAACTGACAACCACCCCAACTGCAGGATACGTATTGGCTTCTGACGCGGCTGGCGTAGGCACCTGGGAACCGCTACCAGCAGCCAGCAACGACTGGACAATCCTCGGAAATTCAGGCACCACCAACGGCACCAACTTTATTGGCACCACCGATGCGCAGGATTTTGATATAAGAACAAACAATGTAATACGTACACGCATTACCCAAAAAGGGCAAATAGAAGTGTTTAATACCGGCCAATCTGTATTTCTTGGACAAGGAGCTGGCGCCAACGATGACCTAACGACGAATCAAAATGTTTTTGTTGGATACTTAGCTGGAACGGCCAATACTACGGGAGCTTCTAATACCGCCCTTGGGTACCGGGCTCTTAATTCAAATACGACAGGATTAGAGAATACTGCAAATGGCTATCTGGCACTTTATGCGAATACTGCAGGAAATTATAATACTGCTATCGGAAAGTATTCACTCTATAACAACGTGGCGGGAAGCCAAGCGGTCGCCGTTGGTTACAACGCTATGTACTATGCGAACAACACTGCTACTCCCTTTACCAATACTAATACAGCCATTGGAAGAGATGCCTTACGCGGCTCCAGTACCCCTTCGGCAAACACGGGTGTGAATAATGTAGCTATTGGTTACCAAACATTACTGTTCAACTCCACAGGAGGCAGTAATACTGCCAGTGGATTCAATGCTCTTCGGGCCAACACTACGGGAAGCAGCAACACCGCCAGCGGATATAGATCGCTCTATTTGAACACCACCGGAAACTCAAATGCCACCATTGGTTACCAATCTCTTTATACCAATACCACCGGAAACGATAACACTGCCAGTGGATGGAGAGCGTTATACTTCAACACAACAGGAAACAGCAATACCGCCAACGGAAGAAGTGCGCTGGAAGACAACACCACTGGAAGCTACAATACGGTCAGTGGCTGGGGTGCTTTAAATAATAATGTAGCCGGAAGTAGAGCCACCGTCATCGGCTATCGGGCGATGTTCTGGGCCAACAACACGACTACTCCTTTTGATAATTACAATGTGGCGGTAGGTTCCTTTGCATTGTACGGTTCTACCACACCTGCTAATAATACTGGGAATTCCAATACTGCAGTTGGATATGGAGCACAAATGAGCAATACCTCAGGTGGAAACAATACTGCTGTTGGTTATACTGCTGGCAATATCAACACTACGGGTAGCAACAATACCCTTATCGGTTATAATGCAGATGCCACAGTAAATAATTTAACCAATGCAACAGCAATTGGCGCCAATGCATCTGTAACAGCCAGCAATACTGTAAAACTAGGTAATGCGGCCAACGTACAATTCGATGGAGACCTAAGGCCAAATAACTTACCCGGTACTGCTGGCGAAGTACTAACATCTCAAGGCACTGGAGCATCACCTACCTGGACATCACCACCAGCCGCTAGCAACGACTGGACAATTCTAGGAAACGCAGGCACCACCAACGGCACCAACTTCATCGGAACCACGGATGCACAAGATTTGGATATTCGAACAAATAATGTAATAAAGCATCGATTTACGCAACAGGGCCAATTGGAGTTTGTCAATACCGGCAATTCGGTATTTATTGGTGATCAGGCAGGTGAAAATGATGATTTAACCACCAATCGAAATGTTTTTATTGGCTATCAGGCAGCATCTCCAAACACTACAGGAAGTAACAACGCCGCAACCGGATATCAGGCCCTTTTTTCCAACACTACAGGATATTCAAATACCGTCAGTGGAGCTTCCGTGCTTCGTGATAATACAATAGGATACGCTAATACAGTGAGTGGATCTGGTGCGTTTTATAAAAATGTTGCGGGAGGACACGCGACTATCATGGGCTACCAAGCTATGTACAACGCCAACGACAACCCCTCGTTTATTGCTAGCTACGCGGTGGCATTTGGATATCAAGCATTATTAGGTTCTCCTACAGCTTCTGACAACACAGGCACACGAAATACTGCTTTGGGTTATCAAACGCTTTATGCCAACTCTACTGGAGGTTATAACACAGCTAGCGGGCATTATTCGCTTCGATCTAACACCACAGGCAATCTCAATACGGCTACCGGACTGGAAGCACTTAGAAATAATGTAACAGGAAGCAGCAACACCGCCAGCGGACGGTCTGCGCTTTATAATAATGTGGCCGGAAGCAACGCCACAGCCATTGGAACGAGTGCCATGTACTACGCCAACAGCACCACCACTCCATTCACCAACACCAATGTAGCGCTGGGTTTTGAGGCACTGCGCGGCTCTACCACTGCCTCGGCAAATACAGGGAACGAAAATACTGCTTTAGGGTACCAAACACTTTTTGTCAACTCCACAGGAGGCCTCAATACTGCCAGCGGAAGACAGGCGCTTTATAACAACACCACGGGAAGCAGCAACACCGCCAGTGGAGAAAGGGCGCTTTTTTCCAATACCATCGGAGGCAGCAACACCGCCAGCGGAAGGAATGCGCTTAATACCAACACAACAGGAGCCAACAACACCGCCAACGGATATTATGCGCTTTTTTCCAATGTAACCGGAAGCAATGCCACTGCTGTTGGCTACGGAGCCATGCGCTACGCCAACAACACCACCACGGCATTTACGAACAACAATGTAGCGGTGGGCTATGAGGCGCTACGCGGCTCTACGATTGCCGCTAACAATACTGGTACTTCCAACACGGCTTTGGGATATCAAGCACTTAGAAGCAACACTTCAGCAAACGCTAACACTGCTACCGGATTTTTTGCACTTTATGCAAACACGACTGGATTTGCCAATACAGCCAATGGGTCTGCTGCGCTTCGTACCAACACCACGGGAATCCAAAACACCGCCTATGGATGGAGCGCACTTTATAACAATACATCAGGTGCTGATAATGCAGCGGTCGGGTATTCTGCGCTTCACTTTAACACTACAGGTTTTAGAAATGTTGCTTTGGGTTACCAAGCTGGAGATTTTAATACAACAGGAAATAGTAACACCTTTATCGGTTTCTCTGCCGATGCAACGGTAAATAGTTTAATCAACGCCACTGCCATTGGTGCAAACACTACTGTGTCTCAGAGTAACAGCTTAATTTTAGGAAATGGGGCGGATGTGGGCATCGGTACTTCCAGCCCTTTGGAAAAATTGGAGGTGAGCGGTGCAATTAAAATTGGTACCACCGCCAGTACGAATGCTGGTACAATAAGGTTTAGTGGAACTAATTTTCAAGGCTATGACGGTACCTCTTGGCAGGCCTTAGACGTTCAAGCACCTTCAGGCGGTGGCTGGACAGATGGCGGAACCAATGTGTATTTAATTACAAGTACAGATAATGTGGGTATTGGAACTACCAGCCCGCAGCATGCGCTGCATATCAGCGATGCCAGTAACGACGTGTTAAAAGTACAGAGCACTATTGGCGGTGCCGGTAATACCGTAGGCATTCTGTTTACCACTTTTTCAACCGGTACCAGTGCCAATGCACGAATTGCAGCTATTGATGCTGGTTCCTTTAACGGAGACCTTGCCTTCTATACGGATGGCGACGGTGTGAACAACAACAATGTGCTGGAACGCATGCGGATAACAAGCGCGGGCGATGTGGGTATCGGGGTGACACCTAGTAGTCAGCTGCATATCGCCGGCGGAAGCGGTAAAGGCAGGCTGCATGTACAAAACACCACGGCTGATGAAGCTCATATTCATTTACAAACGTTGAGCGGCAATTCTTACATAGTGGCGGCTGGCGCTGCAGCCGAGGGGTGGTCGGGCTCAGCTGCAGGTGATCTTGTATTGTCAAACAGGACAGGTGGAGCTATCACTCTTTCTGCAGATGCAGGTTTTGCTCAAGCACATCTTCATATCACAGAACCAGGAAACGTTGGCATCGGTACGTCAACGCCAAATACTGCGCTGGAAGTAGTTGGTTCAATCTACCTTTCGCAAAATGATCAGGCATTGTGGTTCAATGCCAGGAACAGCGGCTCATCTAGTACTCATCACATGTATTTGGCCTCTCCAAATAATGCTGGAGTGCAAGAAAGTATCGGTTTTTATCATTTGAATGGTACTCCAACGAATTCCCCGTCTGTAGGTATTCCACCTTTCCGAATTCAATGGGATGGAGATCTTTGGTGGGACAATGACGTAACCCTTTATCGGTCTGCGGCAAATGTTCTTAGAACAGATGATGCATTAGAGATAGGTGCAGGCCTTAAAGTAACTGGAACTGGTGAAATGACGGGATTCAAATTGACAACAGCTCCTGGAACAGGATACGTACTAACTTCGGATGGAACTGGTGTTGGTACCTGGAGCGATCCTGCAACATCTACAGATTACATTCTTAATCAAACCGCATCACTTCAAGCAGGCAGCTACAGAATCTCAGGTACCGGTGAGATCAGTGGAAGCGCCGGAACTCAACTAACTGTGTCAACCTCGAGTGCTGGATCAGGAGGAGCGGCTGTCAAGGGAACTGTAACAAACGGTACGAGCGGTAGAGCTGTGTACGGAACAAATACAAGTACAGTATCGGGAACTAATTATGGAATGTATGCAGAAGTTACTGGAGTAAATGCTGGTTCATCAAATATGGGAATATTTGCATACGCCTCTGGCGGATTGACAAACTGGGGAGCCGCACTTACTGGTGAATACAGTTCTACCTCCATCGCTGAGGATATTTTGGTAGTCGATCGTATGAGCAGCGGCGTTGTTGCTAATGGAATTGGGGCAAGTATTCTACTCCGAGCAGAAACTACCACAGGTGGAGTATCTGAGGCAGCCAGGATTAACGGAATTTTGATAGACGCAGTAGCAGTTAGCGCCTCAACAGCGCTTACATTCGAAACGCAAAACAGCGGTGGCGGATTAACCGAACAAATGAGAATTCATCCTCTTGGTGATGTAAGCATTGGGTCAGCTATAGCTGATGGTAAATTAGCAATCCGCCAGGATGGAACAAGTGACATTTTAAATTTATACGATGGGGCCACAAATGTATTTACTGTCGTAGATGGTGGTAATGTAGGCATCGGCGATGCCACTCCCGACGGCAAGCTGGAAGTACGCCAAACAGGTACAGCAGATATTTTCAATTTGTATGATAACACAACCAATGTGTTTACTGTTATAGATGGTGGAAATGTAGGCATCGGTACGGGAACAGTGGCACCGGGAGCTAAATTGCACATAAGTGGTGTTGGGGTTTCCCATGGTACAGGAACGCTTTTTGAGCATATGAGATTGGGATTCGATGGCTTTCATTACCACAGTATCAAAACGGCCTTTGCCAATACAATCACGGATAACAAGTTGACATTTAGTATTGACATCGACCACTTTGGCGCACCGGTAGATGTATTAACCTTACTTGGAGACGGTAAGGTAGGTATCGGCAATACGGCACCCTTCACAAAATTGTTGGTGGGAAACCCGGGTGCGGGATGGGGCACTGTAGTAGATGCTGATGGTATTGCTCTGTTTGATGCTGATTTGGCATTGGTGTCAAATAATACCGGAGATATTTCCATAAGAATGTATTCGGACAATACTACAGATTCCTGGTCATTTGGTATTGAAGAAAGCACAGGTAATTTTATTCTTTCTGAAGCTCAAAGCCTTGCTTCACCTAGATTTATGATAGAGCCAACGACAGGTAATATTGGCATTGGCACCTCAACTCCTGAAACAAAATTAGAAGTTGACGGTGATATTGCCATCGGTTGGAATAGTTTGGCGATCGATATGAACAACAGCTCAGGAGTGGCCCTCGTTGTCGGTGACTTGGTTGTGATTGATCAAACTACCGCGATGTCGGTGACAAGGACAACGGCTGCCGGGAACGAAAGGGTGTTGGGGGCCATAATTGTTGGTGGGGCAGCGGGCACCTCGGTTAAAGTAGCTATAGCTGGCATATTCACAGTGAAAGTGACAACAGCAACAGCAATTGGAAACTTTTTGGAAACTTCCACCACCGCTGGCAGTGCCGTTTCAACCGGAACAACTGGTGGAACGGGTGATTTTGCCATCGCTTTAACCAGTACCGCCGGGGCAGGTACGGTACAGGCTGTGTTTAAAAACGGCGAAGTGTATTAAAAGATGGATATGCAATTGTATAAAGAGATGAAGAAACAATGATTATGAATAAATATTTCCAGGGAAAATACAGAGTTGGATCAGCCCGGCTGGCGGGATATGACTATTCCCGGCCAGGCAAATATTTTGTTACCATTTGCACACGAAATATGGAATGTTTTTTTGCATCGCCTGCCGAATCCGTCAACGAAACAAAAACCGGCGGAATAACCCGAATAATTGGGAAACTGATGAAAAAATTTCGCCAACAACAAAATTTACCGTACATTTAAACAACTGACAGATGAAGAAATATACATTTACCCGCGTTTTTCCAAATTCTGTAAAAATGATAGGAAAATCCAGCATCTTTTCAACTGCGCTGCCAATCACCTTGGTGCTAACCTTACTGTGCAATCTGGTATGGGCCGGCGCCGCCGCACTATGGACCAACAATAACCTTGTCGTTACGGTTCAAACGGGGATGACCATTACCATTGAAGGAGCTATGAATAATACCGGTACAGACAATTTCGACATTGATGGAAAGGTTGAAGTAACTGGGGATTGGACCACCTCCGGTGTCTTAACACAGGACATGGGTCAGGTCGGATTTATTGGATCCACGTCGCAGACAGTAAGTGGAACCAATAAATTCTATGATGTCTATATCAACAGTGGCGCAACGGTTACTATCACATCGAACACCTTTGTCGAAAATGAAATGAAAATCGACGCGGGAGTGCTCGACTGTCCATCAGATACTGTGATATTTACATCTACTGCTTCAAAAACTGCTCGGCTGGCCGCCATTCCGGCGGGAGCCAATTACACGGGCAACATCGCCATGGAACGCTATGTACCCGCTGGCGTAACTGGTTATCGTTTTATATCTTCAGCTGTATCTGGTGCTACGGTTGAAGAATGGGATGAGTCTATGGTGCTGAGTATTGCTGATGGTATCAATGGATGCGCCGGCAACCCTTTCTGGCACTCTGTGAGAAGATATGACGAAACACTTTTAGGAATTTATACCATTGGGTACACGGATATAACAACTGTAGCCCACACCATTGTTTCTGGCAGGGGATACCTCATTTATCATGGAACCTCACCTACCACTACACCTGCTTACACCTTTCAGACTGCCGGTACGCCGAACAAATTTAGTACTACATTACCTGTGAGTTATAGCCCCACACCATTAACAGATGATGATGGCTGGAACCTGGTGGGCAACCCATACCCTTCGGCCATAGATTGGGACGCTGCGGGCTGGACAAAAGACTTCATCAACAATGCAATTTATATCTGGAATCCCAATGCTTCGAATTATGCAAGTTATGTAGGCGGCACAGGCGCCAACGGGGGGACCAAGGAAATCGCCTCCTCGCAAGCTTTCTGGGTGAAGGCTTTTGCAAATTCACCTTCATTAATAGCAACAGAACCTGTTAAAACTTCAGTTGAACCTACCTTCTACAAACAGAACAATCATATTCCGAATGTCTTTCGAATAAATATTGAAGGTGGTGGCTATTCGGATGAAATCGTAATCCGGTTTACAGATGGTGCTACGGATGCATTTGATGGAGACTATGACGCATACAAAATGAGTGTGGCCAATTCACCTGCACCGTATATCTCCACAGTCATCGGTACAGATATTGACCTGTCCATAAATTCAATGGGAGAACTTACGAACTCAAGAATAATTCCGGTTAGAGCAACCGTAGCGATTACCGGCATGTATTCTATTGTGGCTGGAGATTTTGACGATATGCCCACCACCTCATGTATTCTGCTAGAGGATTTATTGACCGGTGTGTTCACCAACCTGAGAACTACAAATACTTACACGTTTAATATATCGGATAGTACCACTGCGCCGCGCTTTTTGCTTCACATTGGTGCTCCTGTTTCTGGAGAAGCCTTTGATGTTGTGTGTAAAGGTGATGATGATGGAATAGGTATTGCAACCGGTTCCGGTACCGGGCCCTGGAATTATCTGTGGGAAGATCTGCAGGGAAACACGTTACAAAACAATCTTAACGTCGCAGGGCCAGACAACCTGGAAAACTTAGCGCCAGGCACATACATTTTCACTGTTGAAGATGCAACCGGACTCTGCGCGACACACAGTGACACAATTGTGATTACCGAGCCTGCTGACTTGCTGGAAGTTAATAGCACTTCAAACGATGTAAGCTGCAATGGCCTGACTGACGGATCTATCTTTTCAAATGTAACCGGTGGGGTACCATCATATGTCTATGCATGGTCGACGGGTGACAGCAGTGTCAATCTCATGAATTTAGGTGGCGGTGCATATACCCTCACAGTAACGGATCAAAATGGCTGTGTTAAAAGCAGGACGGAGATTCTAGATGATCCATTGGTTATTTCTTATAATTCAATCGACACCGATGTGCTCTGCTACGGGGATAACTCCGGAGCAATAGACCTAACGGTAACCGGCGGAACTTCACCTTACCAATATATTTGGTCAAACAGTGAGGTGACCGAAGATATTTCGGGGCTGGATGCAGGGAGTTACTCAGTTACCATTACTGACAATAACAACTGCTCACAAGTTTCCTCTCCAATTGACATAGCGGATGGACAGCAGGTTATTGCCGGTATTACATCATCTTCGGTCACCGTATATCTGAGTGAAGGTGGGGAGATTCAATTTTTCAGTATATCAGCCGGAGCTACGAGTTATTTGTGGGATTTCGGGGATGGAAATACATCAACAGATAAAGATCCGTTGCACACATATACTACAACTGGAACTTACACGATAACACTCACCGCCTTTAACGGGCCCTGCAGCGATATACAAATGGATGTTATTGTCGTGTTGGAGTTCACTGGCGCTATTGCCAATATTATAAATGTGGATGAAGTATCGGTAACACAGGAGAATCAAAACATCATTGTAAAATTTAATTTGAGCAAAAGATCTCAGGCGGAAATTGAAGTATTCAATTCAGTAGGGCAGCTTATTACTTCGATGACAACCAACGTCAAGAAGACAGATGTCAAGTTGGATCTGCCTCAAATGGCGGATGGTATTTACCTCGTGAACGTCAACACGAAGGAGGTTTCACTTACCAAAAAACTGGTGCTCAACATGAGGCAATAACCGTCAATTCCAGGGGGAATAAAAAAAGGCTGTATGATGACATTCCTCTTTAGCCACAAAGTCACGAAGGCGCAAAGCCCCACAAAGATTATCTTAGTACTTTCTTGGTGTTTTTGAGCCTTAGTGGCATTTTTTGGTATACGTTTTAAACTGGTAGTGTGAAAATTTGTTGAGACGCACAAGGACGTCGCGTTCGCTTATAATTGATACATTTGCCTGATTGACTCAAAAAATGGCATTTTTACGATCATTCCTTTTTGCACTTCTGCTAATTTCCCCTTCACTTCTTCTTGCAGGTGGATTTCAGGTAAATCTTCAGGGACAAAAACAGACGGGAATGGGCCATACGGGCACTGCCTTGATATTGGGCCCAAGCTCTTCTTTTTTTAATCCCGGCGCCTTCTCATTTTTAGAGACCAACAGCATAGTGCTCGGTGCCAGCTTTATCATTCCAAAGACTCAATACCTCGAACCTTACCCAGGCATTTACACAACTGAAACAGAAAAAGGGGTGGGAACACCATTTACTTTATACAGCTCATTCCGGCCTGGAAAGGTATACGGGAAAAGAGACTCGCTTGGGCACAGAGATAACAAGGTAAGCAGGTTGAATTTTTGTTTTGCAGTTTATACTCCATTCGGTAGTGGAATAAAGTATCCTGACGACTGGAAGGGCCAATTTGTGCTACGGGAAATGTCGCTTACCGCAATATTTCTGCAAACCACTGTTGCCTATAGAATAAATGATAGGATTGGACTGGGTATTGCCTATATCTATGCTCTTGGAAGTTTCAAGTTGAGGAAGGGAATCCCCGTTCAAAATCAACAGTCTGAATATGGAGAAGGTAAGCTGGAGGGAAAAGGCTCAGGCCATGGTTTCAACGCCGGTTTGTATTTCAAAGCCCACGAGAAAATTTCGCTTGGCCTCAGTTACCGGTCATCCGTTAAGTTCAAAGCAGATGATGGATCAGCTGAATTCACGGTACCCGCCTCGCTCAAGGAGTTCTTTCCCAATACGTCATTTAAGGCAACCATTAAACTTCCTTCAGTAACCAGTTTTGGAATTGCTGTTATTCCGAAAGAGAATATGACTGTTGCATTTGACATTAACTTCGTAGGCTGGAGTATCTACGATTCATTGAACATAGATTTTGAAGAAAATACGGAAAAATTGGAGGATGTTAATTCGGCGAGAAATTACAAGAATGTATTTGCCTTCAGATTGGGCGTACAATATTTGCTGAAGGAAAATGTAACGGTAAGGGCTGGCGTGTACTACGATATGACTCCTGTTCCTGATGGATATTTAACCCCGGAAACACCTGGAAGCGACAAGTTCGGCATTACTGTCGGAGCAAGTTTAAAGCTGTCGGATAATTTGAATATTGATCTTTCATTCTTATACATTGAAGGAAAGAAAAGAACGGACATTAACTTGGAAACTGGCTTCGGTGGCACTTGGAAAAGCCGGGCTTATATACCCGGTATTGCACTGGAGTACATATTCTAGTTTGTCATTTATTAATTTGAAAACGTATTTTTAATCGAAAATCAACCTAACTTTATCTAATAAAAATTCAGATGAAAGCAAAAATACTACTCTCGTTAACTTTTATTTCCCTTATTGTTAGTGTTTCCTACTGTCAAATAGATTGCAGCACAGGCAGATACTTAAGCGAGGTATTTACCACGCTAAACACCACTAACAACATCCAATACGGACAAAATATCAATCTCACTGGCGGAAATGAGATTTTATTGCTCGATGTGTATGAACCTGCTGGAGATTCAATGCCTGAGCGACCGCTAATTATCTGGGCACATGGTGGTGGTTTCCTCTTTGGGGATAAAACATCAATAGATATTCTTCCTTTATCACAAGATTTTGCCAGGATGGGCTATGTTACGGCTTCCATAGACTATAGACTTGGAATGAATAACTTATTCACCGGACCGGATTCGGTAGACGCGACAGAGAGCGTAATCAGAGCGGTTCACGATGCGAGGGCAGCGATTCGATTTTTTAAAAAGAATTATACTGAGAACGGCAACACCTATGGAATTGATACCAGCAATATCTTTTTTGGAGGTGTATCCGCAGGCGGTGTTATGGCAGTGCATCTTGCATATCTCAATAAGGAAAGCGAATTGCCATCTTATATAGATACATCACAAGCTGGATTAGGAGGTGGTATTGAAGGAAATAGCGGCAATTCCGGATATAAAGGTAATGCACGGGCTATCATTAGTTCTGCGGGCGCCCTGAGAGATACAGCCTGGATGGAAACAGATGATACACCCGTTATCAGCTTTCATGGAGATATGGATGCAACTGTTCCCTATGGTACTGATATTATTTATGTACAGGGCATTTGGCCAATCATGTTAATTGACGGAAGCAGCTCTATTCACGAACGGGCGGAGATCCTGGGGATGAACCACTGCTTTGAACCATGGCCCGGACAGGATCATGTTCCTCATGTAGGCAGTGCAGCCTATCATGACACACTTGTAACTATGACCGCCAATTTCCTAATGCAGTTTGTGTGTGGTGGCCCGGCAGTATGTAACTACATTTACGATACTTCAGGAGTAATTGGTATCAGCGATCAATATGTGAAAAATGAATTGACCTTAAGTGTATTCCCCAATCCAGCAAGTAGCCACACAACAGTTAGTTTAGGGACTCATGTACCGCTGAACGCAACCGTCCAACTCTACGATGCGCTGGGAAGGCTAATTAGGATTGAAGCAAAAGCACAAGGCACAGAATTGATCATTGAAAGAGAAGACTTACCAAAGGGGATTTATTACATCCGATTGGTTGGCGATGAGGGGTTGTACACTGCGAAATTAATATTTGAATAGTTAGGAATAAATTTTGACAATGGGTTTGGATATTTGATAGGATGATTGATAGGTAGGTATCGCTGTTAAGCATTTAAGATAATCTCAGCATCAATATTCAGCTTCTGGTGTATTGATTTGGCTACGTCAAAGGTGAGTTTTCTTTTACCCCTAAGATATTCACTCACCCGTGCAGAAGATGTTCCGAGGATACGTGCTAAGTCTTGTTGCTTTAAATCTCTTTCAAACATTCTTAATTTGATGGTTTCTATCAAACCTGGCTTAGGAACGGGAAATCGTTGTTCCTCATATTCGGCCACGAGATCAGAGAGATTATCGAGTTCAATAAATTTAGGGTCATTAGGGCTCGTATCATTTCCAATCACTTTTAAAAGCAGCTCTATCCTCTCAGTAGCAAGCTGATATTGTTTTTCCCTTGTTATTTTTTGAATATTCTTCATTGGCTTAAATTTAAATGGTTTTACAATCAATTTTATCATATGCATTATGTGGCCCAATGAACCTTATATACATCTTTTTTGATGCAAAAATTACTATTGCAACCAATCGGGTGTACGACAAATTTCACTTCGATTGCAATTCGCCCTGCCCCGAACCCTAAAGGGAGGGGCGAATATCACCCTTTAGGGGCGGGGTAGAATTCGCGAGCAATACTTCAACATGAAATTTGTCGTACACCCAACCAATCTGTAATGATTGCCTTTGATATTGAATACATATCGGTTATTACCCACATAGTCAACTGTTCTGAAATCCTTCTTTATATCACTAAGACTCTCCCATTCCGCTTTTCTCACTCTGTGATACCAGTCGTTTAAAGCAACTGCCAGATGCTTATTCTTTTCAGAAAAATCTTTTATTTTCCTAAAAGTTACAATTCGCATTTGCTGGGTATCTAACGATAAAGATAAGCAATAAGTTACATTATATGTAATTTATTTTCAAATAGAGAAATTTACACCAGGCAAGCTGATGTTTCTAGAAACCAATATTTGAATAGCTAGGGGAACTTTATTCCCTCGCAAGTAGTACAATTGGTTGTAGGCACAACAGCATCATACTTATCATTGATAGCTTTGATGAATTCATTCGCTAACAATCCATAACCTTTTTGAGTGGGGTGATACCCATCTAAACTGAAAAATCCACCGCTGACGAATTCTGCATCATAATCAACGCCATCCCATTTAATCCCTGATTCAACGCTCTTGAAAAACGCATTCATATCTACGAATGCCAAATTATATTGTGCAGCTTTCTGTTCAATAACAGCATTGTACTGGCCAATAGCTGTATTGACGATCTCTACCTCAGATACATCAAGTACATATCTATCTTTAATGAGATTTGCAAGCGTACCATATTTTAAACACCGCATAGAATCCAACGGAACGGTTAAGGTGATATACTCTCCTTCAACCAATTGTCTCAACCCTTTTGGATGATTTACATCATAAGTTAAGAATCCGTTGTCTCCCACAACGAAACTAATATGTGTAAGCCCGCTCAGTTGGGCTAAATAATCAAGGGAATCCGCTTGGTTTTGACTTAAATTAAGCCGATTCCAGGCCACAAGTGTATAAAAAGGGAAAGATGTTAGATCAGGGATATTTGCAATCACTCCTTTTCCACCATTACTCGTCAGTGGCGCCAGCATTACATCCAAGCCAGCTGAGAATTGCGAAGAACTGGGTATTGTTTTGTTATAACCACCCACAGATGCATAGCCAAAAATATCCTCCATACCAACCCAAATTACTGTGAAGGTAG
>JACZWC010000068.1 GCA_022572355.1 Bacteroidota bacterium | reverse complement strand
CTTTTGAAGCAATCCGGAAAAAGTAACCCAGGCATTAAAGAGCACAAAAGACAGGGTAGAGGATACTAGCATCAACATGAATCAGTCCTGGTACCAGAAATCACAGAGCGTTGAACATAAAGGGCCTGTTTTTCCTCACTTAGAGCCAACATTAGTTTTGTGTTTCACAAGGCTTAAAATTGATAAGTTGCAGATAGATACTTGTCCTTCCAAATTGCCCGAACAACCAGGGCTTTCTTTTGCGCTTTAATTTTGAAGTGTAATTTGCTATTAAGAACCGGTTTTTGTCTAGTCTTATAATGGATGGAAATGCAGTATCACCGGCTCCCGGCAGATCCATAACCCACTCTACTTTACGTGCCTCTTTGTTAATTCGAAAGAGCGCCGTGGTTTTAGAGGTAAGTGAATAACCCGCCCAGTTCACAAGGCGCTGAAATCCCATACTTCGGGTTTTTTTCGCCTTCCCGAATGGTTTTTTGCCCTTTTGTCTTCTTCCAATTAGATACAGTTCATCCCCGTGGCGAAACATCTTTGGAGACATAAAGCACCTTGGGTCAGCCTCTTTAGGAAATTCCCAATTGCCCAGGTCATCTTTGTTGGCAAATATTACATGAGAACCAAAGCCTGTTTGATCACCATCTTCCAGCCGGGTCACTCCCCAGAGATTGCCTTCACTATCAAATTCAAAGGCCGTTTCTGAAACGCCTCCGTAATATACACAGCTGCTATCACCCACAGGTTTCCAATCCACGCCATTGTCTGTTTGTTTAAAAAAGAGAGAAACATCTGATTCCCCTTTCACAGCGTAATGCGTCCCCGAGTAACTGCTCAAGTAGGTTTTACCAAACCGGTTCTTCATACTCCAATGGACTTCACCCTTGGTCAGCACTTTTTCGGGTTCACTCCAGTTCCCGTCTCCATTGGAGGAATATACATTGATAAACTCCGGTTCAAATGCAGTCATCCTGGTGCCCCCAGCAAAACAGTAAAAAAATAACTTACCCTTTATCGGTATGAGCATTGGTTCACGAATATCCCTGCCAAAGAACAGCTCCATCTCTTTCTTCCATTTCTTTCCGTCATCTGTTGAAATGATGTACATACCCGTTTTCTTAGATGCAAAATGGATTTTCCCAGTACGAAACGCTACATACAACCTGTTCTTGAATATGGTAATGGAAACATTATTGTTGGATTTCCGAGGTATCACATCGAAAGGAAGGTCTGCCTGCGGGATTAGCCAGTAGGGCTCGCTTAGTTCAATACAGAACTTGGCACCTTTCTGAAGTTCATCATCAAATAACGCAGGATCATCAGGCGATTCCTTCAGTTTTGGCAAATACTCGGAGAGAATGGCCTGTAACTCTAACGGATCATCACTTTCAGTAAGGTTATCAGCTGTTTTACAGGAACTAAAGAAAAGAGTAAATCCAATAAGCTGAATGGTCAGGGTAAAAACTATATCTCTGATAAATAACAAGATTTAGAGTTCTCGGAAGAAGGGGTAAGTAACTAACTTAGCTTTAATAAGGGAATTTTGCTTTTGAACAAAGCTGAGAAGGTGAACCAGGCATTAAAGAGCACAAAAGACAGGGTAGATGAAACGAGCATCACCATGAACCAGTCCTGATACCAGAAATAATAGAAGGTATTGAACATAACGAGCAGCAAGAGCAGCCGTGCATATTCTGCTACGAATACCCATTTTCTGTTCTCCAATATGGCACCGCATATCATCATGGACAACACAATAGCGCCCACAAATACCAAAGTGTAAAAAGTGGAGATCTCATCAAAGTGATACATAAATGCAGAGATGCCGATCAAGATGAGTATAAATTGCACCAGGATATATCCGAGCAAGCCCTTGTTTTTGGTGGCTTTGTCGTACTTCACAAAGTTCTCCTTGTCCACTTCAGGCGCACCTGTAAACCCACCCATATAGTCAGGTAACCAGCCCGGCTTGGCCACGATCATGCGCAGCTTATCTGCCCATTTCATTTGCTTCATGGCTGCCCACATATCTGCATAATAATGAACATTGGCCCACGTTGGATTCCAGCTGTTCAATGGCTTGGTAATACCATATGTGGGTTCATCTTCCTCAACCCTGAAAGTTCCGAACATGCGGTCAAATATGATAAAAATGCCGGCGTAGTTCTTATCCACATACTTAGGATCTATGGCGTGGTGTACACGGTGATGGGAAGGTGTATTGAATATGTACTCAATCCAATCTGGAAATCGGCCAATGAATCGTGTATGAATCCAGAATTGGTAGAGCGTATGGGCAGCGAGAGCAGCAAAGAAAATCATGGGGTCAAATCCCATTAAAGGCAAGGGAATAAAAATCGGAAATGCCATCAAATTGTGAAACCATGATTGCCTCAATGCAACCGATAAATTGTACTCTTCACTCTGATGATGTACAATATGTGCTCCCCAAAAAATATTGACGGTATGCCCCCAGCGATGTGCCCAGTAGAAGAAGAAATCTTTACCCACGATTGCCAGCAGGAATGACCAGAGCGTTACAGGCTGATGCCATATGGCAAAATTCTCGTAGACCAGCATATAAAATCCAAAGAGCAGCACCTTAAACAAGAGGCCAAAGGCCTGGCTGCCTATTCCAACATTGAGGTTGGTAATGGTGTCATTAAAACGGTAGATCTTTTTCTTATGAAGATAGCTTACCAATAGTTCGATGCCAATTAACAGCAAAAAAAACGGGATGGCGAACAAGATATAAAGGGCTTCCATGAGAGCATGATAATGAACTATAAAATTAACGAAACAATTTCGGAAAAATTAGATTTTGGGCAATTATTTTATGCACGCATACTAAATAGTAGTGCCTCAAGCTCCGTTTCTATCAGGGGAAGCGAATTGTACAATTGGTCGAATGATTCAATCACAAAATACTTGTCTTGAATTTTATCGGTGTAAAATGGAGTGGCCAGTATTTTTTTTACATCAAAATCTATCCAATTCGTTTTACTCTTTTGGCAATACTCCGTCTCGCCCGACGATGAGATGACACCTGCACCATAGATTTTTAGCTTGTCATTTTCACGGATAAGTCCAAACTCAATGGTAAACCAATAAATCCTTCCCAGCAATTCGATGGCCCTCGGTTCATCGATGTGTCTCATGGCAATATTGCTAATTCCCTGAAAAAATCCAGTATAAGCTTTGTTACTCAATAGAGGAACATGTCCAAATACATCGTGAAACATATCCGGTTCTTCCAGATAATCCAGCTGGCTCATCTTGCGCAACCAGGTAGTGGCCGTGAATCTCTTCTTGGATAAGAGCTTAAAGAATTTTTTTTGCTCCGAAATGCGTGGCACTACATACATACCCCAACCGGTGGTTTTGCCGAGAATCTCATCAATTTCGCTGAAGTCGGGAATCTTATCGCTCCTAAAGTCGACTATTTCAATGGCTTCTAAATAAGATTGTGAAACGACCTTCTCGAGGTTTCCCATCTGTCTATCGAAAAGTGTGCGCCACACTTTTCTATCCTCATCCGTATAATTCTCGTAAATCTGTTCCATGGAGGGAAATCCTATTTCTTAATCTCGATGGATTCGAAATCTTTAAAGATTGGAAAGTCCATCTTTTCCACCTTTTCTTGATAAGCTTTCCATTCCTTATCCGTCAGCGCACTAGCTTCATCCAGAATTTTTTGCACTTCCCTTTTCGTGAAATCAAAATAATCCAATGTAGTTTTCGAGGGCCTCAATTTGCCAGAGTTGATATAATCTGCTGCGGTAAATAAATAATCCATTAAGCGGTAGGTAACGTGATCATATCCAACAAAGTCCTTTGCTTGCATGTATTTAGCCATAATTTCATCTGCCTTTTTGGTAATACCCTTGCCCTCCTTTTTGATCTCCTTCTTTAGTGTGTCCTCCACATTCTCCAGCCTGCTATTCACAGAAGAAACCGTTTTTTTCATTTTTTTCATACGGTTAAATGCGCTTGTAGCCGCCGTTACAACCGCAACCCAATCATCGTACAAGTCAGCCTTCGCCTTCAAATCTTCCATAGGCACTTTTTCTCTTGGGTCAGCAACAACTTTCATCATTGTTGAACCGCTGTAGTTGCCATAAGTGAGCACTATCTTGAAGTCTCCTGGTAGTGCCCATCTCCCCGGTGGAAGGTCCTTGTCTTTTTTAGGTTTATCCCATGATGGAAACCTCGCTCCATCAAGTCTTAGATCCCAACTGATCCTATTCAAACCAGTGTCTGGCTTTACGGTGTAAGTTCGTACCGTATCACCGCCGCTATTAAGAATTTCCACTTTCACCTTTCCTTCGTCTTTATCCTTTTTATCATCATCTTTTTCTTCCTCTGAGTCTGCCGAAGAGTCATCGTTCTCTTGCCCTGAGCCTGCCGAAGGGTCATCGTCTTTTTCTTGAATTTCCTTTATATAAAAAGATATTCTTCCGTGCCGCGATCTGTTTGCTCCCTTGAAATGGGCTTGCGCGATAAACCTAACACCCCCCACGGACTTATACTCCGCCAACACCCCTGTTGGTGATTCAAATACATGGAATGGCTTTTTCAAAATGACACCTCTACTGCTCGCAAGTTCACGCAGAGGCCTCAGGTCATCGAGAACATATACGGCTCTACCAAAAGTCCCAATAATTAAGTCGCCTTCCCTGGGATGTATTTTCAGATCCATGGTGGAAACCGATGGATAATCGTCTCTCCACTTGTTCCAAACTGCTCCGCCATCAATGGAAAAATACAGACCATTTTCAGCACCCACAAACATAAGCTTAGGTTCAACAGGATCCTGAACAAAACTCAAGGCATGGCCGCTAACATCCCCACCATCCACAATTTGCACCCAGACTCTTCCGTATTCAGAGACTCTATAAACATAAGGCCTCCAATCATTGCGGCGGTAATTGTTGATCACCACAAAAGCTTCGTCTTCCTTATATCTCGAGGCGTTGATTTGTGCTATCCAACTTCCGGGAGGAGCGCCCCTTACCAATCTGCCGAATAGATTCGCCCATGTTTTGCCACCATCCCGAGTAATCTGTACTTTCCCATCGTCGGTTCCGACCCAAACCACGTCTTTATTTAATGGGCTGGGACTTATTGAAATTATCGTTGTGTAGTTCTCGGCCTGGGTGGCGTCAATGGTCAATCCGCCACTTTTGGCTTGTTTTTGTTTTGTTGTGTCGTTGGTCGTCAGATCCGGAGATATTACCTCCCAGGACTGTCCGCAATCCGTGCTTTTATGTAAAAACTGACTACCGAAATAAAGGCCGCAATCGTTGAAAGGGTCCTGGGCAATTCCAGCATTCCAATTGAATCGCAATTTTACATCTCCGTTATCAATGGGCTGAATGAATTGGTTTCTCCCCGTTTCCAAATCGTAAGCATGAATCGTTCCTCCCTGGTACATGACATAACCCTTTCGGCTGTCCTTTGGATTAGGGACCACATCAAATCCATCACCGAAGAGCAGTTCCTGCCAGTGGCTATTTCTAATTCCTCCCTTTTGCCATACATAGGCAGGGCCCCGCCAGGAACCATTATCCTGCATCCCACCATAAATATTGTAAGGTTCATCCATATCTATATTAATGTGATAGAACTGGCCCAATGGCAAATTCTCTATGAACCTCCAGTTCTTGCCCCTGTCTCTGGAGATGTTCAATCCGCCGTCGTTTCCATTAATCAGATAGTTGGGATCTTCGGGATGTATCCAAAAGGCGTGATGGTCCGGATGTACACCATTTCCGTAATTCAATAATTGCTTGAAGGTTTTGCCTCCATCCTCGCTCAGTGTGGTAAAGGACCAGAGGTTGTAAATTCTATTTTCATTTTTGGGATCTACATAAATGTCGGCATAATAGAACGGGCGGTTACCCACATTTTTATCGGAGACCTTGCTCCATTTAAAACCACCATCGGTGGATTTGTACAGTGCCAACTTTTTAGCCTCAACAAGTGCGTAGACAATATTCGGCATGGAAGGAGCGATAGCCAATCCAATCCTACCAAGTTCTCCCTTGGGCAGTCCCTGTTTGTCGGTTCGCTTTTCCCATGTGTCGCCGCCATCAAAACTCACATGAATTCCCGATCCTTCTCCACCAGAATTGAAGGTCCATGGTTTTCTGCCGTATTCCCACATGGCAGCGATGAGTTTGTTCGGGTTGGTCGGATCAACAACCAGATCAGCTGCTCCTGTTTTGTTATTTACATAGAGAATTTTCTTCCAGTTTTTACCTCCATCCATGGTTCTGAAAACTCCCCGATCTGGATTGGGTCCCCAGGCAGAGCCCAGTGAGGCTACAAAAACTATATCGGGGTCGTCTCGATGAATTATGATACGGTGGATAGTTTTGGTTTTTTTCAAACCCATGAGCTTCCAATCTTTTCCGCCATTGATGCTTTTATATATACCAGCTCCGCTTGTCTGAGAATTTCTGGGGTTTCCTTCACCCGTTCCGGCCCATATTACGTCCGGATTAGATTGCTGAATGGCAACGGCGCCAATAGATTGTACAGGTTGTTTATCAAACAGTGGCTCCCAGCTTATTCCTCCACTTTTTGATCGCCACAAGCCTCCAGAAGCTGTACCCACATAAATGATATCCGGATCTGAAAGAACTACATCAATAGAAGTTACCCTGCCACTCATTCCCGCAGGGCCAATGCTCCGTATTTTCATACCTTTCAAGAGGGAAACGTCGACCTTTTGGGCAGGGACCAATGAAGCGAGCGTTAGGGCCAGTCCTAGTATCATCCATCTCTTCATCATACCTTGTTCTATTCTAAAGGCACCTAATTTAACTTTTTTTGAGAATTCGATGGCCATCTGCTCAGGAGCTCAATGTAATCTTCTTATGCGAGCTAGTCAGTCCTTTTATAACTGCTGAACTAAATCCCTCATGTTCCATCTCGTTCAATCCCTCTATCGTACATCCCCTAGGGGTGGTTACACGGTCAATCTCGCTTTCCGGGTGTCTTCCTGACATCAGTAATAAAGAAGCCGCGCCATTTACTGTTTGGGAAGTTATCAGTTGTGCAACATCAGCGTCAAATCCAATCTGGATACCACCCTGAGAAGTAGCCCTGATAAACCTCATGGCAAAAGCAATTCCGCAGGCCCCCAATACAGTAGCTGCAGCCATTAAGTTCTCCTCAATTATAATTGCCTCGCCCATTGATTTGAACATGCTCAGTACTTTTGATTGCACAGCCTTTGAAGCATTGTTCGTTGCAATACATGTCATTGACCTCTGAATAGAAATAGCGGTATTGGGCATGGCAACAAAAATGGGACAGTCAGATCCAACCTCCGCTTGAATCTCGGAAATACTAACTCCCGTAACTACGGAAATCAATACTTTCCTCTTACTCAACCCGCCGGATATATCCTGTAACACCTCTATTAGCTGCTTCGGTTGCACTGCGACAATGATGAAATCCGCCAACCGTGCTGCTTCTAAATTATTAGACGCTAGTGTGAAGCCCCGCTTTTTTAGCGATTGTAATTTAGAGAGTTTTCTTCTGCACAGTACAATGTTGGACGTCTTGTATTCTTTCGAGGCCTCCAGGCCCTGGGCTATTGCTATTCCAATATTTCCAGCCCCAATTACTGCGATTTTGTCACTTTTCATCTTTTCTAATTCAAATTTGTACCCAATTGTTAATTATCTGTTTACCGTATTCTGTTAAGATCGATTCGGGATGAAATTGTATTCCTCTTATATTATGATCTTTATGCTTTATTCCCATAATCACTCCATCCACATCCACAGCAATAACTTCAAGTTCATCTGGCAAAGAACCCGAATCAGCAATCCATGAATGATATCTGCCAGCCTTAAATGTTGTTGGGATTCCTTCAAATATAACATCCGCTGGCTTGGTTACAGTTACATCCGTGGCTACTCCATGAAAAACTCGGTCCAGGTTTACCAGTTTCCCTCCAAATGCGTGTACAATAGCCTGATGCCCAAGACACACTCCAAGTATTGATTTGCTACGTGCATACTCCCGTATCACCTTTTCTATTATACCCGCATCTTCCGGAAGGCCGGGCCCTGGTGAGATCAAAATTTTATCATAAACAGTAAGCTGATCCATTTCTATCTGATCATTTCTCACAACCGTCACCTGCAAATTGCTTATAGACTCTAATATATGTACGAGATTGTACGTAAATGAGTCATAATTATCAATTACCAGGATTTTCATAAAGCGTGATCAAGAAATAAAAACCCAATCCTCCAATTGGTTGATCGGGCATGAACAGAGGCAAAAGTAAGAAATAAGCGTATGCCTTAACTTGCCATTAAACTGTATCAGATGAATAAAATTTTGAATCATGAGGCAACCACCTGCTTATTTTGCCGTCTTTGCTGTAGAATAACGTATTAAATATTCGATTATATCAGGTAGCATATTAAGAAAGCTATTAATTCGTTAATATTGTAGGTAATCATTTCCTTTTAATCTATGATCGGAAGTACTGCAATGGATAAGTTAATAGTTGGGTGCGCCAAGGGTGACCGGGAGTGTCAGCAAAAGATATACGAACTATTGTACGGTAAGATGATGGGGGTTTGTTTGCGGTATTCAAACAACAGGGAAGAGGCGAAGGATTTATTGCATGACGGATTTTTAAAGGTTTTTGAAAATATTGGAAAATTTAATTTTTCAGGTTCTTTTGAAGGATGGGTAAGAAGGATAATGATCAATACAACTATTGATTATTTTAGGAAGAATAAGAATATCTACGTAAAGGATATTGAAGAATTTAAGAATATAGAGAACGAGGAGCCGACGTATGATGTATTGAGCCATTTGAGAACTGAAGATATTTTGAAAGCAGTTCAAACATTATCACCGGCATATAGAGCAGTATTTAATTTGTACGTTATAGAGGGCTATTCTCATAAAGAAGTAGCCGAAGAATTGGGGATAAGCGTAGGGACATCAAAATCGAATTTGGCAAAAGCCAAAAACAACTTAAAGAAAAAGTTTGTTAACATTGGTGAAACAGAGTTTAACGAGCAAGGAATAAATTAAAAAGAAAAAAGACGAGAGAGTAAATGAAGAATTTCGGGGAAAATATTGAAGAGTTTTTTAAAAACGCATTAAGCGACTATGAAGTTTCTTACAATCCTGGGGATTGGAATGAAATGAATGAGAAGCTCGATCGTGTTGAGCAGGCTGGAAATACCACTGGCTCTGGTGGATGGTTGAAAAATCCAGTCGTTAAACTGGGATTGGGCGCATTGATCATTGCAACTGGTGCTTACTTGATCATTAATAATAGTAGCGAGGAGGCTTCTATAGTGGAGAAAACTGATTCCGATAGGGTGTCTATTTTCGAGAGGATTACTTCAGTACAGAATATAGATTTTGAGGTGAAGCCCCCCATCGCAAAACAAAACAACAGGCAAGAATCCAATGCGAAAGAAATTGAGCAGGAGCAACTTCCCAATCAAAATTATTATAAAGTAGATGACAGCCAAGGTGGAATAAAGAATGATTTGGCTGCCCCACAGAAGTATATAGCCAAAAAGTATGATGGGCCTTACCTGGAAATGCTAAGGAATTCATATGTAGGTGAAGAGAAGCAGCTTCCTCCACCACCAAGTGCAGACTTTACAGCTGATGTGGTTGAGGGATGTTCTCCTCTTACTGTGCGATTTACCGCAGAATATAAGGATGTAGGGCTGACCTATTTATGGGACTTTGGGGACGGTGCAATCTCTTATGAGGAAAATCCTCTACACATTTATCCTGTGGATGGAAACTATGATGTACAATTAACCGTTACTTCTTCTATAGATGAGCAATCTGAAACGAATTTGAAAAAAGGGTTTGTTTCAGTCTTCAGTTCTCCTGAGGTTAGTATCAACGGAATCGAGACCGAGGAAGATGAGGCAGTTGTAGGCCATGAAATTGGCTTTGTGGAATCTTCAAAAGACGTTGTAGAATGGCAGTGGTTCTTTGGCGACGAAGAATCTTCAAGTATGCAAAATCCATTTCACTCTTATGCTCAACCAGGCCAGTACAGTGTAGTGTTGGTTGGCAAAAACAGTTATGGATGCCTGGATACAGCGGTTTCCACCGTATTTATCATGGGCAAGGATTTAACGATAAAAATATTCCCTCCAAACGCATTCTCACCTGATGGTGATGGATTAAATGATGTATTTCTGCCAGTTATTAGTGGATCGGAGATATTTAAGTATGAATTGACTATTTATGATAGACTTGGAAATCTCATCTTTGAGACAGAAGATGTCAATCAAGGTTGGGATGGAACTTACAAAGATGGAAAGCCCGTTCCAACAACGAAAGTCTTCATTTGGGTGATTACAATTGAAGATGAATATGGCAATAAGCAGAGAAGGCCTGGTAACGTTACTCTCAGAAGATAGCTGGAATCCTCGCGTATATTATCTCATCTGCTCTACTCTTTCATTCATAATTTTACTTTTCTTTTTAAACAATTTGGATTAGTATTACCCATTGACCTTTTGCAGGGAGATATCTATATTTACCTTTTTGCAATCTGCTGCTATGAAGGTTAGAAGTCTGTTGTTATTCCTTACATTATTTTCCTGTCAATCACTTCCTCCAGAAGAAAGCACTGAAAGCACAACACCCATTCAATTGTTCACTTTGGTTTCACCGGAACATTCGAAGGTGAACTTTGTAAATATCATCAAGGAAGACGCAAAGCGCAATATTTTTGCATACGAATATTTCTACAACGGCGGCGGAGTTGCCATACTCGACATTAACAATGATAAACTCCCCGACTTATTTTTTACAGGGAATATGGTCGAAGACAAGTTATTCCTTAACAAGGGAAATTTTGTATTCGAAGACATTACGGCATACGCCGGTGTTGGCGGAGGAAATGGCTGGTCAACAGGAGTTACCATTGTAGATATCAACAATGATGGATATGATGACATCTATGTTTCAAGATCCGGGGGTTACTCGATTCCGGAAATGCGTGCCAATCTTCTCTTTATTAATAATAAAGACAACAGATTTATTGAAAGCGCGGAATCCTACGGCTTAAATGATATGGGATATTCTACCCAAGCCGTATTTTTTGACTATGACAACGACAATGATTTAGATATGTACCTGGTTAATCATCCCATTGACTTCACCCGTCCCAACGGAATTGAAAACAGGGAGCCCACAGACTTGAAATACTGCAGTGATAAATTATATCAGAACGATGGGAACAATCACTTTATCGAGGTAACCAAAAGTGCTGGATTGGAAAACGATGCTTTTGGTTTAGGCGTTTGCATCAGCGATGTGAACAATGACGGCTACCTAGATATTTATGTATCCAATGATTATATAGAACCGGATTTCCTGTACATAAACAATGGTGATGGCACGTTTACGGAAACGATAAAAGAAGCCACAAAGCACATCTCCAATTATGGCATGGGTGTTGACATTGCCGACTTCAACAACGATGGTTATACAGATATTATGGTCTTGGATATGGTGGCCGAAGATTACAAGCGATCAAAAACTTTGATGGGAGCCATGGATGCAGAGGGTTTTTGGAAGACAGTGAAATCTGGAAATCATTATCAATATATGCGAAACACTCTACAGCTCAACAATGCCAACGGAACTTTCAGTGAGATAGCGCAACTTGCAGGGGTTTCTAATACTGATTGGTCCTGGGCGCCCCTCTTCGCGGATTTTGACAATGACGGATTCAAAGATTTGTTTATAACCAATGGATACAAAAGAGATGTGTCGAATAGGGATTTTGAGGCGTACACCGAAGAAGCGGCAAAGGCAAAAGGTGGTCAGGTCTCGTTTAACCTGATGGAGATTCTTCAACAAATACCTTCTGTTAAGCTCTCTAATTATGTATTTGCAAATAACAGAGACCTGACATTCTCCAATAAATCCAGCGAATGGGGACTAACTCAACAATCATTTTCCAATGGAGCAGCCTATGCTGATCTCGATCTTGATGGAGATCTCGACCTCATTATCAATAACATAAACGATTACGCCTTCCTATACAAAAACAACAGCAGCGATAAAAAAGACAACAATTATTTAAATATCGAGATAACTGCCAAAATTGCCGAGGGATCTCGAATAACAATATACTACAACGGCGAGCAACAAATGTCAGAGTATAACCGGACAAGAGGCTATCTATCCAGTGTTGGTAAAGTAATTCACTTTGGACTGGGAAACATTAATATCGTAGACAGTGTAACCATTGATTATCCAAACGGATACCGGGAGAGCATGGTCGATGTAAAGGCGAACCAGACAGTATGGAGCTATCGAAAAAATGCCCGGCCACACTCGATAGTTTCCGGGAATACACGGAAATATTTTATGGAAATATCGGGTGAGAGAGGGCTGAATTTTGTACATGAAGAAAATGAATATGACGACTTTGAAAGAGAACTCCTATTGCCTGCAAAACACTCTAATCATGGCCCAGCCCTGGCGATAGGCGACGTGAATGGCGATGGTTATGAAGACATTTATATTGGAGGAGCATCTGGATTTGAAGGTGCCTTGTTCACACAAAATTCAAAAGGTGAGTTTTCAAAAGCACCTTCACCGGCATGGAGCGTGGATAAAAAATGTGAAGATGTGGATGCAGTTTTCTTCGACTCCGACAATGATGGGGACCTGGACTTGTATGTAGTCAGCGGTGGAAATGAGTTCACAGAGAATTCCCCATACCTTCAGGATCGCTTGTACATTAACAATGGCAAGGGAATATTTAAGAAATCTCTGCACGCACTACCTGAGATGTTGAGCAGTGGCTCCTGCGTAAAACCTGCCGACTATGACCAGGATGGTGATTTGGATCTATTCGTTGGGGGAAGGGTGATTCCCGGAAAATATCCTTTCTCTCCCAGAAGCTATTTGCTCGAAAATAAAAATGGAATATTTACAGATGCTACCAACGATATTAGCAGTGAAATTTCAACAGCGGGCATGGTTACCGACGCAGTATGGATTGGCGATTTAGATGGAGGTTATCCAGATTTAATATTGGTCGGGGAATGGATGCCTATCACCTACTTCAATAATGACAAAGGAGAATTTATCAAGGTTAAATACCCTGGACTGGCAGAATCATCTGGCTGGTGGAATTGTATAGAAGCTGCTGATTTTGATGGCGATGGCGATCTTGACCTTATTGTGGGAAACCTGGGATCAAATTCCAAATATACCGCTTCACCAAGCGAACCCATGCAAGTCTATTGTGACGATTTTGATAAAAGCGGGAGCCTCGATATTGTGCTGGCTCAGTTTTTTGAAGGGAATTGCTATCCAGTTAGAGGACGGGAATGTAGCTCTGAACAAATGCCGTTTATCGCACAAAAATTTCCTTCCTATGCAGGTTTCGCCGAGGCTAGCTTGAGCGATATATTTGGTAGAGAAAGTTTATCCAGGTCCAAAGTGCTAAAAGCACACGTACTACGATCAGTTTATGTAGAAAATTTAGGCGACGATTACCGAATGGAAGCGCTGCCTAATATGGCACAACTATCGCCTATACAAGATATATTGGTCCGCGATATTAATATGGATGGATATCTTGATGCTGTGCTGATAGGAAATTCCTATTCTCCCGAGGTAGAAACGGGAAGGTACGACGCCGGAACGGGGTTGGTTCTTCTGGGTAATGGAAAAGGCCAATTTTCAACGGAACATTCCTCGAAAACTGGATTATTCACTCCTCTTGACGCAAGAAAAGCAAAATTGATACTGCTACCTGATAGCATCCCCGTATTGATGATAGCGAACAACAACAGCATTTTACAGTCTTTTTTACTTCTTACACCTTAAAAGCAACCCTTTTACCTATTTCGTCGTCTTAATAGGGGTATTCATCTAAGTATTTGTCTTAATTTATAAGTCTATGTGTAGGGTTTAGTACCTTTATAGGCACCATTTGATCGGGTATAATGAAAATTAGGGGGATTTTCTTTCGTACCACAATTCTTCTTATAGGCATCACTATATTTGGGTTAAATTCTGACGCCCAAAATACCACTTGCAAAACAGATCAGATCCACGCGGATCGAATGCTGAATGACCCTGCGTATGCGATTAGTTTTAATCAGGCGGACGCACTTACAGATCAAATATTAGCATCCTGGCAATTTAATAAACCACCTGGTGTAATCTATCTGGTGCCCCTCGTTGTTCACGTCATTCACCTGGGAGAAGCCATTGGTACTGGAACCAATATCTCTCTTGCGCAAATAAATTCTGCCGTGGATGCCCTGAACAGGGATTTTAGACGACTTCCAGATGACGGAGGAATAGCCCTGGGCGCAGGTGTTGATACGGAAATACAGTTTTGTTTGAAGGGAGTCAACAGGGTGAATGGCTCTGGAACATCTAACTATGCTACAAGCGGAATTACCAATTCCAATGAGGTAACAATCAAGGCGCTTAGCGTCTGGGATAATTGCTGCTATTACAACATATGGACCGTATCAGAGATTGATGGTAATAATGGAGGTTCGGGGGTTCAGGGCTATGCGTATTTTCCTGGCAATTGCAACTTTAACAAGGATAGAGACGGGACCGTGCTCTTATACAATGCATTTGGTAATGACCCAGGTGGTGGAAATGGCTATAATCTTAAATCATATACGCGATTAGGCAGGGTAATGACTCATGAAATGGGCCATGGGCTGGATCTGTATCATACATTTTCTGGTGGCTCATGTACAGAATCATCTTGCGGAACACAAGGCGACCTATGCTGTGATACACCTCCTCATCCTGGAGGTAATACAGTCTGCAGTACTCCGGAATGTGGAGGAACACAACCTGTAAATAACTATATGGATTATACCGGGGAAGCATGTGCCAATATGTTTACGCAATGTCAAAAGGACAGAATGCGCGCAGCCTGTGTAGGGCCCAGAGCTGGTTTATTCGTTGCTCCCTGCGGTTGTCCGCCACTATTGGCACTTGATGCAGGTGTCATAGCCATCGGTGATCCGAATGGAACTGTTTGTGGTGACACAATTTGTCCTATAGTCACCATCAAGAATTTCGGCTCTACAACTTTAACCAGCGTGACAATTAATTATACAGTGGACGCCACACCGTATACTTTTGCATGGACTGGATCCCTGGCGCCAAATTTTACTGAAGTAGTTAGTCTTCCTTGTGTACCGGTAGCACCAGGCTCGCACACGTTCACCTCATGGACATCACTTCCAAATGGTAGTCCCGATCAGGACTTTGCAAATGATTCTTCAACAACAACATTCACCAATATTCTTGGTGCAGAAGTTACGCTGACACTGACCACAGACAATTTCGGGTATGAGACATACTGGGAGATCACAGATTGTGGGGTAACTGTACTTGCATCAGGTGGAAATCCTGCAATTCCCCCAGGAGGTTCTCAAACTGGTACATCTAGCTCACCTGGTGCGCTTGCTAGCAACACAACATATGTCGAAGACATTTGTCTCCCGGATGGATGTTACTGCTTTAACATTTATGATGATTATGGAGACGGTATTTGTTGTACCAACGGCGCCGGATCATACACTTTGGTGGATGAATTCGGGAACACCTTGGCGTCGGGTGGGTCATTCACTGTCTCAGATTTGGGAAATAATTTCTGTGTGACATCTGTTCCACCTGTTGTGTCCATAACATCAAATACGACAAACATTTGTGCAGGTGACAGCATTGCTTTCACTGACCTTTCCACCGGTAATCCTACTTCCTGGGCGTGGACGTTTCCAGGGGGTACGCCGGGCGCATCTACCCTGCAAAACCCAACAATTACTTATAATACTGCGGGTACATATGATGTCACACTGGCAGTAACCAACAGCGTTACTACGGTAACTACCACATTTACCAACTATGTAACCGTTAATCCTAATCCAACACTCACATTCGCCCAAACAAATGCCAACTGTGGGTGTAACGGCGATGCAACCGTATCAGCGGCAAGTGGTACCCCAACTTATACGTACACTTGGGACGATTCGGGAACACAAACCAATGCTACCGCAACTGGATTGTGTGTAGGATCTTATGCCGTAACTGTTACAGATGCCAACGGATGTGTAGCCACGGGCAATATTAGCATCATTGAAACAGGAACCTTTACTGGTAGTATTTCTGATTCCTCTGACGTTTCCTGCAACGGAGCCAACGACGGTTCTGCTACCGTCTCAGTTATAAACGGCACCATACCCTACACCTACGCCTGGAGTAATTCAGGATCCACTTCTTCAATAACAGGACTTTCAGGTGGAACTTACACAGTTACTGTTACGGATGCCGTGGGTTGCACATATGTGAATTCGGTAACAATCGTAAATCCTGCTGTATTGGCTACTGTAACAGTTCCAAACAGTTCGGGTTGTGCAGGATCTTGTTCCGGAAGTGCTACAACCGCTCCGTCAGGGGGAACTGGGGCATATTCATATAACTGGAATGATCCTGCTTTCCAATCATCAGCCACTGCTGCGGGATTATGCGCAGGAAATTATTCAGTTACGATATTTGACGCTAATGGATGCTCCACTGCAGGTTCTGTGACAATTACAGAGTCATCTCCAACGACACTCACCATGTCGTCAGGTAATGCAACTTGTGGGAATCCCGATGGATCAGCATCGGTTGCTACCTCAGGTGGTAATAGCCCTTATACCTATTTCTGGAGTGATCCTCTTGGTCAATCGACTTCTGTTGCTACGGGACTATCTTCGGGCGGATATACTGTGGTTGTCGTTGACGTCAATGGCTGTTTAGTAACTGGAACTATAAGTGTTAATGCTTCCGGAGGTCCAACAGCGTCAATTCCAGCCAGCACAGATGCGAGTTGCTATGGGGTTTGCGATGGAACTGCAACCGCATCACAGAGTGGCGGTGTTGCTCCATTTACTTATACGTGGACAGGTGTACCAACACAAACTACTTCAATTGCCGTAGGATTGTGTGCCGGAGGTTACCAAGTCACGGTTGAAGATGCCAATGGATGTTCTTCAGCAGCAGCAGTCATTATTACGCAGCCAACAGCGCTCGCTACCTCAATTTCAAACGTGCAAAATGTGAGTTGCAATGGCCTCTGTGATGGTAGCGCAGATGTATCATCAACCGGAGGTACACCCATCTATAATTATGTGTGGTCAACAGGTGCTACAACTTCAAGCGTCAGTGGACTATGTGTTGGCGCCTATGCAGTTACTGTAACAGATGGAAATCTTTGTACTGCGACTGATAACGTCGTTATTACGCAGCCGCCACCACTGACTGCACCAACGACAGGTTCTGTAACTGTATGTGATTGTCCATGTGCTGGCGTAGTTAGAGTATTTCCTGCTGGCGGAACACCTCCTTACACTGTAATCTGGTCTAATGGTTACACAGATCAGTTTCAAACGAAACTATGTGATGGAACGTATGATGTAACGGTAACTGATGCAAATGGATGCGTGGTAACAGGGCCCACGGTAGTGATAACTAATTAAGATACAAAATGAGAAGAGCAATGCGTAAAAATTTAATACTGACAGCCATCATGATGGCTATGAGCGTACAGATTGCGATTTCTCAAAATTCCAATGTCGACCTCACAAAACTACCTGCACACATTGTTCTTAAGAATTCTTTTGTTGGTGTGAATACGCAGGCGTATATAGACGCGATGATTGGTGCTGACTTTGATAGATATAGATATTTCGATAAGATTAGAATCTTAAAATTTGAAAGTGGCATTGAATTTCAACTATTACCGATAAATGGCAATGCCAACGCCGAAACCGAAAGCAATTATAAGGCAACACTAAAGCTGCTTCCTTCTGGTAAAATAGTGCAGCTGGTACCCTATGAACCGAACAGCAAGGATTCTCCATCTGGTGTACTTAAGCCAAGCAACGTGATCGAAGAAGAACCTGGTGCAAAAAAGTCGGGAAATCCTCAGGTAAACTATTCTACGGCACCTGCTGAGATTCCTGCGAAGAGCACGGGAAATGACCGCTTAAAGCAATTGGAGGAGATGAGAAAAAATGCGACAGACAATGGGATTAGTGTTGATAAATATGACAAGGCTATCGAAGTATTAAGAAAGCAAATCGAAGAACAAAAGAAGCGTGAATAAGGTCAATTCAACATATCGATTGAAAGTGTTGAGATTTATATCGATTGCATTTGTAATGGTGCTATTCGTAGGATTATCTAGTGAGTCCGTTCAAGCGCAATGCAACCCGACACCTTGTGCAGCTGGCTTTGTTGAGGTGCATGTACAGATAACTACGGATATATGGGGATCTGAAACTAACTGGGTACTCAACGATTTAACTACTGGGCTTCCAGGATGTGGAATCGCGCCATACGGGGCATGTGGTGTCGGGCCTCTCAGTGGGCTAGCTTCCCTTACTACATATGATTGGTTCTTGTGCTTTCCTGAATGTAGCGACATGGAATTTATTATTGGGGATGCCTTCGGGGATGGCGGAGCTACCTATTCTGTAGATGTTTGTGGCGGTACGGTAGTAGCTTCAGGGAATGGAGGTAGTTATACAGATTGTGCAACAACACTCTTCTCCATACCCTGTAGCTGCAGTGGAGGCGGTGGCGGCCCATGTACGGGCCCTACACCTGGATGTGCCAATCCTCCTCCC
>JACZWC010000067.1 GCA_022572355.1 Bacteroidota bacterium | reverse complement strand
TTGGGTAATTAACCGCTACCCACTGTGAAACTCCCATTAGATTGTAGGCCTGTCCCTCCGATTTCTTGTTGTTGGATCGAATTGAGAAATCCAGTTGCAGTCGCCCAAAGTAAAGAGCGGTGTCAGGATTGGAATAAATGTATTCCCAAGCGAGTACATTCAGGGTATTCACCCGGTCGGTGTCATGGAGGTTCTGTTGCAGCCGGGTTGCCAATGAGTCAATGGTTTGGTTACGCTCACCTCCAGTAGGGTTTTGGGCAAGGGAAGGGGAAATAACTGAACAATAGAACAATAGAACAACGAATTGAGAACGGCGAAGTAACTTGCCATAACTTCTTATTTCTTCATTCTCCCGATAGTTATCGGGATGTTCAAATGTTCGTTTGTTCATTTTCTTTTATTCTTGATTAAACGGAGTTTGAGTACCTTCTCAAAAAAGGCATGTAATGGAAAAATCATGGCAGCAATTCCGGCATTGAACAACAACTTATACCCCGGCGCCCCGCCAGAGTACCTGTCCACATAGGGATCTGCCAGTACCAACAGGAACTCAAAAAAGATAAGGAATGAGAAAAATATGAGTCCTTCTAATAGTCTTTCGGAGATGTTAATGCGCGTGAGTACCAGAATCAAGCCAAATACTATGACTATTACTATGACAATGATTGAATATTGAAGGTTATTTCTTCTATTTAATTCTTCATTCTTAAATCTTCAATCCGAGCTTGCTCGGCAATAAGCTCTGCCTTCTCATACTCATATTTCATCTCAGTGCGTGTTTGAGCTTTGGTGTTGGCTTCATTGTCTATGCTATCGCGGTAGATGATGTACATTTTGTAAGCTTCAAAGGCCTGGGCAGGATTTTCGATAGTATCATAGAGGTTAGAGAGGAATTCATATTGGTATTTTAAGTATTCTTTAGCGCCAATTTCTTTAGAAAGAGCTAGCGCCTTATGCAAAGTGTTTTCAGCTTTTTCAAATTCACCTATCTTGGTGTGCAGAGATCCAATATTGCCAAGGTTAATGGTGATGCCGGATTTTCTGCCCAGTTCTTCATTCACTTTAAGAGCTTTGAGGTAATATTTCAACGCTTTGGGGTATTTGTCCCCCATAGCTAATTCCCGCCCCATGGGGGATGCCGCGATGGCAGAATCGCCTTGTTCATCATAAGTCGTTCCGATGTTGCCCAGGTTAACCGCAATGCCGTTTTTTTTACCCAGTTCTTCATTAATTTTAAGCGCTTTGAAGTAATACTCCAGGGCTTTGGTATGATCGCCTTGTTCTTCATAGACAATTCCGATGTTGCCTAGGTGTCTCGCAACGCTGTTTCTATTACCCAGGTGTCCGTTCTGTAGTCGTAGGTCTTCAACTATTTCAAGCGCTTTGAAGAAATATTCCAGGGCTTGAGGGTATTCACCTTGATTAGTATAGACAAGTCCGATGTTGCCTAGGTGTCTGGCAATACCGTTATTATTACCCAGTTCTTCATCCATTGTTAGGGCTTTAAAGTAATATTCCAGGGCTTTGGGGTAATCGCCTTGATTCTTATAGACGATTCCGATGTTGCCAAGATACTTTGCAACACTGTTATTCTTACCCAGGTATCCGTCGTGTCGTTGGAGGTCTTGAACTATTTTTAGCGCTTTGAAATAGTATTCGAGGGCTTTGAAATAATCACCTTGATTTCGGTAAACTATTCCAATGTTGCCAAGGTTAGATGAAACATCCATTTTTCTGTCCACCTCTTCATTCATTTTAAGCGCTTTGAAGAAGTATTCCAGGGCTTTCGGATAATTGCCTTTCAGCCTATTGAAAGTACCTAACCTATCGACACTATTAGCAATCCCAAAATGCCATTGGGTTGCTTCCGCAATTGACAAGGCTTCTGTAGATAAGATGATAGAAGTATCCGGGTTGATGTACTTCAATTTCACAGCCAGATCGTTGAGTGTATTCACCCGGTCGGTGTCCTGCAGGTTATCTTGAAGGTGGGCGATTAGAGAATCAATCTCGGGGTTTTGGGCAAGGGAAGAGGCAATGATTGAACAATGGAACAGTAGAACAATAGAACGGCGAAGTAACTTGCCATAACTTCTTATTTCAACATACAAATGTTCACTTGTTCGCTCGTTCATTTCACAAGTTCATTTAAGTTCTTAAATTAGCTTCTCATACGTTGATTCACTGGTATCAGCTTTTGATCTGGCTGTATCTGGAACAGAGTCGATGAATTAATATTAACTGAAGAATAAATCTAACAAATATGCGCTTCAATCTAAATACAAGACAGACATTAATCACGACAATTGTGATGATGGCCACAACATTTTTTGCATGTAATTCAGTAGAACATAAAGATATATCGGAAGACATACCTAAAGCTAATGTAGTGGAAGCAAAGAAGGATGTAAAAGCTAGTCAATCCGAAGAGATAGTAGCTTATTATATGCTTCCCTCAGCTTTACAAATTGCTCACATTTACAGAAAGTCAGGTTTGAAGTATTATCCCGGCCTCACCAGTGCAACCAGCAATGCTGATAAATACGCCACCGAAACAAGTAAACTGCAAAATCTCGGAGTCTACAGTGCGGATTTGTGCTACGTGGCATTGAACAAACAAACTCAGGAGCAGCTGCACTATTTAAAGGCCATGATGGATATGTCCAGTGATTTGGGCTTTTCCAGTATTTTTTCTTCAGGGGCATTTGTAGACAGATTCGAAAGGAATATTACCAATGAGGATTCTATGATGATAATCTTATCGGAATTGCAGGAACGCCTGGACTATTATTTGGAAGATGCTGAAATGAGTGACAAATCGACCATCATATTTTCAGGTGCCTGGATAGAGAGCATACATCTCAGTCTTAGCGGATTCAGAATGGAAGGTGACGAGAGTGGAGCATCTGTTAGAATTCATGAGCAAATGAACATTCTTTCAAGTCTTATTGCCAAACTTGAAAAGGTTTGGGAGCCGAATCAGGAAATTATTAGCCTCATTGGAGACTTAAAGAGTTTAAGGACTACGATTGAAAACTTTGACTTTATGAAAGATGTAGACAAAAAGAAACATGTGTTAATTAAAAATGTATCCCTGAGCAAAGAGGAATTAGATCAGCTTGCGGAAAAAGTGAAAGAAATCAGAACAAGAATTATTAACGGCTGAAAAATCAGAATCTTATGAAACGATTACTACTTGTCCTTGTACTATCCGCTATATGTTACTCCCAACCAAAAGTAAGCTATAGTAATGCTGTAGCCGGTGGAACCTATCCGGCTAACTGTAAATTAAAGGATTTGGCGAGTGCCGCAAATGAAAAGCTCAAGCCTGGCTTCATATACGATGGCGCTAGAATAATAAAATTTAAACCCAGGGATGAGCCATATGAAAAGCATATTGTGCTTCCTTTGTACGAGGGCGTGTCCTACAAGTATGTCTTCAACCGCTCGGCTTATCCAAAAGGCGCTGAAATAAATATATATAATGGAAGTACAAGCGCCAGACTTCTGTTTAGCAGTGCTGATTTCGATGAAAGTGAAACCATCTTGGAGTATAAGACCAAAAAGTCTGTACAATTGCTGTATATAGAATTTAACATTCCAGCTGCCAGTGAGGTGGTAGGACCTGGATGTATATGCCTTTCCGCAGGATATAAATTACAGTAAACGCTGCCTTCATGGTATTTAATGATGCGTAGTGCTATAATTTCCAGGTAGAGATACTTCCAACAGTTCCAACTCTTTTGACCAGTTAGAGAATTGATGCTTCATTTGTGGCGGTATGACAAAAGCATCACCTTTGTGAAGAATTAATGGCTTCTGCTCCCCGGCGCTCAGCTCCATTTCTCCATTCATGACAAACGTAAATAATATGTCAGCATCGTGACTGATAAGCTGAGCATCCCCATCAATGTCTGAGGACCGAGCCACATGCACGTTTGCCATTCCGGCAGTGGCCACACCAATTCCGGTATCCCGAAATTCAAATCCATTTATCTTCCAGGGCTTCCAGGTGGCGTCTTTTAGTGCGTGATGGCAAAACCGTTGGCCTTGAAAATCCCGATTTGGGAGATACTCTTGAGTAGGCAATTCCATATCGTGATCGATGGTCGTCATATGTTCTGCGGGCACGCCAATCTCGATCACTTCCAGGTTATCTGAGGCCTCCAAAACCCGATGCCTTATCTGTGGAGGTTGTGTAACGCAATCACCTGCCTTGAGGATAAAAGGAGGTCCCTGGTCCTCGTAAACCAATTTTACCCAACCGCAGTAGCAGAAAATGAGTTGAAAGCCAATAGTATGATAGTGCACCATATCTGGGACTGGCCCGCCTTTTGGAATACGGATGTGAGATGCGATAATACTCCCACCCAAACGATCCGGTAACAGATCCCGATAGAGCATTCCCGCCCTGCCAATTACCCATGGTTCGTTATCCTGAAGCTTTCGCACTTCAAATTTATGCTGAGTAGGAGAGAAGTTCACCTCTTCAGTATTTGGGAGGGCGGTCAAGGCAGTTCCCTGCCCAACACGCTTGTCAAGCCGAACCTGAATATCATATCCTGACATGATCGCGACCGCGGGGTCGTCATCGGGAAATATATTGTCGAGTCGGAATCCTAGATTTGTGTAGAAGTCTACGTCCTCTGTTAAATTCTCCGCGATTAATAATACGGTTGTAAAGTCACCGACCTCCTCTATCTTCTTTAATTCCATTTCCCTTTCATTACAGAATCATCCCTCGATTTTATTTATGAATATGAATACATATACGAGATGGAGCGTCAGCAACAGCATAGAATTTCCACTTAGAAAAGCTCCGGTCATTTCTTGGGAGGATGTTTCGCCGATATAAAAGCAAAGCGTGGAGGACAAGAGCAGAGGAATTACAACTTTGAATTTATATGTTTTTTCTGGCGCGATAATGAGGTTAATCAGGACATTAAGAGTAATCGAAATCAATGAAGTTATTCCGGCTACCATCACAACCCAGATCCAAATCAAGCTTACGTCACCAGTTGCAGGGTAAATGACGCTAAATATTAGCGGACTGATAGCCACGTACGCCAGTAACAAAGCTGCTTGTAATCCTAAATCAAATAGTTTCATTTCTAAACTCTAATACCAATTACACAAATATCATCCACTTGTGGTGTATCGCCTTTCCATTCTGTAATGTTCTTGTGGATTATCTCTCTTTGTTCTTTCATGTCTTTGTCTTGAATAGAAATCAGCAGCTCTTTGAATCTTTTAATCATGAATTTTTTACCTTTTTCACCTCCAAATTGATCCTGGTAGCCGTCGGTTATCAGATAGAGGGTATCTCCTTTTTGTAGTTCAATTTGATGATTGGTAAATACTGTATCCACAGGCGTGTCTCCTCCTATAGGATTAGAGTCGCCTCGTGTTTTAGTTAACACGTTATTGCGAATAATAAACAAGGGATTTTTAGCCCCAGCGAATTCAAGTGATTTTAAATCTTTGTCAAAGGTACACAACACCATGTCCATTCCATCTTGTGCCTCTTGTTCAGACCCTTCTCTTGTGAACACAGATTTTACACCATTGTTTAATTGAGTGAGGATTTCACCTGGGCTTTCAAATCCCTTCTCCATAATGATATGGTTGAGTAAATCATTTCCGATCATAGATACAAATGCTCCGGGAACACCATGACCAGTACAATCACACACAGCCAAGTAAGTCATGTCATTTTTATGTGTGAACCAGTAAAAGTCACCACTCACAACATCTCTGGGCTGAAAATAAATAAAGTGTTTTTCAAATATCTGCCCTATTTCTGATTCCTTCGGCAGTATGGCGCTTTGAATATTTTGAGCATAGTTAATACTGTCGGTAATATCCTTATGAATTTCTTCAATGATTGCATTCTTGTTTTCGAGCAAAATATTTGCCCTTTTCTTTTCGCGGTAGCTCCGATATGCCATGAAGGCAAGGATGAGCATAAATCCGAATCCACCAAGCAAGGAATACCCAATCAATTTTTGCCTTCTGAGTTTTTCGGCCGCCAATACTTTTTCTTTCTCATGTTCTACCTGCTGACTAATTACTTTTTTATCATATTCAAAATTAGCTTCCAAGCGACCTAATTCCTTACTCATATCTTCATTGAATAAACTGTCCTTTATTTCAACATATAGTTCATGGTATTCAAACGCTTTTTTATAATTCTTTTGTTGAACATATGCAATTACAATTTCATTACAAATCCACTTCTTCTCCTTTTTGAGATTTAACTCCTGAGCGATTGATAATCCCCGAGTCAGATAAATGAGGGCTTTCTCAGGATTCTCATTCATAGTAAAGTTTCTACCTATATGATATAATGCCAATGACATTCCTTGTCTATCATTTAAACTTGAATCTACTTTCATTGAATTCACAAAATATTCAATAGCTCTGGGGTAATCTTCCATGTTTTCATACAAAAATCCAATCCACCGTAAACCTGATGCAACACTTCTCCGATTTCCTATTTCTTCTTTAATTTTTAAGGATTTAAAACTATATGCCAACGCACTATCCAGCTTTCCCATTTTTCTATATACCCTCCCTATTCCATACAGCATAGCGGATTCTCCACCTCTCTTTTTGTGCTCACGGTAAATATTCAATGCTCTACGATACATTTTCATGGCATTTTTATAGTTTTTGCGATCTGTCTCCAGATTTGCTAGGTTTCCTAAACTATGGGCAATGCCTTCAGTATTAGTCAACGTTTCGAATAAGGTCAAAGATTTTTTGAAATACTCTAGTGCCAATACCTCGTTATTTTGGCCTCGATAAAATTGGCCAATTGTATTCATTGAATACGCAATATCCTTAGGTTCATTGACTTCTTCATATATAGTAAGTGCTTTCAGATAATGCTGGAGCTCTTTATCATAGCTGCTCTGCCGACCATGAACCATGCCAATACTAAGCATACACTTGGCAAGCCTTTTTTTATCGTCCAATGCAAGCAATATTTTTTGTTCGTTTAAGAAATAGTTAATCGCCCCTTTATAATCCCCTAACTTTCTGTCAAGGGCGCCGAGAACATGAAGGCTCTTAGCAATGGCGCTTCTAATATTTAATTCTTTGGCCAATTCCAATCCTTGAATGCCATACTTCATTGCTATGTCTGGATCTTTTGTGCTTAACTCATAACATAGATATCTGAGGGCCTTTAATTTAGCGCTATCAGCCACATTAGAAGCAACCACTTGTTCTAAGGAGTCTATTCTTTCTTTAGATTGGCTAAAAGAGTCTGAATTCAGGCTCAGGAATAATAGAACTACTAAGATTGAGCGAGTCTTCATGTTTTGAATTTGAATCATATTCAAAATAGTGGTAATTACTTGAATTAACATTTAGTGCTTCTTAATTATTTTCAGAAGTTTCTCTAATTGAGTATCCCTCTTTCCTAATACCTGGTCTAAATCACGCTCTATTATTATATCTGGCGCAGTTCCATTCATATCCAGCGTTTTACCATTGCGCTGAAATGAAATCATTGAAGATAGTTTAATACGGATTTTGGAATTCGTCAATTCCTGCCTTCGGCTCCTACCGCTCGATCCATCAGTATTTACACCAACTAGCGTCACGTTTGGCAAACCTTTAAGCGCAGAGGCGAATACACTGGCCGCACTAAAGGATCTTTCATTCATAAGAATATAAACAGGCTTGTTATAATAATAATGGTTCTTTCCTCTGGCGTGGCTCAAAATCATATAAAAATAATCGCTAAATCTATCCTCATCATAGCTCCAACTAGCCTTGAAATTCTTCATGAAAGAATCAATGGATGCTCTATCTACATTGGTGAGGTGATCGGAATTATAATTGAATAAATATCTGGATTGCATTGACTCAATATCTTCGCTTAAGTGTTGATTATTCCTGATTTTTGCAACATTAGCCACCCAGGGCTCAGCATCTGGTGATATGAAGTAAGGCGCCAGTTTCATGAGTAGTTCCCTTGTTCCTCCTCCATTGTGGCGAATATCAATGACCAAGGCGGTTGTATTATGAAATTCCTCCATTTTGTACGTGATCATCTCAAACAGTTTAGGATGGTCATCCTCTGATAACATTTGAGGTAATCTGATGTATGCAATGTTCTTTGCTTTCCTTTCAAATAGCCATGCGTATTCCTTCTCTTTAAATGAAGACCTCATCTTTGAATAATCGTAACGAGAGACATCATACCAGCTTATCCGTTTCAAGGAGAGGGGAAGCTTCAATATTTTATTCTTTTCCCCATCTGTGAAGGTGAATAATACGGAGTCGGTTTTAAGTATGCCGAGTTTGTCATATTGGAAGTCTAGATAGCGAAGGTTTGTCACGGATTTTGTAAATCTAGCATCAGAAGGAGCATGTTTATTTCTAACTGTGATGCGTTTAAGGAACTCATCAATAGGAACGTCTCCAATTGATTTTAAATATCGAAAGTTATCTAAATACGTATCGAATCCTCCGGAAATGCTGTCACGCATTACAGCTATAACCTTGTCTTGGTAAGGAGCAACAGCAAATGGCAAGTAGTGCTTGTTGATTTCCCAGAATCCTAGTACACTTGCATGCCTGTCCCCCAATTCACCAATCAATTTTTGAATGGCAAATCCAAAATCCTGTATTCGAATACTATCTCCAATACTCATCTCTATATTACCAAGTCCTTTTTGATAGTCAAATCCGGATAAATTCAGGTAGGAAGACTCAGTTTCTAATATACTCTTCAATTGGCTTAGATCTTCAATTGCTGCAGTTCGATCAATTTTTATGAGCGACTTGATACGATTCATAAGTGCACGGTGTTTTTTTGCTACCTCCTGCCGGTTCGCATAGGTCATTTCACCCATAACATTCTTAACGCTTCCATCCTTTTCTAATTTTAATTGAACTTTTACATCTGGTTTCTCTTTCATTGCAATTAGTACTTCTACTAAGTCTTCCGCAAATCGTTTTTGCCATTTGTTACTATATTCCTCTTTACAAAAACTTATAATTTGCTTGCTAGACAGTGTATTAATTGCAAGAAGCCTATACCATATTCCTTCAATTTCCACGAGAGGTTCTTCACCGTGCCACTTAACAGCTGTGAAAGGGGAGGCTTGATCAGGGAGTTCTGCAGTAACTTCACTGGTTTGACCAATTACGCTAAGAGGTAAATACACGAGTAGTATAACCGTTACTAGATGATTCATACGAACAATATTAATTAAAATAAACTCCGTTGACTTTTAACCAGCCTTCCCTTGAGATTATCTTCAAAGAAAGCATGCATCGGAAAAATCAATGCCGCAATACCTGCATTAAACAAAAGTTTGATCCCAGGAGCTCCTCCCGACCAGTTGTCGATATATGGGTCTGCCAATACCAAAAGGAATTCAAACAGGATTAGAAATGAAAAGAAGATAATGCCTTCAGCCATTTTTATGCTAACGTCAATAAACCCAAGAGCGAGCACTCCTCCAAACAGAACCAGAATGGCAATCAGGATTACCGAGTATTGAAGATTATCCCGACGTGAAGTCCGCTCTAAAAGTATACGTGCTGCTTCTTTCTCCTCCTGTTCCTTTATTAGTTGAGCCTTTTCAAACTCGTACTTTGTTTGCTGACGAATGGTGGCCTTTTGAGTTTTTTCATTGTTAATGCTATCCCGCATTTGAATGAAAAGCTCATACATGCTTAATGATTTTTCAAATTCACCTTCTTTCTTATGTAATTCAGCCAGGAACTGAGCTGAATTACTAATTTTTTCTGGATAACCTAGCGATTTTGCCAGCTCCAATCCCTTATTTCCATAGAATTTAGCCTTTTGCACCTCTCCTCTCTTTAAAAATACGCTCGCCACATGGATAAGAGTACTCGATATTCCCTTCTTATTCCTGAACTGTTCGTGAATTTGGATGCTCTCTTTATAGTTTAGTAAGGCTTTGTCAAGTTGGCCGTCTTCCTCGTAAACTTTACCAATATTGTTCAATACGGAAGGGATTTCTTTGCTATATCCAATTTCTTTATAAAGCTTTAAGCTTAGGAAGTAATGCTCTAAACCCTTTATTGTTTCGCCTTGAGATCTGTAAAGGGAACCTAAACTATTGAGTACTCGGGCTTTGCCTTTTATGTTATTGGTCTCCTTATATAACTTCATGGATCTTTGATAATAATCAAATGCTGTTTTGCTGTCGCCTTGGCTTTCGTAGATATGTGCTAGATTGTTAAATAATGTTCCCATGTTTTGTTTGTCATCCAGCTTTTCGAGAATATTCAAACTTCTGTGAAGAAATGTCAATCCGGTTGCAAGGTCCCCTTGTCTCTCGTAAAGCTCAGCAATATTGTTTAGCGATGTTGCGATGCCTCTATCATTCTTAATTAATTCATATTGATTCAGACTCTTTCTGTAAAATTCCAATCCTTTGCTTATATGGCCCTGCTCTAAGTAGAGAGATCCCAAATTGTTTAGGACAGTTGCTATTCCAAGAGTATTATTGTGTTCTGTGTTGATGGTTAGCGCTCTATCATACAATTCTACAGCTCTCTTTATCTGACCTTTCTCTTCATAAATAGAGGCGATATTGGATAAGGTATTGGCCACATCGGTTTCTAGCTTAGTTTGTTCGGCTAAAGATAAGGGTGGGTTTCCCTTCCGCCCGTTGTGAGACAAAATTTCCTCTCGAATCTTAAGTGACTGTAACTGGTAGTCCAGTGCCTCTTCTACATATCCTTGCTGATTAACTAGATAGCCCAGCCATCCAAAGCACTCTGCTTTCGAACTAGCCAGATTCAAATTGGATGATATCTTTAGTGCGTGTTGGCATATTAGGATTGTTGTGTCAGGATTTGTTAGGTATATATACTCAGAAAGCTCCAATAGTAAACGAACCTCAATGGAATCGTGATCCGCATGTTGAATCTCCGCATTAAGAGAATCGATGACACGAGAGTTTTGAGCTGAAATTGTGCAACTCAATATGGTCGTGCTAATAATTAAGACAAGTATTCTCATTGACAGAGTTATTTCCTTTTCTCCCAACTGTACTTCATTCCAATCAGCTTCATTTCCTCGTATACTTTGTAGTCATACTCTGATTTTCCGCTCTTGAGCCTGGGGGTTGCGGTGATATGAACAGAATAATGAAGAATACTTTAGCCATGGCACTAAAATAGCAAATCTCCCCAGTTGGTGAGTAGGCGGTGTTTAGCCCATGCTATCCAATGACTGATTGTCCTTGTACCTCAGTTCGATCAAAGTACTCTGACCGGTTACAATACCTGCAATTGCATGATGTTCTCTTGCGAAAGGATAGTTTAATCTAGAAAATCAATCCTAAGAAAGATATTACTTTTTATACCTTGTAACTTGAGTTCTTCCTTTTTGGTTTCTAATTCTTGGGTCAGTTTACTGTTTATTTGCTTTTTCTTAGAACCTCCTTTTGCTATGATAAGATGAATACCCAGATCTTTAATGCGAAGTGTGGGGTCATTAAAGTAATCGTCCAATCGGCTGATTATCAGCAATACCTCGGGAACCGGGTCTTTTACATTCGCTCCGTAATATCTGGTAAACACACCGCTTAAGCTGTCTACATCGTCTTCCAGTCCGTCCGGCAGGCGGGCGCACTCATACTTTTTGCAATAATTCAACCGCCCGTTATTGGTAACCACACCATTATAAAAGAAGTGTGATTCATCATTTACCTGCGATACTTGAGGATAACTGGGAATATGTTCAAGTGAACCGGGCTTCTCTGTTAATTTATTCCGGATTTGCTGAATATATTCGTCGGCCATTACATTGAATGTCTCATAGTAGTTGTCAATACCCTTGTTCAAATCAGGAGCGGACATAGTTGCAGCATTGATTTGATCTTTCAGCGTCACAGATCGCTTTCTAAACCTGAGAAGGTCCTTATAGGATTGTTGAGGCTCCAGTTCATCACCTATAGTTTGACGGAGCGTGATTTTTCTTTTTTTGACATTGGCGTCTTCATTCCATCTGAAGCTATATCTCAACACGTCAGTATCTGTTTTTGATTTCTTACCTACCCTGATGCTTTTGGGATCTATGTATTTGAAGTTATGGCAGACATCAGAGAAATATCCCTCCATATTTAACAAGGCCGAATCACCATAACTATTGATCATAATCAATTCAAGAGCCTTTTCTTCAATGTGTTTGTTAAAATTTTTAACCAACAGATTTGGTGGCCTTTTTTTGCGATTTGAGATATACTGAGCAGTTGCTGAACTCATTACGGTGAGGTAAGGAATTTCCATAGATTTCAGCAATAGCTGCAAATTATAGGTGTGTGCGGCTCCAATAATAACGGGAAGCAGACTTTTCTCAGATTTGACCTCGTTATAAATAGCTTTTATCATCTCGGCATCTCTGTCTAAAGCATTTTGGTTAAAGTCGATGGTTTCATTGATTATTGAGTTGAATTTATTGAAAAATTCATTCTTGCTCTTATAATTATCCTTTATATATCTCTTAACGGATCGCAGAAGCTCCGTATATTTTTGAATACTTAGCCATTTAGCCGACAGCAAGTTTGACAAGGTCTCAATGTCCTTTTCTTTTATGATTCCAATACCGGCGGTTTGTAGATAATAGGCAGGCGACTCAAATAACTTATTAGCGATCTTGTTATACACCTCGTCACTCTCGATGGGGACTAATTGAATGCTGTCATAGTTCAGATATAGATATTCCGCATTGGATAGCTTTTGCATTTGATTGTCATCTGTACCGTGAGAGTCTTCAAGATTATCAAAACAGTACGCTCTCAACAAACCACTTTCAGTTGTGAAGTCTTTCGGAATAAGAGCTCTAGCAAATGGAATGCTAAAAGAAAGTCCTTCCAGGCCTATTTTTCTAATATTGAGCCTCTCGACCAACCTGGCCAAAAAGATGGTATTGTTCTTCTGTTCGACATGACTTTCTTCGATGAGTATTACGCCAAATGACGCACTTGGCCTATATGAATTGGTGATGACCATTTCTTCGCCAAGCAATGGATATATTTTTTCAAAAAGGGACGGATCACGAGCCTGCATTGGTTTGATGTCTTGGGCTTGCGCAAACAGCGGAACTAAAATGCAAATGATAGCTATTGTCCTTCTCATATTGATGTTGATCTTATGCCCAATACGCATACTCCCTTTCCCTCATCTCAATTAAAGTACTTTGCCCGGCGGCTCTTTGTTTACACCAGCCTTGGGTTAGTTGTTCCGAAATCTCTCAAGTTCTGCCCTTATTAACTCCTTCACTTCTTGGTTTTTATCGTAGGTTAGGTTGTATGCCCAGAGCTTTCCCTCTAGACTATTTTTGATGGCATACAATGTATTGAGATTAATTTGCTGTAGCATTTCTCTGTCCAGCTCAATATTTTCATCCTCGCTGTATAATTGTTTTAAATCAATGTATTCGAATAATATGGGATCCGTCCATTTACTAAGCCATTCCGGGTACCAGTTGTTAAAGGCGATGATATCCTTGGCGTAATAACGCTGTAATTCAAAAAACTCATACCGAATTTTTTTGTTCGAGATAAGTTCAATTTTTCCGGAGGCTTTAATAGACTCAAAAGTCACAGTAACGGGATCAAAAGAAATTGTATAGATCCAACTAAAGTATTCTTCTGAGTTCACATTTATTTTTGTTGCCGTCAACGTATCCACCAGGTTAATGAATTTAGTAATTGAACGTATATCAACGCTGTCTTCACCAGACCTTCTTAATATTTCCTCATCTGTTTGTTCCAGATCACTTAGTAGCCCGTTTAATATCTCAACTTCTTGCTTTTGCATTGCTCGCTGCTCTTTCCAGTTGTCTACCCAGAACGCGATGCTTATACCTATGACTATAATGAGAATCTCAAGAATAAAGTCGGTGGTGGTAAGATTGGGTCTTCTCAGTTTCATGTTCTGAATTTTTCTGCTCTTCAATTCAATCTAAGTGCGTTTCCACCGGTCACAAAGCTTACTCAAGCACTAGTTTACCAGTAATCTTAATATTCTCTTTGTTCACCACCTGATAATAATATAATCCTGCAGCCAGGTTTCCTTTTGTAATAATGGCTTTCCTGCCTGTTAATTCAATTGTTCGTATTAACCTACCAAATGTATCGTACAGAAGCAATTTTGAATTTATCAGTTCCTTCGGCACTTCAATAAACGCAAGGGTGGAAAATGGGTTAGGGTAAACATTTAATATTGGATCATAGAATGGTTGCATAATAATTCCGGTGGAGGTTTCATTGTATTTGGCTATGAAGACATCAGCATTGCCTGCTCCCATAAGATTACTGGTTCCTGAACTTGGATCAAAGTCCGCGGAATCTTGGAAAAAGCCTGTGACCAAAATACCCCCGAAGGGATCTATGTTTATAGAATTTCCGAAATCATAGAGAGAGGCTCCCATGCTGAACGCCCATTGATAGCTTCCTGCAGTGTTGTACTTTGCCAGAAAGATGTCTTGATTACCTGCAGAATATAGGTTGTTTACAGCTGGGCCAGGGTCAAAGTCTGCAGTATCCCGGAAATATCCGGTTGTATAAACATCACCCGCTGCATCCGTAGCAATTGAGAAGGAGTAATCATCTAAAATCCCCCCGGCCCCTATAGACCACAGATGGTCACCTGCGGAGTTGTATTTTGCTACAAATATATCCCTGCCTCCTTCTGAGATGATAGTCTTAGTACCAGGTCCCCCATCGAAGTCAGCCGTATCCTCAAAAAAACCTGTTATATAAACGTTGCCAGAGTTATCCATATCGATTGAATAACTCCGATCGTCACCAATGCCACCAACATTGATAGCCCACTCGTAATTGCAGGCTGTATCATATTTTGCAATATACGCATCATAATCACCTGTGGAAATTAAGTTGGACGTCCCCGGTCCCGGGTCGAAATCAACGGTGTCTTGAAAGGCTCCGGTTAAATAGATGCTGTTGGCATCAAATGTGATAGCATAGGCGACATCCCAAGATGACACGCCCATATTGTAGGCCCATATGTAATTGCCCGACACGTCATATTTTGCCACGAACAGATCATCATTTCCGGCTGAAGTGAGATTGAACACACCATTGCTTGGATCAAAATCGGCCGTAGATACAAATGATCCTGCCACATAAAGGTAGCCTGCACCGTCTAATACGATGCCATATCCCATATCAAGTAATCCAGAACCAACATTGAAAGCCCACTGATAATTGCCCGATGAATCATATTTTGCTACGAATATATCTCTATCCCAATTTCCCCCTGATAAGAGGGTGGTAGTACCGGGGCCCGGGTCGAAGTCAGCGTTGTCCTCGAAAAACCCCGTTAGATAGATATTGCCGTCACTATCTATGGCTATGTCTTTCCCCCGATCCGAATAAGTTCCTCCCATATTGATGGCCCACAGGTAAGCACCTGATGGGCTATATTTTGCCACGAATATATCTGCTTGCCCATTAGAGGTGAGCGTTTCAACACCAGACCCCTGGTCAAAATCTACAGTACCCCAAAAATCGCCGGTGACATATATGTTGCCAGCAACATCCGTGGTGACGTTCGCGCCCCAATCATCACCGGATGCGCCTATATTGAATGCCCATTGTAAATTTTGGGCAAATGAGGTAAAACTTAGTTGTAGCAGAGCTAGCAATATTAATTGTCTTGCTTTCATATGATCAAGTTTTTGTCAGTAGTTAATATCTCTCTTGTGGGCTAACCGATATTTATTTTATCCACCAAATACATCAATGCAATCAAAGTCGACTGCTCGAAGTTGTAGAGTACATTCTAAATATACGAATTTACTAGTGTTAATTCCTCTTCTCCCAGCCATACTTCATACCAATCAGCTTCATCTCCTCATATATCTTATAATCGTATTCTTTGGTGAGGCGTTGGTCGGCTGGGTTCATGAGCTCAACACCCTCCGCCCTCGGGTTTTTGATATCAGCGGAGATGGGATGGGCATTCATGAGCTTTGAAGGGTAGGGGTTCAGCATTCGTGTTACTTCCTCAATGGGTGTTTCATGGTCCAGCCAGGCGCTTTCCTCTTCTTTGTCGAGTATAACAGGAGAGCGATGGTGAGGCAACGTTTGAAGCAATGTATTGGCAGTGGTGGTAATGATGGCAAAGGAATTTAGGATTTCTCCGGTATCCGTATTTACCCAGCTGTCGTAAATGCCGGCAAAAGCAAAGGGACGCCGGTCCTTGAGATACACCACATAGGGCTTACTCAACTTTTCAACTGTTGTGCCCTCGATAAAGCAATCAGCAATTACCAAACAGCGCTGGGAGCGTATGGCTTTTCTAAAGGCGGGTTTTTCAGTGATTGCCTTGCTTCCCTTGTAATTGGGGTCGTTTTCTTTGTTTTTGTCACCTTCTGATCGTGCATTGAACCAATACATGGGTTTCTTGGCCCAGAATGGCGTAAAACCAAATCTGTACAGTTGCAGCTCCTTGGGTTTGTCGCTGGTAATCACAGCAGCCTTCTGTCCGGGGGAGATATTGCAACTCTGAAATTGCTCCATATCCCTGGGTGCCTGCACATTGAAGATTTTTTCAATGGCTTCTATTCTCTGAATACTGACATAGCGTCCGCACATAATTACTCGCTCGTGCTCGTGATTAACAATTGTAAGACAGTAGTAAAACAGTTGTTAAACAATTGTCTCACCACCGTCTTACGATCGTCTCACCATTGTCTCTCAATTGCCTTATCTAAAATAAGAACTTTATCGCATTTGAACTCAATGCTTCATACTCTTCCTATTGGCCCTCTCATCCTGAAAATCCAACTCACTCAGTTTATCATTCCTCGTTTGCATTTGCTGCAACGACATGCCCAACGGTACCAATAGGTTTTTGTCGTTGGATGTAGAAGCCAAAATATCTGTGTCTACCTTAAAAAAGTCGAACCAATGCCCTCCTGCTTTGGAGGCGAAATTCATGATGGTAAAGGTATGATCCGACTGCAGCCAGATGTGCAAGCGCTCTGGGGTAAAGACCAATGGCATATCATTCATGATTCCTCCCAGTACATCTGCAGATTCTGTTTTGAGCATGGAGAAGTAATAATCGTCGTCTTTTTCCACGTAAATTCCTCCAATACAAAACAGGCATGGTCTAATTAATCTTATCAGGTAGAGCTCTTGCTTGTGCAACCCGAAAAAGCAATTGGCGAGTATGGCACAGCGTTGTGTTTTCATAAGAACATTGAAGGGTGGTGTTCTCAATATATTGCCGGTATCAATCACATTTACTTGCTCTGTACCCTTGGTTGGCACAATTCCCCAATTGGCGATCACCAGCTTGGAACTCTCCCCATCTTTGATGAGAATGGGCAAGTGCATTCCCGGTCGGGCCTGAAAGCTAGGGTCATACACAAACTTCACATTCAGTCGGCAGTGATCCATGATGTGCTGGGGTTTGGAAGCAATGGTGTAAATATCAATCATGTAGCAAGTCAAAAGTTAAAAGCCAAAAACCAAAAGTTTTGACACGAGTTTATATTCTTCATTTTGCGTTTTGATTTGATTTTTTTCCTTTTGTCCTTTCCTCTTTGTTTTATTCTTCTTCCTTGCGCTTAAATCCAATTTTCTTTCTTGAAGTTGATTGTTCCTTGATGAATTGTTTGAGGTAGTTAAATATGAGCTCTATTTTTTTATCTTGCCCAGATACCTGTGTCTTATTTTTTTCTATATCCAACAATAAGTCCTTATGGGTAAGCAGCGATTCTCGCATCTTCACAAAAACGTCAATGATCCTGATACTCATTTGTATAGCCATACTGCTTTTTAGTGCATTGGCAAGCTGCAAAATCCCATGTTCTGTAAATGCCATTGGTAGGTAGCGAGTACCACCTCGTCCTTTTTTTGAGGACGCAAATTGCGACCTCAAAGAATTAAATTCATTTTCTGTCAATTCAAACATATAATGTTCTGGGAAGCGTTCAAGGTTTCTTCTCACCTGTTCCTTAAGGCGTTTTGTCTCCACCCCATAAAGTTCTGCTAAGTCTCTATCCAACATAACTTTTTTACCTCTAATCTCATAGATTTTGCTTATTACTACTTCTTCAGGTATAATTAATTTCTTGCTCATATATTGATTTTTCCTCTATTATCTATTGCCTTAATATTTTTAGTTGATCTCAGCCTTGTAGAAGGAGTATCCATACTCACAGTGTTCAGCCTGTGCAGCTCCGACACCTCAATACTGATAAACCCAAATTCATTCATCACCTTGCCTTTTATGACATAGCAGCCCGGTCCGCGGAAGGGATAGCGCCTTGCCACATCCGGAAACTGTACCGAATCAATCCAATGTCCACGCTGGTCCACGAACACGCCAAAGCTCATATAGTCTTTCTTGCTGGTGCTGGTTCCCTTTACATGAATGAGGTATCCAACAATCTCAACAATCTCACCCACATGCTGTGGAATTTCCAGTGCGGTGAGCGGTATGTCGGGCAGATTCTCCACCAAGTCAAAGGGCGAGCTGGTCACGGTGAAGTGCAAAATTTCTATCTCGTCAAAGGCCGATTCCAGGCGGTGATAGTGGAGTGGGGGGAGCTTAAACTCTTTTATGTTCTCCTTAAATAATGTTTTGGTATGTGTCACTTTTTTCACATTCCCCATCTGGAAGTGTGCATCCCACAGCAGCTCTTTCTTTCCCTTGCGGGTAAAGCGAAAGGCCCCGATGCGTATCAATATCTTCAGCTGCTCCAGCGAGATATCCACGCGATCGATGAAGTCGGTCAGGTTGTGAAATGAGCCCTCAGTATGCCTTGCCAGCAGCAGGGAACGAATGGAATTCGCGGTGAGGTCGCGCATGAGTCCAAAACCCAAATGAATCACATTGCCCCGTATATTGGTTTTTCCATCACTCTTGTTTACACAGGGAACTTCAATCTGTGCGCCATGCATACGGGTCTCGTGCACATACAATTCCGGACGGTAAAAGCCCCC
>JACZWC010000097.1 GCA_022572355.1 Bacteroidota bacterium | reverse complement strand
ATTGGAAGTTTACATAATTCGATTGAATCCCGGTTGCCAAATCTGCGGGGTAAAGCAAGGTAGTGGTATCAACCAATGCATCACCGGGAGTTGTGTGAAGAAGATAACCTCTGTATAAGGTCAAATTTCCCCGCATTGCAGTCATCTGTTCATTGCTAAACCTGGTGGCACATATATCCAGTGAATAACTCATGTATAATGTATGATCAGGTTTGATCGTATCTCCTTTGGGATCTGTTAAACTTCCTGTATAAGGACAGTTCCATCTATAATCCAGATAATCGGCAGGTGTATCACAAAAATTATCGCCGGCGGTGGTGCAATTTGATCCATCCACATACTCCGGATTAGTATCCCAATCATTGAAAGGGTGAGGCAAGGAGAAGAAGTGGCCCAGTTCATGAGCAAAAGTTACATCACCCGGACTAGCACAGCTTTTGATCAGCACTACATTTCCCTGTCCCTGCCATCCAGAGTAATACCCGCATAATCCGGGACTCTTACCAATAATATAAACATTCACCACATCAGTTACACTGTTTTGGTAAAACATGGCGGAAGGAGAGTTACCGCTATTCCAGTTTGTATTATTTACATAATTGACATCATCCCATATATAAAATGTAAACCCTGTATTTGCAAACTGAACATTTAATTCGCACAAGATGATTAACAATTGCTCGATCCTGAAATGTTTTGTACCGTCACTATCACCCACAAAATGAAATTTGATCGGTACATAGTAGTTAGCTCTGTTCTGAAAATCTTTTTTATTGTCAGTTAACAGGAACTGGGCTAACCACTGTTTAATGTTCTCATCCATTACCGTTCCGCAAAAATCAGTTTGAGATTGAGTTTGAGATTGAGTTTGACTGGTGATCAAGATTAAAAGAGCTGCCAGTACAACGATTAGATTTTTCATGAGCAAGTTAAAGTGGGTTTAGTTTTAGTTCCTCGAATTAATCGTTTAATATCATGATTCGTTTGTAATAAGTTTTATCGTCTGTATATAAACGTACAAAATACACTCCGGCATATAATTCGGGAAGATCCACATTGTTTTCTCCCTGATTAAAATGTACTTGTTGATTCATTACAACCTGGCCATTTACATCGTAAAGCTGGAAAGTAGCGTCATTATCAAAATCATATGAGTTAATCAGAACTATCAGATCCTGTCCGCTTGAAACCGGATTAGGATAGATGAATAAGCTATTATCCTCAACAGCATCATCTATTGCCGATGCAAAACCTGGTATGAAGGTCCATTCTGGCGAATAATCCTCACAGGTATTTCCGGCGTTCATCGGTTTTACTTTCCATTCATAAGTATAGCCCACCAACAGCCCAGAAGCTGAAGTATAATACTTTGTATTACTCGTTACAACATCAATAATGACCATGTTAGGTTGCTTTTTAACAACCAGGTGATACTCCTCAGCACCGGTGACAGGATCCCATTCGAGTATTATTTGGTTAACAGGAATATTTGATAACCCATCAATTGGTTTAAGAAGGTTTGAGGTGCCCATTGGATCCATTGCAGGATCAGAAAAATTTAATAAATAATTTCTAGTAGTGGTAAGATTAATATTCATGACCGTCTGTTGCTCACCGCTAAATCTCGTACAACAAACATCGCTGGCATAAGACATAAACAAAGTATGATCGGGTTTGATCGTATCGCCCAAGGTATCTGTTTTACTTCCTGTATACGGACAACTCCATCTATAATCCAAATAATCTGCCGGTGTATCACAGAAAAAATCTCCGGCCGTCGTGCAGTTTGAACCATTGACAAACTCAGGATTACTTTGCCATCCATTAAAAGTATGAGGCAGGGAGAAATAATGTCCTAGCTCGTGCGCAAATGTACTGTTACCCTTACCCAGACAGCCTTTAATAAGGACAACTGCACCCTTCTTTGGCCCCCCGGTAAAATATCCGCACAGCCCTGGAATTGGGCCTGTTATGTACGCATTAACGTGACCTTCAATATTGTAAGTATTGATCATTATTGAACCACCTATACCAACATAATAATTTGAATTCTTGATGTAATTAATGTTTCCTGATTTATAGAAATAAAAATTGCTTGCTGCAAATTGATCATTCAATTCACAAAGAACGGCAAATAAGGTTTCCTTCTTGTAGTACTGCCCACCGGTATCGTCCCCAATAATATGAAACTTGATTGGTACATACAATAAACCCGAACGGGCATCCTTCACTGGAGGCGGATTTTGCTGGATCTGCTTAAGCCAGTCGAGTGTTTCCTGCGGCATTTCCGTTCCGCAGAGTTGATTTTGACCAAAACTGAAACTGCTAACCAGCAATGCAAATAACAATGTGATACAAATCTTCATAATATGGGTATTTTATAGGGTAAAACTACTCTTTCATAACAATAATTCCAATAAATGCCGGTACTATAAATAATTTGATTGCTTTTGCTAATTTTGTGCTTGCAAAAACAATTTAAACATGAAAGTTACAGTCATAGGAGCAGGTAATGTGGGCGCTACAGTTGCTGATGTACTTGCTAAGAAAAATATTATTAAAGAGGTTGTAATACTCGATATCGCGGAAGGAGTTGCTGAAGGTAAAGCATTGGATATCTGGCAAACCGGACCTATTAACAGCTTCAATACCAGGGTAAAAGGAGTTACGAATGATTATTCGCATACCACTGATTCTGATGTTGTCGTAATCACTTCCGGTGTTCCGAGAAAACCCGGAATGAGCCGTGATGACCTGATCTCTACCAACGCCGGAATCGTAAAATCGGTTACAGAGAATGTATTGAAACATTCTCCCAACACCATTATTATTGTAGTTGCAAATCCGTTGGATGTAATGAGTTATTGTGCCTACCTCACTGCGAAGATAGATTCTTCGCGAGTATTTGGAATGGCAGGGATTCTTGACACAGCCAGATATAAAACATTTTTAAGCGAAGCGATCGATTGTTCTCCCATAGATATTCAGGCAGTCTTGATGGGCGGACATGGTGATACGATGGTTCCTCTGCCAAGATATACCACCGTCAGTGGGATTCCTGTAACCGAGCTTATTGAACCGGATAAACTGGATGCGATCATTGAAAGAACAAAGAAAGGTGGTGGAGAAATTGTGAACCATTTAGGCACCTCGGCATGGTACGCACCCGGTGCCGCCGCTGCGCAGATGGTTGAAGCAATACTGCAAGACCAACACAGAATATTCCCTTGTTGCGCCTGGTTGCAAGGCGAGTATGGCCAAAAGGATATTTATCTTGGAGTACCTGTTAAATTAGGAAGTAAAGGGATCGTTGAGATCATTGAACTGGATCTGAACGATGATGAAAAAGCGCTTCTGGATTCTTCATCTGCTTCTGTCAGAGAAGTGATGGCGGTGCTTGACGATATGGCGTTGGTGTCGTAAGCTATTAACTGATTTCTGGTTCCGGACTCCAGTCCGGGACCTTAACTTTTTATTTGCTTTGGATGTTCTCTAAGATAAAATGAGATAGAATATCCAACACCCAACACCGATTTTTGAATACAACTCAGTTTACAATCACAATTTTTTCAGTAAATATACTTTTACCGCTGTTGATGGTTAATGTATATATTCCTGCACTGAGATTTGAAGTATTAATCTCCATCCTATTCCTGGAATAATTGATTGAAATCTTCACTTTTCTACCTAAGATATCATACATGTGGGCCTCAGATAGGAACTCACTCTCAAATTCGATAGTTATTTTGTTTTGTAATACAGGGTTTGGGAATATGCGGTAAGGTTCCTTCGCTTCATTATTTGCAATGCCAACGTTTATTCCTGTCCAAGGTTCTATCCAGAACACTATATAACCAATTGGAGTATTTGGATTGCTAAACTGATCCACAAATTCAACAGTGTCTGTACGATAACATAAGCATTGGTAACACGTATCCCCAAGCAAAATCGAAAACTGATATGAGCATCCTGGGGTCCACATTGGTGTGTTGTAATCTAATAACCCTTGTGCTCTTGGTTCTGGAAATTGATCAGCATAAGGTAGGGAGTCACTATAGAATAAGTTGTTATCCCACCAAATCTTAACTGGCAATATTCCATTTTTGAACGATACCCCAAACGCTGTATTCAAATTTGGTTGTATATCTACTAGAAGAATTGAATCAGGCCCGAAAAATCCTGTTTCTGTGTAAGCATAGAAATTTATTGTGTCTGTGATAATCCATTTCTCACCAAAAACCGTGTCTATACCCACTGCATAATAGGTGGCAGCAGTATCATAACCTAAATACACTGTATCCTTTTTCCCTGCGCCTTCTTCGAAGTACATTGGGAAAACCCATTTTGGTTGTTGAGAGGCCGAGGGGATTGTTTGCGCATCTGAATTGAGTGCAAAAAAGCAAATAGCGAGAGATAAAAAAATGAATGGTCTACCCATCTGGTTTAGAATCAATGTTTAAGCTAGATGAATAGTAATTTAACGTTTAATTCAGAAGACTCCAAACAATATTTAATAAACGGTTAGCTCCGGCAATAAACAGCTCGCAGGCAGGAAAATGGTGGTTCATTGACATAATCCCGTGTCTGGTTAAAACCTCACACCAAGGGGATTTTGTTTGTTTTTGCCAAACAAAAAATGTCACTTTTTTACGGTAGTGTATTGAAATTTAGCTTCAAAATCGACGAAAAATCCTTACCTAGGCTCGTGAGCCTAGCCTGGACCCCACCCCGGTGGGAAGAGTATTTTTCAATTTGCAACTTGAAAATTGCAAATTGCAAAACTTCTTCGGATCTGTACAAGAGTTTGGACTGACTCAATTTACAACATTCAACTATCCTGCTTCGCTTGGTTACTCTTAACAAAGTAAAGAGTCTGATATCCGGTTAATCCTTTTAAATCACGTGAATCATGGTTCAGACAGTGGTAGCAGGAGAAGGTGAATATCCAACACCCATTAACGATTTAGGAAGATAGGCTCACCTTAATATCAGTACC
>JACZWC010000066.1 GCA_022572355.1 Bacteroidota bacterium | reverse complement strand
CTTCAAAAAAGGGTGGGCTATAAGAATAAAAGGTTTAATGTTTGGAAATTTGCAACGATGCTAAAAGACAGCCCCAACATGGCAGGCGGTATGATTACCGTGCGAAATGATCCAAGGCTTACTCCAATGGGGAAGTACCTTCGAAAGTCAAAAGTGAATGAACTCCCACAATTAATCAATGTGATTATCGGAAATATGAGTTTTGTAGGGCCACGGCCTCTTGCAGAACAAACTTTCGCTGCATATTCTCTTGAGATACAAGAGAGTATCTATAATTGCAAACCTGGGATTACGGGCATTGGTTCTATAATATTTCGCGATGAAGAAAGCCTGATCTCCAATTCTGAAATGGCACCCGCTGAATTTTATCAAAAGCACATTGCTCCATATAAAGGCACATTGGAACAATGGTATCAAAAAAACAACTCAACGATTATTGATCTAAAGATTCTCTTCTTAACAGGGTGGATAATTCTGTTTCCCAAAAGTGATCTAACTTATTCCCTTTTGAAAGGTTTGCCCAATAAACCTGCTGAAGTGTAATTGATTATTTGGTCCAAAAAAAACCCCTTGTGATTTCACAAGGGGTTTTTCTATGCTTAGAATTTCGCTCTGGTCTTTCGCTTCCTTCGTTTCTTGGCGCCAGTAATAAACTTGTACTTAGATCGATAGAAGTTACTTTTTCCACGTATTACATAACCAAAAGTGATTTCCATGGTCATATACCAATCCTTGTTTTTTGGATTTCCTCTAAGATTTCCACCATCATAATAAGATGACTGTACCTCTCCATTTGTAAGCACATCCGCATTCTGACTATTATTCGCCATTGCTTCTTCTTTAGAACCTGCATCAAAGGTGCCAATAGGTGCATACCTGTCACTTACATCATCAATATAATCGGTAAATGTATATCTCACCGCTGTTTCCCAACCTATTCTGTATTTTCTTTTGATGGTGTAATGGAGTCCCAGGCCACCGTGCAGCATTGCCACAATCCTTTTGTACTTTTTGAAGTCTTCTATTTCACCTTTCTTATTCTCCTTTTGTATTCTTCCTTGTCCTTCAGTTCCCAAAGGCTGTAATGCCGTCCACTTGCCATTGTATTTAGCCTTAGGATTGTTCCAAAACATTCCACCACCAATGAAAGCAAAGGCACCAAGGTCCATTCTGGTTTTACCCCTTGCAGTAATGTCTTGTGCCGAATAAAAGTTGTATTCAAATTGTCCATTCAACTCTACCAAGTCATTCCTGAAGTGTAGATTTCTTCCTTTTCTGGGCGCATAGTCCGATAAGCTATCAGTACCAGTGATTCTAATGATGCCAAGATTTGCTTTCACTGATAACAAAGGGTGGACTTTGTAACGTAGCCATGCACCTATGCAAAAGCGTGTTTTGTCAAAGCGCATATCAGAGATAAAACCCTTTGCGGGTGTTCCCTTGTCCACCTTGGAAGTTCCGCCCATCTCTCCCAGATAGTTGGCAGCACCTATTTTGATGCCATAATCCAGATTGTATTGACCAATCGCAGATTGAGCAAAAAGAAGAATGATTACTAAGGCAGATGTTATACGCATGACAGTACTCTATACCCTGAACTTACAAAATTATACAAAATACCCGATTATTGGGTCAGTTTTCAGGATTATTTTACATATTTATACGCAAGATTTTGAAAATGTTTACGTAATAATGGAATTTCCTCGATAATTTTTTCAACATGCAAATAATTACCTCTTAATCAGTGTCAAACAGAATAACGTCTCTTTTCAAGATCAAGTATCCAATTATCCAGGCGGGGATGATCTGGAACTCTCCCTGGGAGCTGGCATCGGCGGTTAGCAATGCAGGTGGGCTGGGAATTATCGGTGCGGCATCCATGTATCCAGAGGTGCTTAGAACTCACATTCGGCGATGCCAACAAGCGACTGATCAACCTTTTGGTGTGAATGTCCCACTTCTATACCCCGATATAGAGCAACTCATGAATATTATTATCGAGGAAGGTGTAAAGATTGTATTCACCTCTGCTGGAAATCCAGCTAAATGGACGCCAATTTTGAAGGAGAAGGGAATAACAGTCACTCACGTAGTGTCCAGCGCAAAATTTGCAAAAAAAGCAGTATCAGCTGGTGTTGATGCTGTAGTGGCAGAGGGTTTTGAGGCTGGCGGACACAATGGACGTGAAGAGACTACCACGCTTTGCTTGATTCCTGCTGTAGCAAAAGAGATCAATTTGCCACTGTTGGCTGCAGGAGGTATTGCCACGGGGGCAAGCATGATGGCTGCTATGGTGCTGGGGGCAGATGGAGTTCAAATTGGTACCAGGTTCGCCGCATCTGTTGAAGGTTCCGGTCACGATAACTTCAAGAGCAAGATTGTGGAAATAGCTGAAGGCGATACCAAGTTAACCCTAAAAAAGACCATTCCCGTAAGGATGATTAAGAACAAGTTCTTCAACGATATAGATGAAGCGGAAAAAAGAGGTGCGAATGCGGAAGAACTAATCAAGATTTTGGGTGTGGCAAGAGCGAAAAAAGGCATGTTTGAAGGTGATATGGATGAAGGTGAGCTGGAGATTGGGCAGGTATCTGCGCTCATTACAGAGATCAAACCAGCCGCAGAGATCATAAATGATCTGATGACGGAATTTCACATTGCTCAAAAATCCGTTGCTAATTTCAATCTTGATTAGTTAAGTTACATGATAAACTTCGAAAGATTTCAGCTGGATAATGGCTTGAAAGTATTGGTACATGAAGATTCAAGTTCCCCGCTTGCTGTCATGGATATTATCTACAATGTAGGTGCCAGAGATGAAGATTTTAACATGACTGGATTCGCACATCTCTTTGAACATTTGATGTTTGGCGGGTCCGTAAATATACCGAGTTATGATAAGCCGATTGAAGATGCTAGTGGAAATAATAATGCATTCACTTCTAATGACTTAACTAACTATTACTTAACTATTCCTTCAACTAATTTGGAAACCGGTTTTTGGTTGGAATCTGATCGTATGCTATCACTTGCCTTTTCGGAAAAGTCCCTGGAAGTTCAGCGTAACGTGGTCATTGAGGAATATCGGCAACGATACCTTAATCAACCCTATGGCGATGCATGGTTACACCTGCGGCCACTTGCCTATAAATTGCATCCTTATCGTTGGCCTACTATCGGAAGGGACATTGCTCATATTGAAAATGCCCAAATGAAAGATGTAAAGGATTTTTTCAAGAAGTTCTACTGCCCGGCTAACGCGACGTTGGTTCTGGCAGGTGATGTGAAGACCAGCAATATATCTAAACTGGCCGAGAAATGGTTCGGAGACATACCCTCTGGTGGCAAACACGAAAGGAATTTACCTGTAGAACCTGTTCAAAGCGAGTATCGTGAACTGGAATTGGAACGCGATGTACCAGTCAATTCCATTTACAGTGCATATCATATGTGCGCAAGGGGTGACAGTAAATTTCATTCTACGGATTTGTTATCCGATATTTTGTCGAACGGGAAATCTTCCAGACTGTATTGTTCCTTGGTGCAGGATAAAAAAATGTTCCTCGATATAAATGCATATGTAACCGGTGATTTTGATGCAGGATTGTTCGTGATATCAGGAAAAATAGCTCCTGGAGTTGCATTTGAAGACGCGGAAGGAGCCATAGAGCGTGAGTTAAAAAAAATTACTGAGAATGTCGTTCCTGATAAGGAACTGCAAAAAGTCAAAAACAAGGTTGAAGCTTCACTGCTTTTCTCAGAGATGAATGTACTGAATAGGGCCATAAGCCTGGCCATATTTGAATTATTGAGTAAAGCAGATGATATTAATACTGAATTGGAAAAATACTTTGCGGTGAGTGCGAATGACGTTCAGGATAGGGCCACAGAGATATTTCATTCGGGAAATAGCTCAATCTTAAGATACATTTCAAAGAAAAAGTAGAAATGAGTATTCCAGATAGAGCAATAGCACCGGCTACCAATTCCATTTCTGATATATCTGTTATGGAAGCGGTTCCATTTGCCGATAAAATTGGTTTTCCTGCTTTTAGTATTCATTCTGGCTCTCAGGAGGTAGTGAAAATTGAATTTCTCTTTCCAGCAGGATTATTTCATCAGGATATGCCATTTGTTGCATCGACGACAAATTCTATGCTGCAGGAAGGCACAAAATCCAGTTCAGCTAATGAAATAGCCAAGGCGATGGACTACTATGGCTCTTATTTAGATTTTGATATTGGGAAAGACTATGGTTACGCTTCGCTCTATTCTCCAAATAAATATCTCGAAAATACGCTGCCTGTTTTTGCTGATCTGTTAATGAATTCCAGTATTCCGGATGAGGAACTGGATATTTATTTAAACAAGGCAAAGCAAAACTTTGCGGTGAATATGCAGAAGGTCGGATTTGTTGCAACCAACAAGTTCAATGAGATGTTGTTTGGAAATGAACATCCCTATGGTAAAAATGCAACGGGTGGTGATTTTGACAATTTAACCAGGGAAATTGTGGAAAACCATTATTCAGATTGCTATCAAATTGGCGATGCCAGTGTGATAATATCTGGCAACATCCCTGATATGCTGGAAGATCTTCTCACCGATCAGTTTGCAATATCTTCTGGTCATACTACACAGAAAAATGCTGAGAAGAGTACACTGTTGATACAAACTCAGAAGGGAAAGGAATTCGTTTCAAAACCAGATTCCGTTCAATCTGCAATAAGAGTGGGAAGAATACTTTTCGGAAAAACGCACCCTGATTTTTTTGGTATGATTGTGTTGAACACCATATTAGGAGGATACTTTGGCTCCAGGTTAATGGCGAATATCCGTGAGGATAAAGGATATACATACGGCATATCTTCATCTGTTAACTCCGCACAGCACGCAGGTTATCTGGTGATTTCAACAGAAGTTGGAAGCGATGTTACCTCTAACACGTTGAATGAAATATATATTGAACTCAGACGTTTAAGGGAAGAGGTGGTACCTGAGAAGGAGTTAAATCTGGTAAAAAACTATATGCTGGGAGCTTTTTTAAGGAGTACCGACGGGCCATTTAATCTGGCAGATAAATTTAAAGCCATTTTGGAATACAATTTGGACTACACCTATTACACGCAATTCATTAATACCGTAAAAAGCATTACTTCAACTGAAATCAATGAGCTCGCCAACAAATATCTGCAAGAAGGGGATTTTCAAGAGCTCATTGTTGGTAAATCGTAAGAATACGTATTAGCTCAATTCATACTATCAGTACCTTCGTAGAATGGTTGGTTTGCGACACATATTAACTTTAGCTGCAATAGTGGCTTTCAGTAATACGAATAGCTATGCACAGGCCCCAGGCCTCAGGTGTCTGGCAGTTGATTCATTGGGAAACGTGCTGATCACCTGGGCTCAACCTTCAGATTCTTGCGGAGTGTTTAACAATTATCAGATATATTATTCTGCGGCACAAGGAGGGCCCTACACCTTAATCGATAGTGTGAGTAATTTTAATACAACAACCTATCTCCACTTGAACGCTGGGGCTAACCTCGGCTCGGTTTACTACTATATTGTGAATAATTCTGGATGCGCCTCTAATATATCCGATACCCTGCAATCCATATTCTTAACCGTATCAAATTCTGTATCAGGAGTTGCCAACCTGAGCTGGAATTCTATGCATAATCCGGAGATAACGGATAGCATCTACTATGTGATTTTTAGAGAGGACACGATAAATGGAGGTATGGCGTATCTGGATTCTGTATCTCTGCTAAATACTTACATAGACTCAATCACGGTATGTGGCGACACCCTGGATTATCAACTGTTTATGATGGATTCTACTGGTTGCATATCTTCATCCTCGGTGGCCTTGTATACTGCTGATGGTTTACAACCCAATGGGGTAGTTATAGACTCTGTGAGTGTTGATCCGGCAACAGGCCTTGCCATACTTAGCTGGACGGCAACGGGATCTGCAGATGTGATTGGTTATAATATTTACGTGGCAGATACACCACCGTTCTGGACACTTATTGGTTTTGTTTCAGGCTTAAACAACACATTTTACACTGATCCTTTTTCTGGAGCCATTGTATTTCCGGGCCCGCCGCTGAGACAATACTCGGTAGATTCAGGTGCTGTATTGTACAATGTGGCAGCAATTGATAAATGCGGAAATGAATCATTTTTCCTCAACGGATTTAACACGATCCACATCTCCGGGACCCTGGATACATGTGTGGGTGAGGCGGAGTTGACCTGGAACAGCTTTGTAAACTGGCCCACCGGGGTTGCTGGTTATGATGTATTTTTAAGCACTGATGGAGGTGCTTACAATCTTTTGGCCTCAATAACGGGGACATCTTATATACACAAGGGACTGCTGCGAAGTTCTACCTACTGTTATTTCGTTCGGGCTATCAATGTAGCAGGAACGAAATCTTCCAGTTCCAATCTCATGTGTAGTTATTCCGATACAACGGGCGATTCCGGCATTTCATTTCAATTGTCGGTTGAGGCCAGGGATTCTGTAAAAAACATACTTACCTGGAGTGAAAATCCGAGCTGGTCTACCTTTGTCACAAGGTACGATATTTACAGAAGCGTAGACGGAGGCGGGTTTCAATATTTGGATAGCACCGCCTTTGGTACAACCACTTTAATAGATAGTCTTGATCCCCTATCTGATTTCAGGTTCGGCCGCGGCTATTTTTGCTATTTTGTAGTACCTGTTAAGACTGGTGGCAACATCTATGCGTGCGTGGATACAAGTAGTATTGAATGTGTAACCCAATTTCCGAAGTATGTGGTAGCCAATACATTTACTCCCAATGGAGATGGGCTAAACGATATATTTAAACCGATCCGTGTCTTTGTAGACAGGAATAATTATCTGATGATTATCTACACCAGGTGGGGTCAAAAAGTATTTGAGACGACCAATCCTGACCTTGGCTGGGATGGTCTCATAAATGGTTTTGTTGCCGCGAATGATGCCTATGTTTATTATGTAGAATTTACAATTAATGTTAATGAACCCCGCATCAAGGCGGGAACAGTTCTGCTCATACGATAATTCTCTCCTTTTTATCGCAATTCTCTGGTCAATTTTTCTTAGATTTGCCCCGTAAATAATTCAACGTAATTGTTTACACAATGAAACCACTCTCTTCCCGGTTTTCCAAAGAAGGCCTTACCTACGACGATGTTCTGTTAATACCTGCTTACTCAGAGGTATTACCTCGAGAAGAGGACATAGATATTCGTTCTCATTTTACAAAAAGAATAACACTCAATACACCCGTCGCGTCCGCAGCGATGGATACCGTGACGGAGTCAGCGCTGGCGATTGCATTGGCGCAGGAAGGTGGTATTGGCGTTCTGCACAAGAATATGACCATCGCAGAACAGTCAGTTCAAGTAAAGAAGGTAAAGCGATCTGAAAATGGAATGATCATGGATCCCATCACCTTAAATTCAGATGCACTGTTGGGGGATGCTGTGAAACTGATGAAGGAAAATGGAATTGGCGGAATTCCAATTGTAGACGGCAACCACAAACTGGTTGGGATACTCACGAACAGGGACTTGAGATTTGAGAAGGATGTGAAAAAACCAGTGTCTGAGGTGATGACAAGTGAACAATTGATTACAACCTCTGAAGTTGTTGATCTGAACAAAGCAGAAAAAATTCTTCATGAATTCAAAATAAAGAAGCTACCCGTAGTCGATAAGAAAAATACGCTGATTGGGCTGATAACTTTTAAGGATATAGAAAAGGTACTGGTAAGCCCTAATGCGACAAAAGATGAGTTTGGTCGATTGGTAGTTGCGGCTGCTGTTGGGGTAACCAGTGATGTGATGGATCGCACTGACGCGCTGGTTTCGGCAGGGGTGGATGCAATTGTCATTGATACTGCTCACGGACACTCAAAGAGAGTGCTGGAGACACTGAAAAAAGTAAAGAAAACCTTTGTGGATTTGCAAGTTGTAGTTGGAAATATAGCCACGGCTGAAGCAGCGATTGCACTGGCAGGTGCAGGTGCAGATGCTGTAAAGGTAGGGATTGGTCCCGGGTCCATCTGTACCACAAGGATAATTGCAGGGGTTGGTGTACCGCAGTTCACGGCTGTATGCGACGTTGCTGAGGCTTTCAAGGGAACGGATATTCCAATTATTGCTGATGGCGGCATAAGGTACACCGGCGACTTTGTCAAGGCGCTTGCTGCGGGAGCCAGTGTTGTCATGACCGGATCTCTTTTTGCGGGCGTTGAAGAATCTCCTGGTGAGACCATCATCTTTGAGGGAAGAAAATTTAAGACATACCGTGGCATGGGATCAATAGAAGCCATGCAAGACGGATCCAAGGACCGCTATTTCCAGGATATGGAGAACGACAACAGCAAGCTGGTTCCTGAAGGCATTTCAGGAAGAATCCCCTACAAAGGAACACTTGGAGAAGTTGTACATCAAATTTCAGGGGGCTTGCGAGCCGGAATGGGCTATTGCGGAGCTGCAGATATCAAAACACTGCAAAAAGCGAACTTCGTAAGGATCACCAATGCGGGGATTACTGAGAGCCACGTTCACGATGTGACCATTACGCGGGAAGCGCCGAATTATAGCCGTTAAGCTACTTATGTTAGTGCGCATTTGCAATGTGCGCGCAGTGTGCTTTATTATTCCGTCAATATCATTCGCTTTGTACCTATATCTTTACCTTATACAATTAGGGTGTAAATGAATTATGCTTGATAAAGTTTGATGAATTATAAATGACAAAACATATTCATGTTAGCCCTCGTATTATACGTAAAAAGGGAATCAGAAATGATAAGGTTTCTTAGCATAGTTGTTATTATACCCATTATTAGTTTTTTGCTTTTATCTTCCGCATTTGCTCAAAAAGAAGCGAATGTTTGGTATTTTGGTGAATATGCTGGTATTGATTTCAATAGTGGAAGCCCTGTCCCGTTAATGAATGGTTCTTTGGGTACGACTGAAGGCTGTAGTTCTATATCAGATAGTAGCGGAAATGTATTATTTTATACGGATGGAGGACAGGTATGGAACCAAAACCATATTCAAATGCCTGATGGATTTGGTTTGTTGGGATCTTTCTCTAGCACACAATCTGCCCTGATAGTACCTAAGCCTAACAGTGATTCTCTTTACTACATATTTACAGTTGATGATTGGTATTTCTTACCGGCCCATGATGGACTAAGGTATTCTATTGTTGATATGTCGCTTCAATCCGGCTTGGGAGATATGTCAATAAAAAACGTCTTAATTGATTCTCCTATGACAGAAAGAATCACTGCTGTTAGGCATTGTAATGATGTAGATGTATGGGTACTTTCACATGAATGGGGCTCAGATGCTTTTTTTGCTTATTTAGTAACAGATGCTGGAATAAGTTCTCCGGTAATTTCCAATGTAGGGTCTCCACATAATAATGGGTCGGATTTTGCTGGGTGCCTGAAAGTTTCTCCGGATGGTTCAAAGTTGGCAGTGGCTCTTTTTTCAAGTAAGAAGTTTGAACTATTTGATTTTGACAATTCAACAGGAGTCGTGTCCAACCCCACCTCCGCATATTCTTCAAATTATTCTGGTGCATATGGAGTTGAGTTTTCACAAGATGGAACTAAGTTATATGGGGCAACAATTTCCGGGAATATATTTCAATTTGATCTTCTGGCAGGTTCTTCCAATGACATAATAAACTCTGCCTGGATCGTTGGCACTTCTGATACAGCAATATATGCTTTACAGTTAGGTCCTGATGGCAAAATCTATGTAGCACGTAATTACGGCTTTTATTTAGGGGTTATTGAATATCCTAATATTTTAGGAACTCCTTGCAACTATATTGACACTGCAGTTTTTTTGGCAGGATTCATATGTCGCGGGGGATTACCAAATTTTGTGCAAAGTTATTTTTATAAGCCTTCATTTTCTTTTGCTTATAATAATACATGCACAGGAGATTCAACCGGTTTTGCAATTTCCAATACAAATACTATAGATTCCGTTATTTGGAATTTTGATGATTCGATATCAGGCTCAGCGAATTCATCTACGATGTTGAGTCCTTCCCATATTTTTAGCTCTGCCGGCAGCCATAATGTGAAATTATTAATTTATTATAACTGTAGGATTGATACCGTTTTAGAAAGTGTAATAATTAACTCTTTGCCATTAGTTAGTACTGACAATGATACAATTCTTTGTATTGGCGACAGTGCTATATTAATTGGAACGGGTGGAATAAATTATTATTGGAATACCGGGGATACAACCTCATCAATTATTGTTAGCCCAGCTGTAACAACAATATACTCACTGAGTGTTTCTGATAGTTTTTGCTCAGCAATGGATTCAATTACAGTTTTTATCGATTCTTTACCCTCGGTTAATATAATTGGTGATGCAAGTATATGCATAGGAGATAGTACTGCTCTGACGGTTAGTGGGGGAATAAGTTATTTGTGGAATACATCAGATACAGCAGCTTCCATTATTGTTAGTCCTTCGGGTACAGTAACATATTTAGTATCCGTTTTCGACAGCACCTGTTCTACAACTGATTCCATTATAGTAACTGTAAATCCTTTACCGGTGGTTAACTTAGGCATCGATACTCAAATATGTCAGGGATACATTCATATGCTTGATGCTGGAAATCCAGGCTCGACCTATTTGTGGCAAGATGGTTCTATCGATCAGCTAAACGCAGCAACTATATCCGGCACATATTATGTAAATCTTACTGATGCAAATGGCTGCAAGGGAAACGACACGATTGAAATTACCGTAACCCTACTGCCCCCGGTATATGCCGGTGAAGACAATACCATTACTCTTGGAAGCAGTGTTCAGCTATCTGGCTCAGGAGGGTTAAGCTATTCGTGGAGCCCATCCAATGGGTTGAGTTGTACCGATTGTCAAAATCCTGTAGCAAACCCAACAGAAACAACTATTTATTCGGTTACTGCTATTGATTCTAGTTTTTGTTTAAACACTGATGATGTTACCATTTATGTTGACAAGTCTTGCGTGATTTTTCTCCCTAATATTTTTTCACCAAACGGCGATGGGGAGAATGATGTGTTGCAGGTGATGGGTAAGGGATTCGAAATATATACATTCATTATTTATGACCGTTGGGGTGAAAAAGTATTTGAAACAAATGATGTTGGTCGAGGCTGGGACGGAACTTATAAGGGAGTAATGATGAACCCTGCTGTATTTGTTTATTATTTGGAAACAACCTGTACGTACACAGGTGAAAAATTTGCTACCAAGGGAGATATTACGTTGGTCAGATAAATCCAAAAATTGTTATGTAAAAGGAATATTGTTAATAATTAGCAAAGCAAACCAATCATCAGCTAAGAATTGCCAATAATATTTTGCTCTTTTATTTCTTCAATCACCTACCATTACCTGGGAAGCACCCAATCATTGCAGATAATTATTTGTTTTGAATTCAAGTCCGTGAAATGCGTGTATTAAAAAATGCATAAACTGAACTTGTCAATAAACAAGAAGCTTTCCGGTACTGGTATTCTGCTCGGTTATAACCGTTACGAGAAATAAACCAGACTCCAAATTTCCAGCCGTGTGAAGTGTGAATGTCTGTGTTCCATCGACGCTAGCCACAAAGTTCTGAATTAGATAAGATCTGCTCGATATATTTTGTAACTGAATAAGAATAACGTCACTCACCCGTAATCCATCAACTGTTAGCATCAGGTTATCACCTCTTAGTAGCGGGTTAGGGAATATTGTTACAGCCTGGTTGTTCGAGAAGTAAACCTCGATACTGAGCGTTTCACTGAAAGAATATTGACCATCAAAATCTGTTTGCCGGAGGCGATAATAGGAAACTCCATTGAGTGGTTCCCAATCTTTTACCTCATATTTAATTTTGGAATTTGAGTTTCCGGCTCCTTTGACCTCAACTATTTTACTGAAATTCATACCATCAACACTTCTCTCTACTGTAAAATAATTGTTATTGCTTTCAGTTAGTGTTACCCACCTAATGCAAATGCTTTTCTCATTTGATATCAGTTCAATGCTCTGCAGACTAACAGGCAACGGGCCACATCCCCCGAAACAAGCATATCCATTTACGTCTCCATCCAGTTTTTCCCAAACCCATTCGGTTCCAATTGATATCTTGTTGCCATTTCCACCTCCTGGTGCGGTAATCAGTCCACCTGTATTAACAATTATCATGGAGCCAGCGGGTAACTTCAATTTGGGCCCATTTGCCGGGAATCTAAGTGTTCCATCAATGATGAGTACCATTGGTACTCCACATGCCGAGTAGTCTTGCTGTGTGGCGAGCTCAATAATATCGCCACTGACAACGAGAATAGAGTCACCGCATACAGGAACTCCAATATCCCAGGATGATCCCGCGGACCAGGCACCTGAAATCACAACATCGGATGTAACCAGGGCATAGGATCCAATCGAAGCCAGGGTGCATGCCGTACAAATACATATGAGTATGATATAATGTTTCATACCGATTATTTAAGTCTCGCTATGTCATTTTAACGAACTGTCAGAGCTAATCGGTAAGAAATGGCTTAGGCGATGTTCGGATGTTCTTGTAGTCTTCTCCTTACAATCGGATTATTGCAGATAAGAACTTGCCTTCTGTTTTGGTAACAGTTCGTTCTGATTTGGTATGAGATATACTGTTTAGCAGATATGGAGCATTTCAGAAGGAAATATTGGAGAGATGTTGCTTTCAGATATTCTGCCACTATTCCATTATCCCAACATTCCAACATTTCAACATTCCATTATTCCATTATTCCATTATTCCATTATTCCATTATTCCATTATTCCATTATTCCATTATTCCATTATTCCATTATTCCATTATTCCATTATTCCAACATTCCAACATTCCAACATTCCAACATTCCAACATTCCAACATTCCATTATTCCATTATTCCATTATTCCAACATTCCAACATTCCAACATTCCATTATTCCAACATTCCAACATTCCATTATTCCAACATTCCAATATTCCATTCCTCTGGAAAACGAATTCTAAAACTTATCCTGTATTCCGTATAATAACTCGTCCTTTAAAGCGTTCAATCACCTTCTTGTATGTTTGTTCGCTAATAATTACTTTTGCGAGCCTTTATCTAATCATCGTAAATCATATTCAAATGTTCAACAAGTTCAAGAGTATTTTCGGCGCCAACCTGAGTTGCGTCTGCATGTTTTTATTTCTACAATCATCAATAGCTTTTTCGCAGGATGACGCAGCCCTGCTTACCGTGGCTGGCGAGGACATTTCTAAAGCGGAGTTCTTAGCAGTATTTCACAAAAACAGTAGAAAAGACAAGGTCATCGATCCCAAGTCACTTGATGAATACGTTGAGTTGTACATCAACTTCAAACTAAAAGTTGCTGAAGCAAAAGAGTTGGGCCTGGATACTACAAAAGCATTTATTACAGAGTTGGCAGGATATAGGAAGCAGCTTGCAGCGCCTTATTTAAAAGATAAGGAAGTGAATGAGGCACTGCTGAAAGAAGCTTATGATCGCAAGTTAAAAGATGTTAGGGCGAGCCACATCTTGATCAAGGTCAAAGCTGAACCTGAACCTTCGGATACATTGCTGGCATACAGGAAGATCATGAAAATTCGGAAGCGAATACTTAAAGGGGAAAAATTCGATGAGGTAGCAAAACTGGTCTCAGAGGATTCTTCAGCAAAAGATAATGGTGGTGATCTGGGCTATTTTTCAGTATTTCAGATGATTTATCCATTTGAATCGGCGGCCTATACCACTGAGCCCGGTAATCTGTCCAAACCTGTCAGGACCCGTTACGGTTATCACATTATCAAAGTAACAGATAAACGGGATGCTATAGGTGAGATCAGGGTCGCCCATATCATGGTTATTACCAAAAAGGGAATAAAGCCAGAAGTAATCGCGCAGAAAAAAACCAAGATTGACGAAGCCTTTGCGAAATTAACATCCGGTGAGAAATTTGAGACTGTGGTTACACAATATTCTGAAGATAAAAAGACGGTAAAGAAAGGAGGAGAGCTGCCATGGTTTTCAACGGGTAAGATGGTTGGCGCATTTGATGAAGCTGCTGGAGCTCTTAAAAACAAAGGTGACTACTCTTCCGTAATTCAAACCGAGTATGGATTTCATATTATTCAGTTGCTGGATAGGAAACCAGTACCTGAATTTGATGATATCAAATTGGAGTTAAAAAGCAAAATATCCAAGGATTCCAGATCCAACAAGCCCACTGAAGTATTTGTACAAAAGCTGAAAAAGGAGTACAAATTCAAAGAAACTATAAGAGAGAAATACGATTTTTATAGGGTGGTGGACGATTCTTATTTCAGAGGTCAGTGGAAGGCAGATAAAGCCAAAGCCTTGAAGAGTACGATGTTTACCCTGGCCGACACAAAATTTACCCAGGGTGACTTTGCGGCCTACATTGAGCAGCACCCTTCAAAGAAGAGGAAGGGGTCAATCAAAACAGCTATAAACCAGCTGTACAAGAACTTTGTTCAGGAATCCTGCATTGCCTTTGAAGATGGCCGTCTTGAATCTAAATACCCGGAATTCAAAGCATTGGTGCAAGAGTACAATGATGGAATACTACTCTTCGAGCTCACAGATCAGAAAGTGTGGTCTAAGGCTATAAAGGACACTACAGGATTAAGGATTTTTCATGAAAATAACGAGAATAACTACATGTGGGAGCAGCGTGTAAATGCGAGTATTTATACTTGTGCAGATGAAGCTACGGCAAAGAAAGTTCGCAAAACCGTCAAGAAGGGATTGAAAAAAGGATATACCAAAGAGGATATACTCAAGCTCTCCAATACAGATGGAGACGTACTGACAATAGAAGAAGATAAATACTTAAAGGGAGATAATGACCTTATAGACAAGGTTACCTGGGTTGTTGGCTTTTCTGAAAATCAAAAAGCAGAAGAATCTACCGTGTTTACCTACGTTAGGGAAGTATTGAAGCCCATGGCTAAAACGCTTCGCGAAGCAAAAGGCCTTGTCACCGCTGATTATCAAACCTACCTGGAGAAGGAATGGATTGAAGTTCTCAAAAAGAAGTTCAAATATTCTGTGAACAAAGAAGTTCTTGCAACGATAAAATAGAAATAGAGGCATTGCAGTGCTGCATATCAATTTGCTGATATGATTTTTAAATCTTGCCTTTTAGAAAAACGAGTTGCTCCGCTTGTATTATTAGTCTCTTGTGCCTTAATATCTTCTTGCGATCTACAATCATCTTCGGAGGGTGAAGAAGCCGTAGCCAGCGTATTTGATCAGTATCTATACAAATCCGATATAGTACGGGTTGTACCAGGTGCATTGAGCGGAGAGGATAGTGCTCGTTATGTAAAAAGTTTCATAGACAATTGGGTGAAGGAGCAGCTAATGCTCAATAAGGCCATGTTCAATTTAAAGCGTGAGGAGGAGGAAGATATAGACAAAAAATTGGATGATTACAGAGCATCACTAACAATTTACGCTTATGAGAAAGAGTTGGTGAAGCAGCAACTGGATACAGCAATATCTACCGATGATATATTGGAATTTTATGAGCCGAATAGGAAAAATTTTCGACTGAGGTACAATATCATCAGGATGATATACATAAAGGTGAGCAAACCCGTGACTGATATCAGGAAACTTAGGAAGCTATATGTTTCAGATGATGAAGAGGATAGGGCAAACTTGTCAGACTATTGCCTTGAATATTCAAATAGCTTCTCATTGAATGATGATAATTGGGTGGAGCTTGAACAGGTCCTTGAAAAGATACCTCTTGAAGTTTTAGATCACGAAGCCTTTTTGAAAAATAATACCAACCTGGAAATTGAAGATTCACTCAGTTTTTATTTTCTGCGGATAGCTGAGTACTTCCTCAAAGACGAAATATCTCCAGTGCAATATGAATCAGACAATATCAGAAGCTTAATTTTAAATAAGCGCAAGCAGGAGCTGATCAGAAATCTGGAAAGGAACATTTATCTGGATGCTTTGGCCAAAGGTGATTTCACCATTTATTAATAACATTTATTAGAATAGTCCGTTATTGCAGCATCTTTACATGGAAACAATTTACAGCATAAAATACGCGCAAAAGGCTTGGTTATTGATACTTATGCCGTTCATATGGGGATCTGCATACAGTCAGGATAAGGTATCAGGCCAAACTGTAGTGGATCACATTGTCGCAACGGTAGGTAATGAGATAATCCTGCACTCCGAAGTTGAAATGCAGTATTTATCACAAATGCAGATGGGCTTAAGTAAGATGCCAATAGAGAAAGCCAAATGCGTAGTCCTGGAGGATATCTTGTTTCAAAAGCTGCTCCTTAGTCAGGCGAAAATAGATAGTATAGAAGTGTCAAATGACCAGGTAGAAAGTGAACTTGATAGGAGAATGCGATTTTTTATTGATCAGATTGGATCGGAACAAAAGTTGGAAGAATACTATGGGAAATCGATTGTTGAAATTAAAGCTGAATTCAGAGAATTAGTGAGAAGTCAGATCCTGGTGCAACGTATGCAGGCGAAAACTACCGAGCATGTCAAAGCTACGCCTTCCGAAGTGAGGGAGTTCTTTGAAAATATACCCAAAGATTCTCTACCCTACATAAGTGCTGAAATTGAAGTTTCTCACATAGTGAAAAAACCCCCTATCAGTGAGGAGGAGAGGCAACGTACTATAGACAAACTGGAAGTGCTAAGAGAAAGGATAACGAAAGGTGAGGATTTTGGTGTTTTGGCGTTCATGTACTCCGAAGATCCACTTTCGGCTAAAGAGAATGGTGAGCTTGGTTTTGTGCAACGAGGTACCTTGGTACCAGAGTTTGAGGCAGCCGCATTTAGTTTAAAGAAAGGTGAAGTCTCAGATATCGTAGAAACCAAATATGGATATCATATCATGAGGCTTATTGAACGTCGCGGCGAGCTGATTAATCTTCGCCATATATTAATCGCACCTAAAGTGTCCAATGAAGATTTGCAACTGGCCAAGCTGTTTTTGGACAGCATTTATGAATTGATAGCTATTGATTCTTTGACATTCGAGGAAGCGGCAGAGAAATTCTCTGATGATGATGAAACCAAAAAGAATGGCGGGGTGATGATCAGTCTGCAAACGGGCACATCCAAATTTGAAGCTTCGAATTTGGATCCTTTACTTTCTTTTACTATTGATAAGATGCTGGTAGGGCAAATATCGCAACCTACTTTAATGAATACTACCGATGGCAAGGATGCATATAGGTTGGTTAAGTTGAGGTCAAGGAGTAAACCCCATGTGGCTAACCTTAAAGAAGATTATCAGCGAATTCAGGAAGTAACGCTTGAAATCAAGAAGCAAAAAGCCATCCAGGAATGGATCAAAAAGAAGCGCGTGAAGACCTATATTCATATCAAGGAGGAGTACAGCGACTGTAATTTCACCAGTGACTGGGTCACTCCCTAAAGGACGATGAAAGGTTTTCAGTCTGTGTTCTTTATCACCACGATTTTTGTAATGCAAGCCCATCTTACTGCAAATGCACAGGAGATAATCTTTGATTCCATAGAGCAGGTGAACATACTCGTCGGCAAAATGGATAAAGCCGCTATAAGCGACTCAGCATGGTATGTGGAAAACTACAGCATAGACTATCCAGCCCCTGACAAGATTGAATTAATTAAGAAGTACAGTAAAGGGGTAAGTGTAGAAGTGTATTTCGGTTCCTGGTGCAGCGACAGCTACACCTGGGTGCCCGCTTTTCTGAATATTGCGGACAATACTTCATTCAAAAAAGATGTTACTATTGTGGGATTGCCTAAGGCTATACCCAAAAGGAGTGCATATGCTCTGGGGAAGAATATTCTCAAAGTTCCGACTTTTGTATTTATCAGGGAGGGCAAAGAAATTGGTAGGATTATTGAGTCACCAACAGAAACGCTGAGTGATGATATTATTAAGATTCTTGTAAATTAGAGTTGGTTCAGCATCTGACGATGCAAAATTGTATTTTAGCTATTCGGTAATAAAGTGAAAAAATGGAAAAAGAGAACATTGGAACTGAAGTAGAGGGTGTTGACGCCTTGGTTATAAAGTACAATCTCTTGAAAAAGGAGATTGGCAAAGTGATCGTTGGGCAGGATGCAGTGGTTCGGAATGTGATAATTTCTATTTTGAGCAGAGGCCATTGTCTATTGATTGGAGTTCCAGGTTTGGCAAAAACACTTTTGGTAAATACTATTGCCAGGACGTTGGGCTTAACCTACAGCCGGATACAGTTTACGCCTGATTTGATGCCTTCGGATATTCTGGGTACAGAAATCCTCGATATAAATCCGGACTCTACCCAAAAGCGTGAATTCAGATTTATTCCAGGACCCTTATTTGGTAATATAATTCTTGCAGATGAGATCAATAGATGTCCTCCAAAAACCCAATCGGCCCTGTTGGAGGCGATGGAAGAGAGAGCGGTAACAGTAGCTGGGAAACGCTATGAAATGAAAAATCCGTTTTTCGTATTGGCCACACAAAATCCGATAGAGCAGGAGGGAACGTATCCTCTACCTGAGGCGCAGCTAGACCGTTTTATGTTTAATGTCTGGTTGGATTATCCTAGCTTGGAAGAGGAGCTATTGGTTGTTAAGCAAACTACTTCAGACCACGAAGCTGTGGTGGATGTCGTGCTGACTGCAGAGGAAATTATATTTTATCAAAATTTGATCAGGAAGATTCCGGTAACGGACAATGTGTTGAACTATGCCGTAAAACTAGCTACCAATTCCAGGCCATCCGCAAATGGGGTTTCGGAGGAGGGTATGGTCAACAAATACCTCTCGTGGGGCGCTGGCCCCAGAGCCTCCCAATTTTTGATTATTGGTGCTAAGTGCAATGCTGCTATTAATGGGAAATATTCTCCGGATATTGAAGATGTTCAGGCTGTGGCCAAACCAATTCTCAGACACCGTATCATTAGAAATTACCGTGCGGAAGCTGATGGAGTTACTGTAGAGGATATCATCGATCATTTGATGGCTTAGCTCAAATACACCTTAAT
>JACZWC010000096.1 GCA_022572355.1 Bacteroidota bacterium | reverse complement strand
GAAGCTTCAGCGAAGTAAGGCCCGTTCGGCTAGGGGTTAGGACGCCAGGTTTTCATCCTGGTAACAGGAGTTCGATTCTCCTACGGGCTACAATGCATAAACCCTCTATCATCTGGTGATAGGGGGTTTTGTATATTCAAAAGTCGCGGATAAGTAGCGGAAGTTGTGATTTGTAGTGCTTGATATATTATGCCAAACCTGCCTAGTTATGAAGTCTTTATTCTATCTCTTGGATTACCTTCAATATTTTCGGATTGTTATTGTCTTTATTCAAAGTTACCACATATTGATGTCCTGATTTCAGATGATGAAGGTCAGAGTAGATAATATCAACTTTTTGGAAATAGGCACTTCCAGGCGAAATTATTTCGTACCTGTATTTACTCATCTTCTGTAGACTCATGTATTCGTCATTGATAATATTTATAGAAATCCTTTGTCCTTTCATCTGAATACTTCCTCTATCTGCACAGGCTTGGTTAGATGGATGTTTTTTTGACTTTCAAGTAATTTGAGTGAGACTTAAGTTGCAGAGTTAGAGTACGAACTACTTGTTGGACTTTGAAATCAGATATCAAAACGTTTATTACTGATCGTTACTGATTTAAGAATAAAAGTTCCAAAATATTTGGAACTTTTACATAAATTTGCCGTACACGGGATCAATCAACATGGAATTAACAGGACTTGATAAGCTTGGAAGGCTAACTGGAAAAAAGAAACACAGAGGAGATGCAAAGTTCATGAAGGCTGTGGAGCAATTCAAAGAGGATATCGCAGAAGCTTCCTGGGAAAATCAACAGGAGATGATTAAGGATCGTCCGGATTTTGATACTGCTCATCCTGACGGATTTTTCTTCGTAGACCTGAATGTCCATCGCGCCATGATCATGGTGGAGTTCATTATTGATCCAGAGGATGAGGAAGATGAAGGCGAGGTGGAGGTTGTATGGGCTGGAACTCATGACGAATATAAAAGTACGTTTGGAAACGATAAAAATGTAATTGAGAAGTGGTTAAGAGCGCACGGAAGGATTGAGTGATCATTTGACATATTAATGGTATTATCGAGAAGCTATGAAAACTGAAAAATTTAATTTAGAAAACGTTATGAAGCTCACTAAGTTAGAGTCTGAGCTTGATTTGAATATGGCACAGGCCCTCGCCAGTAAGCTACGCTGGATGGCCAAAGAGGATAAAACTCTGGTTGGTGTTAGAAAGCATGTAAAGAGTCTTATTAAGGACTATGAGCAAGCGCACTGGTCAGATGATGCGTCCATTTCTGAGAATCAAATTGAGGAATCATTTGAGGCGGAGAAGTTGGTGGCCTTTAGCTCAGAATTTGGGAGTGCAAGAAAGGAGGCCATAAAGAAGGCTTTGAAAATGCATAACTTGAAACAAACCGACTTAGCTCAAATCCTGGGACACCGAGATTCTTATATGTCGGAGTTAATCAATGGAGTTATGCCGTTTTCAAAGGAAGATGTTGTTATCATTCATCGATTATTTAAAATCAATTTTGACAAATTAATAGATCCATTTATTAAAATGGATACAAGAGATCGTATTAAGGCAGCTCTTGTAAAATTGAATAGGCCGCAATTGAAGTTAAAGCATGAGGATTTAGTGGTTGTATAACAACAGGTCGAGCTACAGAATTCTCAACCTACTGGATATCAAATGAACTCCGTTAGGCGAAGGAATAGCCTCCCTAACACTTTAAACTTTTTTGCAAACTACAGGAGGAGGGCCTGGTTAAAATTGAACAATCAGTTTCAAATCAAACAACCGCTTCAAATCCTGATAAAAAAGGTTCGACATTCCTCCCCTACGGGCTACGGAGTAAAACCCTCTGCTATTAGATAGTAGGGGGTTTTTCGTTTTACCGCCGATCGTAGCTGGCCTATCGAATCAAAGTAACATGTCCGGTATACTGATGGATCTTGCCCTTGAAGTCTGTGGCAAGTATAAGCCAGACATATACATCTTCCTGTGCAATTTTTCTGCCTGAATTCGCCTTGCCGTCCCAGGGCCTGTTGATGTCATGGGTTTCAAAAATCTCATCACCCCATCTGTCGTAGATGTACATTTGAAAATTCTTATTGTCAATGCCGATTCCAACCGGAAAGAAGAACTCATTCATCCCATCACCGTTAGGAGTGAATGTATTGGGCGCAAATAATACATAGTCGCCTTCTATAACTATAGTCTGAAAGGCAGTATCTGAACATCCCAACATATCGGTAATAATCAACATTATATCGTAGGTTCCCGTATCACCAAATGTATGAACAGCATTCGTGGAATTATTTGTGCTGCCATCCCCAAAACTCCAAACACTCATCAGGCTATCTGGATTGGGCGTGGATAGATTGGTAAAATCAATTGTGGAGCTCAACAAGGTAGTTACCGGTGGGTCCGACAAGAAATCTGCAACAGGTGGTACAGAAGATGAAGCCACAGTATAAGAAAGGGTATCTGTACAGCCCTCAGCGTCTGTAAAAGTGACGGTATATTTTCCGGTGCACAGCATGGTTGCCATCGCATCAGTTTGTTGTAATGCATCATTCCATTGGTAGGTAAACGGGCCTGCATTGCTATTGGGTGCAGTTGCGACGCTTACGCTTGCTTCCCCATCGCAATCATTAGGACAACTTACCGGATTCCCGGAAATTGAGGTAGATAATGCCGCAGGCTCTCCGATAATCACATTAACGGTATCCTTGCAACCATCGGCATCTGTTACCACAAAGTCCCATGTTCCAGCACACAAACCGGTTCCCAGTGAATCTGTTTGAGGAGGGATGGTGTTCCAGGAATATACAAATGGAGGTGTCCCTCCGAAGGCAGCTCCCGTTGCGCTTCCATCGCATCCATTTATGCAAGTGGCATCCGTCACCGGTAAAAATACCAGGGCGTTCACTCCTGGAAGATCACCCACTACGATTGCCGCATTGTCGGTACATCCATTGGCGTCCGTTACAATTACACTGTAAGCTCCAGGAAATAATCCCGTGGCAACCACAGTTGTTTGGGTTCCCGGATCATCCCATAAGTAAGTATAAGCGCCGGTTCCACCTGTAGGATTGGAAGAAACCTCTCCATTGGCAAGCCCGCATTTGGCATTCACCACAGCCAATACAATGGTGAGCTGGGCTGGCTCTGTAATACTGACAACGTCGGTGGCAATACAACCCAAGGCATCAGTGAGTGTTACAATGTAATTACCCTGGGGTAGGCCGACGGCTACAGAATCGGATTGCATGCTGGGGTCATCCCAAGAAAAAGAGTACGGGCCTACTCCACCAGATCCGGTCGCGGTAGCCAGTCCGTCATTAGAACCAAAACACGTTATATTGTTGAATGCATTAATACTAACAGTGGGAGCACCGCCATCAAAGACGAAAACGAATCCACTGCTTGTACAGCCATTTGAATCGGTGACGGAAACGGTATAGTTAGCAGAAGGAAGTCCGATTGCCGTGTTCGTAGTTTGAGCTCCTGCGTCATCCCACAAATAACTATAAGGCGTTATTCCACCAGCTACCGTTACAGAGGCTTGTCCATTTGAGCCTCCGCAAGTTGCATCTACGCTATCCATCACCAATACAAGGGCTGTGGGTTCTGTAATAACCACGGTGGATGAATCCTTACAACCATTGATATCTGTCAGTAGTACCTGGTAGGGGCCAGCACATAGGCCTGCTGCAGTGACAGTGGTTTGTGCACCCGGATCATCCCATAAGTAGGTGTAAGGTGTTGTACCGCCGCCTGGGGTGAGCGTAGCCGAACCATCGCAAACTCCATTGCAGCTGACATTTGTTGAGCTGGAAACATTGGATACCAGGATTGCTGGTTCAGTTATAGCAACACTTGAAGAGTCGACACAGTTATTTGCATCGGTGATGACCACCTGATAATTTCCAACGCATAAATTCACCGCCATTGCTGTTGTTTGAGATCCTGTGTCATCCCACAAATAGGTTAAGGGTGTGAGGCCCCCTGTTAATAAGGCCGTGGCATTTCCGTCGCATAAACCGTTGCAGCTGATATTTGCTGAAGTGGGAATTGAAGCAACTCCACCCGGAAGGTTTGCAACATTGGCTATGCTACTATCCATACATCCGTTGGCATCGTTTAGATACACCGTATAAGTTCCGGCCGTCAATCCCGTAGCAGTGGAATTCGTTTGTGTCCCTGGGTCATTCCATAAATAAGTGAAAGCACCGGTTCCACCAGAGGCCACAACAGATGCTGATCCATCTGCTTGTCCGCAATTCGCAGATACCGTGCTGGGAACAAGCACAATTATTGGCGGCTCATTGATGGTATCAAATGCACTCGCTATACAACCAGCAGAATCGGTGACGGTAAATGTATAGATGCCAGCAAACAATGCCACAGCCGTTACCGTTGTCTGGCCACCAGGTGTCCAGAAATAGGTATAGGGTATTATTCCCCCAACTGCGGATCCGGTGGCCTGGCCGCTATTACCTCCGTTGCAGCTCACATCAGTAGTTGATACGATCGCAACAGTTGGGGCGCCCGCATCATTCACGGATACCAAACCGCTATCGGTACATCCCACACTGTCAGTGATGAATAAAGTGTAGATTCCTGAAGTCAATCCGAAGGCGGTATCTGTAGTTTGTGAACCGCTATCGTCCCACAAATAAGTATAAGTCGGCGTTCCGCCGGCTACGATGACGGAGGCTAATCCGTCTGCATTGCCGCAGGTGGCGTCGACACCGGTTAGAATGAGAGACAGGGCAAGAGGCTCAGTAATTGTAACTCCCGTTAAATTAATGCACCCGTTGGTATCGGTTACCGTTACCCCATATGCTCCGGCGCACAGACCGGTTGCAATGACAGTGGTCTGCGCACCCGGATCATCCCAGGAGTACGCATAAGGTGTTGTTCCGCCACTTGCGGTGAGCGTAGCCGAACCATCACATACTCCATTACAGGTGGCATTGGAAGAACCAGTTATGGATATTATCAGTAAAGGTGGTTCAGTTATGTTAACAAAAGCTG
>JACZWC010000095.1 GCA_022572355.1 Bacteroidota bacterium | reverse complement strand
AAACATTTTTACTTTCCAGGCCGGCGCTAACCGTAATATCTTCAAATCTTAACCCTCCTAGATTTAAATAGAGTTTATTGGATACCATATTACCGCTGAAGAAAATATCAGCCAGGCCGTCATTGTTGATGTCGCCTATGGCTACCCCCCCTCCGTTGTAAAAATTCTTAAATGTGTAGGGGTTTAATTGCTCGGTATATTCAAGTGTATTAGTAAAATCAATACCTGAATTTTGGGGAGTTAATGGCTTGAATAAAACATTTTCCTGGGTGGATCGGAAACACGAAAAAAAGGAACCCATCGCTATTAAAATCAGGAAAACATATCTCATGTAGGTGTTTAAGAAACAGATGCAATTATAGACCAATGCCAATAAAAAAGCAAGTGACAGAATCACTTGCTTTTTTATATTAGAAGTTTATTAACTTATTCTAAAACCCAGGGTTTTGGTTCAATGCAGAACTCACATCAATTTGTACCTGAGGAATGGGGAATATTAAGAATGTCTCTGTAGAAACATTTTTCTCCCACCATGCTTCTCCCCACTTACCGAATCTGATCTGATCCTGCCTTCGGGTCATTTCTGCAAACATTTCACGACCACGCTCATCAAACAGGTTATCGGCGGTAAGGATGGAAAACGGATCCACACCGGCGCGAGCCCTTATTTCATTTACAATATCTAATGCCTCACCACCAGTATCACCTCCTCTCCAGAGAGCCTCAGCTCTTGTGAGCATGATATCAGCTAATCGGAAAATCACAAAGTCATTAGATGCATCTGGAGTGCCACCAATTTCATATGGATACTTGCCCATTCTGGCACCACCTTGTCTCCAGCCAAAGGGATGGACCATATTGTTTCGAGGAGTAAAATTCAGGTTAATTCCATCAGGATCTTTATTTTCGCCCTCAACTTCAAATCCAGGGTCTATGGTAATGGTTCCATCAGCGTTAAACTGAGGTCCAACCAGGAAGTTAGCCAAACGTGCATCCTGAGTGCCTGTTCCATTAGGAATTTTGGGATCGGTATGCTCGGCTAAACCTGTCCAAACAGCGCCCTGAGGTCCCGGGTTTTTAACAGGATCCCAATATGTGTTATAAAACTCTTCTACAACCGCATATCCGTTCCAGGGCTGGAAGGTGAAATTATAAGTGCCCTGGTTCGCATAGTGCAAGGTCATAGGCGCCCAGATAAATCCTGTTGCAAATACCTTGTCATAAGGGATCACAAAGATATTTTCGACAGAGCCAGAGTTCTCTATAGCAAAGTTGTCACTATAACTTGCTGACAGGCTGAACGATCCAACAGTACCTCCCATAATCGTGGCAGCATCCGCGGCTGCTTTTGTCCATTGCGCAGTACCCGTATAAGTTATTGCATTCAGGTAAAGCTTCGACCTTAATGCCAAGGCTGCTGCCTGATTCATACGGCCATATGTACTACCACTTGAAGATGCGTCCAATAGAGGAATGATTTCATTCAACTCACTTTCTATGAAGTTATATACTTCAAGCTTTCCAGCGCTAAAATTCGCATTGTTTGAAGGAGGTGTTTCATCGGTAAAATCAATGGACAGGGGAACATTACCAAATGCATCCAGTGCCCAGTAATACCAAAGCGCTCTGACTGCCCTTAACTCTGCAATAAAGGCTGCAGCGTCTTCATTACCTGCTGCCTCCAATTCTTCAAATTGGAATATCAGTCGGTTGGTGGTACCGATACCCCCATAAAGTACGCCCCATGCATTGTTAAAAAATCCATTATCAGGAGTAAATTCGTGCCGATGAATGTCGATCAATACACCACCATCGTACCAGTCACCCCCTTTAGTGGTAACAACAATTTCATCAGAAGCTATTTCGTTAATGGACCAGATATTAGGGTGATTTCCTAGCGGACTCAGGGAAGAATATGCCTGCCCCAATGCCGCAATAAATTCCTCTTCCGTCTGGAAAAAATTGTCTGCAGTAACCTCGCTGAACAACTCCTCCGTCAAATCCGTACATGCCGGGGCAACAAACAGCAGCCCTGCTACGAATACAGAAAATTTCTTGAATATATTTTTCATTTTTCTAATTATTTATATATTTATATATTTATATTTTAAAATCCGAGAGTTAGACCAAGGGTTATCGTTCTCGATGTGAAATACGTATCCCTTCTTTCTACACCCGGTGACAATGGATCATCAGGGTCGCTGAAATTTTCTCCGGTATCAATATATCTTACCTCCGGATCAATTCCAGAGTAACCTGTTAAAGTAAACAAATTCTGACCTGAAACATAGAATCTAATATTTGTAAAGGCATTACTATTGGACATATCAAATGTGTAACCCAAAGACGCATTATCCAACTTGATGAAGGTCGCATCTTCCACATGTGAACTGTTCACTACTGCCTTTGTAATGGCCGGATCAAAAGCATCCGTATTGACTATATTCCAGCTACCAACAGTAGTTGGCTCAAGGTTCTCATAGAAACCCCTGTAGCTGTTAAGAAGGTCATGCCCGAAGGCACCTCTGAAGAACAGGTTCAGATCCCAACCCCCACCAAAAGAGAAGGAGTTGTTCCAACCTAAGGTGAAATCAGGCAATCCATTACCGATTACAGTTCTGTCATCATCGCAGTTACAAAATGTACCATCGCCATCAAGATCCTGAAATTCAGGAGTTCCGTCTGCATTTACACCGATCTTGACAGGCCCCCAAAGATCACCTAAAGGTTCACCTTCTTTTACTCTTACAGTTTCGGTATCGTTCTGTCCCGGAGACCCGAAGTTGGCCCTGTACAGTACTCCACCTTCTCCGACGGAAAGATCACCCGAAGTCAAACTTTCAATAGTTGTGTTAAAAGTCGAAAAGTTCAGTCCTGTAGTGTATGTCAAATTTGTATTTCTGATAGCATTCCAATTGATTGCAAATTCAAATCCATTGCTTTTCAACTCCCCGATATTAAGATCTGTTGTCCGAAATAAGTTTGGAGGAATAGGTACAGGTACCGGAAGGATCATATCAGTAATTGTACGCTGATAGTAATCAATAGTACCGGATATTTTGCCATTCACAGCAATAAAGTCCAATCCGACATCCCATTCGTCTTTGGTTTCCCATGCCAGATCAGGATTGGCATTACTTACAGGTCCGTAGCTGGGAACATATGCCCCATCGAAGAAGAAGTTACCCGCTGGTCCAAATCTCTGAAGTGAAAGATAGGAACTTCCCGGGATTGCCCCGGTACGACCAAAACTAACTCTTAATTTCAAATTGTCGAATCCGCCAACACCGGTAAGTTGAGTGATGTCAACACCCGCACTGACAGCCGGGAACAGTCCCCATTTATTATTCTCACCAAATCGGGAGGATCCTTCCTGTCGGGCACTAGCTGAGAAAAAGTAAGTGTTGTTGATGTTCAGGTTAACTCTTCCGAAAAAGGCTATTAACCTGTGAGAATTTGCATAACTGAAAACATCTCCAAGCCCATTAGCGAAATCCTGAGCTGCAGATATGTTGTTATAGGTAAATGCATCAGTCAGAAACTGACCTCCGCTCATTCCAAATCCTTCAGAGAAAAATTCCTGAAAAGAGTAACCACCCAATACAGTAATATCGGTACTTCCAGCGCTTCCAATCCAATCCACAGTGGCTTCAAACAACTCATTCTCGTTTTGGTCAATTCTTCGAGAAGCATTACCGCTATTGACACTACCATCACGAAATTTTAATGTCTTAGCAGAGTAAAAGCCTCTCACAAAATTTTCTTTCTGTTGTGAATACGACAAGGCCAATCTTAAGCCATCAATAACATCTACAAAGTCATATTCAAATCTCAGCTGTCCAACAGTCCTTTTATCGGTTCCATCATTAATAAGTTGTTCACCAATTGATACCGGATTCCACCATTGAAAAATGTCTCTTTCAGAATATCCACCTATTTCTGACAAACCGGTAGCACCATCAAATAGTACTGACATGGTTGGGTTAGCCAAAATTGCATGTCTAAACATCGCTTTATCACCGAAGTCCGAGTTTCTGGTCGTATAAGCCAGGATAGCAGTAATTTTGGCCTTGTCATTCAAAGCCTTCTGGGACAGATTCAATCGTGTGTTAATCTGTGTAAAGCCAGTGTTCATACCAATACCCGTAACATCCCTGAAGTTCATGGAAGCCCGGTATGTAGTACTTGGAGTACCGCCAGACATGGACAGATTGTGAATTTGCGATACACCCGTCTGGGTGACTTCATCAATCCAAATGGTGCTTGAACCCAAATCAACAGCCCCAGGCTGCGATCTGTATTCATCCGGGGTCATGAAACTCATGGTATTCTGCACATTGTCAAATGATACAGAACCGTTGTAATCCACTGTTGTCCTTCCCGCTTTACCTGTTTTGGTAGTAATCAGGATCACCCCGCTCGAACCCCTGGTTCCATATATAGCCGCGGCAGATCCATCCTTTAATACATCGATCGATGCGATGTCGGCAGGATCCACCGAGCTAAGGGAAGAGCCAACTATTCCATCAATCACCACGAGTGGTTCCTGATTGGCACCAAAAGTAGAAACTCCTCTAAGACGAATGGTGTATCCATCGTTGGGGTCTCCACCGGGTTTGGTAATGGTCAATCCAGCCACCTTACCTTGAATAAGCTGCGCGGGACTATTGACCATCCCCCGGTTAAAATCTTTTTCCTTGATACTTGCAATGGAACTGGTGATCTCCTTCTTCTCCTGGGTACCATACCCCGTAACAACAATCTCAGCGAGAGTTGTGACATCAACTGCCAGGGCTATATCAATAACCGATTGCGACCCAACAGTCACTTCCTGTGTCGTAAATCCAATGAAAGAGAACACCAGAACCGCATCATCTGACACTGTTAATTTGTAACTGCCGTCAAAGTCCGTAACCGCACCTGTGGCTGTTCCCTTAATTAAAATGTTCACACCCGGTAAGCCCTCGCCTTCTTCAGCGGAAGTTACCCGTCCTGAAACTGTTCGTTCCTGTGCAACAGCCTGAAGTGACCAGGCAATAGCAAGC
>JACZWC010000023.1 GCA_022572355.1 Bacteroidota bacterium | reverse complement strand
TTTCCGGTGGTACACCGCCTTACGCATATACCTGGTCCAATGGAAGTACTACGCAAAACCTAAATGGTTTACCTGCCGGTGGATATTCCGTAACCGTGCAGGATTCCAATGGATGTGCGGCCAACAACTCGGTAACTATCAATCAACCGCCGGTCCTATCCATTACCATTACAGCTACCGATGTCACTTGTTCCGCAGGCAACGATGGTTCTGTAAATTTATCAGTAATAGGAGGTACTGCCCCCTTTACTTATACCTGGTCGAATGGTGATGCCACGCAGAATATCTCTTCTCTTACCGCAGGAAGCTATGCAGTTGATGTTACGGATGCAAATGGCTGTACAGGATCATTATCTGCTACGGAAACGGTGACAATTAATGCTGACCCAACACCAACGCTTACTGCTACAGACACGAGTGTATGCGATGGCGAGTTAAATGTAGCCTATACGACACAAGCTGGATTCAGTACTTATACCTGGACAGTGACAGGAGGAACAGTTGCGAGTGGTGCAGGCACCAACAGCATTACCGTTGACTGGGGAGTAGCGGGCAGCGGAACCGTTAATCTAACAGTTGTAGATGCAAATGGCTGTTCCGGATCTCTTTCAGAGACAGTAAATATTAATGCTGCTCCCACAGCTAATATTACACCAGCTGGAGTCACTTCCTTCTGTACCGGAGATAGTGTAGAACTTGTGTCAGATGTTGCTACATCATACTTATGGTTTTTAAATGGAAGTACCACCGGGATGACTACGCAGAATATTTTTGTTACTACTGCCGGAGACTATCAGGTAGTCGCGTTCAATAGTGCGGGATGTCCCGATACTTCGGCAATAACAACAGTTGTTGAAAATCCCTCACCGAACGCCAACATAACTCCTCTCGGGCCGACAACATTCTGTGCTGGTGACAGTGTGGTTCTGCAAGCGGATACAGCCTCAATATATGTATGGTTTTTAGGCGGAATACCCACAGGCCAAACCACTCAGAATATTACCGTGTTGGTAAGTGGTGACTATCAGGTAGCTGTCTCAAATGCCTTTTGCCAGGACACTTCTGCTATTGTTACCGTTACGATCAATTCAGTTCCTATAATTGATATCTCAGGGATGACAATTGATTCCAGCACCTGTAACAATTCTGATGGATCTATTACTGGAATTATATCAACTGGCTCCTCTCCGTTCACCTATGTATGGACCAACAGCAGTAGTGTGGTCGTTGGGGGTGATTCTCTAAATTTAATCGATGTCCCAAGCGACTTATATACAATAGCTGTTACAGATGGTAATGGTTGTATTGCCTCACAGGCGTTTAATATATTTGATATTGGAGCTCCGGCAACTCCGGTTTCAGGAGCAGATGCTCAATACTGCCAGGGAGATATTATAGCCGATTTAACAGCGACCGGAGGCGGAGGCACTTTAATCTGGTATTCAGATAGCGCGCTTACTGACTCTATTGGAACTGGAAGCCCTTTTACTTCAGGTGCAACCGTATCAGACACATTTTATGTCGCGGAAACCACTGGCGGATGTGAAAGCGCCTTCGATGACGTAATAATCACCATTATCCCTTTACCCATTGCCCCTATAGCTAGTGCTGATTCAACATACTGCCAGGGTGATGCAATTTCCGATTTAACAGCTACTGGTTCGGGCGGAACGTTGATTTGGTATTCAGATGGAGCGCTAACCGATTCTATTGGAACAGGCAGTCCATTCAGCACAGGAACCACTGTATCTGACACTTTCTATGTTGCGGAAACCTTCAATGGTTGCACTGGCCCGGCGGACACGGTAATAATAACTGTCAATTCGTTGCCCTTAACTCCTATCTTAACAAATGACACCACCTATTGCTTTGGCGACGTGGTGGCAGATTTAACCGCTACTGGATCAGGCGGAATAATAATTTGGTATTCCGATGCTGCCTTAACCGATTCCATTTTTTCCGGTCCGATTTTCTCTTCAGGTGCAACCTCTGATACCACATTCTATGTTGTAGAGCAGCAAAACAACTGTAATAGTGTTACTGATTCTGTTACCATCTCATTCATTCCACTGCCTGTTGTAACGGTGACTGCTTCCCAGGACACTGTTTGTCCGGGCGGAAGTGTTATACTTACAGCCTCCGGCGCTACCACCTATTTGTGGAGTACCGCTGAAACGACTCCCGTGATTGTTGTAAATGTTAACAGTGACTCAACTTTTACGGTAATTGGAACCACAAATGGTTGTTCCAGTTCGGCTGTCACGACTACAATTATTACGGACCCATCTTTAAACCCCACTGTTGTAATTGATCCGGTTACCAATCCTACTATCTGCTTGGGCACGACAATCAGTCTCACTGCAAGTGGCGGTGACGACTATTTATGGAGTACTGGCGATACTACTGCAACAATTGTGGTAAGTCCTTTGGTGAACACAACGTATACGGTAGTGACTACAACTACCAATGGATGTACAAGCGCAGCCGATTCAGTGACGGTTTCTATTGGCGGGGGCGGTGTAATTGCTGGGTTTACCGCAGATCCAACATCTGGCAATATTCCATTGGATGTAGTTTTTACTTACACCAGTATAGGAGCCATATCATGGGATTGGGATTTTTCATATGATAGTGTAGTCTTTAATGTGGAGTCGACCCAGCAAAACCCAACACACAACTATGCCGATGGTGGTTCTTTTCTAGCCATGCTGGTGGTATATGATGCCAACGGATGTTCAGATACAGCATCTCTGTTAATCAATCTGAATGCGATAGAGGAAATCTTTATTCCCTCACTCTTCTCACCGAATAATGATGGGATGAACGACATTTTATATGTGCGTGGCAATGGAATTGACTGGTTGGAGCTAGTTATTTATGACCGATGGGGAGAGAAAATATATGAGGGTAACTATGCCAGTTCTTGGGCAAAAGAAGGGACATATCCACTAGACATTGGCTGGGATGGCACCTTTAAAGGCAAACCGATGAATCCCGCGGTATTTGTATATATTTTGAAAGGCGCATTTTTGAGCGGTGTGGAAATTGATAAGAAAGGTAACGTAACGTTAATCAGGTAATCAATGGAAAGAAGAAAACAAGGTGTAAAGTCATTCGTGACAAAAATTCTGGTGTGCTTCTTGATTTGCAATTGGTCAATTGGTATTGCTCAAGACTTTCATTTTTCTCAATTTGATCAAACACCTCTGCTTATCAACCCAGCTTACGCTGGTACATTCGGTGGCACACATAGAGTAATAATGAATTACCGCGATCAATGGAGAGCCTTTGGAGCTCCTTATAAAACCTATGCTTTATCATATGATTTCATGCTGATAAAAGAGAAGTGGGACAAGACCAAAATAGCAGGCGGGTTATTTATTTTCAGAGACCAGGCGGGTTATTCCAACTTGAGCAGCACCCAAGTCCAATTGTCGATGTCGAGCATTATTTCACTTAATGAGAACCATGGCCTTTCCGTAGGACTGCAAGGCGGATTTGCTCAAAAGGCCATCGACTTATCTGAAGTTAGTACTGACAACCAATTCTCGAATGGCACTCACAATCAGAAAGATCCAATAGGAGAAACAAATAATTACAATTCCAGGTCCTATGGCGACTTTACCGGGGGATTGGCATGGCATTATGTGAAAAATGAAATCAATCCATTTGCGGATAACCAAATTAAAGCCACTATTGGATTTGCCCTCTACCATATCAATCGGCCCAAGCAGGAATTCTATGACCTAAACAAGGATCGATTGTATTCCAAAATGAGTATTCATGGGTACGGCCTGATCGGATTTAAAGGAACCCAATTGGCTATGACACCCTCATTTTTGATATTGAGCCAGGGCCCTACCAAAGAAATATTGGCAGGTACCATGTTTAGATATAGAATTCGGGAAGGCGGATTGTCCAAGAAGTTCGATCAACAGGCTGCAATTTCGATTGGCGCACACTATCGCTTTGGAGATGCCATCATTCCAGGGTTCTTGTTGGAAATTGCAAATTTTAGGCTTGGGGTGAGCTATGACATTAACACTTCGAAGCTTAATGTTGCAACAAATGGACAGGGAGGATTAGAAATCAGCCTTGGATTTGTTAACCCCAACCCTTTTAAGAGAAAAAAGACGTCAACCCTATTGTAACAGATGTTTCATGTTACCCTTTTATATCAAAGCTCTTCATTTGATTTTTATTGTTACCTGGTTCGCCGGATTATTCTATATCGTACGCTTGTTTATATATCAGGTAGAAGCAGCAGAAAAACCCGAAAATGAAAAATTAATTCTCCAAACTCAGTTTAAGCTTATGCAGAAACGTCTTTGGTATGGAATTACTTTACCATCGGCTTTTGGAACACTGATATTTGGGTTGTGGCTCGCCGAACTCAACAATTTATGGGAAAGCGGTTGGTTTCATTTGAAACTTGGTTTCGTCCTCGCCTTATTTCTTTATCATATTCAGTGCGGGCGAATTTTCAAACAGCTTCAAAATGATGATATTAAATATTCTTCGTCAAAACTTCGAATATGGAATGAAGTAGCCACATTACTGCTGGTGAGCATCATCTTCATAGCCACACTTAAAAATTCTATGGATTGGATCTGGGGAACGGTAGGATTCTTCTCGTTGGCAATTCTTCTCATACTTGCGATAAAGCTGTACAAGCGGTTTCGCCAAAACTAATTCTTTGTCAGCTTATTTCTTTCCAACGTAGAGCCAGGCGCTCTTCATATTGTTCTTTTTAATCTTCCGCAAGGCTCTCCGTGCTTCTGCTCTGGTTTCATAGCTCCCAAAGCTGACGCGATACAACCCTCTTCGGTTTTTTCCAACAAAGCCAGCATCAAAACCAGCCCTTTTCAACTTTTTTTGCAACCTGTCGGCATTGGATTTGATTTGAAAACAACCCCCTATCACATGAAACCGCTTAACTATCTTTGATTTTATTACCTCCTTTGGTTCTGGAATTACATCTTTACGTTCCTCTGGAACCTTGTCAATCCATTCCTGAATTGCATCTGAAGTAACTTCGGGCTCCACTTCTGAGGTTTTATCTACGCGTTGAACGTAGGTTCCGCTATCCAGGTTAGCGAATGGATTGAGATCAGAATAATTAATGTCTATTCCCTTCATCAAATCCATATTGAGGTAGAGCCATGAAACAGCAGCGATGAGCAATACAGAAGCAGCCGCTCTATAATAAATCTTTAACGGAATGATCCTGCCTTTCCCCGGTACTGTAGATTTATCAATAGGTATAGGAGATCGTTCTATTATTTCCCGTTCAACTCTTTTCTCAAAACTCTGCCTCTTTATTGCCGGTGAATGGAAAGAATCCAATCCGAATGAGTCAGGTAAAAAATTAATTGAATCATCCGCTTCAAATTGAATATTTCTTTCAGCATCAACTGAAAGGGAGCCTATACCGTCAAATTTGATGTGCTCCCCGTCTTGCAATCGTTTGATGCATTCATTTACAAATGCTGCGATATTCGCATTGGCATGCTCGTAACTTATTTGCTCCCTCTCCGCAATTCTGTCAGCCAACAGCCCGTCATTTCTGCTAATGTTTTTATTAAACCCAATGTTCTTGGATGGAGGCGAAAATGTGTGTTGCCGCAAATCAATCTTGGCAGACTCAGGATTGGCGACAAACGCTCCCAGGCCGGGAATGATGACACAGTCAATCTCCCGTAGAAGTTCGGTTACGTACTTATCAATTTGCTTCAACTTGCGGATACAATTATCGCTTGCTAATGTAGATAATTTCGCATTATCAACCGGGCAAAAAGTATTAACAATTACTGAATCTAGTGACCTATTTACTTTCGAAGTAACCTTTCCAAATCAGCGGGTGTATCAATTGAAGGAGATTCATGTTCGGTTACCCCGGTTTGAATGGAATATCCATTCTCAAGCCATCTGAGTTGTTCTAAAGATTCGACTTTTTCCAATTTCGAAACCGGCAAGTTCACCAGATTATTAAGCACTTTCGACCTAAATGCATAAATTCCAATATGCTTGTAGAATGTCTGATGCCCTAACCAATCTTCCTGAGCAACCCCATGTACAAATGGAATGGGCGATCGGCTGAAATACAATGCTTCAAATTTATCATTTACCACAACTTTCTTTATGCTGTCCGGATTCAGTAATTCATCAATTGAATCAATCTGTTTGATCAGTGTTCCTATCTGCACTTCCGAATTCTCAAATAAAGCCACCAACTGCTTTAGTTGATCAGGATGGATATAAGGTTCATCGCCCTGGATATTGAGAACCAAATCGTAATCCTCTTCAGAATTTTGGAGTACCTCATTGCATCTCGAAGTCCCATTGCTGTGATTGGAATTAGTCATTATCGCGTTCCCACCAAATTCCTTTACATGATCCAATATTCTATCGTCATCTGTTGCAACTACAACAGAATCTAAATTTGCTAGAGATACTTGCTCGTAAACCCGCTGAATCATACTCTTTCCCTTGATATCCACCAATGGCTTACCCGGAAAACGACTCGATTGATAACGCGCAGGAATAATTCCAATAACCTTCATAGCTGGCTAAAATTACAAATGAAGTTATTCAAAGTGCTATTATTTAGCTGAAAATGGACTATTTTTTTACAGGTCGAGGCATTTTTGAAATGCATAGCTATAGCTACGCATTGAGAAAATAACGAAGAGATGTGAAAAAAGAGTCATTTTCTAATCAGTTAATAGGACTTTGAACAACTTCAACAGAATAACTGAAGAAGCTATTTTTTATTGAGTAACTCAAAGAGGAAATGCAACTAATTTTTTATCAACAACACCTAATTCAAGATCTTTAATTATTAATTTTGACGTCCCAAAATAGTTCGATGAATTCAACAAATCTTCTTTACAACATTGGTGTTGGCCTGATTGACAATGTAGGAGATGTTCTTGCAAAAAAGCTTATTGCTTACTGTGGCAGTGCGGAAGCAGTCTTTAGGGAGCGCAAAGGAAAGCTTTTAAAGATTCCCGATGTGGGAAATGCTGCTGCTACAGCTATTGTGTCTCAAAACGTTCTGGCCCGGGCAGAAGAGGAAATTGAATTCATAGAGAGACATAAGCTGAATGCACTGTTCTATTTAGACAACGATTACCCCAATAGATTGAAACACTGCGATGATGGGCCTGTTATGCTCTACACGAAGGGCAATATGGATTTGAATGCTAAAAGAATTGTAAGTGTCGTAGGAACGAGAAATGCGACGGAGTACGGCAAAAGAATGTGCAACGAAATTGTTGAAGGATTGGCAGCGCTCGAGGTACTCGTCGTCAGCGGTCTAGCCTATGGCATCGACATTTGTGCGCATAAGGCTTCCATTGACAATAAAATACAAACGGTTGCTGTAGTCGCTCATGGACATGACAGAATTTATCCAGGGTCTCACAAGTCTATAGTTGAGCAAATGTATAAGAATGGTGGTATGGTTACTGAGTTCATCAGCAATACTAACCCCGACCGAGAAAACTTTCCTAAAAGAAACCGGATCATTGCAGGACTTTCCGATGCAGTGATTGTTATAGAATCCGCAAAGCGTGGTGGTGCATTGATAACCGCTGACATCGGCAACTCATATAATAGAGATGTTTTCGCGGTTCCCGGAATGTTGGGATCCAAATATTCCGAAGGCTGCAACTGGCTTATTAAGGTGAACAAAGGTGCATTGCTTGAAAGTGTAAAAGATCTTGAGTATATCATGGGATGGGAACCACGGGATTCAAAGAAAAAAGCTGTCCAGAAAAAGATATTTGTCGAATTAGCTCCGAGTGAAAAAGTGCTGATCGAAATTATCAGAAGAGGATCTATAGGTATTGATACACTATCCTTAGAATCAAAGATGGCTACCAGCATTGTCTCGGCCTTGTTGCTTAATTTGGAATTTGCGGGAGTGGTAAAATGTATGCCCGGCAAAGTGTACCAAATGAACTAATGAAAGCAGTCTCAAATCTGATAAGATTCGTCTAATATTTTCATTATTTAAAACAAAATTTCTATACATTTGCGCCTGCCTACTGGCAGGCAGGCCGCATATGAAAATTGTATGCAAAATATTATAATCAAACAATCTAAGTTATGAGTGAAACAGCAGTAGCAGGCAACGAGTATCAAGCCCAAATAGATGAATTTATGGGCACCATTAAGGATAGGCTGGTTAACCAACCAGAATTCCTGCAAGCGGTGGAAGAAGTTGCCGAGTCGGTCATACCGATTATTGAAAATAACCCAAAATATAAAAAAGCTAAAATTTTGGAAAGGCTTACTGAGCCTGATAAAGTGTTCATGTTCAGGGTTTCCTGGGTTGATGACAAGGGAGAAGTACAGGTGAACAGGGGATTTAGAATTCAAATGTGTGGAGCTATCGGGCCCTACAAAGGAGGATTGCGGTTCCATCCTTCAGTCAATCTTAGCATCTTGAAGTTTCTCGCCTTTGAGCAAGTCTTTAAAAATGCCCTCACCACACTTCCAATGGGTGGCGGAAAAGGAGGTGCCAATTTTGATCCTAAAGGAAAAACGGACAACGAGATCATGAGATTCTGTCAAGTCTTTATGTCGAAACTCGCTCCACATATAGGCCCGCAAACTGATATTCCGGCTGGAGACATCGGAGTTGGTGGAAGAGAAATCGGGTATCTCTTCGGACAATATAAGAGGATTCGAAATGAATTCACCGGCGTATTGACTGGGAAGGGCATAGAATACGGAGGCAGTTTGATCCGGCCTGAAGCTACGGGATATGGAGCAGTTTACTTTGCACAAAGCATGCTCGAAACAAAAGGAGATGACTTCAAAGGCAAGACCGTGGTAGTGTCTGGGTCAGGAAATGTTGCCCAATATACCACGGAAAAGGTCACTGAATTAGGCGGTAAGGTTGTGACCTTATCTGATTCAGGTGGTTATATTTATGACAAAGACGGTATTGATACTGAGAAGCTCGCCTTTGTAATGGACCTCAAGAACAATAAGCGAGGAAGAATCAGCGAGTACGCAGATAAATTTGGATGTGAATACCATGAAGGCAAGACACCCTGGGAAGTACCATGTGACGCTGCCTTTCCTTCAGCCACTCAAAATGAACTGAATGAAGACGATGCAAAAACATTGATCAGCAATGGATGCTTTGTTATATCGGAAGGTGCCAACATGCCTTGCACATCTAATGCAGTGAAGATATTCCAGGAAGCGCGTGCATTATATGGCCCTGGTAAAGCAGCCAATGCCGGTGGAGTTGCGGTTTCAGGACTTGAAATGTCTCAAAATGCGATGATGCTTTCATGGACCAGGGAAGAAGTGGACGGTAAGCTTCAAGCTATAATGAAAAACATTCATGAAAGCTGCGTTGAACACGGCAGAGAAGAAGATGATTACGTAAACTATGTTAAAGGCGCCAACATCGCAGGGTTCTTGAAAGTTGCAGATGCGATGATAGCTCAAGGCGTTGTTTAATGAATCTGTATTTCTTTTAATCCTAGTCGCCTCGCACACAAGCTGACCCAGCCTATATGCGGGGCGACTTTTTTAATGCATCCCAGTCTATGTTTGACAATATAAAAAAAGAACTAAGCGATGAGCTCGAGTCTATCAAATCGGCGGGGCTGTTTAAATCTGAGAGGGTTATCTCCACACCGCAAGGAGCCGAGATAACTGTAAAAGGCCAAACCTCACTAAACTTTTGTGCCAATAATTATCTTGGCTTGTCATCGCACCCGAAAGTGATTGAAGCGGCCAAACAAACGCTGGACACCCATGGCTATGGAATGTCGTCAGTAAGATTCATTTGCGGAACCCAGGATATTCACAAAACCCTGGAGAAAAAAATTGCTGATTTTTTAGGGATGGAAGACACCATCCTTTACGCTGCTTGCTTCGATGCGAATGGAGGTGTGTTTGAGCCTTTACTTGGGGAAAATGACGCCATTATTTCTGATGCACTTAACCACGCGTCAATAATAGACGGAGTACGACTTTGCAAAGCCAAACGATTTCGTTATGCTCATAGTGATATGGGTGAACTGGAGGAAAAACTCAAAGAAAGTCAGTCTGCCAGAAGAAGGATTATCGTAACGGATGGTGTATTCTCTATGGATGGCGACATTGCCAAGTTGGATCGCATTTGTGATCTGGCGGACAAATATGAAGCCCTGGTAATGGTAGATGACAGCCACTCTACAGGATTCATAGGAAAGTCTGGCAAAGGAACACATGAACATTGCAATGTGATCGGAAGGGTAGATATCATCACAAGTACACTCGGTAAGGCTTTGGGAGGTTCTATGGGCGGCTTTACCTCGGGAAAGAGTGAAATTATTGAGCTCCTGAGACAACGATCCCGTCCTTACCTGTTTTCAAATTCATTGGCTCCGCCAATCGTGGGAGCTGCATCGGCAGTATTTGACTTGCTAAGCGAAACAACTGAACTCAGAGACACACTCATGGAAAACACCCGGTATTTCAGAGAAAAAATGAGCGATGCAGGTTTTGATATCAAGCCAGGTGAGTCGCCTATTGTGCCAATCATGTTGTATGATGCCAAGCTGAGCCAGGATTTTGCTAATAAGCTCCTGGAAGAGGGAATTTACGTAATTGGCTTCTTCTATCCTGTGGTTGCTAAAGGGCAAGCGAGAATCCGGGTGCAACTATCCGCAGCACATAAAAAAGAGCATATTGACCATGCCATCAATGCCTTTGTGAAAATTGGCAAAGAACTTAACGTTATCTCCTAAATAAATTGCAGTATTTATAAATAAAGTTTACTTTTGCACCCCTTTTAAATGGGACTAAAACGATTGATTTATAAACAATTTTGAAAAATAGTGGATACGCTAAGTTATAAAACCATTTCAGCGAATAGAGCTACGGTGAATAAGGAATGGGTATTGATCGATGCTGAAGATCAGGTATTGGGGAGGCTATCTTCTGAGGTGGCTCGGCTACTCAGAGGCAAGCACAAAACCAATTACACACCACATGTTGATTGTGGAGACAATGTTATCGTAATCAATGCAAGCAAGATAAAGCTTACAGGAAACAAATGGGAGGGAAGACTACACTACAGCTATACTGGATATCCTGGTGGACAAAAAAGGCAAACACCACTTGAAATATTCACGAAAAATCCGGTTGCGTTAATTGAAAAGTCCATAAAGGGAATGATCCCAAAAACAAAATTGGGCAGTGCGCTTTATAGAAATCTTTATGTATTTGAAGGCGCAGAGCACACTCATGAAGCCCAGCAGCCTACTGAAATTAAATTAAGATAGTACCGTATATGGAAGTAATTAATACAACTGGAAGAAGAAAAAAGGCCATTGCCAGGATTTACATGCAAAAAGGGAAAGGCAAGATCACGGTAAACAAAAAAGACTTCAAAGTTTATTTCCCAACAGAATCATTACGATATAAAGTTCAACAACCTTTTGGCATTACAAGTTTAAAAGGTAAATATGACGTTAAGGCAAATCTTACTGGAGGAGGGGTATCTGGCCAGGCGGAAGCATTGCGTTTGGCAATATCAAAAGCGTTGGTTGAGATTGATGCAGAACTGAAAGCCCCCTTGAAAAAAGAAGGCTTGATGACCAGAGATCCACGAATGGTTGAAAGGAAAAAACCCGGCCAGAAGAAAGCGCGTAAAAAATTCCAGTTTAGTAAAAGATAGAAAATGGTTAAAACAAGTCATAAGGAAATGCTTGAAGCAGGTGTTCATTTCGGACATCTAAAAAGAAAGAGAAATCCGAATATGACTCCATATATTTTTATGGAGCGAAACGGTATCCACATCATAGACCTTAACAAGTCCATTTCTAAACTTGAAGAAGCTGCAGCTGCACTTAAACAAGTTGCTAAATCAGGAAGAAAAATATTGTTCGTTGCAACCAAAAAGCAGGCAAAAGACATTGTATCAAAATTGGTAACGGAAATACATATGCCTTTTGCCACTGAGCGATGGCCAGCAGGGATGCTCACCAATTTTCATACAATCAGAAAGGCCGTTAAGAAAATGGCCTTAATTGATGAAATGTTTGCTGATGGCACATTTGACAATATGTCAAAGAGGGAAAAGCTTACCATAAAAAGACAACGAGCAAAATTAGAACGAAATCTAGGCAGCATAGCTGACTTGACAAGACTTCCCGCCGCTGTGTTTATTGTGGATATTCACAATGAAAGTATTGCTGTTGCAGAAGCAAGAAGATTAAAAATCGCTACCTATGCAATGGTGGATACCAACTCGGACCCTACACTTGTGGACTTCGCAATTCCATCAAATGATGATTCATCGAAGTCCATTGAACTTATTGTTAGCCATATTACACAGGCGATTGCGGAAGGACTCGAAGAAAGGAAAAAAGACAAAGAAGCGGATGCTGCAATAGCGGAGAAAAAGAAAGCAGACAAAAAGGAAAGAGAAGATGCTGAGGAAAAAGAAGGCGTTGAAGGGGAAGTAAGCAAAGAGGTAACAACAGGTAAAGATGATACAAATAAATTAGAAGCTACTTCAGACTCTGATAAAGTAAAAGTAGAGGAAAAAAAGAAAGAAGGAAAACCAGCTAAAGCTGTTAAAGTCAAATCCGCAACAGGGAAGAAATCCTCACCTAAAGCCAAGAAGACAACAAGAGGAAAGAGAAAACGAATTACAGTCACTACTTCTGCCTAATCAATACATCTCATTTTTTAAAATCGTGTAATACTTTTAAACATGACTCAGATCACAGCATCCGAAGTAAATCAACTGAGACAATCAACTGGTGCAGGCATGATGGACTGCAAAAATGCGCTCGTAGAGGCCAATGGCGACGTGGAAAAAGCAGTAGACCTATTGAGAAAAAAAGGCCAAAAGGTTGCTGCTGACCGTGGGGACAGAGACGCTAAGGAAGGATATATTATCGCTGCCACCAGTGAAGATGGAAAAACCGGCGCAGTCATTGCACTTAATTGTGAAACAGACTTTGTTGCGATGAATGAAGAATTTCAAAACTATGCAACTTCCATTGTAGGATTAGCGGTGAGCACGAAAGCAACTTCAATAGAACAACTCAAATCTGCATCAATTAACGGTTCTACTGTTGAAGAAGGCATCACCAATTTAATTGGGAAAATAGGAGAGAAAGTAGAGATGTCTCAACTTAAGATTGTAGAAGCCGAAAAAGTTATTGCTTACAATCACCCTGGGAACAGACTCGCCGCAATTGTAGGATTAAGTCAGAGTGGTAGCGACAAACTGGATGAAATTGGTAAAGATATTGCCATGCAAATCGCAGCAATGAACCCAGTGGCAATTGATCAGGATGATGTGGCTCAGGACATTATCGACAGGGAGCTAGCAGTAGGTAAAGAGCAGGCCCGCGAAGCAGGTAAGCCAGAAGAAATGATAGAGAAGATAGCCTTAGGCAAACTGAACAAGTTTTATAAAGAGAACACATTACTTAACCAGGATTTCATAAAAGACAACAAGAAATCAATTAAACAGGTACTCAGCGAGGTTGACGCCGGCCTCTCGGTCACGAGTTTCGGCCGATCTGCGTTAAGCTAACATTATTCAAGAGAGTTCATTTGAACTCTCTTTTTTTTTGTTTTATTTTGTTGAGAAATCAAATCAAATAATGAAGTACAAAAGAATACTGCTAAAACTGAGTGGAGAAGCTCTGATGGGAGAGCAACTAGCCGGTATCGACCCGAAAAGAATATCACAATACGCTCAGGAAATAAAAAACATTGTTAAACAAAATGTACAAGTTGCCGTCGTGATTGGTGGAGGGAACTTCTTTCGCGGAATTAACGTGGAAGAAGGTGGTATCGACAGGGCACAGGGAGATTACATGGGAATGCTTGCTACTGTATTCAATAGTATGGCGCTACAGTCGGCATTAGAAGGAATCGACATACAGACAAGATTATTATCCGCTATCAAAATGGAGGAAATTTGCGAACCATACATCAGAAGGCGCGCCATACGACATTTGGAAAAAGGCAGGGTGGTAATTTTAGGAGCGGGAACCGGTAATCCGTATTTCACAACGGACACGGCCGCATCTTTGCGTGCCATTGAATTAGAAGCCGATGTTATACTTAAAGGAACAAGAGTGGACGGAATCTACTCAGCTGACCCCGAAAAGGATAAATCAGCAACCAAATATGATAAGATTTCCTTTTCCGAAGTTTATGAGAAGGGATTAAAAATTATGGACTTAACGGCTTTTACACTTTGCAACGAGAACAAATTGCCGGTCATAGTCTTTGACATGAACAAGCCCGGTAATCTTGGGAAAGTAATTGCAGGAGAAACAGTGGGAACGCTAGTTGAGTTTTAAGATTGAAATTATGAGTGAAGAAATTGATTTCACAATATCTCTTACCGATGAGCAGATGCAAAAATCCTATGCCCACCTTAAATCGGAATTGGCGAAAATAAGGGCGGGTAAAGCCAATCCCAGTATGCTCGACAACATTATGGTGGATTATTACGGTGTTGATACGCCCCTGAGCCAGGTTGCAAATGTGAGCACCCCCGATGCACAGACCTTGGCTATACAACCTTGGGAAAAAACTATGATAGAACCCATTGAAAAAGCTATTTCAGAAGCAAATTTGGGACTTAACCCTCAGAATGATGCACACACTGTACGAATCAATATTCCTCCACTGACAGAGGAAAGAAGAATGGACTTGGCAAAGCAAGCTAAATCTGCAGCTGAAAATTGCAAAGTCAGTATTCGCAACAACCGCCGGGAATCAAATGAGGAAATAAAGAAACTGGTGAAGGATGGACTAGGTGAAGATGAAGCCAAAGATGCGGAAGACAAGATTCAAGGTATGACCAACTCCTTTATTGAAAAAATTGACAATCTGTTAGAGGCAAAGGAAAAGGAAATCTTAACGGTCTAACAGTTTAGATCATCTAGGGTTAAAACCGATTATCTCCCTCACTTCACTCACCGTTTTCCTGCCGCTCTCTCTTGCCTTTTCAGCTCCCATTTTAACAACTTTTTTCAAGTACGTATCGTCTGCTGAAAGTTCAAGTATCTTTTCCCTGAGAGGTTCAGTGAATTTAATCACGTCTTCAGCCAACTGTTTTTTGAAATCACCATAGCGAATCTCGCACCTGTTGTATAGATTCTGAAAATGCTCGACCATATCATTTGAGGATACCGATTTCATAATTACAAATAGATTTTCAATCTCTTGTGGCATTTTCTGATTCATTTCTGTTGGGCCGGCATCGGTAACTGCCCTCATCACCTTCTTAGAGATTATCTCAGGAGAATCAGACAAATAAATTGCATTATTTCCGCTTTCTGACTTGCCCATTTTCATGGAACCATCCAGGCCCGGAATTTTAATTAAAGACTCTCCAAAATTATACGCTACCGGTTCCGGGAAAAACTCCACCTCGTACATGCGATTGAACCTGTTTGAAAATGTTCGCGTCATTTCAAGGTGTTGCTCCTGATCTTTTCCAACAGGGACTTTGTGAGCTTTATGAATTATTATGTCTGCCGCCATCAAAACCGGATACGTGAGTAATCCTGCATTGACATTATCCTTTTGCTCACGAATTTTATCTTTGAAAGAAGTGCTTCTCTCCAATTCCCCTACGTATGCATTCATATTCAGCAGCAGGTAAAGTTCGGCAACCTCAGGCAAATCACTCTGAATATAAAGCGTGGAAACCTCCGGATCTATTCCTGCAGCTAAATACTCTACCAATACCTGCCTTACGTTTCTTTGAAGGTCTTCTGGTTTTGGATGCGTTGTCAATGAGTGATAGTCAGCAATAAAAAAGTAGCAATTGTTGTCATGTTGCATTTTGACAAAGTTCTTTACAGCTCCAAAATAATTGCCCAAATGCAATTTCCCTGTTGATCTTATTCCACTTACTACCGTTTCCATCACTTTCAGTCTGTTTTTTAACTTTACCGAACAAAGTTAGAAAAATGAATTTCACCGCCACAGTAACTGAACAGGTATTAGCGGATTTTTTCTTTGAGCAAGTAAATTACTATTAATCCCAGCCCGTTAGAAAGCGGGCATACGGAATAAATATTTTACTTTCATACCATGAGAAGGCGGCTATTGTTTCCATTGATTTTAATATGGCGTGTTTATTATTTTGCTGTTTTTACCAGTCTTTTTTTAATCCTGTTTCCAGTATTTTTTGTGGTTCTATTGAATGAAAGAACATTCTTCATCGCTTTTGCATTAAAGAGATTTGTAGCTATTGCATCCAGATATTTAGCCGGAGTTTTCATATCTGTACAGAAAGAAACGAGACTCGATCCTAAGCAACCCTACATTTACTGTTCCAACCACACCTCTTTTCTCGATATCGAACTGATTTATTCCATGTTTTCAGAGTATTTCGTTTTCATGGCTAAAGCCGAATTGCGCTCAGTTCCACTCTTTGGTTTATTCTTTAAGGATATGGACATCACGGTCGATCGCAGCAGCAAATTGGCTTCACACAGAGCCTTTGAAAGAGCTGGTTTGGATATCGATAAAGGACATTCTGTTGTCATGTTTCCTGAAGGAACAATCCCAGATGATGTACCAAAGCTAAGCAGTTTTAAAAATGGGCCCTTCAAGCTGGCAATTGAAAAGCAGGTACCCATTGTTCCCATTACTTTTAAAAACAACTATAAAATAATGCCGGATAGGATTTGGTCCGTGAACTGGGGTGGCCCTGGAATTGCAAGAGTTGTTGTCCACAAACCCATAAGCACAACTGGAATGACCGAAGATAATGTGGTATCTTTGCGGCAACAAGTTTTTGACACTATCAACAATACCTTATCAGGAGATGAGCATCGACAAAGCAACGGTTGAACATATAGCAAAGCTGGCTAAACTGGAATTTGACGATCAGTCCAAAGAGGAGATTATGAAAGATCTGGACCGGATGTTAGAATTCGTAGACAAGTTAAATGAACTCGATACGGATAATATAGAGCCCCTGACCCATATGACTGAAGAACACAACGTGCTTCGAGCTGATGAAGTAAAAACTGAAATATCACAGGCAGAGGCGCTAAAAAACGCTCCGCAAAAGGACTCAGATTATTTCATTGTTCCGAAAGTATTGAAGAGAGAAGACGCCGATTAATCAGCAGTGTTCGTTGAACGCCTTTACAAGGTCATTGGCGATGTTCTGAGCATTTGAGCCTTCAATATTGTGCCTTTCTACCATATGCACCAATTTCCCATCCTTAAACAATGCCATTGCTGGTGATGAAGGAGGATAAGGGAGCATATAATTGCGTGCTCTTTCGGTCGCTTCGGTATCTACACCCGCAAAAACCGTTGTGATGTTCTGAGGAACTTTTGCATTTTGCAGTGCCAATTTAATTCCAGGCCTTGCCATTCCAGCTGCGCAACCGCACACGGAATTTACAACTACCAACGTTGTGCCGCTCGTATTCTTCAATGCCTGATCTACATCCGCTGCCGACTTCATTTCTGTAAAACCCACTGACGTGAGTTCCTCGCGCATTGGGACCACTAATTTTTCTGGATACATACTGTTATTCTTTAAAAGTTAGGAAGTGCAAAGGTACAAATTAGTAATCAGATAGTCTATCTGGTGGGATCATTTTCTTATCGAAGCAAAGAAACTATTTAATAACTCCTCACAATCCTCTTTTAATACGCCGGATTTTACCTTTGTTTTTGGATGCAGCACCTTGGATTTAAGCCTTTTGTAACCTCGGGTCTCATCTGAAGCTCCAATAACGATCTTTCCGATATGCGTCCAAAATGCAGCCCCTGCACACATGAGACAGGGTTCCAGCGTTACATACAAAGTACATTCTTCAAGGTACTTGCCTCCTAAGTAATCAGATGCCGCAGTGAATGCCTGCATTTCTGCGTGTGCAGTGCAATCATGTAACCTCTGGGTAAGGTTGTGCGCTCGTGCTATGATTCTATTCTCTGACACGATTACGGCTCCGATTGGAATCTCCTTATCCGTCAAGGCCTTTTGAGCTTCCCGCAGGGCTTGTTTCATAAAGTACTCATCGTCAAACTTTTGTACACTCATATGCGTAAAAATAGATAAATATCAGGCTGGTATAATTATTGTACCATTAGAACCTGACAATCGAGAGAATAAATATCGTAAATTAGAGTTCTTTTACCAGCATCCGCAACTATATGAAGGGATTTGTCCATTTCTGTGCTGCCTTTATCTTTTTTATTTTAATAAGCGATGAGGGTATCGCCTCCCATAACAGGGCTGGAGAAATTACCTATGAATGGCAGAGCGGTTTTACCTATAAAATCACGATCGTTACCTATACCAAGAACTCTAGCATAGCTGATAGGTGTGAGCTGGAAGTAAAATACAGCGACAATACAATTGACACGCTGTTCAGGCAAAATGGTGTTGACTATACCGTTTGTGGATTCCCAGTTACCGCTGGTGTATGGCTCGATCCTCAAAGTGCAGATATTCGCATGAATATTTATATCGGTTTTCACACTTTTCCAGGACCGGGTGTCTACATAATTTCCATGCTCGATCCCAACAGAAATGAAGGCGTGGAGAATATGCTCGATTCATTCAATACGCCATTTTTTCTGCAAACAATTCTGATGATTGGAGATGCCAGTGCGGGCCTTGATACGAACAGCTCCCCTACTTTGCTGAATCCTCCCATTGACAACGCCTGCTCAGGAAAGCTGTTTATCCACAATCCCGGAGCGTTTGACTCCAATGGCGATAGCCTCTCCTATCACATGGTTCAATGTCTGGAAGGGCCTGGAACTGTAGCCCAGGGATTTTGGCACCCGGCTGACCTTACAATTGATGAATTAACAGGCGACCTTACATGGAATTTCCCCCCAAATGTGATCAACACGAGCCTGGGTTATGACGAATACAACATCGCTTTTGAAATCTGGGAGCACCGAAGTGGATTAATTGTAGGAAAAGTATTGCGCGACATGCAAATAACTGTATATGATTGCAATAACAACCCACCAGTTATCAGCAGCCTCGCAGACACCTGTATCCTGGCCGGATCCCTTTTAATAAAAACAGTGACCGCCACTGACCAGGACGGTGACGCGGTTACACTTTCTGCCACCGGTGGCCCATTCCTGATTTCAAACCCCGCAACGTTTTCAGTCAACCCCCCACCTTCAGATACGGTGAGTGGCATATTTTCATGGCAAACCGAATGCATTCATGTTCAAAATCAACCTTATTCGGTTAATTTCAGAGCAGAAGACAACAGTCCGGAAGTGATATTGGTAGATTTAGAAAACTACTCCATTACGGTCATTGCGCCCGCTCCTGAAGGACTGGTCGTTGCTGCCACAGGAAATAACATCTCACTTTCATGGACTGCTTCCGTATGTAACAATGCTATTGGTTATAAGATATACAGACGCAATGGCTCTTTTCCCGGAACAATCGATTGCCCATGTGAAACAGGAGTTCCCGCCGGTGCAGGATATACGTTTCTCGACACAGTATCCGGATGGAACAGCACATCATTCTTAGACGATAACAAAGGGGCTGGCCTTATTCATGGAGAGGATTACTGTTATCGGGTTGTAGCATGCTTCCCGGACGGAGCACAAAGCTGTGCATCGGATGAGCAATGCGCTCAGTTAAACAGAGACGTTCCGGTAATTACACATGTATCCGTAGGAGTTACCAGTACCTCAGCTGGCATCGATACCATACGATGGTCAAAGCCGTCTGAGTTAGATACAATACAGTATGTCGGGCCTTATCAGTACAACATATACAGGTCTAATGGATTTACGAACGCTGATACGTATATAGGCTCTACTGTTAGCAATAGTTTGCTTTATCTCGCAGATACAAGTTTTATAGATGTGGGCTTGAATACCAAGGACGGGCCCTATGCATACAAAGTAGAATTAGTGAGTGGAACAGTGATCACTGGAACAGACACCATTGGTTCTACCCACATTGCATCGTCCATTTATTTATCTACCACGCCATCCGACAATATGATCAAACTCACATGGGAGGAAGATGTTCCGTGGACCAACACCGAATACGTGATTTACAAGCGCGATAATGGCACTGGACTAATGGATATCATCCTGGACACTGTTACTGCATCGACATACTCAGATACTTCTCTTACCAATGGTGTTGAGTATTGTTATGTTATTAAGAGCATTGGCAATTATTCTATCAGCGGAATTGTGTCGCCTATTGTTAATTATTCTCAGATAAAATGTGACGAGCCAGTGGATTTGACACCTCCTTGCGCTCCAACTCTATCAATAATTCCGGATTGCGAGAATCTTGAAAACAGATTGATATGGAATAACCCCAACAACAGTTGTGCAGACGATGTAGTTCAATACAACATATATTATACGCCTGTTTGGGGAGGGACAATGGAATTGCTTGAGATAGTAAGCTCAGCTCTGGACACTTTAATCTTGTTAAGCGATTTATCCTCTGTGGCAGGATGCTATACCATCACTGCCCTTGACTCGTTTCAAAATGAAAGTATCATAAGCGATTCTGTCTGTGTTGAGAATTGCCCTATATACTCTCTTCCCAATGTCTTTTCACCTGATGGGAGCGGAGTGAACGACAGATTCATTCCTTTTCCCTATCGTTTTGTAGAGAAGATAGATCTGATAATCTATAATAGGTGGGGAATGAAAGTATTTGAGTCAACTGATCCGGATATCAATTGGGATGGAAACTATTACAAGAACAATGAGCCATGTTCAGAAGGCGTGTATTTTTACATTTGCTACGTAGAGGTCGTCAAACTACAAGGGCCTGAGACCATGACGCTCAAGGGGTTTGTTCATATCATACGAGATGGTAAGAATAATGCCAATTAAACTACGAGTACCTACCTAATAATATCTCCATCATGTTTACTGGAATAATAGAAGAGATCGGCACCATTTCACTTATTGAGCAATCCGGTTCAAATCTGATAATCACCGTTGAAGCTCCCTTCGCGGAAGAACTTAAACTCGACCAGAGTGTAGCACATGATGGGATTTGTTTAACCATCGATAAATTGGAAGGCAACAGTTACGTTGTAATAGCTATTAAAGAAACCATCGGGAAAACCAATCTAAGCCAGTTGCAGGTTGGTGATCGCATGAACCTGGAAAGAAGCGTGAAAGTAAACGATCGCCTGGATGGTCACATTGTACAGGGACACATAGATCAAACTGCTCGTTGCAGTAAAATCGTTGAGCAAAATGGCAGCTGGGAATTTTCCTTTGAATACGATCCTTCAAGCCGCAATATTACGGTCGGAAAGGGTTCAATTTGTATTAATGGGGTTAGCCTGACGGTCACTGAATCTAATAGCAACACCTTTTCTGTAGCTATCATACCATACACTTATCATAACACCAACCTTAACCATCTGAAAGTAGATGACTTGGTTAATGTTGAATTTGATATAATCGGAAAATACGTTCAGAAAATCCTCGGCTCGGATTCCGCCGATTGAGCTTACATCAATACCTCCCAGGTATCTTCAGTATTGCCGAACCAATCTTTGTATTGCTCCTTGCCACCACGCGCTTTCCAGTCAGAATCTATGGTGAGCTTGGAGCTGATCCCACCCCTGGGATTGCAAATCATAACTATTCGAATCCTATCCGGTTCATAAACCTCTATCAGGTGATCATAGAAAATATTTATCAACCTTTCATAGGACACTACGATATTTCTTAGCTTGTAAACGTATTCTTTTACAGACTTCAACTCTATTACTCTCTTATTAGGGTAAAAAGTCAAATAGATAGTAGCAAAGTCTGGTTGCTCGCTTACTCCCAAAAACGTGAATTCCGGAATTTTAATCTTTATTTCATATGCGCCCGTTCCTGGATTGGGTATAGACTTTAATAAGGTCTTGTCTATTTGCTCGTATGGTTTTTTACCGCTCATTATTTTGGTTTTTAATTTTGCAGTGCAAAAGTAGGTAATCTACTCCTGATTAGATGTATTTATCTTACGATCATTATAAATCCTGCCCTGGACTCTGCTCCAGAAAGATCGAGCACATAAAAATACGTTCCATCTGATAAAGGACGACTTTGCAGATTATCACCATCCCATTTATTGTCATAATCATCATCTTCAAAAACCTTCATTCCCCACCTATTGTACACAATTAAGTGCACTGGCTTATAAAATATGAGCTCATTCACAAAAAAGAAATCATTAATTCCATCGTCGTTAGGTGTGATGATATTAGGAATTGCAATCACTTCTCTCGTGTATTCGACCCAATTAGATTCAGATACTAATTTTGTTGTATTATCTACGGTCTGAATCATAATTCGATATGTGCTTGCAAGAAGAGGTTTGGTATACGCGTATATTGTAGACGGATCATTCGTTGTCCCGATTTCATCCCAACTACCGTTATTAATGCTCTGCATGACTCGATAAGTCGGTGAGGGCCATCCCCAATATCTGGTCCAGCTAAAATCTATTCTTGTAGTATCAAAAGTGCTCTCTACACCTGTTAACAGGATACTTTGAATAGAGTCAGTCTGAGGATATAGAAATAGCGATGTGTCGAGCAACATATCCATCATATAATTATAGGCCGTATCTGTCACGGAGACATTAACATCTGTGTAAAAAGTATCCGCTAGTATAAATGACGACCCTATAGGGATGTAAGGGCCTGGGGAATTGAGACTTCTCAGCACATTGTATTCAATGGAAACACTATCGGTATCACTAAAGTTTTCGGTATAGACAGTCCACAAAATATAAATACGTTCATTGTTGACAACAGTAACATTTAACAGGTCGACCGTAGCTTTGACGCAGTTGCGAAGCCTGACCTCCAACGTATCGTTGAGAGGAAGGCCGCATTCGCTCAGTAATGGCGTACCGTTACTTCCAATAGTGTCATAGAGGAAATATGATCCGTTGTATCTCATTGAGTCAGAAAGAATCAGGACAAGGCTATCTATCAATCCACCAGTACAAATTGGAGGAACTATTGACGTTATAGGTAAGGTTCCGCCAATGGGAAGCGTGAAGATAAAGTTAGACCCATCCAATGAGATTGTTTCACATTGAACTGGAAAATCAAAGTGAATAGTGATCTTACTCGCTTTACACAACGCCGAAATTGCCGGATGTACACTGGTAGCCGTTGTTGTATCTCCAGTAAAATTCAAGGTATCCGAATCACAGCTGTCACTGATAAAAACCTGCATGTCATTTTTAACTGAACCAATAAGAACACCATTAGCATCATATTCTTCAATTAGCACACAAATCACCGAAGTAAAATTTGGCGCTGGCTGTGTATCGGGTATGAAAGAGATGATTCCGTTAACTGGGTCCATGGTTAACGGAGAGTCAACCACATTAAAAGGTGTCAAATAGTCAAATGGAGTAATATAGTTGAACAAGCTGCCATTAGCTCCTTGTGCAGGGGCCAGTGAATACACCAAAGAATCTCCATCGCTTTCAATCGCTCCCTGATTAAAGAAAAACTGGTTCCCCACACAGAAAATTGCCACGGGTGGTTTCTCAAAAGTTGGAGAGTTATTAGCCGGTGCATCCACATTATTCAGGAGCGCACTTACATAAATGGTTTTAGTTGTAGCGCTGTCGAGCACATCACTGGCATTCCTGAATCCTGGTGGCTCAGCGCTGAGAATCCAATCTGTGCAAGTATCAGGTAAAGTCAATGTGTCCTGATATATGAACTCTTCAATAGCATATCCGGTGATATTATTATCACATGTTTCTATCCCAAGGCATGGCAACTGAACAAATACCCCTGAACCAGCAATCCCTGTTGTATCTCCAAGGCTATCTGTAGTAATTAAGGGAATAAGAACAAAGCCACTCAGGCCGCAACTAACCGAGTTATAATCGATCCGAATGTCAAGCGGAACTCCCTGTAGCACCCGGCAGTCTCTATACACCCTTACCGTAATGACATAACGAAACGTATCGACTCCCAGATAGGTAATATTAACAGCTGCTACATGGCTTGCTTTGGTTTTGATAGAAACTGCGCACAGTAAATTAAGAAAGATAAGAAATATGGAAAGCCCTTTAGCCATTATTGAGATTGTGTCTCTTCTATGATTTAACGCAAAAATAAAAAATCTCTTATAGATATCAGATTAGTGAGCTGTTATTTGTTAAATGGCCGATGTTGATGGTTTGGAACAACAAATTATTTACAAACACGATTCCATTCCACAATATCCACCTTCTTTCAGCCTTAAAAAGTGTACTTTCGCAACCTTCTCTATATCTGATGAAAAATATACGAAACTTCTGTATAATAGCTCACATCGATCACGGTAAAAGCACCATTGCCGATCGGTTGCTGGAGATTACCAATACCATTTCAGGGAAGGAGCTCAAAGAACAAACATTGGATGATATGGATCTGGAAAGAGAACGTGGAATCACCATAAAAAGCCATGCCATTCAGATGGAATATTCTCTGGACGGAAAAAATTACATTATCAATCTCATCGACACACCTGGCCATGTGGACTTTTCATATGAGGTTTCGAGATCAATTGCTGCCTGTGAAGGAGCCTTGCTAATCGTAGATGCAGCTCAGGGAATTCAGGCTCAAACAATTTCGAATCTATACCTGGCGCTTGAAAGTAATCTCGAGATTATTCCAGTAATGAATAAAATGGATTTGGCGAGCGCTATGCCCGAGGAGGTTAGTGAGCAAATTGTGGATTTGATCGGTTGCGCACCAGAAGATATTATCAAGGCCAGCGGTAAAACGGGATTGGGTATTGCGGAAATACTCGAAGCCGTAGTAAAAAAAGTGCCTGCTCCTGAAGGAGATGCCAGCAAACCATTACAAGCCATAATATTCGATTCTGTTTACAATTCATTCCGCGGTATAATGGCCTATTACAAGGTGATTAACGGAGAAATTAAAGAAGGCGACAGGGTAAAGTTTGTAGCAACGAAAAAGGAGTACTTCGCCGATGAAATTGGAATACTGAAATTGAAACCCCAGAAGCGACCCTCCATTAAAGCGGGTGATGTTGGATATATTATATCGGGTATAAAGCAAGCCAAAGAAGTGAAGGTAGGCGATACCATCACCCATGTGGCCAATCCATGTGAAGTGGCAATTCGAGGTTTTGAAGATGTGAAACCAATGGTGTTTGCAGGATTATATCCGCTAGACAATGATGACTATGAAGACCTGAGAGAGGCTATGGAAAAACTACAGCTGAATGATGCGGCCTTAACCTATGAACTCGAATCATCGGCAGCACTGGGATTCGGCTTTAGGTGTGGTTTTTTGGGAATGCTTCACCTTGAGATAATTCAGGAGCGACTGGAGAGGGAATTTAATGTTTCAGTAATAACAACAGTACCGAATGTATCGTACAAAGCGCGCCTAACTAACGGAGATGATATTATTGTCAACAATCCTTCAGATATGCCTGAGACGATTCGAATTGACACAATGAAGGAGCCCTACATCAACGCACAAATAATCACAAAATCCGAATATACCGGCGCTATCATGAATTTGGCAATCAGCAAGCGCGGAATACTGAAAAATCAGGTTTATTTAACCACAGACAGGGTAGAACTGACCTTTGAACTGCCGCTTTCAGAAATAGTTTTTGACTTTTACGACAAGTTAAAATCCGTTTCTAAAGGATATGCCTCCTTTGATTATCATCCTATTGGTTATCGAGATTCTAATCTGGTAAAATTGGATATCTTGCTCAATGGAGATCTGGTTGATGCATTGTCGGCATTGATCTACCGGGAAAACGCATTTACTTTGGGCAGAAAAATTTGTGAGAAGCTCAAAGAGCTCATTCCCCGGCAACAATTTACTATTGCAATTCAGGCTGCAGTGGGCGCGAAAATAATAGCCCGGGAGACCATTAAATCGCACCGAAAAGACGTAACGGCTAAGTGTTATGGAGGAGATATCACGAGGAAACGAAAACTGCTGGAAAAGCAAAAAAAGGGCAAGAAAAAGATGAGGCAGATAGGTAATGTAGAAGTTCCTCAAAAAGCGTTTTTAGCTGTACTAAAATTGGATTAACTTTAATTCTTATGCTATGAATGGTAAAAATTTGAGCATTTGGTTTTGGAACATTTGAACAATCGAACATTTGAAATAAGAATGATGAAGGGGCCAGGAGTTCGCTGTTCTCCATTCTGCTGCTCAATTGTTCGTTTGTTCATTTGCCTGTTCAAATGAATGCGGGAATTTATCGCGTTTTTAGTATAACTTAAAAAATCCAGATGTCAGGTCACAGTAAATGGGCAACCATCAAGCGAAAAAAGGCCGCTACCGATGCAAAGCGTTCAAGGGCATTTACGAAGGTTCTAAAGGAAATTTCAATTGCGGTTAAGCATGGTGGGCCAGAACCAGACGCGAATCCTCAGCTACGCATGGCGATTTCAAATGGAAAAGGGGTAAATCTGCCCAAGGAAAATATTGAAAGGGCCATTAAAAAAGCCTCTGATACCGACTCCGCCTCGTTAAATGAAATAACATATGAAGGCTACGCCCCTGATGGGGTTGCCATTTTTCTGGAGTGCACAACCGACAACCTGAACAGAACAGTATCTAATATCCGCTCTATCTTTACCAGGCATGGCGGAACATTGGGAACCAACGGATCGCTGGAATTCATGTTCGACAGAAAAGGAGTATTTACCATTCCCGTGAATAATTTAGATGAAGATGATTTTACCCTTGAGGTAATAGACGGTGGCGCTGAAGACGTTGCAAAAGAAGATGACGTTTTTATTATTTACACTTCGTATGAAGATTTCGGAAGGATGCAAAAGAAATTGGAGTCTATGGGAGTGAGTGTTGAAAATGCAGCGCTTCATCGAATTCCAAACAACACAAAACAACTCGAACTAGACTCGTCTAAAAAAGTTCTCAGGATGATTGAATCTTTCGAAGAGGATGAAGATGTTCAGAACATTTTTCATAACCTCGAAATGACCGAAGAACTCGTAAATGAACTGCAATAGTGAATTCGTTGCAGTTGCCAGAACGGTTTAGTAACTTTACCCCTCTCTGACCAAAATCCTTTGTATTAGCAATATGAGCAAGTCAACTCTCGATAAAATGCGTGCTGAGGCCCTTCTTGGAGGTGGGGAAAAAAGAATAGACGCGCAGCATAAAAAGGGGAAACTCACAGCACGCGAACGCTTACATTTTTTGATGGATGAGGGTTCCTTTGAAGAAATTGGCGCTTTTGTTCGGCATCGCTCTACCGATTTCGGGTTGGATAAGCAGAAAATATTGGGTGACGGTGTTGTGACCGGCTACGGAACCATCAATGGCCGGCTGGTGTATGTTTTTTCACAGGACTTCACCGTATTTGGAGGTTCATTGGCTGAAGCACATGCATCTAAGATCTGCCGGATCATGGACCTGGCAATGAAGAATGGCGCACCTGTAATTGGCCTTAACGATTCTGGTGGTGCACGAATTCAAGAAGGAGTGGTATCTCTTGGAGGATACGCAGATATCTTTTACCGAAATACGATGGCCTCAGGTGTAATTCCCCAACTATCGGCGATTATGGGGCCCTGTGCAGGCGGAGCAGTTTACTCACCAGCAATTACTGACTTTATTTTGATGGTAGAAAACATCTCATACATGTTTGTTACGGGGCCTAATGTTGTAAAGACTGTGACTCACGAAGAGGTTACGTCAGAAGAGCTGGGAGGAACATCAACCCATTCAACAAAATCAGGTGTCACGCATTTTGCCTGTGCCAATGAAATAGAGTGTCTTGATAACCTGAAAACATTGCTCTCCTATATACCACAAAATTGTGAGGAAGATCCTCCGGAACTGGAATACAAAACGAATAAATCCGAAAAACGCCCTGAACTGAATGGCATCGTACCGGAAAACTCCAACCAGCCTTACGATATCAGGGACGTAATTACAGAAACAGTTGATGCCGACTCCTTCTTTGAGGTGCAAAAAGATTTCGCGGAGAACATTGTGGTAGGTTTTTCCAGATTGGCGGGAAAGAGTATTGGAATTATCGCCAATCAGCCAGCTTACCTCGCAGGAGTGCTGGATATAAACTCATCAAAAAAGGCCGCCAGGTTCGTGCGCTTCTGTGATGCCTTTAATGTACCTCTGTTGGTATTTGAAGATGTACCCGGCTTTTTACCTGGAACCGACCAGGAGTGGAATGCAATTATTACCAACGGAGCCAAACTGTTATATGCCTTTTGTGAAGCCACAGTGCCCAGGGTTACTGTTATTACCAGGAAAGCATATGGCGGCGCATATGATGTAATGAATTCAAAACACATTGGCGCTGACATGAATTTTGCCTGGCCTGGGGCGGAAATTGCTGTTATGGGAGCAAAAGGTGCGGCTGAAATTATTTTTAAGAAGGAGATCCGCGACGCAAAAGATTCGGCGAAAAAACTTATAGAGAAGGAAAAAGAGTATAAAGAGATCTTTGCAAATCCTTACAGGGCCGCTGCAAGGGGCTATATTGACGAGATTATCAAACCAGAACAAACTCGCGAAAAGCTCATTGCTGCATTTGACATGCTCAAAAACAAAGTAGATACGCTACCCAAGAAAAAGCATGGGAATATCCCTCTCTAACAATCATTAACACAAAAACTATACTTATGAAAAGTTTGAGATTATCTGGAATCCTCCTGTTCGCAATGGTACTACTATTTGGGTTCATTACTGATGAAAAACACCCTTTACTGGAAATAGGCCAGGATGCGCCATTGTTGGATTATAAAATGAAAAACATATCTGGGGAAGACGTAACATTAAACCAGATCAAAGAAGAGAATGGCCTGCTTGTAATTTTTTCGTGCAACACTTGTCCCTTTGTTCTCAAATGGGAGGACAGATATCCAATACTAGCTAGTCAATGTCGAACGGGGAAAATTGGAATGATTGCTGTGAACTCAAACGAGGCAAAGCGGGATGGCGATGATTCAATGGAGAAGATGAAAGCTCACGCAACTGAAAAAGGGTATGATTTTTTCTATACGGTTGATGTTAAGTCTAAACTCGCATATGCATTTGGTGCCAAACACACCCCAGAAATATTTCTGTTCGACAAGGATTTGAAACTTACCTACACAGGGGCTATTGATGACAACCTTAAAAAGGCGGCTGATGTGAAGAACCACTATTTAGAAGACGCGATAAAGAACCAAATTAATGGTAAGCCGATAAATCCCAACAAGACGAAGGCAATTGGCTGCAGCATTAAGAAAGTGAAGACCTAATGAATGTACTGATACTGGGAGGTGGAGGAAGAGAGCACGCACTCGCCTGGAAAATAGCCCAGAGCCAAAAACTGGATAAGCTGTTTATCGCGCCAGGGAATGCCGGTACCTCTAATGAGGGAACCAATATTAATTTAAAGCCCACCGACTTTGAAAGCATCAAGACTTTTGTGTTGGCGAGTGATATCGATATGGTTGTTGTGGGGCCGGAAGATCCCCTGGTAAATGGTATTCATGACTATTTTGACGACAATGATGAGTTGAATCATGTTAAAATATTTGGGCCCAAAGCTGAAGGAGCACAGCTGGAGGGCAGTAAAGAATTTGCCAAGAAATTCATGGTCAGGCACAACATTCCTACGGCAATGTATCAGAGCTTCACGCTTGATTCATTGAAAGAAGGACACGCATTTTTGGAAACATTAAGTCCTCCATATGTATTAAAGGCTGATGGATTGGCCGCAGGCAAAGGGGTACTTATTTTAGATGATCTGGAAAATGCTAAAGTCGAATTAACCAATATGTTAGAATCTGAAAAATTCGGTGATGCAAGCTCCGTGGTGGTGATTGAAGAATTTCTAGAGGGCATTGAGCTTTCCGTATTTGCGTTATCGGATGGTATCAATTATAAAATACTACCGTCAGCCAAAGACTATAAAAGAATTGGAGAAGGCGATACTGGCCTTAATACCGGCGGAATGGGCGCTGTGAGTCCGGTTCCTTTTGCTGATGCGGCGTTTATCTCGAAGGTGGAAGACCTCGTGATACGGCCAACTTTTGAAGGATTGCAACAGGATGGAATTGAATATACAGGCCTGTTATATTTTGGGCTGATCAATGTAGCCGGAGAACCGAAAGTAATAGAGTACAACATACGATTCGGCGATCCTGAAGCAGAGGTAGTAATTCCAAGAATTGGAACCGATTTATTGGATTTGTTTGAAGCAGTCTGCGACCAGAGATTATCGGAGATAGACTTGGCCATAGACGGCAGTGCTACGGCGACGGTAATGTTGGTATCTCAGGGATATCCTGGCAACTACGAAAAGGGAAAAGAAATCTCTGGCTTGGGAGATACAGGTGAGAGCATCGCTTTTCATGCAGGAACCAAGATGGATGAAGATAAAATTGTAACCAATGGCGGCAGAGTTATTGCCGTAACCTCTTTTGGCGCAAACATAGAAGAAGCATTAGCAACTTCATACACAAATGCAGAACGAATAAAATTTGAAGGCAAGGCCTTGAGAAAGGATATTGGGTACGATCTGAAAGTTGAGATTCAGACGGAATAATATAGAGAATCGGAGTAGTTAAATTAGGCGAATTATCTACTCGTTCTCATCTGCATTATGATATTGAACCAATCTCGATGTCCAGATAAGAAATAGAGCAAGTATTGAAGTTACAATAAGGCCGTTAGGAATATTTCCAAGATGAGGCATTATATCAAATAATACCTGGCAAGCATCCCCAATTCCATAAAATACTGCGTCCATAAATATCTTTATTAAGTGATTCGGTATGTTGACAAATATAATTAAAAAGTACTGATCAATACAAAAGGGATTAATATTACAAACACTTCGCAAGATTATTTCCAATGCTGATTAACATATTCAAATCCAGTAAACCTTATGTTCTGGGACTAATCCCAATCATTGCGCTTTCATTTTGGGGCCATTCCATCTATGACGGCACCCTGGCGATCGCTGAACAAGCTATGCCGCTGTACTACGCGGTTATCATTCTACTCACTGATTTCCCGGTGCTCGCCAATATTCTAGCCGTAATTTTAATCGTTCTTCAGGCATTTATACTCAATAATATCATTGAGAAACATCAGGTATTATCTGAAAAGACAAAAATTCCGGCACTGATTTACACATTGTTAATTTGCAGCTGCCCACCTCTTCTTGTTCTTAATCCCATACTTTTTGCGAATCTGTTCTTGATCCTTCTCCTCGACAGATTATTTCTCACGTACAGAAGTGACAGAGTATTAACCAATGTGTATGACGCTGGTTTGCTAATCGGAATTGCAGCCATGTTTTATTTGCCTTCAATTATGTTCCTTCCATTCTATCTGATCTCTTTATCCATCCTCCGTCCATTCAATGCCAAAGAGTGGATCCTCTCATTTATTGGATTTCTGACGCCGATGGCCTTTGTAGCGGCAAATTTTTATTGGACCGGCGAATTAGCAGATTTCTTGGGGAGCCTTCGAATTTCATCTTTAAACGTTTTTACGTTTGAATCGGCTTTGGTGATACCCTTTCTACCTCTGATCTTAATGACATTTATCATTTCTTTGATTGCAGCCAAGAGTTATATCGAAGAAATGAATAGGAGGGTAGTTAAGGTTACCAAAATGTATGGGGTATTTACCTGGTTTTTTGTATTTGCTATCTTATCTCTTCTTATGGCTCCTTCATTCAGCGTTGTTTATTTTTCAATTGTCTTTATTGCTCTATCCGTATACCTTGCCAACTTCTTTGTCACATTCAAAAAAAAGAAAGTTGCAGAGTTCATATTTTTTTTATTATTGGCAACAATAATCTACTCTCACATTGTACCTTTGTAAGCGCAAATCTGTATCAGAAAATATATGAAATTCGGTGTTGTAATCTTTCCAGGTTCAAATTGTGACGAGGATATGATCTATACGCTGGCCTCGACAATGGGCCAGGAGGTAGTTCGGCTTTGGCATAAGGAGAATGATCTGCAAGGTTGCGATTGTATTGTTTTACCTGGAGGTTTTTCCTACGGTGATTATCTAAGATCCGGTGCCATTGCGCGCTTTTCACCTATTATGACCGAAGTAATAGAGCATGCAAATGAGGGAGGCTACGTTTTTGGCGTCTGTAATGGTTTTCAGGTCTTATGCGAATCCGGACTCCTGCCCGGTGCATTACTGCACAACAACAACCAACAATTTATTTGCAAGAATATTTATCTAAGAAGCGCAACATCCAAAACACTCCTGACTGCTACCATTGATCCGTTGGATGTGTTGAAAATACCGATCGCCCATGGCGAAGGGCGTTATTATGCAGATCAGGCAACGTTAGACAAGATCCAAGAGAGAGATCAGGTTCTGTTCAGATATTGTGATGAATCAGGAGAAATCAATCGAGAGGCAAACCCCAATGGATCGCTGGAAAACATAGCGGGTATTTGCAACGAGAAAAGAAATGTATTTGGTATGATGCCTCACCCTGAACGTGCTTCAGATTCTGCTTTGGGAAATCTAGATGGGAAGAAGCTATTTGAGTCGTTATTGGAACTACAAACGGCTTGAAGTAATTATTGAATCTTAATACCGATTACAAGAACGTCGTCTACCTGATCTCTTTCTCCTTTCCACTTTATCAATCTATCAGCCATAAATTTCTTCTGTTCTTTCATGCTCATATCATTGATATCGAGAATCATTTGCCTGAATCGCCTGCCCATGAACTTCTTGCCCTTCTTCCCTCCGAATTGATCCACGTATCCATCCGAGAATATATAAATGGTATCCCCTTTCTGCAGATCAATCTCGTGGTTTGTATATGACTGAATCATTGCCTCTTCAGCAGGTTGCCCAATAGCCTTTCGGTCAGCCTTGGTTTCAAGGATCTCTTTGTTTCTCACCAAATAAAGCGGGTTGTACGCAGCTGCGAATTGTAGTTTATTTGTTTTAATATCAATTGAGCAGAATGCAAGATCCATAGCATCCTTTACTTCATCGTGCTCATCATCTGATTGCCTTAATGTATCATATACTCCCTGACTCAGACTATCTAATATCTTCGAAGGTGTTGTCATTTTTTGCTTATTCACATAATCTGACAACAGGTTGTTTCCAATAATACTCATAAATGCCCCGGGAACACCATGTCCGGTACAATCCACGGCGGCAACCATCAACTTATCTCCAATCTGATCCATCCAATAAAAGTCACCGCTGACAATATCCTTGGGCTGATAATATACAAACGACTCTGGATATTGTTTGGTAATAATCGAAATAGGAGGAAGAATGGCTTCCTGAATTCTTTTAGCATACCTGATACTAGCTGTAATATCCTCGTTTATCTCAGCAAGCTCCTCGTTTTTAATAGCAAGTTCTGCAGTTCTTTCATGGACTTTATCTTCTAATATTCTCTTTTCCTTTTTCAAGCTAGCGGTTCTAATCTTATCAAAAGCAAAAATTCCCAGCGCTGCTACAACCACACAGATTGCGTAAAACCACATGGTCTTCCAGAAGGGAGGCGTAACAATAAAGCTATATGTGCTTGCGGGTTCACTCCATACTCCCTCAGCATTGGCAGCTTTAATTAGAAAATTGAATTCTCCGTGGGGTAAATTTGAATAGGTTGCACTGCTTTTCTTACTGATTGGAGTCCATTCCTCATCAAACCCATCTAGCTTGTAAGAATAGACCACCTCCCCAGGGTTCGTTAAGCTGATTCCCAGATATTCAAAAGTGAAATGATTTTGATCGTAATTATACACGGCAGATTTCAGAAATTCTGCTTCCTTTAATTTGATCCTCATGCTTTCAAGATATACAGAGGGAGGAATTTTATTCGGTATATCCTGGCTAGGATCATACTTCACCAAACCCATGATTGTTCCAAACCAAAGGTTTCCTTGGTTATCCTTACATACGGCATTTGCATTTGTTTCAATTCCCAGAAACCCTTCCTTCTTTCCAAATGTCGAAAAGCTATTCGTTTCCTGGTTCAATTTGTCCAACCCTTTGCTCGATCCTACCCAAATGTTATTTTCATTGTCTGCAATTATCAATGATGGTGATTCAGAGCTCAAACCATCAGCTTGTGTGTATTTCACAAAATCCACGCCATCGAATTTTAGCAATCCCGATCCATAAATTCCCAACCAAATATTTCCCAGTTCGTCTTCTGAAATGGATAGCACGAAGTTGCCTCCAATGTCTTCTTTGTCCTTGAAGTTCGTGAAACTGGTGCCATCGTATACCGATAATGCTCCCCCGAGCACGCCAAACCATATCTTCCCTTTGCTATCTGCAAAAACACGATATATGTTATTCCCTCCAAGTCCATCTTTGGATGTAAAGGTTTCAAAGGTCTCTGTAGTTGAATTAAATCTCGACGCTCCTTTTTTTGTTCCAAACCAAACATCGCCATTGTTATCTTTAGCAATCGAGTAGACTGTATTATCTGCGAGTCCATCATCAGTATCATAGGTTATAAATTTCCCTTCACTGGTGAGTTTCGAGACACCCTTACTTGCTGATCCGAACCAGATATTCCCATTATCGTCTTCACACACAGAGAGGATAACTTCCTGGACAAGGCCATCCGATGTATTATAGTTTTCTACGCTGTAGGAACCTGATTCATTCATCGACATTTGAGAAATACCATTATTCGTTCCCATCCAGAGATTTCCACGCTTATCCTGTATTATTGACCAAATAATATTGTTGGCCAGGCCATCAGCATCGTCATAAATTTGAAATTTGTCGCTCCTGTAACGATTTAAGCCCACTTCAGTTCCTATCCAGTAGTTTCCCTCCCGATCCTGAAAAACAATGTTTACCTTGTGGTAATTGAGCCCTTGTTGCGTGCTAAGCGTTTTGAACGTGCCCGACTTTAATGCTACATCACTATCCCTGGGGCCCTCATCAGGTATGAATTTGGTTACCCCCCCTGTGGACGTGCCTATCCAAATAGTATTGTCATTATCCTGAAAAATTGAGTTAATCCCGTTGGAGCTCAGTCCATCTTCCGTTGTAATTATTGTACTTATGGCATCGTGTATACTTTCAAGTTCATTGATTGAAACTCCTTCAGGAAGCTTGATAATGACAATACCTGCTCCTCCCGTTCCTATCCATATTTCGTTTCCCATAACACTTTGGACAACGGTAATGTTATCAACAACCAGTCCTTTCTCAATATTGAGATAAGTGTATGCTTCTTCAGCGTTAATCGCTTGTGTCTTGTCATATATGGTAATCCCGTTGTCCGTGCCTATCCATATATTTCCAACATTATCTTCACAAATAGACGAGACATAATCCCCACTCAACTCCTCATCTGAGGTTACTACATACACGGTATTATTTTGCAGATCATATCTGTAAACACCTCCCCCATCAGTACCGAACCAAAAATTTCCGTCGCTGTCTTCAAGAATAGCGGTTATAGGATTGAATTGCGAAATGATGTCAAAATCCAGATTGATAAAAGCTTTTCTCTTTTGAATATATTTTGAAACACCTCCACCCCAGTGCCCTAGCCAGATATTTCCCGACCTGTCTTTATAAGATGTGGTGATCCAATCCTCTGCCAAACTATCCTGCTTACTAAAATTCGTGAAAGATTGACCATTGTACTTTGACAAGCCAGCCATCGTGCCTATCCATAAGTTTCCATCGTCGTCCTGCTGAATGGTTTGCACTTGCGACTGAGGCAATCCATCTTCCGTATCGAAGTGCACAAAGTTGGTACTTTGCCCGGCAGTACCTACGCTCCAGAGCACACCTAGCACTACGATGATATTCTTAAACCTGTAATTCATATTCATTGATTAGTCAGTTTTAAAGATTTTCAATTACCTTTTTATAAGTTAGTTCGTCAATCTCCTTTGAATTTTGATAGTAATATGTTGCACCCCAAAAATAGCTCACACGCTGCAGTGTGTCTGGCTTTATAGGGTATTTGATGATGGTGTAGTCAATGGTTTTGAACATTTCCTCCTCTACAGTTTTAATAACTTTAGGCTTGAACACAATTTCTCTTGCCCGAGATTTCTTCTTCACTTCTTTAGCTGTCATTTCCGAAACCTTATATCTATTGTGGATCAATTTTACATTAGAATTCAAATTCTTCACATTCTTGATATAGTTCGTTTTAAATGATTTGATGTGCCTTTTTTCCGGCGTTGCTGATCTTTTGGGTGAAATCGCCGCATCAGCTGACATATTCCTTGCATCAGCAATAGCCACCTTCCTTTTCTGCTCCAAAGCGCTTGCCGCAATAATTTTTAAAATATCCTGGGTCTCTTTTGATTTGACCTCCATGCTCTCAGCCTTTTTCACCTCCTTTTGCTGAGCTATCCTTTCATTTTCTCTGATTTTGGCTTTTGCTGCTGCTTCTGAAGCCAATATTTCAGCCATCACCTTTTTTTCAATGGCCATTCTCTTCTGGATGATTTCCTCTTTTTGCTCTTTAAGCATTCTATCTCGCTCGGCCAAGGCCTCAATTATCTCCGCCTCCTTTTCTGCCTTTATTGCTTGGTTTTGAGCAATTTCAAGCGCCTTTGCCTCGTCTTCCTCCCGTAACAGTCTTGTTGCCTCTTCTTCCTCTTCTGGTCGAACATCTTGTGTTACTATTTCCGGGTCCTTTGTAGTTTCTTCAGAAACCTCTTCAGCTACTTCTTCCACTACCTCGCCCCTTTCAGCCATTTCTGCAATTAACGTTTCAATTTCAAATATTCTTGACTTAGGATATTTTTTCAATTCGTCTCGATCTGTTTTAGGCAGTTTAGATTTAGCCACCGATATCATAACTTCCCGGTAAAGATCTTTTGCCTTTTCGTATTTGTTATTATCAAATGCTTTATCCGCCTTCGCAATTGAGTTATCATATTTATCTCTAAAGCTAGTGCTGATATCATCCTTTTTTGCTTCCTCTTCTTTTTGTCGCTGTTCTTCAATCTTCTTCAGCCGATACTCTGCAAGCAGCTTGTATTGGTCCTGTTTTTCGGCTTCCAGTATATCAAAAAGCTGATCCACCTTCGCTTTTATCGTGCTGAAATAAGCACGGTCATCCTCAAAATCTCCTCTACGCACATTGTATCCAAATTTTGAAATGGGTTTATTCAGAATAGCCATAAGCGCTTTTTCCTTCTCCACCTCTGCTACCATTTTGAAAAGTTCTATGGTCGGACGATATTCAGGATATTTAGTTCTTCTGCTCGTTGGTGCTTTGGTTGATATCTGTTGTTTAAGGGTAACATGGCCAGGCTTAGAGATTTTGATAATATATTTATCCCCCTCCGGAGAAATCGGCAGTTCAGCAAAAGTATATTTACCCGCTTTTGTTATTGTCTCCTCGACCTTAACGCCATTCTTGATTAACTCAATCTTTGCACCACTCAACGGCGCATTGTTCGCTTCGACTTTTCCACGCACGATCATATAACCATCATCTTGTGCATATAGGCTATGGAATGGGAAAATAGCAAGGCAAACCACAACAGCCCAGGTTATAAGCCCAAATGAGGAAACTGTTAACTTAAGAAGGCTATGATTTGACCACAAAATATTCTGATTAGGCAATTAATTTGTCTTAGTATATCCAGATAGAATTCTAGAGATAAAAAATTACTTCAAACAACCCCAAGCAACCAAATGGTGATAGGCTTGCATCAGGTAGAATTGTTCAAAATTAAAAGATTTTTACAAAATATTAAACATTATTGCTAACTTTGCACTGTACAGAAGATTTTTATACTATTAAGAGGGGAGAACATCCCCTCTTTTTATTTGAAAATAAGCTCGTATTTTAAATGCTTGAGACAAAAAAGATATCTGAACTAATTGATGAAATCATCGCAGATACTCAATTGTTTTTAATTGAGCTACGTGTGACAGACAGTTCAATTAAGGTAGTACTTGATGGTGACAATGGAGTAGCATTGAAGGATTGTGTGATTTTAAGTAAACATATTGAGAACAGCCTCGATAGAGATTTGTTCGATTTTTCACTTGAAGTTACCTCTGCAGGTGTAGGCCAACCATTTTTATTGCGTAGGCAGTACGAGAATCACATCGACAGGGAAGTATTGGTTACTGAGAATAATGGCGAAACAATCAGGGGGATTCTTACTGATGTAAGTGACAATTCTGTAACAATTAGGAAGAAATTATCATCTAAAAAAAGAAAAAAACTAATAAAGAATGAAATAGACGATTGTGTTGTCTTGTTGTTGAAGAATATCAATCATACAAAGGCCACTGTATCGTTCAAAAACAATTAACCTAAGAAAAATGGAAAATGTAAATCTGATAGATTCATATTCTGAGTTCAAGGAATTCAAGAATATCGACCGTGAAACAATGATGCATATTCTGGAAGATGTTTTTGGAAGTCTGATTAGGAAAAAATTTGGCACGGATGAAAACTGTGATATTATCATTAACATAGACAAAGGAGACCTGGAAGTCTGGAGAAACCGGGAAATCGTGGAAGATGACAAAGTAGAGGACCCAAATCTTCAAATAAGTTATTCTGATGCAATAGCCATCGAACCTGACTTTGAGGTTGGAGAAGAAGTTTCTGAAGAAGTAAAGTTTTCAGATTTTGGAAGAAGAGCAATTATGGCTCTACGCCAAAATTTAATTGCGAGAGTTATCGAATTGGAAAAGGATGGACTTTATAATAAATACAAAGACCGTGTAGGATCAATTATTACTGGTGAAGTCTACCAAATCTGGAAGCGAGAAACATTGATTCTGGATGACGAAGGTAATGAGCTCGTATTACCCAAATCTGAACAAATTCCATCTGATTACTTTAAAAAAGGTGATACAATAAGAGCAGTAGTGCTTAAAGTAGAAATGTCCAACAACAGTCCGGCAATCATACTCTCCAGGAGCACACCAGTATTTCTTGAAAGACTTTTTGAACTGGAAGTACCTGAAGTATATGATGGACTTATTACTATAAAACGCATTGTGCGCGAACCCGGCGAAAGAGCCAAGGTCGCCGTAGAGTCATATGACGACCGGATTGATCCCGTAGGCGCCTGTGTAGGGATGAAGGGATCGAGAATACATGGAATTGTCCGAGAACTCGGCAATGAAAATATAGATGTGATCAATTATACAACAAATACTTCATTGTATATTAGTAGGTCATTGAGTCCGGCAAAAATAACGTCTATCAAAATTGACGAGGAGAAAAAACAAGCTGATGTGTTTTTAAATCCTGATCAAGTCTCTTTAGCAATTGGGAAAGGTGGTTACAATATCAAGCTAGCTGGCAAACTTACCGGATACGAAATTGATGTGTATAGGGACGTGCAAGAAGCTGAATCCGAAGATGTAGACATTGAAGAATTTGCTGATGAAATTGAAGGTTGGATCCTCGACGAATTGAAGGGAATCGGATGTGATACGGCGAAAAGCGTATTGGAACTCTCGGTAGAAGATTTAACAAAAAGGACAGATCTGGAAGAAGAAATGATTAAAGAAGTACAAAGCATCTTAAAAGCAGAGTTTGAATAAATTCCTTGATTTAGTAGAGATATAAAGTTAGAATAGGGATAATGGGTAACGCAGTAACAACGATGAGGTTAAGTAAAATTGCCAGAGAACTAAATATTGGCATCTCGACAATTATAGATTTTTTGGAGCAAGAAGGGCATAAAATCGATAAAAGCCCTAACACCAAAATTTCTGAGGACTTACACAAGCTTCTTCTGAAAGAGTTTCAATCTGATATTCTTGTAAAGGAAGATTCAAAGCTGTTAAATCTTGATCAAGTTGAAAAGGAAACGATTACCATTGATCAGGGAGACAAATACAAAGATCCCAAGTCCTCAACGGAAAAGAAAGACGAAGATGCAGATGAAAAGCTGGCAGTAGATGAAAAAATCGTTGCGAAAGCAGATAAGGATGTTGAGGTTAAAGTGGTAGGGAAAATAGATGTTGCTGATACCAAAACTTCCAAAAAGAAAGATGATAAGAAAGCGAAGGGCGACGAAACTGACGACAAAGGAAAAGACAAGGAAAGTAAAAAAGACGACAAAGATGACGCCGCTGCCTCGAAAGATGGTGATGAAATAATTGCCGCGAAACTAGACAAATTAGAAGGCCCTAAGGTTGTTGGAAATATTAAACTGCCGCCTAAAGCTCCGGATAAAAAGCTGGTGGCAAGCTCATCAGAAAGTGTTAGGCTCAAAAAGAAAAAGCGAAAGAGAATAATTCTCGACTCTGATAAAGACAAAGGGGAAACAATACCTGGGGGTCTAACGCGCGGAAGAACAAGCAAAGGAGGAGGCAAGGCTGAGCCAAGCGCAGAGGAAATCAAAAAGCAGATCAAAGAAACCCTCTCAAGGCTAAGTGATAGTACTAAATCTAAATCCGTCAAATACAGAAAACTAAAACGTGAAGCTGCCAGTGAAGCCAGAGAAATGGAGTTGAAACTGGAAGAAGAAGAAAAAAAGACAATAACCGTAACAGAATTTGTATCTGCCAATGAGTTGAGTTCAATGATTGATGTTCCCATCAATGACATTATATCGAGTTGCATGGAGCTGGGACTTTTCGTTTCAATCAATCAAAGATTGGATGCAGAAACACTGACAATTGTGGCTGACGAATTTGGCTACGAAGTGAATTTTGTAAGTGCAGAAGTGCAGGAAGAAATTAAAGAAGAAGAAGACAACCCTGAAGATTTGGTAGAAAGGCCTCCAGTTGTTACCGTAATGGGCCACGTGGATCATGGAAAAACATCTTTGCTGGACAGCATAAGAAAAACTAATGTTATTGTTGGCGAAGCGGGGGGAATTACACAGCATATTGGGGCCTATGAAGTAACACTTGAAAACGGTAAGCAAATTGCATTTCTTGATACTCCTGGTCACGAAGCCTTTACAGCTATGCGAGCAAGAGGGGCGCAAATTACAGATGTAGTGATTATCATTATTGCTGCTGATGACAACATTATGCCGCAGACGGTAGAGGCGATCAATCATGCCTCTGCAGCTGGCGTGCCTATAGTATTTGCGATCAATAAAATTGACAAGCAAGGAGCTAACGTAGACAAGATCAAAGAAGAACTGTCTAATATGAATTACCTGGTCGAAGATTGGGGAGGTAAATATCAGTGCCAGGAGATATCCGCCAAGGAGGGCACCAATATTGATGAGTTACTTGAAAAGGTTCTGCTCGAAGCGGAAATGTTGGAATTAAAGGCCAATCCGAACAAACGGGCAAGGGGAACCGTTATTGAATCATCATTGGATAAAGGAAAAGGATACCTGGCCACAGTCTTGGTTGAAACTGGAACCCTAAGAGTTGGTGACATTATTGTCGCCGGTAGTTACAGCGGAAAAGTAAAAGCACTATTTAATGAACAGGGGGTGAGAATAGAATCTGGCGGACCTTCAACTCCAGCCCGAATGCTTGGGCTGAATGGAGCACCTCAATCAGGTGACAAATTCAATGTTTTGAATGACGACAGGGAAGCGAAGGACATTGCAACCAAGCGAATGCAATTGCAAAGGGAACAGGGAATTAGAACCCAAAAACACGTCACCTTAGATGAAATTGGAAGGCGAATAGCAATTGGAGACTTTAAAGAATTAAATGTAATAATTAAAGGTGATGTTGATGGTTCTATTGAAGCGCTGACAGATGCATTGCTAAAACTATCATCAGAACAAATACAAGTTAATGTAATTCACAAGTCAGTCGGGCAAATTGTTGAATCAGATGTATTGTTAGCATCAGCCTCAGATGCAATAATAATAGGCTTCCAGGTAAGACCTTCTGGATCTGCACGAAAACTTGCTGAACAAGAGCAAATTGATATAAGACTTTATTCCGTTATTTATGACGCCATTAATGAGATCAAAGATGCCATGGAAGGCATGCTATCTCCCGATATAGAAGAGAAAATTATTTGTAATGTAGAGATACGCGAAGTATTTAAGATATCAAAAGTAGGTACTATTGCAGGGTGCATGGTTATAGATGGAAAGATCACGAGAAAAACCAAAATCAGAGTGATAAGAGATGGAATTGTCGCATATACCGGTGAACTTGGTTCCTTGAAACGCTTTAAAGACGACGTAAAGGAAGTTGCCAAAGGATATGAATGCGGACTTAATATCGAAAACTTCAACGATATCAAAGTTGGAGACATTATTGAAGGTTTTGAAGAAATTGAAGTAAAGAAAAAATTGCAGCTTTAAACAATTTTACAGTTATTTGTATGTAAGTAATTAACGCTACCTAGTTATGGACTCAATGATAATCGAATCTACCGCAAAAACGCCAGAAATTAATTTTGACGCGGATAAGGGACTATTAGAGATGAAAGGACGCTCTATTCCCGAACATACGGTGGAGTTTTACAAACCATTGCATCAGTGGATAGATGAATATGGAGAGAACCCACAACCATTGACATCTGTTGAAATCTTTGTAGAATATTATAATACCAGCTCTTCCAAATCCATACTCGATCTGTTTAAACGGCTGGAAGGAATTCATAAAAAGGGCCATGACATGATTGTCAAATGGTATTACGAAGACGATGATGAAGCACTACTGGAATCAGGAGAAGAATACCAATCTATGGTTGATATTCCATTTGAACTCATTAGCATACCCGTTGATTACGACGACGACGACGAGTAATTTTGCACTTGTAATTATTTCCATTTACTATTTTTTCTTAAACCCCACAAGCAGATGCTATCTAAAATTAGCTCGTTTGAAGAGTACGAAAGTGAATATTTAAAAAGCACTGAAGACCCCGAGAAATTCTGGGAAGACAAAGCGGAACAGTTCACTTGGTTCAAAAAATGGGATAAGGTACTTTCATGGAATTTTAGCGAACCCAATATCAAGTGGTTCACAGGAGGAAAGTTGAATATCACTTCAAATTGCCTCGATAGACATCTTGAGCTAAATGCTGACAAACATGCAATCATCTGGGAGCCAAATAACCCGGAAGAGAGCACCGTTAAGCTCACGTATAAGGAACTTCATGAAAAAGTATGCGCTGCAGCGAATATGCTTAAAGAGTACGGTGCGAAAAAAGGAGACAGAATTTGCATATATATGCCGATGGTTCCGGAACTGGCCATTGCCGTTCTGGCATGCGCGAGAATAGGCGCGATTCATTCAGTGGTATTTGCAGGGTTCTCTGCCAAAGCTCTTTCAGACCGTATTGTCGATTGTGATTGCAATATGTTGCTCACAGCTGATGGAGCCTATCGTGGCGCAAAATCCATTGATCTAAAGTCAATTGTTGACGAAGCGCTGAAAAACTCCCCATCCATTAAATCAGTTATAGTTCTAAAAAGAACTGGAGAAGAAGTTTCCATGACAAAAGGGCGGGATGTTTGGTGGCATGATGCTATAGCCAAAGCATCTCCATCCTGTGATCCTGAAGAGATGGATGCCGAAGATGAACTCTTTATATTGTACACCTCCGGATCGACTGGAAAACCAAAAGGCGTTGTTCATAGCACTGCCGGTTATATGGTTTACGCTGCCTATTCGTTCCTGAATGTGTTTCAATACGAACCTGAAGATATTTATTGGTGTACTGCGGATATAGGTTGGATAACCGGCCATTCATATATCATTTATGGGCCTCTGTTAAACGGAGCAACTTCTCTGATGTTTGAAGGAATACCTACCTGGCCTGATGCGGGAAGATTTTGGGAAATAGTAGATAAATATAAGGTGAACATATTTTACACCGCACCGACGGCTATTCGAGCCCTTCAAGCATGCGGAGATGAATTTGTTACAAAGCACAATCTCAGTTCACTTAAAGTATTGGGAACAGTTGGCGAGCCTATCAACGAAGAAGCATGGAACTGGTACAACGAGAAAGTTGGAAAGAACAACTGCCCGATAGTCGACACTTGGTGGCAAACTGAAACCGGAGGAATACTAATCTCCCCGCTCGCAGGTATTACAAAACTCAAACCGAGTTTCGCCACACTACCGCTTCCAGGAATTCAACCAATCCTGGTGGATAATGAAGGAGTAGAAATAAAAGGCAACGGAGTTGAAGGAAACTTGTGCATCAAATTCCCATGGCCCTCAATGATTAGGACTACGTATGGAGATCATGAAAGATGCCGTCAAACCTACTTTTCAACCTATAAAAATCTATACTTCACCGGAGACGGATGTAAACGTGACGAGGATGGATTTTACAGAATTACCGGAAGAGTGGATGATGTGATCAACGTCTCCGGCCATCGCTTGGGCACAGCCGAAATTGAAGATGCTATTGATGAGCACAGTAACGTTGTGGAAACTGCTGTGGTTGGATATCCACATGATATTAAGGGACAGGGAATCTACGCTTATGTAATTTGCCATCAGGAAGTTACTGATGCCGAATCTATGCGAAATGAAATACTTAAAGAGGTGACTGATGTAATTGGACCGATAGCCAAGCCAGACAAAATTCAATTTGTTACTGGCCTCCCAAAAACAAGATCCGGAAAAATAATGAGGCGAATTCTTCGAAAAATAGCAGAGGGCGACACATCAAATCTTGGCGATGTTTCCACACTACTCGATCCATCAGTGGTCGAAGACATCAAAAATGGAGCCTTATCCTAACCCTATACCTGATCATTTAAATAAACCGAAATAAGACTTTTATTATATTTACGTATGATTGTTTGTGATAAATGCGTAAGATATATACCAATTGTACGGCAACTGCCGTTTAATTTACAAGCAAAACAAAACGAGTGTCTGACGGCCTAGTTATCATACCCACCTACAACGAGAAGGAGAATATTGAAAGTATTATTCACAAGGTATTTTCTTTGGAAAAACAGTTTCATGTCCTTGTAGTAGACGATGGATCTCCTGATGGGACAGCCAGCCTTGTTAAAGCCCTTTTCGGCGAATATACCGATCGCTTGTTCATTCAGGAAAGAGCGGGGAAACTAGGATTGGGAACTGCCTATATCCATGGTTTCAAATGGGCGCTGAAGCGTGATTACAAGTTTATATTTGAAATGGATGCGGATTTCTCACATAACCCTGATGATCTGATCCACTTGCACAATGCCTGTTCTGTTGAAGGCGCTGATCTCGCAATTGGATCACGGTATATAACAGGGGTAAATGTTGTAAACTGGCCTCTGGAAAGGGTGCTGCTCTCTTATTGTGCCTCAGTGTATGTACGGCTTATAACGAGAATGAAAATTCAGGATACAACCGCGGGATTTAAATGTTATAAGAGATTGGTTTTAGAAACAATTGACCTTGACAAGATCAAATTCATGGGATATGCATTTCAAATAGAAATGAAATTTACCTCATGGAAACTAGGGTTCAAGTTGGTAGAAGTTCCAATAATTTTTACAGACAGGAAACTTGGTGAATCGAAAATGAGTAGTAATATTATAAAGGAAGCATTTTGGGGTGTTATTCAAATGAAATGGAACAGCTTCTTTAGTTAGGAATGAAAAGTACGCTTATTAAAAACGCTACGATTGTCAACGAAGGCACTATTTTTGAAGGTGAAGTTCTCATTGAAAATGGGTTAATAAAAAGAATTGTAGACTACTCTTTAGAGTCTTCCATTAGCAACGCTGATTTAACCATTGATGCCCAGGGAAATTTCCTGTTACCAGGAATGATAGACGATCAGGTTCACTTCAGAGAGCCCGGCCTAACCCATAAAGCAGAAATATACACAGAAGCCAAAGCAGCTGTTGCAGGAGGTATTACATCCTTCATGGAAATGCCCAATACGATACCCAATGTTTTCACCCATGAAATTCTCGAGCAGAAGTATGACCTGGCCGCCAAAAAATCACTTGCCAATTATTCATTTTTTTTAGGCGCCTCAAATGATAACATTGAGGAAATTCTAAAGACGGATCCAAAAAAGGTTTGCGGAATAAAAATATTTATGGGTTCATCGACAGGTAATTTATTGGTGGACGACAACGAAGCGCTCGAGGCCATTTTTTCCAAATGCAAATTGCTTATTGCCACACATTGTGAAGATGAGCAAACGATTATTGCCAATTCTGAGAAGTATCGAGAGCAATACGGTGAGGATGTACCCATGAGCGCTCATCCTGAGATAAGAAGCGCAGAGGCATGCTATTTGTCATCATCCAAAGCTGTTGCATTGGCCACTAAGCATGGTGCCAGGTTGCATGTTCTGCACATATCCACGGAAAGGGAACTTGAATTATTTACAAATGAACTCCCTTTAGCAAATAAAAAAATTACTGCGGAAGCGTGCATACACCACCTTTGGTTCGATGATTCGGACTATGAAACTCATGGTACCAGAATAAAATGGAATCCAGCGATAAAAGCATCATCTGATAAAGAAGCCATCCTTCGCGGATTATTGGATAACCACATCGACATCATCGCAACGGATCACGCGCCACATACGCTGGAAGAGAAAAATCAATCGTACTTCCATGCCCCCTCAGGCGGGCCATTGGTGCAACACGCACTTCCCGCATTATTCGAAATGTATCACAATGGAGCAATCAGTATTGAAGATATTTGCAGAAAAACCGCCCATGCTCCGTCAGAGTGTTTTCAAATCGACAAAAGAGGCTTTATACGGGAGGGTTATTGGGCCGATCTTGTCATAATAGACCCCACCACCCCTTGGACCGTCTCAAAGGCAAATATCGCCTATAAATGCGGGTGGTCACCCTTTGAAGGTCAAACATTCCATTCGAGAATAACACATACTTTCGTAAACGGACATTTAGCTTACACAAATACCAAAAACACCGAAGAAATAGGAACTTTTGATGAGTCTCAAATGGGTCAAAGATTAGAATTTGATCGAAATTAAAAGGGCCTGAATATTCATTCAAGCCCTTAAACTTCCTTCAACTGTTTAGTATTTAAGTCTCTTACTCTGTGGTTTCCGCCGCTGCTTCTTCTGTGGCTGGAGCTGCTGCTTCATTACCTTCACCTTCTTTTACTTTCGCATCCTGAAAGTATACCTCAGAAAAGTCCCTGAAATGCATGGCGTTAATATAAAAATTATGAATGTTTGACTGCAGCAACCTGTATTGCTCATCATACCAGAGTATCAATACCGGAGCGTCGTTCATAGCCAATTGCTCCGCCTTGGCAAAATAATCATATCTCTCACGCAATGAATCGGCGGCAATACCTTTCTCATACAGTTCATCAAATGCTGGATTAATATACCTTGTAGAATTCAGGAAAGAAGGTTCATTGATGTCATCAGGTACGTTTTTCCCATACAACAACAAAAGGAAATTCTCAGGACTAGGGTAATCAGCTATCCAAGCCCTTCTAAACATATCCCCCTTCGCATTTCTCCTGTCCTCAAGCAACCTCGACATGGGCACAATTTCTAATTCCAAATTAATGTTTAAAACACTGCTTAGTTGTTTTTGAATTTCAAAAGCTACGCTCGTATTTCTAAATCCGCCGCTGTTCAATTCCAATTTGATTGTTGGGAAATCCTCCCCGTCTGGATAACCGGCTTCAGCCAATAACGCTCTTGCCTTATCAGGATCGAAACTATAACCTTTTATGCTTGAATTGTTATAATCCTTGAACGACGGAGGTGTTATTCCATAAATGCCAGGGCCATAGGCTTCCCCGCTCAATACCTTTTCTATGATCTTATCCCTGTCAATTGCGTAAGAAATCGCTTGCCTCACTTTTTTGCCATTGCCTGCATCGCTGAATACTTCGTTGTGCAGGTTAAACTCATAGAATTGTGTAGACATGTCAGCAGATCGCTCCAAAATAAAAATCGGTGGCTTCCTTTCAAAATATGCTATTTGTTGTTCAACAATATCCCTTACAGATTCTGCTGGCAACCCCAATATCATGTCCAGGTTTTTTTCCTGGAAAAGGGCCAACTCCCGCTTTTGAGAATTGTAAAATGAAATTACGATTGAATCGAGATAAGGCAGTTGATTCCCAAATGTATCAACCCCATGATAATTATTGTTTCTAACCAGAATCAATTTGTCTACAGGCTCTCCTGTTAGTTCATCAGCCTCCTCGTAAAAGTCTGCAAATGCAAAGGGCCCGGAACCAACAATCAACATGTCACCATACTTATCGACCGCTTCCTTCGCCACTACCGATGCAGCAGGATATGCAAGAATATAGATGAAAGATGAACTGGGTTGATCCAAAGTAATGGTAATAGTATAGTCATCGACAACAGTAACGCCGGCAAGATCAAAATCCGGTTTGCCATTTTTACTCGCCTCGTAGAACTCATTGGCACCTTTCACTTTATCCTTGAAAGTTCGAGCGAACATCAGGTTGGTGATACTATCGTTAATATTCTCCGTACACAACAATTCAAACGAATATTTAAAGTCGCTGGCTTTAATTTCTCTTCCCTTTCCTTCGGGAAAACAAGAATCGTCATGAAAATAGCATCCGCTTTTAAGATGAAAAGTATATTCTGTACCATCATCACTTATCTCCCAACTCTCGGCAATTCGCGGAGAAATACTTAAATCCTTTGCATTCAACGTTACCAGGCCTTCATATATCTGGGAGGCTATCCTATGTGAAACCGCGTCAACTATCCCGTATGGAAATAGCGACTGAAATTCATCCCTTTCATTAATTTTGAACGCGCCCCCATATTCCCTGTCACCTTTTGCTACTCTCTTTTCCACTGTATCTGTAGATGTTGGCTCATTACATGCTGTAACAAACAGAGCGAGCAAAAACATTCCGATAAATACTTTTTTCATCTTTAACAAGGTGTTTAATTCAAAGGCTTTCTACAATTGGGTTCAAATACAATATGCCTAGTATATTATTTGCTGCAAGGTTAAGATTTCTTTGTCAATATTACAAAAATATGTGATAAATATTTTCCCTGTACCCTTTTTGAATTGATAAAAAAGTAACTTATCTTCGCCTCATTAGCTATTCCAAAAATCAATACCTGACATGGCTGATTTACTAATCATATGTAAAAGTTATTTTTTTTTGGAATGTTTGAAATAAGATTATAATATTGCAGCTACTTTCGTCGAAAAAAAAAGGCAACTTTGCGTAGAACTAAAGAAGGTACAGTGAGAAGCAATGAATATGCGGATTTTACAAAGAATAGGATGAAGAGTTTGATATTGGTCATTATTCTATTGATTGGCTCCCTTTCATTTGGGGGAACAATAATTCTTGAAGGCAACTATCAAGGAAAGAATCTCTTTGTGCAAAATCCTTTTGCAGGTTCAGGGGTTGGATTCTGTACTTATGAGGTCACTATCAATGATCAAGTTACCACAGATGAAATAAACTCCAGTGCATTTGAAATTGACTTTACGGCATTTCAACTTGAAATAGGTTCAAAAGTGGTTGTTAAGATTCGCCATGGAGATGATTGCAAACCAAAGATTCTTAATCCTGAAGTTCTAAAGCCAAAAAGTACATTTGATATTGTGTCAATGAAGATTGACGAAGAGGGAGTTTTAACATGGAGCACAAACAATGAAACAGGAAAGCTTCCTTATATTATAGAGCAGTTCAGATGGAACAAGTGGGTTAAGGTGGGTGAGGAAGAAGGAAAGGGATTAAAATCTACAAATACCTATACCTTTAAAATAACGCCCCACTCCGGCGAAAACAAATTCAGGGTAAAGCAAGTTGATTATAGCCGAAGGCCCAGATACTCATCCTCAGTTAAATTCAGGTCTAAAAAACCACCTGTGACCTTCGCACCCGTCAAAGTTAAAGACGATATTATGTTCTCTGATGAAACCATGTATGAGATTTATGATGCGTATGGTAACATTGTGAAAAAAGGGTTTGGCCCTAAAGTGAATGTTTCCAACCTGAAAAAGGGAACATACTACATCAACTACGATAAGGAAATGGGCAAATTCCTTAAGAAATAAAACTGCCACCTTTCTTTAATTCATTTCTTGATTAATAATAATTATCTTGGTAATGACTTTATATGCCTGAAAAACTCCCATGCTCAAAATTGAACACATTGGTATTGCAGTTGAAGATTTGAAGGCTGCAAACGAGCTTTATAAAAACCTGCTCGGCTCAGAACATTACAAGGAAGAAGCTGTGGAGATTGAAGGAGTTGTAACTTCATTTTTCAAGGTTGGTGATACCAAAATTGAGTTGTTAAAAGCCACTGACCCGGACAGCCCGATTGCTAAGTTTATAGAGCATAGAGGCCAGGGTATCCATCATATTGCATTTGAAGTACAAGACATACTTGTGGAAATGGATAGACTGAAGAAGTTGGGCTTTACATTTACAAAGGATACTCCGAGCCGTGGAGCTGACAACAAGCTAGTCTGTTTTGTCCATCCTCGGAGTGCTAATGGCGTACTAATAGAACTTTGCCAGGAAATACCAGCCTAGCACGTCTATTTTAAGAATCCCTTATCCGTAAACAAATCCACCAAAGTTGTTGGCGCAACAAGGTGGATAGTTGAAAGACCCGCCTTTTTTCCGCCCTCTATAAAATGAGGTAAATCGTCAATAAAGAGCGTTTCAGACACATTTAAGTCGTTTTCCTCCAGTATTAGATCGAAGACCCTTAGCTCAGGTTTTCTCATATTAATTTTGTTGGAGAAATATACTTTTTCAAATAACTGGAGTAGTTTATGAAATTGTTCCACGCCCAAAATGCTCTCGACAGCTACCAGATGCAAGTCATTCGTATTGCTGAGCAAAAATATGCGGTAATTGTTCTTAACCTTTTGAAGTAAGGTTATCCTTTCTTCTGGCAAATTAAGCAACATTGCATTCCAGGCATCGTCAATCTCATCATCACTTACTTCATGGTCGAATAGCTCCCTCAGCCCGTTTCTAAAATCGGCATCACTTATTTGTCCTCTCTCATAATCCCCAAAGAACTCGCTGTTGCTCGCTGTCGTAAATAAATTCTCAATATCCGGAACTCCAAGCTCTCCAAAAGCTTGAAGCGTTAGGTTGTAATTAATATTAAAAATTACCTGGCCCAGGTCAAATATTATATTTTGAATCTTTTCGTACTTCATAAAATGGATTACAAATATGGAAATTTTAGAAGGGTATGGAAACGATAAATTGAAAAAGGATGTTATTTTTGCATCGCTATTTTTGATTGCGATTTCGCATTTGTTTTCAACTAGCTGCAATCTCAAGTCATCAATCGCAAATGAAATACGTTTGAAGGGAAATCCTTCAAATTAGGGCCCATAGCTCAGTTGGTTAGAGCGCCGGACTCATAATCCGTCGGTCCGGGGTTCAAGTCCCCGTGGGCCCACTAAGGTAAAACCGCAATTCGTTGATAGCTCAATAGCTACAGAGGGTTACGGTTTTTCTGTAGACGGAATCGTTGACGGATATTAATACCCATCACACTTTCTGGCAAAGAGATTTATTGTGGTTTAAATATAGAAAGCAGCTTCTATATGCTGATAACACCGCCTGTGTGTCAAAGCTTTTGTTGTAGCTCGTTTCATCTAATATTGGCTATTTTATACTTAAATTGAAGTTATTACCAGCCAAATGTTAGGTTTAATACGTACATTTGGCTGAGGATAAAATATCATGGCAGTAGTAATTGGTAGAGAAAAGGAGGTTCAAATTCTCAAAAATGCACTCGCATCTGACAAGTCGGAATTGATTGTGCTTTATGGCAGAAGACGTGTAGGGAAAACATTCTTAATCCGTGAAACCTATGCCAAAGAGATTGTATTGGAGGTGTCAGGAATTCACAAGGTTAATTTCAAAACACAACGCACTAATTTTTATAATGAGATAGTTAAGAAATTAAAACGTTTCTCAAAGAGGAAGGTGCCAACTGATTGGATGGAGGCGTTTGCTATGCTGGGAGATTACATTGATACTATAAAGGGAGCTCAAAAAAAGGTTGTTTTCATTGATGAGTTTCCATGGATGAATACACATAAGTCCAGTTACGTCCCAATATTCGCACATTTTTGGAATAACTACTGTTCAAAACGCCGGGATTTAGTGGTTGTGATATGCGGTTCAGCTGCGTCCTTTATGATAAACAAAGTCATAAATGACAAAGGTGGATTGCACAATAGAATATCCTATCCAATCAGACTTCTGCCTTTCAACCTACGTGAAACGGAGATGTTTCTAAAGTCAAAAAAGGTCAATTTGGATAAATACGATTACCTCAGACTCTACATGGCAATTGGAGGAATACCGCACTATTTAGAGAAAATTAATTCTGGCGATAGTGTTCCCATGGCAATTGATAGATTGTGTTTCAAAACTGGTGGTGTCTTAGTTAATGAGTTCAATATTGTTTTCCCTTCTCTTTTCGATAATTCTCAAAACCATACCAAGGTGGTAGAAGCACTGGCCAATGTTCAACAGGGAATGGATAGAGGCAGTATCATTAAAAAATCTGGTGTCAAATCAGGCGGCACAATTTCAACAGTATTGCTTGAATTGATTGAATCAGGATTTGTTACAGAATATCGGCCATTTGGTAAAAGAAAGAAAGAGAAGCTATATAGGCTCTCAGATGAATATTCACTTTTTTACCTTAAGTACATCAAGAATAACTCAGGAGGTAGCTGGACCACATTGTCCAGTTCGAGAAGCTATAGCTCTTGGAGTGGATTTGCATTTGAAAATCTTTGTTTGAAGCATGTTGAACAAATAAAGAAGGCATTGGGACTAAGCGGCATTTACTCGGAAAATTATTGTTGGCGAAACCGTAATGCCCAAATAGATTTATTGATTGACAGAAACGACAGAAGTATGAACATATGCGAAATGAAGTTCTCAAATACGCAATTCACCATCGGGAAAAAGGATGCTGATAATTTACGAAACAAGAAAGCAGAATTGACCAAGGAGTTAACGTCTCATAAGAACATCTTTATTACAATGGTAACAACATTTGGCGTGGCTAATAATGCACATAGCAATAAGGTTATGGACAATCAAATTATGATGAATAGCTTATTTGACAAACTGTAAAACCCAGTCCTTAGATAATTTATTGTCAGCCAAAAGCGGCATTTACAAGGATGATTTGGCTGGTAATAATAATTACGCATTAATGATTAGTAGCGCCAAATTGAAAATTTCAAGACAATTAAAGGAATAAGCCTATTGGTAATCCTCTAGAATTTCCTCAATTATTTTAATCTTGATTTCTGCATGCCAATTACTGCTGACGACATCTCTCAATTGGTTAGACATTTCTTCCATTAGAGGAGTTCTATATGCAACAGAAACAGTGTAGTCCTTCATATAGTCCGCAAGGTCATCCCAACTTTTCAGATTAGTCTCCTCGTCTTGTATTGCTGCCGCAATCTCTAGCCTTATCCTTTTTCTTGATATCATCGTGTTTGAATATAAATAGTCAAAAAAAGTGGAAGCGGTAAAAAACAATCGAATTCCATTTACTTTTGGTGTCTTTTGCTTATATTCGTTTTAGGAATTCTTCGCATTATTTATTAGGAAATCAAAGCGACTTCCCCTCCTGTTTCCAGCATCCCATTAGGTACACTTTCTAGGTGCACTTTGGTCATAAAAGGGTGTTATTTGGAACATTTTGTTGGACGCACCCATCAGAAACATTGACTTACATCACGGACTCATAATCCGTCGGTCCGGGGTTCAAGTCCCCGTGGGCCCACCACTTTGTTTTTAACTCCCTCGTAATCAATAGGTTACGGGGGATTTTTTGTGTTGGTACACGATTGGTAAATGGTTTAGTGTTTTTACTCAGGTGGAATCGTGTGTTTGAGGAGGACTTTAGACAGATTTGTCTAAAATTGATAGACAAGAGGGCTTTGACGTCAGGGTAGCTAGCCTCAACCCTGCTTCTTTAATCATGATATTCATAAACGGTTTTGTCGGCTCTAGTTGGCTCACCAACGTGATTGAACCATAAACTTTCAATCACGTTGCCAATGTCTGCTCAGTGCCTTTTCACTCTAATATTAATTTACCAGTACCGCGAAGCTCCTTATCTGACCGTATTTGAAAGAAGTATAGACCACTTGTTAGGTTTTTTCTATACACTTCAACCTTATTTGTCGTAATGTCCCTCACTGTGTACACTAGTCGTCCTTGTATATCATAAAGTGTCAGCGTATGATTTTCTTGTCTGGGGTTGTCAAATTCAACGGTCGCATGTTGATTTGTAGGGTTTGGATAAATTAATACCGAAGTGCTGTTCGGTGCAATTTCCTGAGTTGCAACAGCATAATTATCCATGATGTTCTTAAATTGGTAAAAGATGTCTCTAGTAATTTGCGCGTGCTGGTAATTACTACTTAAAGACAATACTCCGAATGAATAATACTCTGAATTATCGGTGTAAAAGAGAGAGCTGCCACTCTGTCCAGGAATTCCTAAAGCCTCTGGGCTGTTCACTCCCAAAATATTTGCTGATATGTTGTCAATAAAGCCATAGTTGTAGTATAAAGTGTCCCCATTATAAACTTTTGTACTATCCCATGGATTTGTAACACCAGGATAACTCAATTTATGGAATACCTTCCCCGTAAAGTAGTTTGCGTCGGAGCTGAAAGCTATACCTATCCACCCGATTTGCTGACCAATTGGTTGTCTTAGTTGTATAATGGCAATGTCGTCCGACCACCCAACATACCAAGTTTTGAACATATAGTATTTATCTACCATGCTTGTAGGAATCGTAGGTTGATAGATTCCATTATCATAGGCGGGAACCGCTATCATACTATCAAATTGCCAGTTTTGATTCAACATGATGCAATGTGCTCCTGTTAATGCAAGATTCCCACCTATCATTATCGCTGAACACCCTTGGTACATCGTGTCATTTACCCACCCGAATAATTTAATAGCCGTCCGAATAGGGTAGTCAGTCACGCTATAAAAAAGTTCTGCTCTTTCAATGTCGCTGAAATTAGAACCACTAAAAAGATTAGTTGTTGGTGGTATCAGATTCAAAGTTACTGGAGTACCTAAAGAGCCGATTGCAGAAGATGTGCTATTAAAAATTGTAGTCGTGTCAAATGAAATAGGCAAAATAGTATCAGTTGTCTGAGTCCGTACATCATAGACTAGAATTGTGTCGGACTGTCCGAATGAATCAAACAATCCCAACGCGGTGAAGAGAATCAGCAGATATCCTTTTGTCTTTTTCATTTTTAGCATTGAGCACAACTTAGGGATTAACGTACATGCACGTTAAACTACCCTATCTACGTGGCTACTAAATTATACAATCCAGCAGATTGAACGATGTTGCATAACATAGCGATAAAGGCGTAGCAAGGATAAGGTTGCCTTCTTTATTGATAAACAACTTTCCTCGTAACCACACCTTTCTCAGTCATAATTTGCACATAGTATATTCCCTTAGCGTTCCCGCTTAAATCCATCTGCTGAGTATAGTCGCCGGTAACTTTACCAATCACTTCGGAGTGGATCAGTTGCCCGGTAAAGTGATAGAGTTTGATGGACAACTCAGTACTCTCCTTTAAATCTATTCCTAAGGTAAACCAGCCTGTATTAGGGTTGGGGTAAACTGTTATCTCAGTTTTTTTTTCTGGGATACTACTTATCCCTACTCCACCGCTGACAGTTTTCAAAATGAGTCCACTATCACCAACTGCATAGCATATGTTATTGCTTGTGCAATAAATTGAATTTAGCGTTGAAGTTGTTCCGGAACCTTGTTTAACCCATGTGTTACCTCCGTCAGTAGTCTTGATTATTGTCCCACTATCGCCAACGGCGAAACAAATATTATTGTCAGGACAGTAGATAGAAGAAATATCAGTACTCACTCCAGGAGGTGATTGAGGTAACCATGTGCTTCCAGCATCAATCGTTTTATAAATTAAAAGTGTTTGTGTTGATGCGTCCCAACTGACTGCATATCCAGTGTCCAGTGAGGGGAAATGCATGGCAGTAAAACCACCATTACCACCAGTAGGGTCCTGTACTGTCCATGTGGCACCTGCATCAGTTGTCTTTGCTATTGAGCCAGGATACCATCCGGCAATATAACCAGTGCTGTCATTTGTAAAATAGATAGCTTCTGCAACACCGCTATTATGGCAATTATTTGTTGATATCCAGACATTACCGCTATCTATGGTTTTATAGCAATTGAAATTTGAATTGGCAATGTATCCAATGTTTGCAGATGTGAACAGTAAAGGTCCTATTTCAAAAGAAAGATTTTGTGGAGTCCAGTTGCTCCCATTATCAATTGTTTTGAGAAGTTCATTATTACCACCCAAGTTACCCGTTGTGTAACCCACACTCTCATTGACAAAAGACAACCCATATATGGGAATATTGGTAATGGTTGAATCCCAGATGATTCCTCCATCCGTTGTTTTTAATATTACACCATCGTTAAAACTATTTCCAGCTACAAAACCAGTACTGTCATTTATGAAAAGGATAATTTCTAGATTATAACTAGTGCCAGCGTTTAACGGTATCCATTGAGATTGAGCATCAACGGTCTCAAGAGAGCAACCCAGAGAGATGAATAAATATATAATCAGCGACCTCTTTGTTTTCATTGATAAATAACTTTTTTGGTGATCACCCCTCTATCGGTAATAATTTGCACATAGTATATTCCCTTGGCATACCTACTTAAATCTATCTGCTGCGTATAGTTGCCGGTGACATTGGCAATCACTTCTGAGTGGATCAGTTGCCCGGTGAAGTTATAGAGTTTGATGTTTAGCCTGGTTTCAGCGTGCAAATCTATTTCTAATGTAAACTGGCCGGTGTTGGGATTGGGGTAAACTATTATTTCTTTTTTGCTCACAATTTTCTCCTTTATACCAACACTAGTACATATTACACTATCAATAAATAAGGGATTCCCCACAATAGTTGTGGGATTGCTAACCAGACCACCAGAACCAACAATAGCACCAGAACCGATTATCGTTGCAGTATTGACAACTTCAGTATTAGTAGAAGATTCATAGCAACCACCGCTGTTTCCATTAGAATCTGTTTTGATCAAATAAATATCAAACCCACCTGCTCCAAAACTGGTAGTGCTTCCTGTGATAATATATCCCCCATCGATCGTTTGCAGAACGGATAATCCACTTTCAGTTGTATCTCCACCAAACACTCTTGTCCACAGAGTATCTCCATTAGGATCAGTTTTGACCAAATATACATTTTGGGGACCGTCTCCAAAACTGGTAGTGATTCCTGTGACAATATATCCTCCGTCCACGGTTTGTTGAACCGACATGCCTTGATCACTATCTGGTCCGCCATAGGCCCTTGTCCATAGAGTATCTCCCATAGAGTCGATCCTTATCAAATAGAAATGGCCAGCCCCCCATCCGAAACTGGTCGTATAGCCGGTTATAATATACCCTCCATCAGTTGTTTGTCCGGATGAGCCGGGTACGGTCTTATCACTCCCCATCCCACCGAAGGTTTTCGTCCATAAAGTGTCCCCGCTAGAATTGGTTTTGATCACATATACATCATTCCCTCCTGCTCCGAAACTATTTGTATATCCTACAATCACATAACCTCCATCGGTAGCTTGATATACTGAGTGGCCATAATCATCACTTGTTCCTCCAAAGGTCCTCGTCCACAGGGTGTCACCTATAGAATCAGTCTTAATTAAATAAACATCAGACCCACCTGCTCCAAAACTGATCGTAAAGCCGGTTATAATATACCCTCCATCTGATGTTTCCTGAACGTACATGCCCTGCTCCACACCGGTTCCTCCATATGCTTTTGTCCAAAGTGGATCTCCATTTACATCTGTTTTTATTAAATAAACATCGGTACTTCCCGCTCCAAAATTTGTCGTTCCAACGATAATATACCCTCCATCAACAGTTTGTTGAACCGAAGCACCATAATCCGAACCGCTTCCACCATAGGTTTTTGTCCACAAAGTGTCTCCTTTACTGTCGGTTTTGAGGAGATAGGCGAATGGTACTGTGGACCCCAAAACGATGTATCCTCCATCAGACGTTTGCTGAACTGATGCGCCACCGTCATAGTTTTGGGAGCCAAAAGTTTTTTGAAAGGTTGGCTGGGCCTGGTTGTTTGAAAAGGAGATGATTAAATATAATATGAGTATTGCTTTTTTCACTGATAAATAACTTTTTTGGTGATTACACCTGTGTCGGTAATAATCTGTACGTAGTATATTCCCTTAGCATATCTACCCAAATCCATCTGTTGAGTATAGTTACCGGTAACATTACCAATATCTTCTGAGTGGATCAGTTGCCCCGTAAAGTGATAGAGTTTGATGGACAACTCGGTATTCTCCTTTAAATCTATCTCTAAGGTGAACCGGCCAGTCGTGGGGTTGGGATATATTTGTAAATGCTTTTTGTTATTTATATCACTTATTCCAACAGGTAGGTTATCATTTCTCAATATCAAACCATTATTTCCCACAATAAAGGCTCCATTATTACTATAATAAATGTCATTTAAGCTCTCTGTTGTAGTCGTTGTATCGATGCTCCAATTATTACCACCATCTTTGGTTGGCAGAATTATTCCGTTTCCTGCTGCCAGCCCATGCAGATTATCTAAAAAATCTACAGCCTTTAGCGTTCGACTTAAATTCATATTACTGCCATTCCAATTTATCCCACTATCAACGGAATAAAAAAGATCATCGGTTCCGACAATGAAACCATTTTGAAAAGAGGAGAAATCAATATCATATAAGTCACCTGTTACCTGACCACCCATATAGATCCAACTGCTTCCCCCATCTTCTGTCTTATACAAGGATTGATTACTACCTACAACAAATCCAATATCACGATCAAGAAAGCATAATGATCTTATAGTGTCTGTGGAATCTGAGATTATCTGTAATGATGACCAATTCCCACTACTATCGGGGATGACTAGTACAGTATTACCTGTTACTTTGGGTTGATTGGTAGAATCATTCTTCGGAAACTGTATGTTATTTAAATTATCAGTTGTTCCAGTAGTATAAAGGGCCCAATCATTTCCTCCGTCATATGTTCTTAGTAACAGGCCACTGTCACCAATAATAAAACCTATTTTACCATCTGAGAATAAAATGCCATTCAAGTCGTTTGAAACACCAGCATTTAAAGGAAGCCAAGAATCACCATGATCATAAGTTCTTAAGACAGTACCATTATTCCCAACAACATATCCAATATTTTCGGTTAAGAAAAATACTCCATTTAAATCTTCCGTTGTTCCCGAGTTTAATTGTGTCCATTGTGCGAATAAATTGGTTTGAATGCCTATGACAATCAAAGTAACAAGTAGTTTGGTGTAGGATGTTTTTTTCATTGATATATAATTTTTCTGGTTATTATACGTCTATCGCTTACAGTCTGCACATAGTATATTCCTTTAGCATATCTGCTTAAATCCATCTGTTGAGCATAGTTACCGGTAACATTACCAATCACTTCTGAGTGGATCAGTTGGCCGGTAAAGTGATAGAGTTTGATGCTTAACTCGGTTTCCTCTTGCAAATCTATTTCTAAGGTAAACTGGCCTGAGTTGGGATTTGGATAAATATTTACTGCGGCATTACTGGAGTTATCCTGATTGAATATACCCACAGTAGAGCTAACAGTGATACTATCTATTCCATAAGTCATCCATGCCGCACCAATCGTTTTGTATTTAAAAGCAATATAACCGCTATCAGAAACAAAAGGAATATTCACCGCTGTGTCAAGCCATTGATTTTGCGGTTGCATATATGATAAGTTAGCGATTAAAGTAAAATTTCCAATTGAAGGATCGGGATTATCTGTACCGAACCATATTTCACAATTATCTGGAATTGGAGTACTGAAACCAGACGTTATAACCTTCAGTGTCAGCAAACTTGGAGTGTTGAAATTTATGGGGGGTGAAACAAACCAATCAACAACGGTATCGGTTGCATTTCCACCAACATTGTAATCATGATATAAGCTAGTGCCTATACCCCAATCATAAGAACTTAAAAATCCAGTTCTGAATTGTTGCCATCCGGCTATTTCAGTGGGAGTATCAAAACCTGTATAATAGGGAAGTGTTTCACTTTGCGAGCAAACAATGCTTACAGTTGCGCATTGCAATAGAAATGTCAGGATTATTTTCATTTTTTGTAGTTTTTAATTACTGTTGTTATAGGTGCCAAAACTCAGTCGTCTTTAAGCATTTGCGCTAACTAATGATAAACAACCTTTCTAGTAATCACATTCCCCTCCGTCACAATCTGTACGTAGTATATTCCTTTGGCATACCCGCTCAAATCCATCTGCTGAGTATAATTGCCCGAAGTGTATCTTTGACTAATACTTTTTAATAGTTTTCCTTCAATAGATAATAACCTGATTCGTACATTTTGTACATTTTGACCAAAGTCAATTTGAAGTAAACCAGTGGTAGGATTAGGGAAAATGCTTATAGGATTCTGTTCCATTTCATCAAGACCTACTAATCCTATTATAATATTCTTGCAGTAATGATCATTCGAGACGTTTGTATCAGTCAGATTGTTTGGATAACTGGTGTACACACAAACATTTCTCTGTATTGTATCACTGTAAAAATTTGTCGTATAATCAATCCAACCAAGATACACCCAAACAGAATCATTCGGTGCCAGATTTAAATTGGAGAACGACTGCATATAATAAGCATCATTACAGATTCCCATACTAATTCTATGATTGATAACACAATTGTTTACCGTATCCTGTCCGTAATTCTTTAAGAGAACACTAATTTCAATATCTGTGGTATATATACCGGTTAAAAAAGGATCCAATAAAGCATAATTGTCATTCACCTGAATTTCAGCTATTCCAATATCGCCAGTATTTACAAAAGAATTTTGAGCGCTCTTTAATGAAAAATCGAGATAGCGAATTACCGTGTATTCGGTGATTGGAAATTTAATACCGCAAGAAAAATGAGTAAGAGAGAAATCTTTGTACGAATCTGTTAATAATTCTACAGATATGGTTTTAACATCAATTAATTGTAATAGATCATTAAGGGTCAATATGTGCTGAACTGTAGTATCACCACTTATAAATTGAATGCCACCGTTATTTAATTTCAAATTAGAATATAATACATAGCCCGTTACATCCGCACCCAGAAGTGTTTGCATATTTGAATCTAAAAGGATTAAGCTATCCTGTGTTAACACATAAAGTGTATCATTCACTGATATAATATCCTGAATTGGTGTACTAAATGAATGCGTTGTAATCGTATTACCCGAGTTATCAAACCCAAAAAGATTATCTTGTTTGTATCCAACCACTTGATAATTCGCAACATCTGCAAACCCTTCAAGGTTCTGCACGGCTACCAATAATGTATCTACTGTTGTCCCTCCCCCGTTTTCAATCGTATAAATGTGCGAACCATTGCTATCAACATAATTGACATATAGTTGATCAGATGAATTAATCGTAATCCCAGAAAGTTTGAAGTTAGCGCACATAGTATCGGGAAATAATTTAGTCCAAACCATCGCTCCTGAAGGGCTATATTTCTGAATATATTCGTTGCAGCCTTGCAGCACATCGCAGGCGGCATAAACGGTTCCTATCATATAAACTCCTCCGTCTTCAGACGGTATCATTTGATCCAAGTAGGTAACTTCACCACCCACCGGAGAGACTATCGCACTCCAAAGAATATTCCCAATGGTGTCAATCTTATAAATGGATTGTTGTAAGAAGAAGCTATTAGCATACGATTGGTTTATAGCCAGATAAGTAAATTCATCAACACAGGCCATGTCGCTAGGATATTGTGAGTAATCGTCATTGAATCCAATTTCACAATTTACGCCCTGTCCCATGCAGTATGAGTTCATCAATATTGATAATAAACTGAGTTTAATTCCTCTTTTCATAGAGTCTGTCAAGGGTTCTTAATAATGTTTGCTGACCTGTTTATATGTGCAACGTTCTGATTGATTATAGCCGAGAAGCACCTGTAATGAGGGATAAGAAGTAAATTTCCCAAAATCAGTGCCCACATCCTTATGCTTTTGATCTACAGTCTATTGCACCCCCCTAAGATACGCAACATTTCCTATGTGAGATAAAGAATGTTCTTGGTAAACGTTTTTGGTACATGAAAATGCTGCCGTTTAATGCGGGTTGTTGCCGGTAGTTTCCGGTCAAAAAGGACGCTCTTCGATGTGGATGCGGAAATAAGCGGAATTAAGCGGCAACAAACCGCAAAGTTCAATTACCCGTGGGCCCACCTTCGCCTTCCGAAGTTCCGAGCATAGCGAGGAACGTAGGAGGGCTTTTCACTATTAAACAAATGTGTAACACAGAAACCACGGGCTTCGGTGGGCAAAGCCCACAAAAACAGGGTGAGTGTGAGTGTGACGCATGAGCGACCACAAACCTCTTGTTGTTTTTCCCTCAATTCTCAAACCTGTCTGCCGACAGGCAGGCTAAACCTACAAAACGTTATTAACTGAGGCTTTTATACAAACTAAATGGCAGATAGGAGGAGCTGTTTCAGATCAAATAACAGTTTCAAATCCTGATAAAAAGGGTTCGAGGTGAGCCCTAATCGGGCAAAGAGCGACAAAAATCGCAAAGAAAAACAAAAGAAAAGAGCCATATTTAATCAGGAGTATGGATTTTTCATTTATTTACTTTTTTTATTTTGTGATGCTTTTTGTTATTTTATGATAACACTATACATCCTTTGCAATTAAAGGTATCACAAAATAAATAGGAAAAGGGGCCGGCTCAAAGCGGTGTTCAACAGGAAGAACAAACTCAACAAAAAAGGAAAGCCAATAACCCTGTTGACGGGGCCATCAAAGTGCTAAAAGCTAAAAATGACACATTAATGGAAAGAATTGACACATTGGAAAAACAAGTAAATTGAGCCCAGATATTGATACTACAGCGTGTGTTCTAACTACAGCCTCAGTAGCTGTCGCGTTTCTGGGTTATTACCTATTGGCCGGTTTGGGCAGGTTAAAGTCGTGGGCCGGTTATGCATTTGGCAATCCCGAAGCAAGCCTGTTCCTGGTAGTTGTTCAACGACTAATAGGAGTGTTATTTCTTGGCGTTTTCTTATTGGCTTACGCCAAGGTGTTCCTTTCATGCACGCTCTCAGAGTTGGGAATTAATTACCACGCCCCTTTAGCAACCCTATACTGGATCACAGGGCTGGCAGCAGTAATTCTTACCATTAATTTCTTTTTCTCCTCCAATCCCAATAATCTGAAGATATATCCCCAGGCAAGAATTCCGAAATGGGGTGTTCTTGAGATCCTCCTTAATTCTCTGAGTTGGGCTGCATACCTGCTGGCCTACGAATTTGCTTTTCGAGGATTGCTTTTTTTTATATGCTATAAGGGCATGGGGTTGTGGCCAGCCATTGCAGTCAATGCCATTCTATATTCCGTTGTTCATATTCCCAAAGGGAAAAAAGAAACAATCGGGGCAATTCCGTTTGGTGTTCTGCTTTGTCTGATCACCGTTCATACTGGAAATATCTGGGCAGCTTTTTTTACCCATTTGACACTGGCTCTTTCCAATGATTATTTCGCTGTAAAAGCGAATCCCGAATTTCATTTCTCATTTCAAAAAAGATAACAGCTTTGATCGAATGAACGTACTTGTAACTGGAGCGGCTGGGTTTATCGGAGAGAACCTGGTATATCGTTTGGCGGAATCCGGAGCAGTCGTACATGCGTTTTGTTATACTCCGGAGGAAGCTCGAACATTGATACATCCTAAAATAAAAACATTTCTCGGAGACGTTTTAGATAAAGAGAGAATTGGTATAGCCATGGCCGGTTGCCAGCAGGTGTATCATTTAGCTGCTTTTGCTAAAGTTTGGGTAAAAGATATTCGGGTCATCCATGATATTAACGTAACCGGAACCCTCAATGTGCTGGATAAAGCGAAAGAACTGGGAGTAGATAAAGTTGTGGTTACCTCTTCTGCCGGAGTAATTGGCCCTTCCCGAAAGCAAAATGTGACGGAAAATTCAGAACCTTGGATAGATTACAGCACGGAGTATGAAAGATCCAAAGCTATAATGGAAGAAAAAACACGTAAATATGCAAGAGAAGGCTTAAATGTGGTAATCGTAAACCCAACAAGGGTTTATGGACCTGGGCTTTTGAGTGAAAGTAATAGTGTGACACGCATTGTCATAAAATACATGCGTGGCAAATGGTATTTTATTCCAGGTGATGGGGGAAAAATCGGGAATTATGCATTTATTGATGATGTAGTGAACGGATATGTGTCAGCCATGGAAAAAGGCAGGTCTGGTGAAAGATATATACTTGGAGGGGAGAACCGCAGTTATAATGAACTGTTCGAATGCATTCGTAATATATCCGGTAAGCAATATCGATTGTATAATGTGCCCTATGTACTAATGATCACAATAGCCCGAATACAAATGATTTATACACTATTATCGCAAAAATCACCTAAAATCACACCGGGTTTGATAAGAAAATATCAATTCAACTGGAATACCAGTTGTGGAAAAGCAGAGCGGGAATTGGGTTATAAAATCACTGCTTTTGAATCAGGTATTCAAAAAACCATAGATTGGATAAACAAAAATCATCTGGCAACAATTGGAAGCTAAAGAGTATTATACATTGATAACAGGAGCTAGTGCCGGCATTGGAAAGGCTTTGGCATTTGAATGTGCTTCAAGGGGCATGAATGTCCTGCTGGTTGCCAGAAACAAGGCAAAGCTTCACGATATTACGAGCTATCTTCGTCAGCAATTCCCAATTAACGCACATTATTATCAAGCAGATCTAACCTTGGAAAATGCACCTGACCAAATGTATAAATGGTGTGTGGAAAACAGTTATCGAGTGAATTTTCTTATCAATAATGCCGGCATGGGCAATACCAATAACTTTCTTGATAATGATGTTGAATATTACAAGAATATGATCTTGTTAAACAACATGGCATTGGTAAAAACCACATGGTTATTTGTTGCCAACATGAAACAATACCCTAAAGCTTACATTTTAAATCTTTCGAGCATGGCCGGGTTATTTCCCATTCCGTTTAAATCGGTTTATTCGGCCAGCAAAGCTTTTGTGAATTCATTCTCATTAGCATTGAGACAGGAAATGAAGCATACGCCAATTTCAATCAGCGTGGCATGTCCAGGGGGTGTTGACACAAATGAATCGGTGAAGGAGCGTATTAAAGACTATGGGTTGTTAAAGAGATCGTTTATACTTTCGGCCGAAACCGTTGCTAAGAGTATTGTATCAGGCACCCTTCGTGGAAAACAAATAATTATACCTGGATATGGTAATAATTTGGCAAACTATGTGCTAAAATGTTTGCCCTCAAAAGCTCGTTTTGCGCTGCTAATAAAATCATTGAAACAAGATATCGGCAAATAAAACAGGAGGAAGCATTATTTAAATCTGAGTCAAGCTCAGAAAAACAATAAACAATATGATTAACAACCTTCTCATTTCCTTTGATCAGAAACCAGAGATCGCTGTGCTCTCTCGGTTTCCGACCTGTTCTTTATTAACCGCACCTTAATCTTTGCTTCAAAGAAAGCATGAGCAGGAAATATCAAGGCTGCTATACCGGCATTAAACAATAGTTTGAAGCCTGGCGCTCCACCTGACCATCCGTCTATGTACGGATCTGCCAAAACCAACAAGAATTCAAAGAGGATTAAAAATGAAAAGAAGATGATTCCCTCGGCCATTCTAGGGCTTACTTTAACAAAACCTAGCGACAATACCCCACCGAACAAGACCAGCAAAGCAATTAGTATCACAGAGTATTCTCTTGGTTCATGTTTTTGGATCAGGTAGGTTAATCATTAAATGTTATACTTTTGTACCCTAATTACCACTAGCATAATTCACAATCACAACCTACCCAACCCAATGAGATATAGGTTTTTCACGATCGCACTTACATTATCTGTTTTATTATCCACAGAAATTTCTGCACAGAACTGGCAGACTTACCCCTATACACCTCCTGGCAGCGTTCTGACGTTTCCCGATGATGACGGAGTACACGTGCTGAATACAACAACTGAATGGTGGTATGTAAATATGCACTTGATAGGCTCTGCACCCGCATACAGAGAATATGATGTAATGTTGTGCTATTTCCGGCTGCCCATTAACATGCGTATCTTTAATATAGCCGAAGCAGCTACCGGTATTTTCAATACCAGCGTACAAAATATACCACCACCTGTGTTTACCCAGCAAACCGGACAATGGGATTTTCAATACACTTATGGAATGCTCCCTCCGTTTGTTATGGACTCTTCATACTCAACTTTTACCTCAAGCGGAATTCCTTATCAGTATGTCTTTAAAGCTGATAACCCGGATAATAATGACCAGTTGAATCTTATACTCACAAGCGACCGCCCCCCTTTGGTAGTCGGAGGAGACGGTTATGTTGCCATCGGCGATCAGGGCGATTCGTCATTCTATTATTCGTACACCAATATGAGTGTTACGGGCACTATCAAATTTAACGGTGTGCAAGACAATATTTCATCGGGAGTAGCGTGGATAGACAGGCAGTGGGGCCCGTTTACCGTTGGTACAAATCCTGACAACATGTATGAGTGGTTCTCCCTTCAGGTGGATAAGCCTGGAGCTGCCTTCGGGGATCTTCAGTCGCCCTCTGAGTTTAATATCTGGCAGATATACGCTGATTCCAATCGTGTCCCCTATAAACCCGAGTCACGCTCAGTTAGTGCAATCTATCCTGATGATACACAAGATACTTCTTCCACCTTTTATTTTGAGAGACTGGGCTATTGGTACGACCAGCCAAACGATGTATATTACTCACAAGGATGGCGTTTTATCAACCCCTTGCGCGGTGTTAATATTGATATGACACAGACCATTGATAACCAGGTAATTGATGTCACAGCATTTAAGTTCTGGGAAGGAAGCACCTTACTGAAAGGCACGGTAAATAATCAACCGGTAGAAGGTGTGGGATTTGCTGAATTGGTGGCAGGACATAATTTTGGGATCAATCCTCCTTTGACACCTGCTAATTTGACAGTTGTGCCGGATTCTGACCATTATTCATTAAGCTGGTCAACCAGCACTCAGGGCACTTATCCACTTGGAGGCTATAGAATATACCGGTCATTTACCAATGAGGGATATTGGCAATATATTGCATCTACTACAAATCTGTCCTATGATGACTACTCTGCTTCCCCGGATTCAAGCTATTATTATACCGTCTCTAGCTTTGATAATCAAACAGCTACATACGGCAGCGATTATGCCACCCCCGCATTGGTATCACCTTTAGGCATAAATGCAATTTCAAATATATCCGAATCCTTGCAGAATTATCCAAATCCTTTTAGCACCAGTACGACAATCAGTTTCTTCCTGCACCAGAGCGAACAAGTGACATTGAAAGTTTTTGATTTATTGGGCAGAGAAGTAACCACATTATTAAATGATGAACTCATCGCAGGTAAACATTCCATTACCATAGATGCCAAAGACCTGCCTGCAGGAATTTATCTTTTGAAATTACAATCCTCTCTATTTGTTCAACAAAAACTGATGGAAGTAACCAAATAGTCATGCCTTTGCTCTTTCGCTATTTTAAGTAATTATTTTCTTTCCCGACACAATATTAAATGTAGCAGTCGCCATTGCGGTAGGTTTTTTTTCACCTTTTTTATATATATATCCATGTATCACGCATATTTTCTTTCCCCTGAAAACCACGTGTGTCTTTGCTATCAGATAATCACCTAAATCAATCGGATGAAAGTAATTGACTTTGAGTTCTACCGTTGAGCAAAAATCATCGGTCTTTAAAGTAGTAAACACTGTAACTCCACAAGCAAAATCAAAAAAGCCGGAGATAACACCCCCATGCACCCTGCCAGCGGGGGAGAGATGATCTTTACGAATTTCCAAGGTGGTCTCAACCTGTTGTTTTTTGCGGTTAAACTTCGCCACTTTATATCCCAACCACTCGCCAAATTTATCGGGATAACTATAATTAGTAAGATCAAGAAGTGATGAACGAGATTTTTTAGGCATAATGAATCAACGAATAACGAATTTTTACGAATGTACGAACGTAAATATTAATAACATTATGGAATACTAAAAGAAATTACAAATAACAAGCATTAAATCTCAAATAAGCGCCAAATTTCAATTATTATAAATTCCAAACAAGTTTTCAAACACGTTTCGGTCATTCAGACATTGAATATTGTAATTTATTTGAGTTTTGGAATTTGTGATTTGTTATTTGCAATCTATTTATTCTATTTCAGCAATACCTTATGATTTATGAATTGACGATAATTCGTTTATTTATTTCTTTTATTAGTGAAGGCCCTTCATAAATAAAACCTGTATAAATTTGGATAAGGTCTGCCCCGGCTTCGAGCTTTTCCATAGCATCTTCGGGTGAATGGATGCCCCCTACCCCAATTATCGGAAATGCCTTATTAGATTTCTCCGAAAGATACCTAATCACTTCTGTTGAACGTTTCGTTAGTGGTTTTCCACTCAATCCGCCATTTCCTATCTCCTCTGCTTTTTTTCCCGATGTTATTAATTCATCTCTTGAAATCGTTGTGTTGGTGGCTATTACACCATCAATTTTTATCGCTATGACAATCTCTATTATATCATCTAATTGCTCATTGGTAAGATCAGGGGATATTTTTAATAATATCGGCTTTGGATGATCCTTAGCATTATTTAATTCCTTTAATCTCGATAAAAGGGCTGTTAATGGCTCCTTATCCTGTAATTCTCTTAAATCAGGAGTGTTAGGTGAACTTACATTTACTACAAAGTAATCTACAAAATCAAACAGCGCTTCAAAACATCTTTCGTAATCTTTTATTGCTTCTTCGTTAGGTGTGTCTTTGTTCTTGCTGATATTCCCACCAATAATGAAGTTGGGTTTCCGTCTCTTTAACCTCTTAACAACAGCTTCTACTCCATCGTTATTAAAACCCAACCGGTTTATCAGCGCCTCATCACCGTGAAGGCGGAATAATCTCGGTTTGGGGTTTCCCTTTTGTGGGAGT
>JACZWC010000065.1 GCA_022572355.1 Bacteroidota bacterium | reverse complement strand
GTCACAGGCGTGTAGTCGTCCATGAGTGACTGGGCGCTCGCAACGGAGGACGCACTGAAGGCACCGATAAGGAAAGCGAGAAAACAGGGGGCGGCCGTTCGAGTCGTGCGCCGGCGCCTGGGAATTCGAAGAAACATCCAGCTCCTTGGGAAAAACGTGTTGTCTGCGGCCGCCTCCACTGGTGATCAGCGCCAGATTTGGAACGGTCCAAGTGTGATAATCCGCGTAGCTCGAGGAGGGTACGACAGAATAGTTATGCGTGGTGTTGAGGCAGAAGCTGTTAGGACCGGCAATAGTATTCAGGCTGAGACTGGAAATAACGCCGCCGAGGTCGCTGAAGCAATAGGCTTCGAAGCTAAAACCATCACCGTTTCCCCCATGATAGGCAACATCGGGACAAGCAACCACTGTAATTGGCAGGACAGCAGCGACGCTTGTTTCGCATTCGTTTCGTGCAGTAACTTCAATATTTCCCCCTATATTTCCAAGTGCAACAACAATTGTATTGGTAAATTGACCGGAAGTGATTATCCCGCCTGCAGGAACCGTCCAATTGTAGTAGTTAGCCGCTCCGGTTGCGATGGTAGCCTCGTAACTCTCCGTCTTACTTTGACACAATGGGGTGTTACCTGAGATTACGCCAAGAGTTAAGGGACTTAGACCTCCGCTAAGCGTGGATGAACAAACCGCCCCCTGTGAAAATCCATCACCAATGCCGCCGAGATAAGCTGGGATCACGCAGCTTGCCACAATGACTGCCAATGTGGCGGTTGTGCTGATTTCACATTCATTCACACCCGTTGCGCTCACAAGTCCGCTGGTGGAGCCGAAATTGACAACGATGGAGCTGGTATATTGCCCACTGGCAATGGTGGCACCCACGGGGACGGTCCATAAATAGTAATCTGCATGGCCTCCAGTTACTACAACACTGAAGATCTCAGTGGAATTGAGGCAGGCATTTATGGTGCCGGTTATAGAACCCAAGGTTAATGGGTTGGGGCTTCCATCCAAATCCTTCGAACACAGTGTTTCGGAAGCGAAACCATCGTTAAGGCCTCCGGCAAACGGCTCGACAGGGCAGATTGTAGCAGTAACAGGCAGAAAGACCGTTGGACTGATCTCGCAATCATTGCGTGCCGTCACCGAAATGGTTCCGCTGTTACTTCCCAACGCTACAACAATTGTGCTCGTATACTGTCCGCTGGTAATAACCGCATCGACAGGCACCGTCCATTCGAAGGTGTTGGCCTCCCCTGAGTTTACGGATACGCTGTACTCTTGTGTTGTATTGAGGCAGAATGCACCTGGGCCGGTAATCGGATCGAGGATCAACGGATCTGTGATCCCATCCAGGTCAGAGGAGCAAATAACCTGCTGGGAAAAGCCGTCATTGAATCCTCCCTGGTATACATTAGTAGGACACCCGTTATTTACTATCACTGATAGGCTAATTGCGGTGCTGCTTTCACAGGAATTGCTGGCGGTAACCGTCACATCCCCATTTGTTGTACCCATGGTCACGACAATCGCCCCGGTATATTGACCGCTGGTGATCACTGCTCCTGCAGGAACTGTCCAGGTAAAATAATCCGCTGCGCCTGTTGCTACGGTAACGCTGTAGTTTTGAGTAGTATTTGCGCAAGGTGATATGGATCCTGTGATGGGATCTAAAGCCAATGAAATTGCAGAGCCAGTGAGATCAGTATGGCATGCAGCCCCCTGCGAGAAACCATCGTTAATTCCACCTTGATAGGGAGCTGTAGCACAGGGAGTCACAAAGACATTAAACGGCGCAGCCACCTCAGAGCAATTCAAGGAATAAGTAACCGTAACCGAATAAGTACCTGATACAGTAACCACTATAGACTGGGTAGTTTCTCCGGTGCTCCACAAGTAGGAATTACCGACGTTGGCCGTAAGATTGACTGAACCGCCATCGCAAAACGTGACAGGCCCATCAGCGGTAATGGTGGCGGGGGTCAATGTACAAGCATCTATTGTAATAGTAGTCGGTGCGGAAGTTTGTGAACAATTATTTACATCAGTTACCTCCACACTGTAATTCCCTGCTGTGGAAACAATGATGGAAGCAGTGGTTTCTCCGTTGGGTGACCAGAGGTATGAAACACCGGCGCTGGCCGTCAACTGCACCTCACAACCACTGCAAAAGTTGGTAGGGCCGTTGGCTGTGATGGTGGCGACAGGTAAAGGATTTAAAGTGACCGTAACCGGTGGAGGGGAACTGGTACAATTGTTCACATCTGTGCCAACAACCGAGAAATTGCTGGTGATAGTTGGGGCAACAGTATATGCAGCCCCGATAAAAGCTCCGACATCCCAATTAAAGGTGTAGGGAGGAACGCCTCCGGTTCCGGTCGCTATTAGTATGGTGCCGTCTCCATCACAAATGGCATGCGATCCGGTGGTGGTGACGACGAAGGGGTCTGGTTCCAAAATAGTAACATCACCCGTAAAAACGTGAGCGTTAACATCCGTCAATGTCAGCGTATAGGTGGCTGGAGCAAGTCCTACAGCTATAGGAGTTGTCTGCCCACCGGGTGACCATAAATAATTATAAGGGGGATCACCTCCGAGAACCTGAGCGATGGCAGTACCGTTATTGTTGCCATTGCAAAGCACATCCGTTTTGGAAAGAATTGCATAGAGCCCGTGCAGGGGAAGGAAAGGTGCGGAGGTATCCATATCAAAACCGTCATTATCACCTCCGTTGTAAACAAAGGTATCGCAAGGTGTCAGGGATACGGCCAATAATTCGGTCGATGATATTTCACAATCATTTCGTGCCTGCACTGTAATGTTTCCGTCTTGACTATCATGGGCCACGACAATATTGGGGGTATATTGTCCATGTGTGAGGATGGCGTCAAGCGGTGTGATCCATATAAAATAGTCGGCGTAGCCTGTTGCCTCGTCAACGCTGTAAGCCTGCGTTTGGTCCTTACAAAAGGTGGAGAAACCCAAAATAAGATCTAAAGTGAGTGCGGTGGGCAGTGACCCATCTAGGGGAGCCGAGCATTGCACGATGGACGCATAACCGTCATTGAAGCCGCCCTCGAACATAAAGGTAGGGCAGATCGCAGGAGTTAACGCAAGGATCGGGGCAGGCACTATTTCACAATCATTGAAACCGGAGACTGTGACGTTTCCACCCAATGTACCAAAAGCCGCTACGATCGTATTGGTGTATTGCCCGTGGGTGATGATAGCTCCTGCGGGCACCTGCCATACATAATAATCGACATACCCCGCTGTAACGCCAATACTAAATGTTTGTGTGGAGTTGGGACAAAAGGTGAGAGGTCCTGTAATGGCACCGAGCGTTAGGGTCGTGTTAATGCCAGCCAGATCGCTGTTGCAATCTGCTTCAGCGGAATATCCATCATTGGTTTCACCTACAAACATAGAGTTTTCACAGGCTATGGTGGCCACGGCGTGCACTTCCACAACAGTGGTATCACATTCGTTGAATCCCTGCACCGTAATATTGCCACCATTATTCCCCAGCGCAACTACAATCACATTGGTGAACAAGCCATGAGTGATTATAGCATCAGGCGGAACCGTCCATTGGTAGTGAGTGGCATATGAGGTTGCCGGAGTAACGCTGTAGGTCTGCGTGCTGCTGAGGCAAAAGGTGGATGGCCCTGAAATGGGGTTTAGGGTAAGGATTATTAAGGGGCCGTCAAGGTCGTCATCACAGCCTCCTATTTGCGCCCCGGCAGGGTACAACGCCACTATGAAAAGGCATAGCGACAAAAGGAGTCTCAGGATTTTGACCATTACTTGATAAGTAAAATGATGCTTACATATAGAAGAATTAACCCGGTCAATCGACCAATATCAAAAGAGAATTATGGCGCAGTTCTCACACCACGGCAGCCAAGCCCTTCACGAAAACTAGGAGCAAGTGTATTGATAAAAAATCTTGCGGAAATTTCAAGCCGAGATGCTGCATCTTTTGTGCCTCCACCCCTCTGCCCAAGGCCAGCAGTATGGGTTACGGCTCCAAAGCCTCCTGCTATATATGCCGAATTCGCTAGGGTGAGACTTCCATTATTAGTAGTTCCTCTTACTCCGGGCCAGAAATCAACATTGGCAGCTCCAAAAAAATCGGTTAATTCTCCATCACCGTGAACGCCGGTATAGGATCGCCCTGCTACTGATCCAACGCTAACGCAGCACTCGCTAACATTTCCGGACATTTCCATTATCCCGTAAAAGGTGGCACCAGCCGTTGTTCGCGTAGAAGTAGCAATTGCAAAAATGCCACACCTCAATGGCCCGAGATTAGTCTGGTACCTGGCGTTACCGCTGGTAGCAATACTGGGATTAGAAGGCAGTTCGTTTTCTGCCCCACTATTGAGAATAGTACCAGTATTGGTGACGATCGCTGTTCCTCCCCATGCATATTCATTCGCAAAGGGGGTGATTCCGGCTCCCCGGCAACTTTTTTCATACTCCAATTCTGTCATGGGTCGGAGACCGGCCCAATCCAGGTAAGCAAGGGCATCATTCTGATCAAGGTGATTACATGCGATGAATTGTCCATCGTTGGGCTCGTTAAAGTTGCCATCGTTGTCAAGGTCATTGGCATATAGTGCAGGATTGCCCCCGACAGATGGAATTTCAATTTTGATCCCGTTGCGTTTTGAAGTGCTGAAGAAGGTTCCTCCTGCCCGCCGCACTTGTTGGGACGCAGTCAGGGTATTGAGAAACTCCTTGTACTGCTCCTGGCTTACTTCGTATTTCATACAGTAGAAAGAATTGTATCCTTTCGGAAAAGCAGCCGGTAAGGTTACGCTGTTTCCATCATCGAAATCATCATCATAGGTTAGCGTGTTCTGATTAGTCTTGTTGTTGTTGCCTAGCGAACCGGCTCCTCCTCCTCCAAGGGTTAGCGCTAATTCACTGGTGATAAGTAATGGACTGCCCGAAGTGTCAGCCTCAAACTGAGCCTGCCCGGTTGCACCATCGCCAACGCTAAATGGGCCTCCTCCTCCTGGCACATATACCATTTCTACAGCCATTACCTTAAAAGTTACTTTACACAGGTCACCTATACCATTAAGTCCGTAATTCCAGCGCAGCTCTACTTCATTTAGTATCGCGGTACCTGAGCCATCTAAGGTTCGGTGAATCAATACACCCTCACCATTAGGAACCGTTACGAAGGTGGGTGTTATATTACTACCGACAACATTATAGGTATGATCCGTTGAAGTAGTGGAGAGGGTGGCATGCTTCCATTCTGTAGTTGTACATGGGCCACCCGTCACTTTGTATTTTACAAAAACCCAGGCAGCATCCCAGTTGCTTGGTGCGGCAGCTACACGCCATGAGTTTTCCCAACTCAAGTTAAACCGAAAATGGGTGAAATCCGCAACGTCGTCTTGTCCTGTCAGACCTGTGCTATTTATAACAATATTGTTGGCGAGCAGAGCACTGGAGGCGCATAGCCAGCAGCAGATCACAGTTACTAAGATGGTGATTTGTTTTTTCATGATTTTTTGTTTTTTAGATTACTAACGTGGTCATTTTTAACTCTGGGTAAAAAAAGTCAAAGTAGATTATCAAAGCTTCAAAGGTTTATCAAAACAAGTCCCGAGGTGATTAATTTAAAAACGGGTTAAACTGTCAACAAACCGAATGACCGATTAAATCAATTTGTAAAGTACAATTAATTTTGATTTTTTAAAAGAGTATAATTACCCTCCCTTTAATAGATTCTTTATACTCTTTTTGTATTAAGATTAGTAACAAAGCAGATAGAGTTTGGCACTATGTAAGGGAGTGTCTATGGAACAGGGGTATTCCGGTGGGAGCCTTCTGAGTTACTCCTGTTTGGTCTCTTCCTTCTGGGAGTGTTGACTTCGCTCAAGATCCTTCCGAATCCATGCAGTGGATCAAAAGATGCCAAGTCTGTGGCTTGAGCGTCTATACGAGACCAAGCAAGTTTCCAATATGGGTTACCTCTTCTTTCACTTCGCCTGCCTGCCGACAGGCGGGTTCAAGATGTCGGTGATCCCTTCCAACCATGGAGTGGATCAAATGGAGCCAGGGGGAATCGAACTCCTTGTGTTAGATAAAGATCTAACGTCTCTGAACAAAGTCTATTAAGGGCTCGAACCTAAAATCGGTAGAAACTGATTATCAGTCAGTTATGGAGAGGATTATCACAATAAAGGTAATCCATATATTCAGATCTCTATCTCGACCCGAACTCTTGGAAATTATCTGGTTGACAGCAGATTAATATTGAGTGACCCCGTAATGACACATTAGAGGCTCGGGGGCTGTAGCAGCTGTATTTATCAAATTATGAACTAAGTGTCGAGTCTTGTTCCCGTTAGTTGAAAAATAGGAGGTTAAAACTTTGCCTGGTTAAGGAATGGTGTAGGAGAGCCTGCTTGTAGGTATCCGGCTTATTTAATTTAGACGTTCAGGTAATCCTTCCAGGATAATGCATATAGATTGTCACCTTCCATCAACTCAGAATGGCTACCTGAAGCGTTGATAACGCCATTTTCCAATATGTAGATCCTATCAGCATTTCGAGCTGTTTTAACCCGGTGTGTTACCAATATTATTCCAATATCTTTCTTGAGCTCATTCAGAATATCCACCACAAAAGCCTCTGTATTTCTGTCCATAGCCGATGTGGCCTCATCCAATATCAGCAATTCAGGCTTTTTATAAAGGGCCCGTGCAAATGCTACCAGCTGCTTCTCTCCTCCTGATAAGTTGATCCCTTCTTCCCCAATAATTGTAGCATAACTTTGGGGGAATTGTTCAAAATACTTGTCAAAGCCAAATTTCTTGAAAAATGAAGCCAGCCCATCAGGTGATTCAATCTTTTCTCCGAGACAAACATTATCTACCAATGTACCATTGAATATCTTGATGTCCTGCGGAACAACTCCAATCAGGTTCCTCCATGCATGTGTTGATACATTTTGTTCGTCTTCCCCATTGATGACAACCGATCCTTTTTCATGTTTGTAGAAATGTTGAATGATCTGCAGGGTGGTGCTCTTACCACAACCGCTTTCACCAAGTAACGATATCATTTCCCCTCTCTTCACGGTAAATGAAATATCTTTTAATAATTCACTTCTGCCGGGAAATCTGAAGGAGATATTCTTGAACTCCAAACTGAGGAATTCCTTAATCTTTGATTTCTTGTTGTCCTCTTCTAGTACATATTCAGGATATATGGAAGTAAACTCAAACATTCGGTCAAACGCAACCCTGGCTTCCTGCAACTGAATATTAGTCATAGCCAATCGTCCTGCCGCAGGCATTAACATAGCTATCATTTGTATTACAGCCATCATTTGTCCAACCTTTAGATTTTCATTGATAACCATTATAGAACTGACCGTAATAATTGCCATAATTAAAAGTGTACCAATAACTTCGGTGGTTAAATTGAAGCTTATCCTAACCTGCCCTAACGCATATATTTTTTGCTGGAATGAATCATAAATTGTTTTTGTAATCTGGGAAAACAAATTTTCTTTGTTCATTACTTTAATATCACCAATTCCTTGCATAGTGTCAACATAATTACTCTCGTTCCTTGCATAAGCGGCCATCACATCCCTTTGCCTGCTCACTATTTTATCGTGAAAAACAAATACAGTGATAAAATACAAAGGGATGCAGGTCATCGCTATCAGTCCAAGAACCCAGGAGTAGAACAGAATGAAAATACTGGTTATTACAACCAACAAAACATCAATCATTAAACTGGCTGTCAGATAACTCACGGCTCCCTGTATCCTCATCGTATCATTCATCCTTGCCACCAGCTCTCCTGTTTTTCTATTGTCGAAGAAAGACTTGGGTAGGTGCAACAGTGAGCCGTAAAAATGGTTGATTATTCTGTTGTTAAAGTCCTTACTCTGCCTTATCAGGAACGACTGACGTATAAAGCCCACACCGCTTTTAACCAGTAATAAAAAGAGCAACAAAGACAGGCCAACAATCAATTTTACATGCTGATTGTTGGGTAATATATCGTCTATCAGTTTTTGAGAAAATACAGCAGTTGCCAAACTCAAAACAGCTACTATAACGCCTAATATTAATGCAATTCCCAGGATATTGAGGTCATCTTCAATCAACTTCTTAACCCAAAACCATTTTTCATCTTTGATAGATGCTGCTTTTTTAAATTCACTATTCGGTTTTACTATCAGCAGGGCCTTGGATTGCCATATCATCTCCAGTTCTTCATCTGTATAAAGGGAAACGTCTTTACCTGGATCACTAATTATAAACTTGTTGTTTTCATATCCATAGCAAATAACATAGTGTTGAAGGCGTTCGTCCATTACCACATGTAAGATGCACGGGGTGTCCAATTCCTTTAGGTTCGGCAAGTCTGCTTCAAAAGCTTCAGCCTCCAGCCCTGTTTGCCGTGCTGCCTGATAAATGCCCAGCATGGTGGTGCCTTGCTTATCTGTGCCGCTCAACTCTCTCAATCGCTCTAGTTGTATCTCACCGCCATAAAATTTGGTTAAAGCGGCCAGACATGCAACTCCACAGTCGGATTGATCCTTCTGACGAACAAAAGATTTTTTATATGCTTTTTGCATTATCAAGGAGGGTTAATGGCCCTTAGCCTAAATATGTTGAATAGTGTATATTGAAGTTATCCTTGCCGAACTGCTTTCAGCACTGCTTCCACCTTCGTTTCTCCCCTGTATTGCTTAACGAGCTGACGCGAGCTATTGTATATAAAAACTGTAGGATAAGAAGCTGGACCAAAAACAGAGTGAAAATTATCATTCTTATCCATCAAAACCGTTATCTGAGGATGCTTGTCTAAATCATAGTCCTTATAAAATTCCAGCAATACTTCCTTCTTTGCAGGAGTGACTAAAAGTAATTCAACACCCTGAAATGCATCGACGTTGTCCCTTATTTGCTGAACCTCATATTGGCACTCTTCACATTTAGGATTAAAATAAACTATAACTACTGGTTGATTCTTCTTTAAATCTGAATTTGTGAAAGAGTCCCCATCCATCAGCTGGAACTTAAAATCGGGTAAGGATTGTATTTGTTCAGAGAGTTCTTTTCTTGTTTTAAGCTTATCGCTTATTTGAAATACCATATATCCTAATAGTCCTGTTACAATTAGAATAACAACTATTTTAATAATCTTTCTCATGGTCAATGTTAGATTGCCTTGCCAGTCTTCAACTTAAGTTCAGGCTTAGGAATACGACGAATACCATCCAGATCAGCAATCCGATCCCATAGGTGCTGAGTACCAACCTGAGCATTTTATCATATCCCTCTTTCAATACCCAGCTCAAACCCAAAGCCAAAACCAACCAATAAACAAGTTCGAACAAATTCAGCGTGTGCACGGGATAGATAAACCACCTTTCAAGACTTCCTGGTTCAAATAAATTCAGCAATGACAATGGATAAAAATACTGGACATCCTCCAGCACACTCACATCCAGAATAAACAACAACCAACCGGAGCGCGAAATGGCAGCTATAATAAAAATACTTTCAGCAATCAGGGCTATCTTAAATAGCTTTCCAAATCCAATTCTCAAACCTGCAAATACAGTACCTATGTTAAGGCATACCGCTGTATAACTCATCTTAACGAATAAAATGATGGGAATAAACAAATAACCGATCCAACTAAACGATTCACGCAATTCTAAGTACTTATCTATGCGCTCTATTGCCACCTGCTCCCCATATGTTTGATAATAAACTTCTTTTGTCAGGACAAATTCCGAAGAGACATATCCTACCAATAAATTTATCCCACAAAGGACAAGGAAAAACAAGCGCTTATCAAAAAGGAAATAATGAGCGTAATCCTCGCGCTTTAAAGCCAATATCATGATTTAAATATTATTGAATTCAAAAACGGATAGTCTTTGCGTTGAATATTCAATTCTGTTATAAATAAAAACCCCCAAAGCTAAAAACCTTGAGGGTATTTAATAATTGTATCTAAACTTACAAGATACAGAATTGCCCCGGAGGACATATAAACGGAAGGCAAATTATCAGCCCTGCTTCTTCAGGCAATAAGAGGCACCTAATAATACCTCCTTGAATTTCTTCCATTTCATTAGTATTTAACTTTTTCATAAAGTAAGTTTTTAGTTCGACTATTAATTACCGGCACTTCATCTCGGCCGGATTGAGCTTGTTGTTCAATAGATTATTAAATTATCTCTCCTATTCTATAAGGCAACCAATTCCACCTCCCGTTATCTGGCTGGTCATTAAACACAACCAAACATTGAAACACGCAGATGTGTCAGTTCCCGGATGGTAGTCACCCGATTCTCCGGGATAAATTTGACAAATACCACCTGTTAAACTTTGCAGTTGATTAAAATTTAATGTTTTCATAACATATGCTTTAAAAGTATTGTAAAATAAGCCTTTCCAAATATTTTCAATCAATCTTGGGAAAAGGAAGAGTTCCTCTTAATGCTTTAAAAAATCATCTTACAAAGGGCAAATTTGCCCCGGAGGACATATAAAAGGTAAACAAATTATCATTCCTGATTCCTCAGGTAGGAAAAGACAAGCAAGAACACCTCCTTTTAAATCTTCCATTTGATTAACATCTAGTTTTCCCAAAATCTTAATTTTTAGTCACACACTTAATTACCAACACTATCCATGTTGGCCAGAACTGCTTATAAAATTAAAGAATGCAAACTAACGGAAAATTACCTCCCGATGCAATATGTGCTATCTGACATGAATCAAAACATGGAAAAGGGAAGTTATCATTTGGAGTTGTTGTGCAAACGCCCCCGTTAATTTTTTCTAATTGAATTGTATTTAATTTTCTCATGACATTAATTTTTAGTTAGACAATTTATTATAAACCCAAAATATCAGCTGCTTTTAGGATTTTTATGGTGCCAGTAGTTAATTCCCGGCATATCACTAACTTTTAAAAGTTACATTGAAAATCAAATATCGTTAAGGCCGTAGGGTCACCACCACTCATCAGATAGTTTGCCCATGATGTCGCACGGCACGATTCGTATCCGCCAGGCCCGGGGTCCGTAATCCCTCCTTGCAACCTTTCCATTGTCTTCACATCTATTTTTTTCATAAAATTAGTTTTAGTTAATAATTCAGATATCCGATACGCATCGGCACTGATAATACTGCGATCCCAACTACTCAATCCTGGAATATACCAGTTCTTTTATGCTTCTGTACTCTTTAAGCCTAAAGCGTACATGCAAATAAAACATTGCCTCCTGACATCGAAGCTGCAAACAAACAGGTATTGAAACAGGTGCCAAAAGGGTCCTGGTCTGTATTACCGGGAAATGATGTACAAATGCCTCCTTTTAAATTTTGAGCTTGATTTAATGTTAATTTTTTCATTGAATAAATATTTAATCTAACAGTACAATTTTTTAAGCTTTTTATCTACATATTATTACATGCGATAGACTAAGTCGATCATTCATTCATTGTATACCCCCTCACATGTGTTTTAAAAAGCGGGGGCACAAATTAATAACAAGTAGAACCTATTAAAAAGGGTGAAAACACCACTCGACTCCTACCATGTTTTCACGGTGTTAGATGGATATATTTTGCCTTATCCCTGAGAAGGGAACTGTACTACAACTTTACGAACTTTTTCCTGAAGGCTTATAAGGTAATCTCTGATCAGGAAGGTGGCTCTAAAAGCGATAACTATAGATTTAAAGAGATCTTCACTGAAGCTGCCCAATACAACAACAACCTACTGCTATTTTAGCTTTTAGACCGCTTGTAGGCCACATTTTCGGGGAGTGCTACATTTCATACCATTGATTTTTTCTTTCCCCCATTATTTATATATTCTAAAAAAACAGAGTTTGGAGAAATACAATTCACTTTTTCAATCTTGAATCCAAGGCATCTCGCAGGCATCACCAATGAGGTTGTAGATAGTTTCGGTCAGGAATATTGCCAACCCAGGAAAGATCACCGAGGGACCAATTCGAATACCCTTTCACACAAACTTGGACTTTTATCAGATTAGTACTGTTCTAGGTTTGAATCTTTAAAGTAAATGGTGAATTTTATTTGCTCAGGCGATAATGAATAATGGGAAGGAACTTGTTACAGAACAGACAAAGTCGAATTTTATTCAATAACTATTTTTTGTGTAATTTGTTCAACTGGCGTTTCTACTTTGATGAGATAAATGCCTTTGCTGTATGTTGATAAATCTAATGTTTTCGTAAGTTTTCCAGAGTTTTGAAGTGTTTCGGAAAAGATAGTTTTTCCTTGTATGTCTATGATGCTGATGGTGGTACTTTGAGGATTGTTTGATTGTATTTTTATGGCTACGGTTTTGTTGGTAGGGTTGGGATAGATCTTTATTTGTGATGTTTCGTAGGGTATGACAAAAACATTCGTTCCTATGCTGCTATCTGGCATAATGTTAACATCATCAATCCATATTTGAAACCAGTTGTCAGTGGCGCTGTATCTGAATGCAATATATCCGGAATCTGTAACGGTAGTGATAGTGATAGAGGTATCTAACCATTGGTACTGGGGTTGCATATTGGTTAAGTTAGCCAGCTCAGAAAAGTTTCCGCTAACTGGATTACTTGTCCCAGAACTAAACCAAATTCCAAAATAATCAGAAGGAGTTACGGTGGTAGCGGTAACTATAAAAATTTTAAGATTCAGTTGTGCAGATGTATCAAATATGAAAGGAGGTGATACGAACCAATCATCTATTGTATCTGTTGCGCTTCCCCCTACGTCGTAATCGTGGAATAGCGAATTTGGAGAAGAAACAATATTGGAGTTATCATAATTCCAATTATATGTATTTAATACCCCGAGCCTAAATTCCTGCCATCCTGCCTGTTGGCTTGTAGAATCAAATCCTGTATAATAAGGTAGCGACAAGGATTGTGCTTCTGCCTTGAACACAAATGAAGTAATGATTAATAATACTCCCAGGAACTTCATTGGCAAATAATCTTTTTTATATACTCGTTATGTTTATTATTAACCTTTACAAAATAAATGCCTTTGGACATTTTGGGAATTTTTATTTCAGAATTTCGATCCGTAATTTCGGTCAGATGTACTAATTCCCCAAAAATATCATAAATATATATCTGTAATTTATTGCTTACTGCGGATTGCCCGGTGCGAACGGATAGGGTAAAAGTGCCGGTGGTTGGATTGGGATAGATTAAAATTTCATTTTTTTTTTCTGTCTCTGATTTTTCCTTTATGCCGGTGTAAAAATTCAATTCTAATTCATCCACTACTAATTCCGTTCCTATGCTGGCACCTCCAAAAGTGCTACAGCATCCACTTGTTAGTATTATCACCGCAGAGTCTATTGAAGTAATCCCAGAGGAATCTATCGAGACACTAAAAGGAGCATAGCTTGTAATTGAACTCGTACTTATCCATTTTCCGCTGGCAACAAGCGAATTTCCTGAATAACATAAAAATTCAATATATACCGTATCGTTTGGCATAACATTACATTTTACAAAGCCTTTTAAGGTGGATGGGAGTGAATTTAGTGGGAACCCTGTCTTTGCCAATCCTGAATTGTTTTCAAAACCGGGGTTATAAACCTCTAATTTAATAGCATAATTGCTTTGGTATCCGGCAGAATCCTTTACAATTTTCCCGCTTAGAAATTGCCAATTATCAGGCACTTCATTACTACCAATGATGGACCAATTTTCAAAGGAGGCATTTGGAATTGAGTCTTGAGCGGATAGGCGTACAGAAAGATTAAAGAAGAGCAGAGAAAAGAGGACCAGACATATCTTCCAATTCATCGTATTTAAGTTTTAGATGGTTTAGGCTTTTAAGTGTATGCTAAACAAAACATAAAATACCCACCTGCCAAAGCTTAATAACAGGTGGGTATAAAGTGTATATTTAATAAAGCGAAGCATTATGCTTCAAAACTATTAATAATTATTGCATAATTATTAATTGCTTAGTACCTTCCAGTACATTATCAATATAGAGAAAACAATTATGAGCACCTGGTTGTAAATCTCCAACCCATATTGAAAACTTTGTTTTTGTGACATCTAACTGCATTTGCTTTTCCATCACTCCCGTGACAGCATGTTTAATTTCCATGCGAGCAGTTTGAGCATTTTTCAAGTCACAGTGTGCTGTTATGTTGTCTCTTGCGGGGTTGGGATGAATCATCTTAAACCTCTCTTTCAGTTGGTGATCAACGTTTACAGTAACCTCAGCAGAAGCTATGCAGCCGTTTTCAAAACTTGCTTGAAGGACATAAGTTGTTGTAGTATTGGGAGCTACCGATACTGTTGGACCAGTGCCAACTAAGAGGCCCTGTCCATCACGCCATTCATATTCAGCACCAAAATTTACTTGCTGAACACTTAGAAAAGCGGTCCCTTTATGCGCCATATTGATATCTGGCCCTGCACTAGTCAATTGGCAGTTAGGCCTCGCAATTTCAAACATTACACCAGCTAAGACATCACCATTTTCTTCAGCTTGCAGGACTTCGAATTGAAAATCCGTTTTAGGATCAGTACTTTGAGAATTATAGTTAAATCTGAAATAAACAGTTTCTAACTCACCTGGTGCAAAACTCAGACCTTGAAGTTTGGCTTCTCGCCCCACAATTTCAATGGTATTCGGCGCAAGAGCAGCATGGGGGAAATGATTTTTAGAGTGGTGCTTTCCCTCCGCGATTTTAGCCATGTTGTTAGTCTTTGCCCTTCTAATGTTAGTACCTTTGCCGCCCGATGAAATCCATCTTTGATAAAGACCTCCTAGATCAACCGTAACCATATTCTCTTCAATAAAGGGCCTACCCAATTCATCATCAGGGACTCGAAATATTAAATCATACTTTCTTGTGACTTGTGTAACATTGCCCACCACTACACCTACAAAATCCCAAATATTGTCGTTTACCACTGTAACATTTTTCCAAATTATCTTGCGGTTATTTTTGGTATTAGGCAAAATATTGTTGGTTTCCGCGAAGGTCATTCCAAAAGGTGATGCAGGGGCAGTTTCAATGCGAGCCACTAAGCAAACATGAGATTCCGTTTCACCAAAATCTGCAGGATCGGGTGCAAACCATGGAAATTTGACGATGACGGATTCTCCCGGATTGATTACCGGAATAGTTTGAGTCCCAATTATATCGCCATAGAGAACTGAGCTAACAGTATAATTCACCCATGAATTTGGCCAATCCCATAATGCAATGGATGACTTTGTCCAATACGTTTTAAGTTCTTCGGTACCTAATGTAGGTACACAACCTTTGTTCCGGACTTTCACATATACCCATATCGGATCTATGGTGGTATGTTCGGGATTTTCATGAACAAAAATATTATCATCCATATTGCGAATCACTATATCTCTACTGATCCAAAACCTATTTACATTGCCCCAACCTATAGGATTGGGCTCAAGACCAAAATCATTGGGATTATCTTTCATATAGATAACCGTTTCATTTGTTGTCAGTGTGGCTTGGAGGAGAGAAGAATTTGCAATCATATCTTTCATTCTTGCCCCCTGACCTGCTGTATGTACTTGCATACAAACAGGTGCTATATAGGCCATTATTAAATCGGTGCGCGGAACATATGTGTCACCGTTTGCATCGGTTGTTGAACCACTACAATTTGCGGTTCCATTCCAAATACAGGTGCTTTGATTAACCTGAAATGTTTGAGGGTCAGCAGGAGTGTCACAAACAAAATCACCACAAGTTGTGCAATTGCTGCCATCAACAAGTTCCGGGCAGCTAACAGATGATGCACAGGCCATTCCTTGAAAAGTGTGGTATAATCCTAAACAATGACCCATTTCGTGAGATATTACATGTGAGGTTACAAGATTGCTGCCAAACGCAAAGCCACCTATCTTTAATGCCCCTCCTGGTATCCCACTAGCCACGCCTCCATTCAATTTATCATTTGCAAAAAGAAAAAGATCTATTCGACTTGGATCTATATAAGCTGCAAGTTGACCGAAACTTGCATTATTGTAAAATGCATCGTCTTCAATTTCATCCCATCCAACAAGGTCAAAGCAAATATTATGTTCATCAAAGTCGGCATATAAAAGATTCAATGCAATGTCTACTTCTTCATATGTTTTGTTTGCCCCCCGGTGCCATCAGCCCTGCGCATGATATGTACAAAAATTCTTATGACATCATGGCCGAATGATGCTTGTACCTGTTGGTTCTGAGGAATTGTTCCAAGAAGATCTGGTATATTATCCGGAGTAGTACAAAAGGATTGCGCAAACAGATTACTGCTTGTCAAAATAGACATAAACAGAAATAAAATTATTAAGTGTTTCATGATCTTGTGATTTTAAAGGTTAATTATGAAATTATTTTGATTTCTAAGCGCATTAAAAATTGAAGCTCAAAAAATTGAATTGCAAAGTTGCGGCGGCCAAACAATACACACAAGGGTGAAAACACGGTAGGTGTCAATGGGTGTTTTCACGGTGTTAAGTTGGTGTGTGTGGGTTATTACCAGAGGGAGAAGATGTGAATTTGTATTGGAGAAAAGCGCAGTTGAGGGGAATTAAAATATGATTTATTACGCTGTTTGGTAAGATTTTTTTTGGGTTTTAATTCGTAAGTCCAGGCTAAATAAATTGTTTTCCAGTGCATATGTTATCAATCTAGCCGTATTTTTCACACCCACTTTTTCCAATAAGTTGTTTCGGTAGCCTTCAATGGTCTTATATTCCAATCCTAAATAAGCAGCAATTTCTACGGAGGTAAATCCCTTACAAATCAGTTTCAATACCTCTTGTTCTCGATTTGTCAGGTTTATTATTAAATCAAATTCTGGCCTTATTTTCCGGATGTCAATTAATCCTTCATGCATGGCTTTTGATACAAAATCACTATAATAATTCCCCGTTGTCATTACAGTATAAATTGCTTCCTTTATTTCGTCGGGTTCTGCATTTTTAAGTAAATACGCATTGGCTCCTATTTTCATGAGATTCGCAATAGTATATTTGCCATCATAAACCGTAAGCACTATAATTTTGATATCGGGATATTTCTGTTTTATATAAGAGGTAGCCTTTATACCATCCATCACGGGCATTCGCAGACCCATAAGAATGACATCAGGAGTTTGCTTTTCTATTTTAACTATCAATTCCTTGCCGTTTTCTGCTGCTATAACCAAATCAATATCATCTAAATCAGCTATTAAATTTGTAAGCCCAATTTTAAATACTGGGTGAGCATCTGCTATTGCGAGCTTGATATTGGCCATAATAATCTCTAAAAAACGTTAGGAAATACTGTTTTAATCAAAATGTACCGGCTTTGTTATCAAATAAACAAGAGTAGAAATACCTGATTTTATACCAGTATGTTGCCCTTAAACCATTCATTTTCGGCATTTTTAAATCCATTAAGATTACATCTGGCACCTGGCTTTTGAGTTTTTCGATAAGCTCCTGGCCATTACTTGCTTCCATAATAACATTCACACGTTTAAGCCCACCAACTAATAAAGCCAATCCTTGTCTGAATAATGACTGGTTATCTACTATCGCGAGTTTGATTTTTTTATGCATCTATATAAGGAAGGGTATTTAGTGTTCTTAATAAATCTGATTACCCCAAATCTTATCGACAAACTCAGGATGGTCGATAAAAGGATTTCTGTTGCCCTGGAAGTCCGTATAAATAATATCGTTTCTTCTTCTTTCCCAATTGTCAACCGGGTCAAGCTGGTGCCACTGCAGCAGGGCAGATAATTTCCCATGTAAAAGTGCAGGATAAGTATTTACACTGTCAGCCAGCTCAAGGTCAGGCTCGTCATTTTCTCCTTCATATCTTACGGCCATATAAAACAACATCCTGGCAACATCTCCTTTTTCAGAATCCTGTGGTTCCCATGAATCAACATCTCTTTTACATCCTGTTGGGTAATCTCCATCTATATATTCGGTGCCTCCATCGTCAAAATCCTTGTTATTTCTTGCAGAATTGACTGAAGCATCCGCCGGCCTTAAATGATGGGCGTCCGTTCCCGCTCCTTTTGTTGTCCCAAAATCTCCATGGGATTTTGCCCAAACGTGCTCCCTCGTCCACCCCTTACCGTAATTATATTCCTCTGCCGCATTTCGCATCCTGTTTGTGTAAAGTAACTTCACATATTCAGGACAACCGGGAGCTCTATCAGCCTCTTTTAATATATCCCATACATCAGTACTGGTACTACTTGTGTAATTAAATTCCATGTGCCCTTTAATTATATTGTAAAGACTTGTTTTAAGCTCTGCCCCTGTTAAATTTGCCGTACCATCATAATAACCTGCCGGTATAGTGCTTGTCCATTCAATGTCTGTAACGATTATATCATCAGGGTCACATGCACTGCTGCTTGTAGTGGCTATGGTCTCTTCTTCATAACGCCTGACCAATGTTCGATAGATCCAACCACCTTTGTTTGTTTTAGGCCCTGTGACATGGTAATAACCGTTTTGTTGAGATCCATTATCCAGGAGGGTCAGCGTATCTCCTTTTTGAACTCGCTCAATGATTTTCGCCTTTTTTTCAGGCTGTTCTTTTACCGTTGCCTTACGGCTTACTACCAGATAATCTGCAAAGGCAACAGTAAATGGAAAAACCGCTAAGAGGAGAACGTATGATAATCTGTATAGATGTTTCATTATCTCTTTATTTTATTGACCGTTCAACTTTTTTGCCGCTATTCTCTTTTTTTCTGCATTGCTCATAAAGCCCATAACGTCCCTGAAAAGGGCAATTGACGCTTTGCTGCCGCCTGCGACAATAGCTCCTGTTATGATAATGCCGCCATAGGTCATATGGTCACTAGACACGAGAATGATCGTCAAGGCATCAAAATCCCACGCCCAGCAAACCGCAATGGATACCACTACAGAGATCGTCTCTTTTACGCCCTTTTTCCCCTTGGTCTTCTTTATAAATATCCCAGATTCAAAAAATACTGATAAGGCGCGCTCAATGAAAAAAGATAAGATTACAATGGTGATGAGAACTTCCATGAGCCTCTCATAATCGATGTGAAATAAATTTGGATCCATGGTATTTGTTTTGGTTTGATAATTGAGTTTGAATTGAGGAGTTAATTATGTATGTCACCTCAGGTAAATTTGAAACCAATAGGAAAATATGGCGAGTACACCGAACTTACGTGGACAACTTATACCGTTTTAAGACAACTGGGGAGGTATGTTTAACTGCAGGTGTGTCAGAGAGGAAGGTGTCTTGATTGCGTCCGGTTACCTATACAAATTGAATATCCTCAGTTGTCCCGTATCCGGATGATTTGTCCATGATTATCTGAGAGGGCTTGTTGAAATTAAATTCATGTTAAGTAGTTAATTCAAAAAACATCAAGGTTTTTCTTTATCAGGCTGATATGGTGGAATAAAGGAAGTCTTCTTATGGAAAGTTTCTTTTATACACTGGTTATGTTCAATACCATTTCGTTTCAACCCGGTTTCTTGTGCGCTCAAAAAACATGTAATCTTTTTACCTTTGCTGTATGGAAAACAAACCTAAGGAGTCGGATGCCGTTGCAATGAGAGAAGGCACGGCAGAAAACGAAACGTTATTTCATGTTCCTTTCCTTTTTCGCGTTCATTGCTGTAATCGGGATATTTGTTGTATTTAAGGATGGAGGCGCTGGCAAATTCGAAGCTAACTTTAGCGAGGGAAAGATATCCTTCTCAAGAGACCAACCCATAGTTACTCAGGTTAAGC
>JACZWC010000022.1 GCA_022572355.1 Bacteroidota bacterium | reverse complement strand
GGGGTGCGGCAGCTTCACCATCCATGGTCATGCTACCCCGCTTCTTGGTTAATTCCATAAAACCGCCAATAACTGATCCTTTGTTGTAGTCGTGTTGTGCCGATTGAAAAGGGGTTAATTGTGACAATAATGGATGCACACCGGGACAGTGATAGCACTCCTGGTAATTCTGCAAGATGAGTTTCCAATTACACTGCAATTCATACTCAATGTGATGGGCAATACGCAACTCGCCCATTCGCCAATCTGAGAATTTGCCCACAAGGGCCTCCATTTGAACTTCAAAGGGCTCGGGCTTTTCGGCAAGAGATATGAAAATAAATCCCTCCCAAATATACACATGACATCGGTGAAGTGTGCAGTCTTCCTTGTTAAAGCCATCTCCCTTTGTCATCAATGGCGCTCCAATTAGTTTTCCGTCCAGGCCATATGTCCAAGCGTGATAGGGACATTGAATGTTCTTTGATTTGAAGTTACCCTTCTCTTCGGCACAAAGCTGCGTACCCCGGTGCCGGCACACGTTAAAATGACCCTTGATCTGCTCGTCCTTGTCTCTGACCAGGATAATGCTCTCATCTTCAACCTCAATCAACTTGTAATCGCCCACATTGGGAAGTTCTTCCTCCCGGCAGGCGTAGATCCAGAATTTATAGAATATTTTTTCAATCTCCTCACGATAAATGCTGTCATCGTGATAGTACTTTCCTGGCAAAGTCCTTTCACCGTGCCTTACCGCATAATCCACACCTCGTTTTCGGTAATTTTTATTCACGCTCATTGAGAAAATATCTGATTGAATGGCTCAATCAAATTTAGTAATTTAACTGTTGCACATATTCATCCGATCAAATAATAGAATGAAATTACGGTCACAAGTTGCTCTGTTGATTACGCTGCTGATGCTTTCATATTTATGTGGCAATGCCCAAAGTGACAAGATCCTGTTTGTTGGCTGCAAAAATAAAGTATGTGATATTTATTCAATTAAATCAGACGGATCTGGCGAGCAGCAGCTAACTGATGACGGCGCTATCGGGACCTATTTATCCGTGCACAAAGACAAAATTGTTTATTATAAATGTGATACAATCGCATGCGGCGTTTACATAATGAATATCGACGGAAGCGAGAACAGAAGATTAGCAGATGGATACAGCGCTCAGCTATCGCATGATGGAAAGCGCGTTGTGTATATGGATCGCAACGGAATTTGCGTAATCAATTCGGACGGTACAGAATTTAAACGAATTGTTTCAGATGATACCGAGGATATTAATTGGTATAGTAAACATCCAACATGGAGCCCTGACGGAAAGCACATTGCTTTCACTAAAAATTTCAAAAATGAAGTTGGTGAGGATGGGCGGCCCGTAGCCCTCATAACCATCATGGATGTGAACTCACAACAGGTAATCAAAGAATTTGACCCCGGATGCAACTGCCGTCCTGCGGTATGGTCACCGGATAGCTCGATCCTCGGATGTGCAGCTCAATGGATTGATGATGGAAAATTCAAAGCAGGCATAAGACTAATTTCACTGAATGATCTCTCCTATCAAGCCTTGATCGAAGGTGGCCATTCGGAATTGTTTGGATTTTCACCTGACGGAAGTAAAATAGTATTCTCTATGTACCAGGATGGCAGTGAAGAAATTCACACTATGAACGCGGACGGCACTGAAGTAAAGAGAATTACATTCAATAACCGGCGAGATTTTTCTCCACAGTGGGTTGAGAGATAGCCCTTTCACAACGACCGAAGCAATCTCCCAGCAAATTAGAAGGAAAGAATAACAAACTCTGTCCGTCGGTTTTTTGCACGGCCACTTTCAGAACTATTTGGCACCAATGGCCTTGATTCACCAAATCCCTTGTACGTGAGCCTGGCAGGGTCGACCTTGCTCAACATCAGGTAGCTCCTGACCGACTTTGCCCTATTGTGAGAAAGTTCCAGGTTGTCTTTATCGGAACCAACATCATCCGTATGACCGTGGATCGCAACCCTCATATCCGGGTAATCTTGTAAGTAGGCCGCAAACCCATCCAGCACCATCATAGATTCCATGGTGAGAACACTCGAGGAATTGGTAGCAAAAGTGATGCGGTCCAACTCATAGGGTTCTCCAAGGCTTACCTCGGTTAATTTAACATCCATCAGTTTTGCAGGTTTTAGACCAGTGACATCCTTATTTATTTCTTTAGCAGTAATGAACTGTGAGTTGAATGCAAAGTTTTCTTTTTTTACAGTCATGATAAATTCGTCTTCTTCTTTATCAATAGTTACAACAGCAGCGTACATACCTGAAAGAGAATCTACATCAACCACAGTGACTTCCTTTGTCTGAACGTTTATTATGTCCATTTCTGCGCCTACGATCTTTTCACCATTTTGGTCCTTGAGCTCACCTTTCAAAAACAGAACTTTTTCAGGGCGGGCTGCTTCATATAAGGGGAACGTGTATAAATCCCAACCCCCTTTGCTTCTGAACCTTTCTGAACTGTTATTTGAAGAAAAATAACCAGATTTCCCATCAATGCTCGTAAAAAACCCAAGATCATCATCTTCCGAGTTGATGGGGAATCCAATATTCACAGGTTTTTGCCACTTGAAAGTTTTCTTTCCGGTACTGTCCGTCTTTTCTTCTCTAAACTTTGAGAAAAAGATGTCGTATCCCCCTACTCCCTTGCGCCCATCGGATGAAAAATAGAGGGTTTTCCGGTCTGGATGAATGAATGGAGACTTCTCATTGCCTGTGGTATTGATATTCCATCCCATGTTTATTGGCTTTCCCCAATTTCCCAATGTGTCTTTTTCTGATCTGTAGATATCCAGGCCCCCGATTCCCCCTTTTCTATTACTGGTAAAATACAATGTCCCGCCATCAGAAGAAATAGAGGGTTGTGACTCCCAGCTATCCATGCTGTTCACGTCCTCTCCTATTGAATGGACATTGGTCCACATATAAGCTGAACCGGTTCTTTTCATCTCTTCCAACTCAAATTTTAACTCCACTTCAGTCATATTGAGCGCTTCTCTCATGAAGGCCATATCCATCAAGGATTCTTCATCTATAAAAACGTAATCAGCAGTGAATATGTCACAGTTGTTATAGCCATTCGTTAGAGCTGTACATATTGTAAAGTACATGTGCATATTATTGATAGTAAGTGAGGCCCCACCTTCGTTATTGCCCCTGTTAAATGGAGCCGGCATGGCTTCTCCATCCTGGAATATTTTTTTTCCCATCACACTGAATGTAAATACCTCCACTGTTTTGGGAAACAAATCATCCCTGGACTTCCGCTTGAACCTTCTTGTGTAATATGCTATGGTGTTGTCCGCGGATATGAACGGCAAGTATTCATCCATTTGTGTACAAATTCCAGGTACGTTAATGGGGTCAAAAGGAACGGGATGCTCATACAATTCCGCATAAAAAGTGGCTTCTTTTATGATTTTCTCTGCAGTGTCGTAATGGCGGTCAACTTTGATCTTGTCGGGGTGCTTGATGAATTCCTTGAGCTCTTTAACAGCTTTGCTGTACTCCTCAGACCCATAATAGATGCGACCCAAATAAAAATGAACATATACGTTGTATTCAGGACATATTGCAAGAACTTTAAGCAGATATTTTCTTGCAGCCAGATAATTTTCACGCCCCATGGCCAATCTGGCCATCTTATAATTTGCATCGAGGTATTCCGGATCAAGAGCCAGGGCATCACGAATCAAGGTATAGGCCTCATTGGGCTCCTTGCGCATGATCTTAAGCGCCTTCTTATATAATTTAACTGCTTTAAAATTGTCAGGAGGGTCGCACACTTCTTCCTCCTCTTCATCTTCATAATCCTGAGCATATATGGGATGAGCTAAAGGAAAAAAAGCAAGGAGGAGTAGAGATAAAAAAACGGAAAAGAACCTGAAAATCATCAACGAATTTCGAATTGGTTCGAATGTACGAATTACGAAAAGTACGAATGAATGCTCTATGCGTTTAGAATACACCTATTCGAAAATTCGTATTGATTCGTTATTCGTTGACAGTTATTCTAATCACCTGGTGAGTCCGAGCTCCGGTCATTTTTTCTTGTTCGCGTTAATCTTTGCATTTTCAACCAGTTGTTTGGCTTTCTTGTCGGCGGCCTTCAAAATCTTGTCAACCTGTTTATCAGTTTCCTTTCTTATCACGTCAGCGGCAACTTTAGCAGCTACCTTTTGGAAAGGGTTTGATGCAGAGTTTTCTGTTTGGTTTGCATTGGAATAACCTTCCTTTTTAGTTATTCCTGCCAGCACCGCAGCTTCTTTTAACAACTTGGCCGCTTCGCGCTCTGCATCTTTGATCAACTTTTCAGCTGCTGCTTTGGCTTCTTTCTCTGCTTGTTCCGCCGCCTTGTCTATTTCTTCGTTGAGCATTTCCTTTACTTCCTCTACTGCCTCCTCAATCTTCTCGGCTACTTGCTCCTTAACGGAACCGCCTCCACCTAGCGCATTGAGATTACCCAATCTTACTTTCGGATCAGAGCAAGTACCTGTTATCTTAACCTGCACCTCAATATTTTCAGGTACTTTAAAATCAGCACCCATGGAGCTGCCCAATGATAGTAGATCGCCGAGAAAAGCATTCACATCACTGCCCAATTCACTGGTTGGAACCTTCATATCCATTGTGTAATCCAATGTTTCATCAAACCCGTTGGAGCCGTATATAGTTGCTTTAGATTTCTCAACGTTCACATCAAATGGTTTTACGTGTAGTCTCCCATCTCTGAATTCATAGCTGGCATTAACATTCTGTATTTTCAAGCTCTTGTATTTATCATTATTGAGCACACCAGCCAATTTATCTATGGTCTCAGAACCCTCAATTAATACTTCATCCGTTGTAAATATTCCACCGCCGGTTAACGTATTCATATCCGGATCCATGTGTTCATCCAATTCAGCAACAAATTTCAGGGTGGTAGAAAATTTACCGACGCAATTCTCCGTAATGGGTGCAAGTTTCTGTACAGTATTGAACGTTTTAAACGTAAGAGGAATGTCAAAATCTTTGACATCAAGATCAAAGTTTACCGTTGGGCTTTCCGGATTGGTGGTTTCATAAGTACCGTTAACTGTCACCATTCCCTTCAACATTGATATTTGAAGATCTTTCATAGTAACTGCTTCATCTTTCACGATCAGCAAGCCATTGACATCGGTCATGGTCATATTATCGTAGAGGATCTTATCAAATCTTGACGCAAGCTGAAAGTCTATCGTTGCAGGGACCTCAAATACTGTCATAGGAATAGAATCACCTTCTTCTGCACTCTCCACGGCTTCCGCTTCCTCTTCGGTCATGAACTCATTGGCATCCAATAAATTCGAACTGAGATTATAAGATCCCTTTAAGACAGCTGAGTCAGTCAGTGCATAGGCGATAAAGTTTTCAATCTTTCCATCCATGTGGAAGTCGCTTTTCCCTACTGTAACATCAAATTTAATGAGGTCCACATACTGCGGAGAAAACACAAGGTTCATCGATTCTATGATAGCGCCCTGAGGCAAATCAGCGCTTACGTATTTCAAATTAGTGATATTGAGGTTACCCAAGGCATTGAATTCTTCATAACGCTCTTCTTCAATGGTAGACAACCTCCCACTCAACACAATATTCATATCGATAAGCCCGCTCATCTCTTCGCCTTCTTCTTGCGGAATAACATCCTTGAGCTTGTCAAGATCAATCTTTCCCTCCAGTCCACAATCTATTTGCGGATCCGACACAGGCGTTTTCAAAACCAGGTGCATGTCAATAGGATTGCCGGCGAGCTCTACATGAAATTTCGAAACATCGATCACAGTATTGTCCTCACTACCACCGGGATTATTTATATTCACCTTGATGTTGATGTTCTCCACAGACTTCGGAAGGTCGGGGTACTGAAATCTCGCATTTTCAATTTGTAACGTGAGCCCGAATGCAGGCAATGAAGGATCGGCATAAGTCCCTTTGGCAAATCCATTGAGGGTTAACTTCCCTGAGGTTTGAACGCTTTCAAAATCCCTGGCATAGACAGCGGGAATTAATGAGAGGATGTTTTTAAATTCAGTCTTCTTTGCGCCGAATGTAATGTCCAGGTCAATATCATCACCGGGCATGGCAACCCATCCATCCCAACCCAATACAAGCTGATTGATTCTGAACTCATTCTCTTTAAAAGTATACTTCGCGTTAGCCAGGTCAGCATCCAATTCTACAAATAATTCCAGTTCAGCCTTATTCAGGTATTTCACATTATCCATCTCAATAGTTAACGCGTCAATGGTTGTAGCTATAAGGAGTGCGGTAAAATCCTGGGTAAAATCACCTTGCAGGACAAAGTCCAGGTTCTCTATTTTCGCGTATATACCGCCCTGCCGATCATCATATACAATATTTGTGTTGGAAATACTGAAATTATTCAGAGCCAACTTAAATGCCGTTGCCGCGGTATCAGCCGGTTCTTCAGCCTCTTCTTCTTCCACTTCTTCTGAGGCTTTTGCAATATCATAATTAGCAGTACCATCCTTTAACACAATCGCGTTGAGCACTAATTCGTCGATAGCAATGGTTTTAATAGCTATTTGCTCGCCACCGATTACACTCATCACATCAACGGTAAGCAGCAGGTCACCAATATAAATAAGGGTATCTCCCTGGAAGGTATCCACGCCAATTACAGAAACATCGCTAATTTGAAAAGAGAAATCAGGGAAACTGCTCAACAACGATAGATCAAATTCGCCGAAATCTATTTTGGCATTTACATTGTTATTAGCTTCATCTTTTACAAGCTGGATGATGTCGTCTTTGAAGACTATGGGCAACACGATTATTGAGGCGATAAGCAGGACTACCAATATTCCAACTACGGCTATTATCTTTTTAATCATTTCTAATTTTATTTATTGAATATGAGTATTATACAAATATATGTAGCTCAAGTCAAAAACTATACCTAATTATTTTCTTCGGGACGATTTAATTCTCCCTCTGATTTCGCGATCAAAGTGGCAACTGTGGCATCGCCCGTTACATTTACCACAGTTCTGCACATATCTAAGATACGATCTACAGGGAATATTATTGCAATCCAGGCAGGATTTAATCCAACCGACTCCAGCACAATAATCATCAACACCAATCCCGCACTTGGAATTGCCGCGGCACCTATTGACGCCAACGTAGCGGTTATTACGATCACCAACTGCTGCGCAATACTGAGGTCTATCATGTGAAATTGCGCCATAGCCACCACTGCTACTGCCTGATATAAACTGGTGCCATCCATATTAACCGTGGCCCCTATAGGCAATACGAAACTGGTAATGGGTTTTGAGACGCCAATCTTATGTTCAATGCAATCCATGGTTACAGGTAAAGTAGCAACCGACGAACTCGTTGAAAAGGCAGTTACCTGTGCGTCTCTGATGCTGCCCAGAAACTCTTTATAACCCAATCCCGCGAAAATCTTCACAATCAATGGATAAACCAGGAAAATCATGATAAACAATCCCGTTATTACCACTACAGAATACAAGCCCAGAAAGGAAAGCAACTCCATAAACTTATCAGGGTCAGTGCCCGCAGCCTTTACGATTTGTCCGGCCATCAAGGCAAAAACGAACACTGGCATGGCCTTCATCACCACCCAAACCATCCTTACAAAAACTTCATTCAGGCCTTCTATCAGCCCGCTTACCGGTTCAGCCTTGTCTTTTGGTATTAAAACCAGCACAATGCCGAAAAATATAGCGAAGAATATTACCTGCAGCATGGACATGTTCACCAACGCTTTAAAAATGTTGGAGGGAACCACATCTACCAGCGGTTGCAGAGGGCCCGTCTTCTTTTGATGTTCGGCCTTATTCAGTTTGTCAGCAACCCATTCATTGGTCTCACCTGTTTTCGCCCTTACCTTTTCCACCAACGCTGCATTTTCGTCTTCACATGACAGGCATATATCATCCAGATTGATAACGTGAGGATTGGCATCCCGCCACAACTCATAATCGATCCTGTTTTCAATGCGCAGGCCCTCGGCTATTTTTTCTCCGGGCTTTATCATGTTAACAAGCGCCAACCCCAAAGACACAGAGAACATCGTAGTTACCAAATAAATTGCAAGTGTTTTCAATCCCATGCGCCCGAGTTTGGTAATGTCTTTTAATGAAGCAATGCCAGAGATCACGGAGAACAATACGAGCGGAACGGCAATCAGTTTGAGAAGATTGATGAAAATATCTCCGAATGGTTTTATATAATCCAGTGTAAATTGATTCCATCCCAGCCTTACCGAAAAAAATGCGTAGATCGTTCCCAGTATCAGTCCAATTATTACTTGCCAATGTAAGGGTAATCTTTTCATATATTCATTTGTGCATATATTATTAGCTATTCTACTCTCACCCCTATAGCAAGAATATCATCGATCTGATTCGTTTGTCCTTTCCAATCTTCTATAGTCTCATTCATTATATCATGCTGTTCCTCCATAGATCGATCGCTCATAGAAACCAGTAGTTTTCTTAGCCTCTTTACCATAAACTTCTTTCCTCTTTTCCCGCCAAACTGGTCTTGATAACCATCTGACATCAAATATATTGAATCCCCAATATTCAGCTCAATTTCGTGATTAGTAAACGACTTTTCTTCACCTTCAAGATAGCCAACCGGGCGCAAATCAGCTTTGATTTCTTCAACTTCTTTATTCTGCAAACCGTTAGCGCTATTTCTCCGTACTATAAATAAGGGATTATACGCCCCGGCATATTGAATTCTGCTATAGGTTCCATGTTTACCCTTTTGAAACACGCATAAGCACATATCCATACCATCTTTTTGTTCTCCTTCGGCTCCAGCCTTTCCCAAGGCTTTGATCACTCCTCGTTTTAAGCTATTTAATATTTCAGCAGCATCTGTGACCTTCTCGTTAATTACTATCTCACTCAGTAACCTACTACCGATCATGCTCATAAAGGCGCCTGGAACTCCGTGCCCGGTGCAATCACATGCCGCCAATACCAAAGTGCTATCAACTTTTGCGTAAAAATAAAAATCTCCGGACACAATGTCTTTCGGTTTAAACAATACGAACATTTCTGGCAGTGATTCTTTGATTTCCTCGATAGGGGGTAATATTGCACTTTGAATGCGCTGTGCATACCGAACACTGTCCGTAATATCCTTGTGTGCCTCCTCTATCTTTTTCTTCTGATTCCGCACCTCCCTGGTTGCTATCTGCACTTCCTCGGCTAGTTCTTTGGCCTTAAATCTTAATCGCCTGCCATTTAACCAAACAATTAATCCGACAACAAATACACCTGCTATTGAATACCCAAAATATGCCCACCAAGTTCTGTACCAGGGGGGCAGCACCTCAAATCGGTATTTTAGTGGTTCACTCCACACGCCATCAGGACTTTGAGCCTTAAGTAAAAAAGTATATTCCCCCTCATACAAATTCCCATAGGTAACATCTGTCTTTTTTGTAACAGGACTCCACTTCTCATCTTGCCCTTCGAGCATGTATTGATAATTCACCAAGAAGTGCCTGACCGTTACTACCGTATTGTATTCAAATGAAAGATGGTTATGTTCATGTGGTAAAACAAGATTCTCTGGTAAAGGATAAAACCGTGAAATTCCATCAAACAATATCCCTGCAAACTTATGCAGCACAGCTTCCCGCGCTTTTTGAGATAAAACTTTACTATAAGTCATTACCTCTTGCTGCACAAGCAGTGTGCTATCGATATTTGTGTTAAACAAACCGACATCAGCGAAGTTTTGAATTCCAGTAGAAAGGGTATACCAGCAAATATTCTCTTCATGGACCTTCACATTTTGTATAACTACCGTTGGAGCCTCCTTATTAGTATGTACCGCACTATACTTAAACCTTACCAGCGCTGTTTTACTACTTCCCGTTCCCACCCAGATCACACCTCTGCTATCACATAGGAGCGCACCGTTATTACTACCCCCATTTACATCCCTTACCGGGTAGCCTGTAAACTGATTATACACTTTAAATACAGGGTTATAGTTTTTCAGCTTCTCAGTACTGAGATTATTTTGCGCCGGAATAAGAGGTCCTTCCAAAATTGGTTCAAACGTATTAATTATCGCCAAACCAAAATTTGTACCTATAACCAGACCTGCCTGTATATTCGTTACTACACCCAAAACTACATTGTCGGGCAATCCGTGCTCAGTGGTAAAAGTGATAAATGAATGACCATCATACCGGCTAAGTCCGCCGCCGTAGGTGCCAAACCACAGGTTGCCGTACCGATCTTCTGTAATACTCAATACAGTGTTATCACCAAGACCTTGCTCGGTAGTAAAAGTCGTAAAGGATTTACCATCATAACGGCTCACTCCGCTCCCATATGTACCGAACCAGATGAATCCACTTTGATCTTCAATAATGCTCCAAACGGTGTTATTGGCGAGTCCATGTTCGGTGGTATAAGTTGTAAAGGACTTCCCATCATAACGACTAACTCCGCTTCCATTTGTGCCAAACCAGAGGTTGCCATTTTGATCTTCAACTATGCACCTTATATTGTTACTTGCCAGTCCGTGCTCGGTAGTAAAAGTCGTGAAGGATTTCCCGTCATAAAGGCTCACACCGCCTTCTTCTGTACCAAACCATAGATTTCCCCATTGATCTTCCAGGATACTCCTCACATTGTTATGAGCGAGTCCTTGATTAATAGAAAAGGATGTGAAAGATTTCCAGTCGTAACGGCTCACCCCACCTCCGCTGCCGAACCAAAGATCTCCATTTTGATCTTCTAAAATGCTTCGGATATTATTGTTTGCCAGGCCCTGTTCCGTAGTAAATGTGGTGAAGGATTTCCCGTCATACCTGCTAAGCCCTCCCCCATACGTACCGAACCATATGATCCCACTTTTATCTTCTGTGATGCTCCAAACGATGTTGTTGACAAGTCCTTCATCAGTCCCATATGTGGTAAAAGATTTACCATCATAACGGCTTACTCCTCCACCTTCGGTGCCGAACCAAAGAATTCCGCTTTGATCCTCAGTGATACATCTGATCTTATTACTTGCCAGTCCCTGTTCGGTTGTATAGGTAGTAAAGGATTTCCAGTCATAGTGGCTTACACCGCTGCCATTGGTACCGAACCATAGGTCTCCCCTCTGATCCTCCTCAATGCTCCAAATAGTGTTACCGGCAAGTCCTTCATCAGTTGTATAAGTGGTAAATGCTTTGGCAAGGGATTTATTGTGATTTTTCAGATCTTCATGATTTTTCAGATCATGATCGCAGCTATTGGAATTACAACGCACCAGTGATGCTTCTTTGTCATAGCGGCTTACTCCACTACCGTCTGTGCCAAACCAAATATTTCCACTTTGATCCTCTAAAATGCATAAAATAGTATTGTCGGCCAATCCCTGCTCGGTGCTAAAAGTGGTGAAGGATTTGGCGAGTTCCATATTGTGATCTTCCAGGTCTTGAGGAACTCTCAAATCGTGTTTACATATATTTCTATTGCAAGGGTGCCCTGCCCGCTTTCCATCATATCGACTTACACCACCTCCTTCTGTGCCGAACCAAAGATCTCCATTTTGATCTTCTATGATACTCCTTACATTGTTGTTTGTTAATCCATGCTCTGTGGTAAAAGAGGTAAATGACTTCCCGTCATATCGGCTCACTCCGCCTCCGTAGGTGCCGAACCAAATATTTCCGCTTTGATCTTCCAGGATACTCCATACGGTGTTATTGGCCAATCCATGCCCTGTTGTGAAAATTGTGAAGGATTTTCCATCATACCGGCTCACACCCCCTCCCTGAGTTCCAAACCACAGGTTGCCAGACCGATCACAAAGAGCACTTTTGTGACCCCAGGACACACCGTCCATAGCCAACCCATCATCCGAATCAAAAGTTGTAAAAAAGCTCTTACCCTGGGCGAAACCAACAGGTAATTTGTGTGTGGTTGGAGGCAATAATTGTACTTTTTTTGAACCCTCAGGGCCTTGTTGGATGTAATAGGCGCCCGGCTTTTCAGGCACTATTACCCTTATGGGCTTTAGGCCCGCGTTTATTTGAACAATATGTGGAGAAGGGCAAGTGTCTAGCAGGACAACAACGGGGGGACGATGACTTGTTTTAATTGTAGCAACCAGAGTATCTGCTTCACTTTGATCAATCGGAACGGAGAACGACGAAGTTGAAGAGAGCAGCAATGTACACGCCCATAAAATTATGGAAGCTGTTCTCGTCGAAGCGATAGAGGGCGTCTGAAAAATAAGCGAAATTATCAACTGATTGGTTTTTCTTAAAAATACAATTTAAGAAATTACTGATATACAAGGCTGGATGATAACTTTTGGGCTTTCGGAAGAACATAAAAAACAACTCATTCCAGATGCAATTGAATGAGTTTTTCCCTTGAAGGATTATGCAATAATTCAGAGGCTATACCTGGTTCCTCAGCAAATGATCAGCTATCACCAATGCCGCCATGGCTTCGACGATGGGAACTGCCCTTGGCAACACACATGGATCGTGCCTTCCTTTGCCAGCTACCTCTACTTCTTCACCTTTAGAATTTACGGTCATTTGTTTTTTCATGATGGTAGATACGGGCTTAAAGACAACCTGGAAATAGATGTCCTCACCATTGGAGATGCCGGCCTGTACTCCGCCTGAATAGTTGGTTTTGGTTCTAATATTGCCTTTGTCATTATAGAATTCATCGTTGAACTCCGAACCCAGCATACCCAATCCCTCAAAACCCCAGCCACAATCAAAACCCTTTGCTGCCGGAATACTCATCATGGCTTTTGCAAGGTCAGCATTGAGCTTGTCAAAAACTGGTTCGCCCAACCCAACAGGCATTCCAGTAATTATTCCGGTAACAACACCACCGATAGTATCACCTGCTTTGCGTACTTCCTCAATTCTCGCTATCATCTTCTCCGCTATTTCCTTATCCGGACATCGTATTGGCGTATCATCTATCGTGCTCAAATCCATATCCATATGGCATTTATCTAGCTTTATATTTCCGACCTGGGTCACATATCCATAGATCTTGATTTTCTCTTTGGCAATAAGCAGCTTGGCAATAGCGCCTCCCACAACGCGGGAAACTGTTTCTCTTGCGGAATACCTTCCACCTCCCCTGTAATCCCGGTGGCCGTATTTAGCCTGGTATGTATAATCGCCATGGGAGGGCCGGAACACATCCTTCAGATGATCGTAATCCTTTGATTTCTGATCCTTATTCAGAATGGTAAATCCGATGGGGGCACCAGTTGTCTTTCCCTCAAAAATGCCAGAGAGAAATTCAACCTCGTCATCCTCCTTACGTTGGGTTACAATTTTTGATTGTCCGGGACGACGGCGCGAAAGCTCCTTTTGCACGAATTCAAGGTTAATATCGATCCCGGCAGGGCAGCCATCAATCACACCACCCAAAGCTGGTCCGTGGGATTCTCCAAAAGTGGTTAGCCTAAATGTATGTCCGAAGCTATTACCTGGCATTTTGATGGAATCTAATGAATGTACGAAATTATAAATATATTGTCCTTTATTAGGCAATAGCCGGAGAAGTATGGAAAGATATGTGGAACAACTTTTGGAAGATATAGTTCATGCAACCGAAAATTTGGCTTGGCCGTATCCTGACAGGGAATTGGACATACATGACTGGATCAGTGAGGAAGAAGAGGAACGGACTGCTCCACGCCGGCAGTTGGAGGAATGGACCGGAATCCATACAGACCAGCTCCCCCCTGCCCGACGATTAAACGATGAACAGGCAAGCCGGCTTTTGAAAGCGCTGAATGCCCTGCTCAATGCCTGTAACTGGTCCTTTGTGCTGCAAACAGAAGTTCCCAAACGGATCCAGTATGAAACCATCAGGAAGAACTTTGATCAGGAAGCAAAAATCAAGAGCTGGCATATGGGATTCTTCCAGCTATGCCTTCCTGGTACAACTCACGGAAAGTGTGCCCTTGGAAAACACTGTCAGTGCAGCTTCTACGAAGAGTTGTTTGCAGGATTTATCGATGAAGACCTCAGCCCGGAGGAGGAGCGTGCCCGCGAATTGGAGTGCGAGCTCATACACATTAAGCGAAAATACGGGGATGAGTGGATGAAGTATTATCCCTACCATCTCGACCCTGAATACGATGACGAGGATGGTAATCCCTATGATTACGGATTCGGGCAAGATGATCAGGATGATGAAGATGATTGGTGGCGAAAGTAAACTTGCTCATCTTTATGAATATTATACATTTTGTATAATACATTTTGTATAATTTATGAGGAAACCAAGGAAGAAGGAAAGAATTATTGCGAAGTTTATGATCTATTTCTTTCCCGGTGGTTGGAAAGGCTATAACAAAGGCAACAATAAATTTGAGGATTTAGTGGATTATTGCATACAACAAACCGGCATGAAATAATGCGAATGAATATACTTATAAAAAACATCAAAGAACTGGTGCAGGTCGAAACTGAGCCCAAACTGAAAGTCTCCGGGAAAGAAATGGCTCAATTGAACACCATCAAAAACGCCTGGCTAGCCATTGATGGAGAGAAGATAAGTGACTTCGGCAGCATGGATGACTGGAATGGTGTAGAAGACTGGTCAGATCTAGAAGTGATCGATGCCACCGGAAAAATGGTATTTCCTTGCTGGTGCGATTCCCATACACATTTGGTATTTGCCGGAAGCCGTGAAGGCGAATTTGCGGACAGGATCAATGGGCTGAGTTATGAGGAAATTGCCAATAAAGGAGGTGGAATTCTGAATTCGGCAAAAAAGCTGCAAGAGACTTCTGAGATTGATCTCTTTCAGCAAGCTACTTCGCGACTAACAGAAATAAGTAAGACTGGGACCGGTGCCGTTGAAATAAAAAGTGGCTACGGTTTGAGCCTGGATGCAGAGTTAAAGATTCTCCGCGTTATAAAAAATTTAAAGGAAGAAAGTGATCTGGAAATCAAAGCAACATTCCTCGGCGCACATGCAATCCCCGAGGAATATAAAGACGACCGAAATGGGTACATAGACCTGATAACAAAGGAAATGCTACCAATTATAGAAGAAGAAAAACTGGCGGATTACATTGACGTTTTTTGTGAGAAGAATTACTTCTCAGTAGGAGAGATGGAAATCATTCTGGAAGCCGGTGCTGCCCACGGCCTCAAACCAAAGGTCCATGTCAATCAATTTACAAGTATTGGAGGAGTTAAAGCAGCAGTCAATTACGGTGCGTTGTCGGTAGATCATTTAGAAATCATGAAAGATGTGGACGTTAAGGCATTATCGGGAACCGAGACGATGCCCACACTGCTTCCATCCTGCTCGTTCTTTTTGAGCATTCCCTACGCTCCGGCGAGAAGTATGATTGACAATGGATTGGCAGTAGCGCTGGCTTCAGATTACAATCCAGGTTCTACGCCATCCGGGAATATGCCATTTGTGATTTCATTGGCCTGCATCAAACAGCGAATGACTCCGGAGGAGGCCATCAATGCTGCCACCATCAACTCAGCCTATGCTATGGAGATCAGTGAAACACACGGATCAATTGCAAAGGGAAAGATTGCCAACATCTTCATCACGGACCCAATACCTTCCTATTCTTATTTACCGTACAGCTTTGGTAAGAATGTTGTAGAGACGGTTTTTCTAAAGGGAAAAACACAATGACAATGACAATAACTCATAGGTATGTAAATATGAAAGAGCAAAGCTTATTCAAGGGATTTATTGCGATGGCCTTTCTGATGATGAGCTACAACTTACAAGCTCAAAAAGTAGCGAAGGTGAAATATGCGTCTCAAGCGGATATTAAGGTTTTTGTGGTGGATTATGAGTCGCAATGCGACCTGAAGGTATTTCATGTGGACTACTCCTCGCAAGCAAATAAAGATGGATTGTGGTTTTCTGTCGATTACGAATCACAGGCAGATTACAAAATATTCTTTGTGGATTATTCATCCCAGGCTGATCTCAAGATCTACTATGTAGATTACTCCTCACAAGCTGGATGGAAGAACAATTCCAAGTCACATTTGCTGAAGTTTTGATTTTGCAATGATCACATCAACCTCTAAGGGCATCGCCCGTTTTTTTGCCCGTCTAACTTTGGGTTTCATCTTTATGATGGCCGGATGGTGGAAGTGTTTTGAAATGACACCACTCAGTCATGCAGAGAAGTTCTTTGTCGGTCCAGGGGCGGATCTTTGGGTGCCCAACTTTATATTATGGCCAGTCGGTACAGCCGTTCCAATTATTGAATTGATCGGTGGCGGGCTGCTTATATTAGGACTTTTGCAAAGGTATGCCCTCCTCTCCCTTGGCGCTGTGCTCATCATTGTACTTTATGGCCACCTACTGATGGACCCACTCTTCGTTACTGTTAACCACGTTTTTCCCAGAACTATCCTATTGATTATTATTTTTGCCTTGCCTCAATCAGAGGATAGGTGGGCAGCGGATAACTTGCTGAACTATAAAAAGTAGTACCCACTCGTTTGCTTCAATTCTTACCAGCCAATTCCAATGTTCAGCCCCGCATGAAGTGATGGCACGAATCCCTTTGAATACCTAGTTTTATCAACTGCGGAGTAATCCTCCGAACAGTCTCCGCCAATACCTTCATTGTGTATATTCCTTTTTACAATTTCATAATTCGCTCCCAGTCCTACATACATATCGAACACAAAAATCTTGGGAAATAAAGGTGTGAATCCAAACAATATGCGTAATCCACTGGCATATTTGTTACCTGATTCCTTCGTACAATCCACGTCATTTGTAGCTCCATAACCGGTCCAAATATTATCATAGGTTAACTTTTTATACATTAACAATCCACTTATATAAATATTTTCCCGGTACGTGAATAAATTACGGACGGTAATATACGCCCTGACAACATATCCTTCTCCTTCCGCTAAAAAGGTAGCGTTGCGTGCTGGTACTATACCTTTTGCATAAACGACTCCTGCATTTAATCCCAACCAAATTGAGTTTTTGACCTTCTGTTCAAAAGCAAGATTAATTTCATTAATACTTAAAGCCGACACGTTAACCTTAATAATGTGACTTAACGTGTCATCTGAATCACGCTGTAAAGGGAAAGTTGGCAAACAAAAGATGAGAACCGCTACAGACGTTAATAGTAATCTAGATGCTTTCATTGTATTTTCACTACATGCAGACTTAATAATTTCAGCATTCTATGTAACAATATAACGGGAATTGTACGACTTTGGTTCACCCTACTCTGTTTCATCTTCCAAGTTAAGAATTATTATTTTTGCTCTGCCTCAATCAGAGGATAAGTGGGCGATTGACAGTTTGATTAACAAGAAAAAGGAGTAATGAAAAAACTCGTAGAGTGTGTTCCCAATATCAGCGAGGGCCGTGATGCCGCGAAAATAAAGCAGGTTACCGATGTTGTGGAGAAATTTGAAGGAGTGAAACTGCTAGATGTTGATCCTGGAAAGGCTACCAATAGAACGGTAATCACCATGGTGGGGGAACCACAAAAGGTGGTTGATGCAGCTTTTGAACTTATCAAGAAAGCCCAGGAGTTAATAGACATGAGCGTTCATTCCGGCGAACACCCGCGCTTTGGGGCAACAGACGTGTGTCCTTTTATTCCAATTGCAGGAATGAGCATGGATGAAGCGGCTGATTTGGCAAGACAACTTGGAGAGCGCGTAGGAAGTGAATTGGGTATTCCCGTGTATCTTTATGAGAACGCCGCCAAAGTTGAGGAGCGCAAAAATCTGGCCGTTTGCAGATCAGGAGAATATGAGGGGCTCGCAAAAATATCAGAGGCCAGGTGGAAACCTGATTTCGGGCCAGCGGAGTTCAACGACAGCGTAAAGAAATCAGGGGTAACAGCAATCGGGGCCCGCGACTTTCTTGTTGCTTACAATGTCAATTTGAATACAACCTCAACCAGGAGAGCTAATTCAATTGCCTTCGACATTCGGGAAGCGGGCAGAGTAAAACGCAAAGGAGACCCTATAACGGGAGAAGTGGTGAACAACAAAGACGGCAATCCCATGCGGGAACCGGGGAAATTGAAAGCTGTGAAAGGGATTGGCTGGTACATTGAAGAATATGGAATCGCTCAAATCTCATACAATCTTACCAATATCAATATTACCCCCGTACACGTAGCTTTTGACGAAACCTGTAAAAGCGCCATTGAAAAGGGAATGAGAGTTACCGGATCTGAATTGGTAGGGCTTATTCCTCTGAAAGCCATGCTCGACGCTGCAGATTATTTCTTGAAAAAGCAACGACGTTCGTTGGGTATTTCAGAAAAGGAAAAAATTAAAATTGCTATCAAATCACTGGGGCTTGACGATCTCGCCCCTTTTAACCCAAAAGAAAAAATCATAGAATACATGCTGGAAGAAGAAAACACCGATCAGTTGATCGCCATGTCGCTGGATAATTTTGCAGATGAAACCGCCTCAGAATCTCCTGCGCCCGGAGGTGGTTCTATTGCAGCTTACGTTGGAGCTATGGGAATATCACTGGGCACCATGGTGGCCAATTTATCGGCGCATAAAAGAGGTTGGGACGATCGCTGGGAAGAATTCTCCAAATGGGCGGAGAAAGGCCAGACTCAAAAAGCGCAGCTCTTGAAACTGGTGGACGAGGATACGCAGGCCTTTAATAAAATCATGGAGGCTTTTGGCTTGCCCAAAGGTTCTGATGAAGAAAAATCTGCCAGAGATGAAGCAATTCAAACGGCTACAAAAGGAGCAATTGAAGTTCCCTTCAAAGTAATGGAATTGGCGTTGGAATCTATGGAGGTGCTTAAAGCAATGGCCGAAAGCGGATTAAGCGCTTCTGTATCAGATGCGGGAGTCGGCGCCTTGTGTGCCAGATCAGCGGTAATGGGCGCATTCTTAAATGTAAAGATTAATACATCTGACCTGAAGGATACGAATTACAAAGAAGATATTTTGAAAAGAGGTGAAGCGATTCAAACCAGTGCTATAAACATGGAGAGTGAGATACTGGAAATTGTGGAGGGAAAATTATAGCAATAGAGTCACACATAACCATCTGAGGAGTTTTACCGTATAGCCTTAGACTACCCGCCTTTTATTAAGGAAATTACAATAAATGACACCATCAGTATCAAGGAAAGAAAGGCTAAAGAGATTCATTTTCTTTTTCCCATTCAGGTTATTTGTAATACAGTTCAAGAAGAACCTCGTGCTGTTGCTTACTTGGGTGCTGCTTTTTGGATTCATTACAGAGTCGCTTGCCGCTAAGTACGGAATCCCTTATTTATTCTTAAGTCCTGAGTATCATGGAGAGGTCGGATTTCTCTCCTTCTTTATCGTGGGAATGTGCCTTGGTGCATTCATCATGACATTTAACATTGGCAGCTACGTCACCAATGGTTCCAGGTTTCCATTTTTGGCAACCTTGAACAGGCCTTTCTTAAAATTCAGCATTAACAACCTCATCATTCCCGGCACATTTATAGTTGTCTATGTTATTTCATTATCAATTTTTCAACATGATCATGAATACAAAGATTTTGGGGAAATATGTTTGGATATTTTGGGATTGATATCTGGTATTTTTCTTTTCATGAGCTTTACATACATCTATTTTTTCTCGACGAATAAGAATCTGTTTAAACTCTTTAATGTAAAACGCTCTACAGATCCAACTGAAACCAATGCGAAGCTGAAGAGTCAGCAACAAAAACAACGCTGGTGGTTAACATGGATACTCCCCCCTATCAAGAGTGAACGGGAGTCCAGGGTACTCACGTATCTAAACGGACCCTTTAAACTCCGTCTGGCCAGGGTAAGCCATCACTATGATTCATCGCTGATAATTCAGGTTTTTAACCAAAACCAGAACAATGCGGCTCGCTTTCATCTTCTCCTATTCGCTGGTCTTTTATTGCTTGGATTTTTTAAGGATATGGAGATATTCGAAATTCCTGCCGGAGGAAGTCTAATCCTCTTTTTAACCCTAATTCTCATGATCATCTCTCTTCTGCATACCTGGTTGCGGGGATGGTTCATGGCTGTTTTTCTCACAATTATTATCGCTGGAAACTATTATTCCCAGTTCGAGTTCTTCGATTTCAGCAATAAGGCCTATGGTATGAATTATGAAATAAATAAGGCCAAGTACAATCATGAAGCCATGCAAATGCATGCCAATAACCTAGACAATTTTATTAATGACAGAGCACATACCCAAAAGATCCTTCGAAAATGGAGAGCAAAGAATTACATGGGCGACGCCAAGCCAAAGATGATATTCATCAATTGCAGCGGAGGTGGCTTGAAGTCAGCGGTATGGACACTGGCGGTATTACAACATGCTGATGGAATTACATCCGGAAGATTAATGGAGCAAACACAATTGATTACCGGTTCATCAGGTGGACTGATTGGAGCCAGCTATTTCCGCGAGTTGTATTTGCGTGCGAATATGGGCGAAACGAAGCAAATACACAGAATCCGCTATGTGGATAATATGTCAAAGGATCTGTTAAACCCCATTGCTTTCAGCCTGAGCATCAACGATTTCTTATTGAGATTCACCACTTTTAAAGATGGTGGATATACTTACGCTAACGATCGGGGAATAGCCTTCGAGAGGCAACTTGATAAGAACACGGAAGGAATTCTAAATAAAAGGCTCATCGATTATAAGATGCCTGAGAACGCCTCATTCATTCCCATGCTCATACTTTCCCCATCCATCGTCAACGACGGCCGAAGATTACTCATATCGCCTCAGCCAATTTCATATCTAACTCAAAATCGGTCTACGGAAAAGATAAAAGGAAACCCATTGATTGAAGAGATTGAATTCATGCGCTTCTTCTATCACCAGGACGGCGACAATTTGAGCTTCCTGAGTGCCCTGCGAATGAGTTCTACTTTTCCTTACATCATGCCACTTGTTTCCTTGCCGTCCACTCCTGTTATAGAGGTAATGGACGCAGGTGCAAGAGACAATTACGGGCTTAAAACAACCATGAAGTTCATCTATACCTTTGCCCGTTGGCTTGAACAGAATACATCCGGGTTGATCATCATACAAATTCGCGACCGCCCCAAGCGGTCAAAAATAAAAGATACGAGCAGAAGAACAATTTGGCAGAACATATCAACGCCCGTGGGGAATTTCTATCAGAACCTCTTCAACATACAGGATTATAACAATGACCAACTGTTGTACTATGCCAACCAATGGTACAATGGTTCGATAGAGGTAATTGACTTTGAGCTAAAGTTGTATTACGATGATAAAATTTCCCTCAGCTGGCATTTGACCAATAAGGAAAAGGAACGAATAAAAGGCGCCCTATTGGATACCAAGAACCAGGATGGCCTCCGCAGGATCAGTGTACTTTTGAATAATCAATAGTTTATTTACTTGTTTGACTTTCCCGGTGTAATATTGGGTGTTCAGTAAAAAGTAGAAAGTAGAAGGACGAATACCTTATACTTTCTACCTTATACCTTCCGTGGGGAAATCTATTTCCTTTCTAAGTAAATAAGTGCAATACATATACGCCATTCAATAATTTAGAAGTCCTCTCAGTTGTTCTTTAAACCTACCCTGTGGAAGGAAATTTGACTCTAATGTATCGGTAAATGGAACTGGCGTATCCAGGCTCGCCGAACGCATGACCGGAGCATCTAAAAATTCAAAGCACTCTTCATAAATAAAGGAAGCGAGCTCTCCTCCTATTCCACCAATAAGAGTGTCCTCATGCAGAATAATTACCCGGCCTGTCTTTTTTACAGAAGCCACAATCGCCTCCCTGTCAAAGGGCATAAGAGTGCGAAGGTCAATCAGATCAGCTGAAATATCCGGACTCTGTACAAGTTCCTCCAGGGCCCAATGAACTCCACTACCGTAAGTGATAATCGATACATCGCTTCCTTCTCTTACCAAAGATGCTTTACCAATCGGCAAGGTGTAATAATCATTTGGCACGTCACCCCTTATACTTCGATACAATGCCTTGTGCTCAAAGAACATCACCGGATTGGGATCTTCAATGCTCGCCGCTAACAGTCCTTTCGCATCATACGGAAATGCCGGGTACACTACTTTTAGTCCGGGTGTGTGAAAAAACCAGGCTTCGTTGGACTGAGAATGAAATGGACCTGCATTCACACCGGCACCTGTTGGCATGCGTATTACCACATCTGCGTTTTGCTTCCACCGCCAGTGTACTTTTGCCAGGTTGTTGATTATCTGGTTGAATCCGCAGGTAACAAAATCCGCAAATTGCATTTCCATAACAGACTTGTACCCGTTAATTGACAATCCCAATGTGGCTCCGACAATAGCCGATTCGCAAAGGGGTGTGTTTCTGATTCGATCGGCACCAAACTTCTCTAAAAATCCCTCTGTCACCTTGAAAACCCCGCCATATTCAGCGATATCCTGGCCTAATACAATTAGATTATCATATTTCTCCAATGATTGGTAAAGGCCTTCCTTTACAGCGTCTACCAGGCGCAATTCGGAAACTTTATCAGAAGCTGGCTCGGTAACAGAAAATTCATGCTTCTGGAAAAGATCATCGTATTCTGTTTGTGAATTGGCAAAGACAGCTTTTTCCGCGAATGCAATCTTCAAACCATCCTCAATCTCTTTGGCGATTTTCTTTCTTATTCCCTCCAGTGATTTCTTGTTTAAAACCTTTTCTTTGATCAGGTATTTCTCAAAATTCTCTACCGGGTCTTTCTTTGCCCATTCAGTGAAGAGTTCTTGAGGAATGTATTTGGTACCAGATGCTTCCTCGTGGCCGCGCATTCGAAAGGTCATGCACTCCAACAGAATAGGCTGCGGCTTCTTTCTGATCTTTTCTGTTATTTCACGAACTGTGTTATACACATCTATCACATTGTTACCATCTACTTGTACAGCGCTTATTCCGTATCCCTTTGCTTTGTCTACAAAGCTTTTGAATTTGAATTGCTCTTTAGAAGGCGTGGACAACCCGTAACCATTGTTCTCGATGAGAAAAATCATGGGCAGGTTCCAAACGGCTGCAACATTGATAGCTTCATGAAATTCGCCCTGGCTGCTGCCTCCATCCCCGGTGACAACCAAGGTTACTTTTTTATTCTTGGTCAGTAGGTCACCCAAGGCTACACCATCAGCAACACCCATTTGGGAACCGAGGTGCGAGATCATACCCACAATATGATGTTCGATACTTCCAAAGTGGAATGACCGGTCTCTTCCTTTGGTAAAGCCTCCCGCCTTACCTTGAAATTGGGCGAATAGTCTGTCAAGTGGAACTTCTCTCACTGTGAACATACCGAGATTTCTGTGCATGGGAAGCAGGTAATCGTCACTATTCATGGCCATAACGGCACCTACTGAAATAGCCTCCTGCCCAATACCTGAAAACCACTTGGATATCTTCCCCTGCCTGAGGAGAAGGAGCATTTTCTCCTCGATCATCCGAGGCTTGAGAATACTTGTAAAAAGCTGGATTAGAAAATCGTCGGTTAGCTTAGCACGATTGTATTTTATTGCCATGTCAATACGACTTTCTGTACTTCGGTAATCGCGTAGTAATTGTGGTGGCTAAAATTAGATTTATTAGAAAAGATATCAAAGAAGATAATGGACATCTTATAAGGAGAACCATAATGACTGAGATTTAAAATTCCGGCTAATATTTTCTCTTAATTATGGGCAAGCCTATTTGAAAACCGCCTAGTATACTGGGTAAATAAGTATCATATGTTTCTCTTATACGACTAGTATTGCCTGGTATTCCCCCAGAACAATTTCCGCTGCGATAATTTGTAAGTTCTAATTCTCTGTGTTTATATCGGCCTCCAATTCCAATAAAAAGTTCGAATGGAAATTTTTCCAACAATAGATATTCCCATCCTATAATTACCTGAACAGCATAAACTTGTTTCACTTCATTTGCCCTCACCTCAAACCAACATTCTGATGCTGCACTTGGTGTAGGAAAATCACGCGTTTCCAGTATTTCGCTTAACTCACTATTCTTATCCCAAGAATACGATCGGTTATGATACACGTTGTACCTGTAAAAAAACACAGGATTAACATAGAAGCTTGATTTTGAAGAATAAAAGCGCATGCCTGTTCTAATCGTATAACCCTCCGCATTCCAGATTGGATCAACTTTAACAGGTACGTGTACACCACCACCTGCCTCTATTGAAAAACGCTTGCTTAAATGCAATTCGAATATTCCTCCAAGTTCCATTTTTGTAATCATCAACACAGGGTCTATTTTAAATACCAAGATAGATGTTGTGTCGCTTTGTGAGAACGATGAAAGAGGTAAAATGAAAAGTATGATTGGCAAAAATAGTTTCATAAATGTCCACCGAGCCTTTTTGGAACTGCGAATAAGTAACATCGGGGAAAGAACAAATAAAATCCTATTTAAAGAAGGTAGCATATATCTAAGATACGAATTAGAACAGTCTTTGGTTGTCTGCAACTCAGCAGGGTATAAGACTACTTCACCTTAATTCGATCTTTAGCAGTGAAATGCAAGCTGGCATCGAAAGCCTTGGCTGCAGCTCCGTTTCTGATAATTCTAATGGTCTTGATCACATCGCCCCTTGCAATAACATTTACCACTTCCAGCCCAGAAACTACATAACCGAAAACGGTATGCTTTTTATCCAATTTGGGAATAGCCTTGTGCGTAATAAAAAACTGACTTCCATTGGTGCTCTTACCTGCATTGGCCATGGATAAGGTTCCGGGCCTGTCGTGCTTCAAGCCTTTTACAAACTCATCCTTGAAATAATATCCACCATTGCCGAACCCAGTTCCCTCCGGATCACCTCCCTGTATGATTCCGTCTGCAATTACCCGATGAAAAATAAGACCGTCGTAAAATGGTTTGCCCTTTTCCCTGAATGTGTTACTCATCGTACCCTCTGCTAAACCAACGAAGTTGGCAACGGTCATGGGTACTTTTTCAAATTCCAATGAAATAACTATGACACCTTTTGAGGTTGTTATCTCAGCGAATATTCCATCGCCCAAATCAGATTGGGCCAAGACAGAACTGCTTATAAACCAAGCAAGAACGATCAGTGTTAAATATGAATTCAGGAGTTTCATTTAACAATTGTTGTGGTTAATAACGGGAGATTGCTTCGTCGCTTTGCTCCTCGCCATGACGTTATTATTGTGGGTGGTATTTCCTAACAGCCTCAGCCATTACCTTTTCCTTATCGAGCGTCATCGTTTTGGTACGCTGATTAACATACATTTCCATCTGGTCTGTATAGTGCGGGCTATCTTTTTTATTCGAAGCTCCATAGGCGTTCACAGTCTCTATTTCTACACCATCTTTGCTGAATCTCACCAGCGCGATGTAAGAATCACCGTGTCGTGACTTTAAGATTCCCTTTTTGTGGTGGTCGACGTGCATAGCCGCAAGAATATCAGGCCCACCGCCTACTGGAAGTGAAACATCCCCGCGAATATGACGCTGCATATCTCCTAACGGAACATGCACTGACTTGAAATATTTCTTTAAGTGCTTCTGGGCAAATGTCAAAGCTTCCACCACAATGGCCTCATCCAGCTGAGAGATACCTGGCAGCTGCCCACGCCTGAACATCTCATCAACAAGCCATTTTATGGCCAGCACGGCCAAAGAAGCTGGTTCACTCTTGATATCGGTGCTTCTGTCCCAATTCCGCAGCATGGTAATCTCCTCTTCCAGCTCAGGGAATTTAGTGGGATCCAACGTCAGTAATTTTTCGATACCGAGCATAAAGTTATTATGGGCAGGCGTGGCAAACTTTAAATCGTATTTGATGTCTTTGAAATCATCATAGCTGAGCTTGTCGTAATTGGCTATTAGCGCATGGTAGCGCAAACTTCGGTTGTTATCATCAGTAAGGAAGCCCATGGTTTTGTCGAACTTTCCAGGGTCGAGGTTGTTCTCCGGACAGGTAACATTGAACGGAGTATTGTTGGTGTTTACCAGGTAACCGCACTCTGGATTCAGTACTTGAGGCAAGTCTTCTCTTGGATGCCATTTGGGCTCCCACAGGGTAGCTGATGTATCACCAGGCAATACTTTTGTCCAATCATATTCAGGATTTCTGTAAGGGAATAATCCATTGCAGAGATAGTAAATATTGTCCTCACGATCTGCATATACAATGTTGATACCTGGAAAGGCCTGCATATCCAATGCTTCGCTAAACTCTTTGAAATTTTTTGCTTTGTTCATGCGATACCATTGTTCAGCAGCACGAATATCCATATTGGCGGGAAACCTCACTGAATAAAAACCATCATCTGTCTTTATCGTCGTGCCGTACTTGCTCCAGTAGAATTTCTGCTTAACCTTAATTTTCAGAAAGCCAAGCACTTTTACTTTCATCTTTATGGGTCGCTCTTCCAGCGTTTCCCACTTGCCATCGAACTTGTATTTCAACTTATCTGTTTCATGCATGGTGAGTTTATAAACGTCATCCAAATCAGGGTAATTCAAGGTGTGGCCCCAGCCGAGGTTTTCATTGACGCCAACCATGATTCCGACACCACCCGGAAAATTGGCACCTAAAATATTGAGCCCTTCATCACTCATCAGGTGCGCTTCATACCATGCAAAGGGGCCCTCCAAGGGCTGATGAGAGTTGATGGCCAGGTATGTTTTCCCATCCTTTGTCCTGGAGCTGCTTACCGCCATGCCATTTGAACCGATACCGTACTCTACCTCATAATTTTTCATGTGGCCTTTGAATATTCTGTAGAAATCGTAATGGACATGCGTCATAAACGCCAGGGAGAAAGTATAGGCCTTGATCATGTCCTTGGGAGTGATAGGAAAAATACCTTTTAACAGTATCTCTTTCGGATGCTTTTCCGCATATGAATTCGCTCCCGCACAATATCCTTCCAGAACCAATTTGAACTTGTCCGAGAAACTCTTGTCGTAGTCCCTATCGACCAATTCATCTACGCCCATCAGATGACCAAAAACGTCTATTATCGCTCCATCCTTTCCCTTGTACTCTCCCATTCTCTTTCTTACAGGTAAAATATTCTCCTGCATATCATGAAAATTATCTTCACACGTGGCCCACGCCAAACCGTAAGCTACCTCTTCATCTTTAGGTGCATAAATATGGGGAACGCCCCATTTATCTCTGGCAATGGTTATTGATTCAGGATTGATTTGTGAAAAAGAAGTATTAGCTGTGCAGCTTAAACAAGCTACAATTAAAAGGGTGAGAAATGGTTTCACTTAATTCAAAGGTGTTAAAGGATTATCAATTTTCAAAAAGATAGAACGCGTATTTATCTATTTATTGTATCTGAAAAATAACGCTAATTGAAGAAGTGCAAACACAAAGAAATAGAGATTAGTGCTAAAATTAATAATTTCAGTCTCACCTTTTATAAAATACAAGAATTGAACAGTAGAAGAACCCAAATTGCCTTCCTTGTTATAGTTACCATCTTAACTTTGGGTCTATATTCTGATGGTGTTGCAACGAATAAAATAGATTCACTTGAGTCATTAATTCCGAAATACAAGGACCAGACAAAGCTGGATACCACGCATTTAATTATTCTGAATGAATTGTCTTGGGAATACAAGAATACCAACACTGCCAAGGCCATCCTCTACGGTAAACGTGCTCTGTTGCTGGCCAATGAATATTTGAACGCCGCGAGCAGTGTTGGAGAAGCCTTGGTACTCAAAAGGGCGAAGGCTACCAGTTTGAATAACATAGGCGTTGCGTATGATTACCAGGGGAATTATGATAAGGCACTGGAATATTATATTAAGGCGCTTCGTCTTAACGAAGCTCTAAATGATAAACAGCGAATCGCCACCAGCCTCAATAATATTGGCGTCATATATTACTATCAGGGTAATTTCCACGAGACACTGAAATATTATAAAAGAGCCTTGAAACTTCGTGAAGAGATTGAGGATCAACCCGGAATTGCCGGAAGCCTCAATAACATTGGGCTGCTTTACATCAACCAGGTGGATAGGTCCAATGATCCGGAAAATCTCGGAAATGCAATTGACTATCTGTTAAAAGCACTGGAATTAAAACAAAAGCTCGGAGAACCCCGATCAATTGCCAGAAGCCTGGGCAACATTGGTACGGTATACAAGTTCAGGGCCGAACTAACGGAAAATCCTGAAGACTACAATACTGCCCTCGACTATTACCTCATGAGCCTTGCGGTCTTCGATAGTCTTGAGGACAAAAAAGGAATGAGTATAGCTTATTCTGATATTGCCGATGTTCATCATCGACAGGGCAAAAATCATTTGGCATTAAGATTTTATAAGAAAGCGTTGACGATGGCCAAGGAAATTGGTGGCATGAATGAAATCAGGAATGCCTACCAGCAATTATCGATTATTTACGAATTGACAAGAGATTTTAAAAAGTCTCTGCAGTATCATCAGTTGCATTATCAGATGAAAGATAGCTTGCTCGATGAGGAATCCAGCCTAAAATTGACAGAGATGCAAGCTAAATTGGAAAATGAATCCAAAGAAAATCAGATTGAACAATTGTCGAAGGAGAGTGTGATCAGCAATCTCGAGGCCAGTGAGCAAAGAGTATTCCGAAATTTCTTGATAATCGTTTTATTGCTGGTCGTGATCCTAACTGTATTCATTTACATACGTTATCGAGAAAAACAGGAAATAAACAAAGAACTCGAAAAATTATCCCTGGTAGCGAGCAAGACCGACAACTATGTGATTATCACAGACAATGATGATAAGATCGAATGGGTTAATGAAAGATTTGCGACAATAACAGGGTATCAGCTCGATGAAATAAAAGGCCGGGCTCCCTATGAATTTCTTCGAGGTGAAGATACTGATCTGGTTACCGGCAGAAGGATTGACGATTCTAAAACTGGCATAGATCCTTTTAGTGATGAGATTTTGAATTATCGTAAAGATGGCAGCAAAATTTGGCTGTCCCTTAATGTGAGCCCGGTAATTGATGAGCATGGAAATGTTGAAAAATACATCACCGTAGGAAACGATATTACCGCCAAAAAGGAACAGGAAGAAGAGATCCGGAAACTTTCGTTCATAGCCAGCAAAACGGACAATTTCGTAATCTTAACTGATAAAGACGATAAAATTGAGTGGGTTAACGAAGGTTTTACACGGCTTCTCGGTTATACATTAGAAGAAATTAAGGGGAAGACCCCGGGTGAAGTATTGCGTGGGCCCAATACAGATCCGGAAACAATTAAGCTGATTGAAGATAGGAAGAAAAGAAAAATTTCCTTTCGTACGGACGTGCTCAATTATCACAAGTTAGGACAGCCTGTGTGGCTATCACTCAATGTGACTCCCATTTTGAATAAGAAAGGCGAGGTAGAGCAGTACATCAATATAGGTGCAGAGATATCCGAGCAAAAAAGGTATGAGGAAAAGCTAAAGACACTTGCCAAACGTTTGAAGCTCGTAAATGCAATAGACCAAGTCATTATCAGTGCGTCAAGCTTTTCGGAAACCATCGATTTCACCATTAAGAAACTCTATGAAGTTCTGGATATTTCAAGGGTGAGTATGGTAATTTTTAACTTTGAAAATGATACATTCTCTCCATTCTCGGTTTCATCCAATCCTGACAGCATCTTAAAAGAGGGCATCGTCCTTCCAATGTCGGATTTTCATGGAGTGGTGCATCTCAAAAAGCTCAAGAACTATTTGGTGCAGGACCTGACCAAAAAGAAAGAATTGTCAGGATCAGACAAAGAACTGGTGAAGGAAGGGATAAAATCTTACCTACTCGTTCCGCTGGTAGCAAACAATGAACTGCTGGGTTCTGTTAATATTTGTTCTGAAAACAAGAACTATTTCACGACAGAACTCATAGAAATGGTAGAAGAAATTGCAAAGGGAATTGCCATATCACTGTTCCAAAATCAGCTTCAGGAACAAGTTAAAGAAACCAATATATCCCTTATCGAAAAGAATAAGGATATCACCTATAGCATTGAATATGCAAAAAAGATACAAGATGCCATATTCCCCAGGGCCGAAACACTGGCTCAAAATGTAAAGGAATCTTTTGTGCTATTCAAACCCAAGGATATTGTAAGTGGAGATTTCTATTGGTTAAAAAAATCCGGAGATTACCTTATTCTGACACTGGCAGACTGCACGGGCCACGGAGTACCGGCAGCATTTATCAGCATGATTGGTTTTAACCTCATTAGTCAGGCTGTGAATGAAAATGGACATGACATGCCCGCTGATATTCTGAACTATGTTAACTCAGAACTCCACAAATCGTTGAATGCAATATCTGGAGAGGGCAAGATCCGTGATGGTATGGATGCTGTATGTTGTACAATCAATTTGAAAAAGAAAGAACTGCGATATGCAGGCGCCAATAACCCAATTTCCGTTGTAAGAAAAGGGAAACTCTTTGAACTTAAACCAGACAAGTTTCCGTTGGGAGCGTTTTTCGAAGGGAAACCAAAAAAATTCCATGAGCAATCCTTTGAGCTAAAAGATGGTGACACTATTTATCTTTATACGGATGGTTTTTACGATCAATTTGGCGGCCCTTCTCAGAAAAAGTACATGTACTCTCAATTTAAGGAGTTGTTGTTGAAAACAAGTAAAAAGCCCATGTCGAAACAACACGATATTCTCAACGATGAATTAACAGCGTGGAGTCAGTCAGATGATGGGGTTATAGAACAAACGGATGACATCTGCGTTATTGGAATTAAAATTTAAGTCAATAAATATTCAAGCAAGTTGGCCAGACCATTATTACTCTCCTTACTTTTTATAATATTTAGCAGTTTCCTTAACAAGAATGATAAGGACCTGTCTTCAGATAAACTGAGCCCACCCTATTTATGCTGTGAGCACGAATGGGCGGATTCAATTTTGGCATCATTATCGCCTGAGCAACGTATAGCTCAGCTTTTTATGGTTGCAGCCTACTCCAATCGGGATCAACAGCACGTTAAGTTCATATCGAAGCTAATCGTTGATTATGGCATAGGTGGCCTGATCTTCTTCCAGGGAGGTCCTGTCAGGGAAGCCAGGCTCACGAATCTTTACCAATCCATTTCCAATATACCGCTTATGATCGCCATGGACGCAGAATGGGGGCTGGGAATGCGATTGGACAGTACGACCAAGTTTCCTTATCAAATGGCCCTGGGCGCTATCCAGGATAACAAGCTGATATACGATATGGGTGCAGAAATCGCACGGCAATCTCGATTGATGGGCATTCATATCAATTTTGCTCCTGTAGTGGATGTAAATAACAATCCTAACAATCCGGTGATCAACTATCGTTCATTCGGGGAAAACCGGGAAAATGTGGCGGCTAAGGGTATTGCGTACATGAAGGGACTGCAGGACAATCATGTATTGGCCAATGCCAAGCACTTTCCCGGCCATGGCGATACAGATACTGATTCGCACATGGCGCTACCTGTTATCTCTCATCCGCACAAAAGACTTGATAGCCTTGAGCTATACCCCTTTAAACAACTGATAAAGCAAGGATTGGGGAGCATAATGATCGCCCACCTCTATGTTCCGGCTTATGAGAAGAAGAAGAATATAGCCTCTACATTATCTAAGAACATAGTAACCCATCTGTTGAGGGATTCACTTGGTTTTGACGGCCTGATATTTACCGATGCACTCAATATGCGTGGCGTAAGTAAATACTTTAAACCCGGTGAAGTTGATGTTCGTGCCCTGATTGCAGGAAACGATGTCTTGCTCTTTGCTGAGAACGTTCCCCTTGCCATCGAAAAGATTGTAAAAGCCATGGAAAAGGGCCAAATAAGCCAAGCTGAGATTGATGCGAGATGCCTGAATATTTTAAAGGCTAAAAAATGGATGCAACTAGATGATTATAAAGAACTTAACATATATAATCTAATCAATAACTTAAACAACGTAAATGCGCTGGTTCTCAAAAGAAATCTAATAGAATCATCGCTGACTTTGATTCAAAATAAGAATGAGATTATCCCGATCAAAGAACTCGATAAAAAGCGGATTGCATCCTTATCTATTGGCCACAAGGGGCCAGGAGAAAGTTATTTTCAGCAAATGCTAAACAACTATGCCCCGATAGACCATTTCAACCTTTCATTAAAACCTACCTTCGATGAAATGGCCGCATCACTGAGAAAGCTGTCTCCTTACGACCTGGTTCTGGTAGGCATTCACAGCAACACGAATAGCCCCCGAAGGAATTTCGGTATCAGTGATCAGTGTGATGACGTGTTGAGAGAGCTAAGTAAACAAACAAAGGTAATACTCACCTCATTTTCGAGTCCATACGGACTGTCATCCCTTCATTCGTTACAGAATCTAAATGGCATCCTCATTTCCTATAGCAACAACAGGATTGAGCAAGAACTCTCTGCGCAGCTGTTGTTTGGCGGCATTTCAGCTAGTGGTAAGCTTCCGATTAGTATTTCAGACGCATTTCCTTTCGGACTGGGAATCGATACAAAGGCTACCAGGTTAAAATACACGATTCCTGAAGAGTTGGGCATTAACTCGGCCAAATTGGATTCAATTGATACATTGGTAGCAAGAGCCATTAAATCAGAAGCTACTCCGGGCTGTCAGGTAATGGTAGCTATACAAGGGAAAGTCATTTACCAGAAGGCCTTTGGACACCACACTTATGATGAAAAAAAACCTGTTCTCAATTCTGACCTTTATGATCTCGCTTCTCTGACCAAGATACTTGCTTCCACGTCATCGCTCATGAAACTGCAAGGGGAAGGGAAGTTCTCCATGGACAATACGCTGGGACATTATCTCCCTGAATTAGACACAGCAGATGAACGGGATCTTGTGATTCAGGATGTACTCACCCATCATTCAGGTCTCGAATCGTGGGTACCCTTCTGGATCAATACCATGGACAATGTAAGATACAGCATGAGAAAAAAGGAGTTCATTACAAAAGGCGCGAAATACAAGGATGGCATGTATTCTACTACTCAAACAGACGAGCACCCTATCAAAGTGGCCAAAAACCTATTCCTGATTGCTTCTTACACAGATTCTATTTATGACTATATACTCAGGGAAAAGGTGGAAAAAGAAAAGGAATATTTGTACAGTGACCTGGGTTATTATTTCATGCTTAAGATTATAGAAAAACTAACAGAAACTTCTCTCGATGTTTATGTGAACGAGAACTTCTACGCTCCACTAGGACTTCACACATTGGGCTATAATCCTCAAAATCGATTTGATTTGGCCCGTATCGTGCCCACTGAGGATGATAAGATCTTTAGAAGACAATTGGTTCACGGTACTGTTCACGACCCAGGTGCAGCCATGATGGGAGGAGTTGGCGGCCATGCGGGATTGTTCTCGAATGCCAATGACTTGGGAATTTTCATGCAGATGTTGCTAAATGGAGGTGAATATGGAGGAAGAAGATATTTGAATGAGGAGGTCATAGACTTATACAGCAAATGCCAGTTTTGCGATGATGACGAGAAAGACAACAGGCGTGGAGCTGGATTTGACAAGCCGGAAATGGATTATACTAAAGATGGCCCGACTTGCCAGTGTATTTCACAGAAGAGCTTTGGGCATAGCGGGTTTACCGGAACTTTAATTTGGGCCGATCCCGACAAAGAGGTGGTGTACGTCTTTCTCTCAAACCGCATTCATCCTGACGTTGAGAACAAAAAATTGGTGAGGATGAATGTTAGAACAGAAATAATGCAAGCGATATACAATGCAATTGAAATAAGCGAAAACTGAAAAACCTACAGTACATAGCGTTGGCCTTCATCCTGACCTTTGCACAACAATTGCCAGGTTATGCTCAGAAAGATTCACTTACCACAATTCTGAATTCTGAAATACACGATACCACCAGAGCAAAAGTATTAGATGCGATCGCCCAGTCATATCTAAATTCTAATCCGGATACTGCCATCATTTATTATCAGCGTGCGATAACAGTTAGCCAAACATACCTTGGCAAAATCGATGAGAAGAGTCACGAAAGAACGATAAAAAATATAGCCAGCCATGCATTCAGCATTGGAATTGCTCATGCAAGTCTTGGTAATTATAACAAAGCAATTGACCAGTTTGGGATATCTCTTGAAATGGGAGAAAAAATGGGAGACTTATCAGGTGTCTCCAAATCCCTAAACGGGCTCGGAATCATTTACGGCAGAAAAGGAATCTACCATAAGGCTATTGAAAACTATTTAGCCTCATTGCGGATTTTTGAAGAATTGGCGCTGGATGATCCTGAAGATAAGGCAGCGAAAGCCGGAATAGCAAAAAGTTTTAATAACCTGGGGGTTGCATATATGAACCAGCAAGATCTTGATAAATCCCTGGAATATTTTTTAAAATCTCTTGAAAAATTCAGGGAGCTGGGGAATAAGAATGGAATATCCACCATCTTAAACAACATAGGAATCATTTACAACACTCAGAAAAAATACGAACAGGCTATTGAGTTCCATTTACAGTCCTTGGCCATGAATAAAGAAATGAACAATCAGCAAGGAATTGCCCAGACGCTGATGAACTTGGGCAATGTTTACGATGACTTAGGAGAATCACAAAAAGCCATAGAATACTACTTCAAATCGCTAAAGATTAATGAAAAAATTGGGCTGAGGAGAGGAATTGCAAAAAACTTGAACAACCTCAGCATAAGTTATTATAACCAGGGAGACCTGGAAGAGGCGCTCGCATACGCTCTAAGGGGGCTGGAAACTTCAATTGAAATTAGCTTGAGCATAGAAGTGAAAAAGGCCTATGATCTTTTGAATAAAATTTATGCCGGCCAGCATGATTTTGAACAAGCGCATCAGTATTTAAAGCTTTATTCTCAGGTGAAGGACTCACTTTTTAACGAGGAGAAATCAAAAGAAATCGGTAAGCTAGAAGCAACATACGAGTTCGAAAAAGCTGAGGCAGAACGCGTACGATTAGAGATTGAAGAATTGAAATTGGAGAATGAACAGACGAGCAGAAGAAATAACCTGCAATATTCAGGAATTCTGATTTTTCTGGTCTTGCTTGGAGCGGGACTCATTGTACTGGGAAAACTACGCATATCAATCAGGCTGGCAGAAGGCCTTATCTTTTTCACGTTCTTGTTGTTCTTCGAGTTTACGCTAGTACTACTTGACCCGTATATCGAGCAATACAGCTCAGGTGCCCCGGCGATTAAGCTGGCCTTTAATGCATTACTCGCTGCCATGATTTTTCCTTTGCATTCCTTTTTTGAAGAGGGGTTAAAAAAGAGAATGATGAAGAAAAGCGCAACTAAAGAGATATCGGCTTCACAATGACCATTTAGCAATTCGTAACTTCGTTAATCGTTAATCTATAATCATCAATCTATAATGAACATCGGTATAGTTTGTTATCCAACATTCGGAGGTAGTGGCGTTGTAGCCACAGAACTGGGTAAGGCCCTTGCTGAAAAGGGCCACAACATTCATTTCATCACCTACAAGATGCCTTTCCGGTTAGATACTGTGCTCGCAAATGTGTACTACCACGAAGTGCGCATTTCTGATTATGATCTATTCGATTATGCACCCTATGAACTCTCCTTAACCAACAAGATGGTGGATGTAGCCCTCCATGAGAACCTGGATGTGATTCACGTGCACTACGCAATTCCTCATGCATCAGCTGCCTACACGGCGAAGCAGATTCTGGCGGAAAGCGGGAAGTCACTGCCATATATCACCACGCTGCATGGTACAGATATCACACTTATTGGAAAAGACCCATCCTATAAAGAGGTGATCACATTTGCCATGAACCAATCAGATAAAATAACAGCAGTTTCTGAGAGTTTGAGAAAAGATACGTTGATGCATTTCGTGGTTAAAAAAGACATCGACGTCATACCAAACTTTATTTGTTCTGAGAATTACCCCGAGACTCAAAATGAGAGACTCAGGTCGATGTACGCTCCTAACGGTGAAAAGATTATTATGCACATTTCCAACTTCAGGAAAGTAAAGCGCGTTGAAGATGTACTGAAAATTTACCTAATCATAAGAAAAGAGATAAATTCAAAATTGATTTTAGTAGGCGATGGCCCTGAAAGACATAAGATTGAAGAGATGTGCAGGCAGGAAGGTTGCGAAGACGATGTGATTTGCCTGGGCAAGTTGACCGAAACCATCTCCATACTTTCAGCTGCCGACTTGTTCATACTCCCCTCTGAAACCGAGAGCTTTGGACTTGCTGCATTGGAAGCTTTCGCATCTGGTGTTCCTGTTATCTCTACGAATACTGGGGGATTACCAGAGGTAAATATTCATGGTGAAACAGGGTTTTTGAGCGATGTTGGAGATGTTGATGACATGGCAAAGAACGCTTTGACAATCCTGAAAGATGAAGAAACGTTAAAAGAATTTAAAGAGAGAGCACGGAAACATTCCAGGAAATTTGATATTGATAAGATACTTCCGCTGTATGAGAAGTTGTATGAAGAGGTTCTTGGAAGATAAATTGGATTCTCCAATGTACCCTTCGGCTCTCATTGCGGTTGCTTCGACTCCGCTCAGCAACCTTGGGCTAGGATCCACAATAACGGACACTGAGTTGCTGGCTGAGCGGAGCCGAAGAGAGCCGACGAAGTGTCCAAATCAACTATCCTTTCACTGCGTAACCTTCCGCTTTTAAAATATCCCTCACCTTCTCCACCAAATTCCCTTGAATGAGGATCTCAGCATCTTTTACGCTGCCCCCCACTCCACATTTTTGCTTGAGCAGTTTTCCCAGATCTTTCATTTGATCCATGGTTCCTTTAAATCCAGAGACCAACGTTACCTTTTTACCTGCTCGGTGTTTCTTTTCAAAGTGAACCCAGAGCGTTTCTTTAGTTGATTGGCTTTCATCTGTAAGATCAGTTTCTTCGTCCAATTTAAAGTTTGGATTGGTAGAATAAACCAGGCCACCACTTTTCCTTCCCATGCTATGTAGTAATTACATTTAATGAAGCCTTGTTGATCACAAATTGCAGGTCGTTCGATATTTGACCTGAGTCTCCGTCGAAGTGCATCCTGTCAGAATCCATCTTAACCCGAACCCGTTCTGCCAGATGAACTTTGATATATCCGCTCTTATCAATTGTCGCGTTGAAAAACCTGTACACAAGCATTGGTAAAGCGTAAAGCGGGAATTTTCTGGAGATACAAACGTCAAGCAACCCATCGTCGACTTTGGCATTTGGTGAGATGGTAGCGTTATTGCCAAATTGCGAAGAGTTGGCCACAGTTATTGCAAAGGCCTCTATTACAATCTTATCTTCGTTAATATAAACTTCGTATTCCTTGGCCGTATAGGTGAAAAAATGCTGAATCACCAATTTTACATATGACCACAATCCACGGTTTTTTACAGTCTTGAATTGGTAAGCCATCTCCGCATCAAACCCCATTCCAGCAGTCGACATATAAAACGTACGATTCTCAGGATTTTGTGCCGAGCCATATGGAGATACATAGACCGTGTCAATGCACAGAACCTTATGCCGGTTGATGACATTCAAGGCGCCTTTCAATGTAAGAGGAATACCGAGGTGCAGGGCGAAGCCATTCCCTGATCCAGCGGGTATGATTGCAAATTTTAGCTCTGTATTTACCAGCAGCCTGGCCACTTCATTCAGCGTACCGTCTCCGCCTACCGCAGCAATGATATCAAAACCATCTTCTATAGCCCGGGCACATAGCTCCGTAGCATGCCCTTCATGCTCAGTAAAATATATTTCATAGTCATAGCGATCTGCATCCAGGTATTTATCAATGAACTTCTTGTCCATAGACTTTGTTTTCCTGAAATAGCGCCCGATGGCAGACCCTGAAATAGGATTACATATGAAACATATTCGCTCCTTCAATTTGCCGTAAGTTGGTTTGCGGTCAGCCTTTGATTGTACGATTGAATGATGGCTTTCAATTTGGTTTCCAATTCTACAACCCTTTCCACTTCATCTTCCAATAAATTCTTTTTGAGCATCATATCCATCTTGTAATTAAACAATGCCATGCTCTTCTCCCTATCGAACTGCAATAAATAGTCTCCTGTGAATATCTGATATATTTCGCTCAAGAAATTTACAGAAAATCCCTGTTTGTCGTTGAAAACGCTTTGTCCAAAGCACACGTAGTCCTCCTCATATCCCAGGTAATCCAGAATGCTCGGCATAATATCAATATGCTGGGTAACCCGCGAACTCATTCCCTTTAATTCCGAATTGGGTTTAAAAAACAACAAGGGTACATCATACATCCCCGCCCTTCCTAAATAATAGGGGTCTTTTGAATTCTCTGTATGATCTGCAGTCAGCACAAACAAGGTCCTGTCATACCAATCAGTTTTTGATGCCTCTTCAAAGAATCGTTTCAAAGCAAAATCAGCGTACTGCAAACTCTGGTGAATTTCCTGCGTGCCTTTTTCAAACCTATCCAAATATCTATCCGGAATTGAATATGGATGATGAGAGGACAAGGTAGCAAAGCAATTGAAGAATGGTTCATGCTGTTCATTCATGTTTTCTAAAAAATATTGAAAGAACTCCTCATCGTATATACCCCATTCCCCGTCGTAGTCCTGTTCATTGTTGTATTCAGTTCTTCCCATATATTTTTCAAATCCCGACACACTTGAAAAGGCATCATATCCCATGGTGCCATTATTACCCCCGTGATAAAACGCAGTTGAGTAACCCTTTTTTGCCAGCAATGCAGCCAATCCCTCCAGTCTGTTCCCTGCATACACTGAAGTGATATATGGATTGTTCATAAGCGTTGGCAAGCTTGCCAGTATTGCCGGGATAGCTTCAATAGACTTCTTTCCGTTGGCAAAGCAATAGTCAAAGGAAAGAGAAAGTGCCGCCAGAGAATCCAGAAACGGTGTATAGCCAACTTCATTGTGGTTAAAAAAAGCTGAGTATTCGCTCGAAAAACTCTCCAGAATAATTATCACCACATTGGTATGGCCGGAATCTGCAAATACAGCATTGGAATCAGGTGTAATTACCGGAGAATAAATTGCATTTAGCTCCTGCTCACTAAAGTAATTCGGCGGCTTCAACTCCTCCTTTCCATAAGTTGTGATTATCGAAAACGGAGTGTTCAGAACCAAGGCCATGTTTTGAGATGAAATATTAGAACCTGCGTCAATGATTCCTATTGGCTTGTACTGCAAACCCCCTCTGCCACCAATTGTTACAAGCGTAATCCCTAGCACGAGGACCATCCCATTGACCAATAAAGATCTCTTCATTGCCATCTGGCCCCAATCCATTTTGATCGTTCTATACAGGCGATTGCCCGTGACAATCAGCGCTATCCATATAAAAATCAAATACCAAAAATCAACTATCAACCCAGGTAATAAATGAATAAAATCACCTCCCAAAACAAACATGATCAGTGAATCTGAAGTAGACCTTTTAAATGTAAAATCGAAATAGGTAATATCTGCCAGGTTAGCAAATAGTAATATCGTGTTCATCACAGCGAATAGAATGAATAGCACTTTTTGATATCCTGCAGTTGACCTTGAACGCAAAGGAAGAATATGCAAAAAGATGAAAGGAAGGTTGAGGTATAAGATGGCGGAAATGTCGAATCTAATACCGTGTACAAAGATGAAAAGCCACCCCCCCGGCGTTTCAGCATTAAAATAATCCAGCGAGAATAGTAGAAACAGAATTCGGCAGATGGTAAACAGAAACAAAATTACCCCAAGTCTTTTGAGCAGAATGAAGATAGGGTAGAATTGCTGGAACATGCAGCAAATGTAAAAAATAGGCCAGACCTTTTAGGTGCATCATAAAATAAGGGCAACACTAATTTCCCTTTAAACATTTTTAATATATCCAAAAAATGCCACCAAGGCGCGAAGACACAAAGAAATCACAAAGGATAAAACTTTGTGGAGCTTCGAGCCTTAGAGTCTTCGTGGCTAACCTCTTATTAAGCTTGAGAAGGTGTTAACTACTAATGAGATATTATCTCAACGTGTTACTATATATTCATAATTTTGCATAGGAGTTTGACCATTAACAGCCACCTGTCCGGCAGAGGCAGGCAGGTTTAATAATAATTAAGAACTATTCAGATGAAGTATCTACTTATAGCCTTTTTCTTACTGGTAAGAATTGGCGATGACACCAAAGATTACACTTCAGCAACCGGATTGTATCACATTAAAATTCCCGACACCTGGTTTGTAGAAGTTACAGGGAAATGGGGAGAACAATACCTGAAAAAAGGTGAGTACAAGGGGGATTTTGATATCGATGTCAGGCCGTTTCTCAAAGAAGCTGATGCTAAGGCGAGTTACTTCGATCTGTTACCTACGTTTAAGAATGCCAGGCTAACCCGATTAAATGAGGTAGAGGTGGTTATTTGCTCAGGTGTTTTTGACGGGGAACAGGAGTATAATTGGGTTTTTTATTTTGACAAATATGAAATTTGGTGTCAATATAAACTGGACCCAAAATCCATTGATGAATCGGAGCTGGCCGAAGTAACCAAAGCAATAGAAAGCATGATTTTCTTCGATATCGAATAAACCTCCAAGGTGATGGCGCTGTCAAAATCCATCGGAAATCTAATAGTACATCACCAATTGAGGCTCCTGAACTTCATTGCACTTCTCATTTTTATCATCGTTGTCGCGAGAATGGGATTTCCATCAAAGGAGATCATGTTCGTATCCGAAGATTCTGTTGGATATTTAGAAGTTGCTAACTGGTTGTTTGGTGGAGCTGATACAGATTACATTTCTATTCGCCCCATATTGTATCCTCTCCTACTCAAGGTGTTGATGAGCATCGGAGGCGTATGGGCAGTATGGGTTATTCAGGCCGCATTTTGGTTTGCATCAGTAAATCTTATATATCTATCTATTCAACGCATAACGTTTAACAACAAAGCCGCCCTCTTCGGTGGTTTGATTTGTGCGTTTAATATTTCAGTCCTTTCACTCACTTACCACGCACTCTCTGAAACACTTGCCATATTCTTGGTCAGCCTGTTCACTTACATAATAGCTAAAAACTTCAGAGAAAACCGCGTTGCACTTTTTCATGGAATGTTGCTTATGCTGGTGTTACTGGCCCTGGTAAAGCCTGTTTTTTTCATATTGGCTCTACTGTGTATTATCATTGCGCTTCCGGTTTACATGATAGCTGAATACAAGCGGCATCCCTCTCAATTGATAAAGCTTTTTTTGATACTTATCCCACTTGTGATTCAGCTTGGTATTATGATATCAAAATACGATGTATATAATGTATCTGATATAGGTGGTACAACTTTCAAATATTATCTATTTGCTCAAACTTATTCGGTTATCAATAATTTGGATATTGAAGTTGCAAGAACGGCTATTACACCATATACAAAAGATGAAATACTTGACTACATAGGAAATAATTTTGGAGCTTTTATAGATCGTTATTGGTTGAATATCCAACAGAACATCAATTCAGGCGCCGTTTATTTATACTATCCCATCGATTATCCGATACTCAAAACCTTCATGTCTAATGCCAATCACGTTTACAGCTGGATACACTCATTGTCCTTCATACCAATAGTCTTGATTTCGTTAAGATGCCTGGTACAGGACAGAAAAAAATTAATATTAATCTCGTGTCTCGCCATTCCGCTCTACTATATCATTTTTTCCAGCGGAGTCGCTTACTCCCAGGGCGATCGGCTCGTAATCCTTTGTTTGCCCTTGTGGATTGTGTTATATACTCAAGTTTATATGGAAATAGCGAACTTAAGCAAAGAACAAAAGATCAATCTGTTAAAATTGAAGTTTAAATAGTAGGATGAAGAATAGATTGCTTCCATATAAGCATGCTATTGGCATCATCATTCTGGTATCACTCATGGCTTTTCTAAAGTCAGGTATCAAGGCTTACAACTATGAAGTGTACCACATCGCCAACACCATGCTCGGCTTTCTACAGTGGTTCGTCGTCTTGCTTGCTCTGCTCTCTTGGGTTATTAAGAGGCGCTTCGTTTACCTTGGTAACCTGATACTTGCTCTAGTGATGTTTGTCATGCTGGAATTCACATGTTATTTTTTGCTTGGCATGCCCATATTCATTGCTAAAGAATTCGACACACCTGAATTGCCAGCAGATCATATATCCTCCCATTTGGGTTTTGTACAATGGGGAGATTCTGTGTTAACAGCGACTAAAATGAATGGGCAAGATACTGTATACCACGTTCGATATACTATTGATGGTTTGAACAGGAGAACAACCCCTGACAAAGATGAGAGTAAAGGTAAATTCGCGCTGTTCTTCGGAGGTTCGGTCGCATACGGCTATGGTATTCAGGATGACGAGACTCTTCCCTATCAGTTTCAGCAAAAGTTAAAGGACTACAATGCATATAACTATGCTAACTCCGGTTGGGGCCCCCAGGGCATGCTTGCAAGAATGGAATGGAGGGACCTAAGCGAGCAAGTCTCGGAAAAAGATGGCTTGCTGGTTTATGTATTTCTTTGGAGCCATATTCGCCGGGCAATCGGTGACCTGATCACTTATTCGGACTGGGGATGGACAATGCCTTATTACACGATGGAAGATAATAAACTCGTGAGAAAAGGAAACTTTGCAAACGGCAGATTTTTTCCTTCCCGTATTTATGAGTTGGTGTACCACTCAAACATTGTAAAGTACTTTAATCTAAATTTTCCTATAGGCACTTCCAGGGCGCACATGGAACTTACAGTTGAGATTTTTCTAAAATCAAGGGAACTTTACCAAAAGACTTTTGGAACGGAGAGGTTTGTTATCATTATTCACCCGGGAGATTGGGATTTCATCAATGACGATGATAAAAAACTGTTTAAAGAGATTCTCGCTGAAAGAGGCCTGGAGTTTTATGACTATTCAGATGTTGTTGTTCTAAACCATGAGACATCCATCATCGGTGATGGCCATCCCAACGCCGTTGCCTATGATCAAATTACTGATCTGATGATCAGAGACATGAGATTGTAACACGGTAGAGTGTCTCACGATTATGAGGTAGAGAATTCTTCAACGGTGCATTTTTTTTATATTTTTACATACCTATTCACAAACCATAAAATTCCCGATAGATGAAAAAAATATTGTCACTTATTGCATCCACCTGCATTATCAGCAGTGTGTTTGCATTAAATCCTGCCAGAGAATATGAAATAACTCCTAAAGATGTGGACCTGAAGTTTGAAGAGGTCACAATTCCTACCGAGGACGGTGCAAAGCTGTTCGGTTGGTATTTTCCCGCAGTCAGTAAAAAGAGTTCTTACAAAATTATCATCATAAGTGATGATGGAGACGGCAACATGGCAGATCAAATTGAAATGGCCAGTAAATTCTTAACCCTGGGTTTCCACGTATTAACCTATGATTATAGAGGCTATGGAAAAAGCAGCGACTTCGATGTTAAAAAGAAGTTTTTCATTCATACTCAATTTGAAAAAGACTTACAGGGAGCGCTGAAATTTGTGCGCTCCACTTATCCCAAAATAGCCAAGGTCAGTTTTTATGGACAGGGTATCGGCGCAGGACTTTCCATATGTGTTGGCGCCAACGACCTTAAGGTACGATACGTTATAGCGGATTCTCCATACACGTATTTTGATGAGATGAGCAAAACGCTGAGCGCCGCAGGTGAAGACGTAATGTTTCCAATGGCGTATGACAAGATCAAGATGGAACCTAAATACAACCTTGAATCAGAAACTGACCTGGATAAGTTAAATGCAAAGTTACTGTATATCGTCGGTGCAAAGGACCCGGTATATAACCCTAAGATGATAAAAGCCATGCATAAACTAAGGCCAGCGAGAACAACCGTTTACGTTGTTAAAAACGCGAACAAATCCAACACTTTTTCATCAGATAAGGAGGCCTATTACAACCAGCTTAAAACGTTTTTGCAATAGATAGAAATTGTCATACATCTTTATCAAATGAAAAATCAAGCACTGAAAACAGTATTTCTAGTCACATTGTTCACATTATTCTGTGCGTCATTCGCGACATCACAAGAGTGGCTCAACACCGCATCCAGAATTAACCTCGATCCTGTTTATAAACCATTTTACCATGGTGTAGCTTCAGGGGACCCACTGTCAGACAGAGTCATCATATGGACCAGGGTTACTCCAGATACCAATACCACGGGCAGCGTTGCTGTTAGCTGGCGAATAGCCACGGATACCAATTTTACGCAGGTAATTAATTCTGGAACAGTTACCACAACCGATTCTGTAGACTATACCGTTAAAGTGGATGTAACCGGATTACAGCCGGCTACCTGGTATTACTATGATTTTCATGCATTTGGGTACTACTCGCTTATTGGCCGAACCAAGACCGCTCCTACAGGGGACAATGACAGCGTCCGGTTTGCCGTAGTTTCATGCTCGAGTTATGAGCACGGTTATTTCAATGCCTACGAGAGAATAGCCAGCCGAAATGATGTTGATGCCATTCTGCACTTAGGTGATTACATCTATGAATACGCAGCTGGAAGTTACACTGGCAACGTTACGGGCAGAGACTATGAACCGACCAATGAAATCCTCACACTCACTGATTACAGAACCCGGCAATCTCAGTATCATCTGGATCCGGATTTGAGATTTGCACATCAGCAGTATCCATGGATCAACGTATGGGATGACCATGAAACCGCCAATAACTCATGGACGGGAGGAGCTGAAAATCATGACTCACTAACTGAAGGCGACTGGACAGACAGAAAATCTGCTGCCATACAGGCATATTTTGAATGGTTACCTATTAGGCCTCCCAATCTCAATAATAATCAGCAGATCTATAGAAAGATAAGCTACGGCAACCTCTTGGATTTACTCATGATTGATACAAGGCTTGAAGGGCGCGATGAGCCAGTCGGAGGCATTTTAGTCCCGGTTACAGATCCGGTAATTAATGACACCAACAGGACATTACTTGGCGCGGACCAGTACAATTGGCTGGTCAACAACATGGACAGCACCAATGCACAATGGAAAATCATCGGGCAGCAGGTAATGATAGCGCCAATGGAGGGTGAGTTCTTCTTTGTCAGATATATCGGAAACCCGGATCAGTGGGACGGTTACCGGGCAGAAAGGAGTAAATTACTGAATGATATCATGAATAAATCCATTGAGAATGTAGTGGTATTAACCGGGGACATACATACCTCGTGGGCGAATGATATTCCATTAGACACAAACTACAACCCGATAACAGGAGCCGGTTCTGTTGGTGTGGAGTTCGTCACTACCAGTATAACTTCCGCTTCGTTTGACTTTAGCTCATTGCCCATTCCCGTTGATGAAACCTTTATTAAAGACAACAACACGCATGTAAAATTCGTGAACCTGGAGGAGAAAGGTTATCTCATTTTAGATATCAATAAAACAAGAACCCAGGCGGATTGGTATTATGTAGACACCGTTGCAATCTCTCTGTACCAGGACCAATATGTTGAATCCTGGTACGTGAATGACCAGCAGAGATTTTTAAATGGTAGCAGCACTGCCTCGTCAAAACCCGGCCCATTGCAACCTCATGCACCTTTAATTCCTGTTGGCTTCGTAGGAATTGAAGAACAAAACAATTTTGATGAAACCGTATTGTTTGGAATTTACCCCAATCCCTTTAATGACCAGATACTCATAGAGCATTATAATTACAAACAACTGGAATCTACAATAGAGTTAATCGATGTTTTGGGAAAGATAGTTTTAACCAAGGATTTGGGCACTTTGCAAAAAGGCCTGCATTTCACTTACATCAGCACTGCAAGATTACCAGCCGGGAACTACATTGTTGTGTTAACAACAGCAAATCAAACGCTTAAGTGGCAGTTGATTAAGCATTAAGGGAAATCTAATAATTCACTCACATCAAATTTTTTATTGCTTTTTTCCTGTTCTCTCTCACTCCATGTCACTTGGTGGCTCAATCCTACTCCACTCTTCCGCAAGAAAGTAAAAAAGTGCAAATATCCCTTCATATATTCAATACACTGAGAACTGGAAATCCTGACAGCGTAAGAACACTGTATCCACAAACCAAGAAGTGGCTCAGGAAAAATAGCAGGTGGATTGACACACTCAATGCGACACTTCACTACTTTGAAAAGTGCATTCCGCAGGATACTGTGTATAGCGTGTCATTGATTCAAAATCCGGGGACAGAAATTTCATTCAAGGTGAACTACAATGATGTTAGCCCAAATCTCAATTATTGGTTAAGAACCGTCCACTTCACCAATGATGCCGGGCGGGATGATTACAAATTCTGGATTGAACGAGATCGCTCTCAAGATGCGGTGAGACAAGAATAAGTTTCAGCCCTCAACTCGATAGCCTATTCTTACATTTCCAGATTTAGATTTGATTTTGGATACCTTTACTGATATTAAATCCGATATCTCACCAATGTGCGTTCCGCCACATGGACAGCCTAAACCAGCAACTGTTACCACTCTCACCGGTTTGTCCTTGGGAACATAGGTGGGGACATATTTGCAATAGTCTTTCAGATCCGAGTAACTATCCACAACCAATGACTCCACTTTTCCACCTGTTGAAATTAACCTCGCGAGTTCTGCGTCCAATTTTTCCACAGCGTCTTCCCGATCATCTGCTTCAATCATTCCCTCATATTCTACATAAGGGCTATCCGGAAAGTGATATCCCTTTGTGGGGGTAAAATTGAAATTACAATTGGCCATCGCCGTATCAATCAAATGGCCGGCCGTATGATTTCTGGCGTTCAGAATTCGTCTTTCTATATGTATTTTAAGATCAACCACCTCGTCAACGCCCATGCTTCCACCTACAAATTTCCCATTGTGCAATACACAACCGTCAGCAAACCTCACCGATTCAATTTCGAATACAGAATTTTCAGTTTGAATGGTTCCCAAATCAAATGGTTGTCCGCCGCCCTGAGGATAAAAGATGGTTTGATCGAGAATAAATTGAGTTGCGCCATCCTCGTTTTCCCTTATATCTAATACAGTTGCAGATGACTGATAAAGCTCCGGGTCATCAAAATAAAGTAGTATTGTTGCTGAAACTTCCATTATGTAACAGGACAATCCACACTGGAAATTTTCACACCCTTCTTTTTCCTGGGTTTTGCTATTTTCTTCGCTTCATCAGGCTTCAGGCTTTTGGAATAAATGCTGTCGGCCTCCATTTCCAATACTTCCTTCCCGTCATCTTGCGGGAATAGTTCTTTCTCTTTGGAAGCGGGACTTACAGAGACATTCGGCTTTTGAACGCTGTTCGTATCGTGCTGAATAGTGTCAGAGGCCCCCTGATTCTGTGCAAGCATAACAAAGGGAGAAAAAGATAAAATTGCCAATGCCAGGGTTCGCTTCAAAAACTGGGGTTTTATTCTTCTATAACTGCCTTTACGGTTAAGTGGTAATGGGCCGGATCCGAATTTGATGCTATGTGAACTGTCTTTTGAATTGTTCCTAATTCAATATCGGGTCCCAGCTTTACGACTATTTCTGAGGTGCCGCCAGGTGGAACGGGTTCGCTGGGTTTTGAAACAAGCACCAATCCTTGATCCGTTGTTACATTGCCAAAAGTAAGAGGGATTGTGCCTGTATTGGTTACTTTGAAAGTATGGGTATTATCCGCCCCTTTTTTTACACTTCCCAAATCAGCGTTGGGTTCTACGAAGCTCATCGTTGTGGTAGGTGTCGCAGGAACCGGTGACGGATTTGGCGGAACATTAATCGGAGCGGCTGTTGAAATTGTCGGAACATTAGGTGTTCCAACAACTGCTGACGATATATCGGCCTTGTCAGGTTTTGACGAGCCCGAATTATCAGTGGCGGTTTGATAAATTAGCAATACCGCAATAATGGCGAGAAGTGCAATCTTTATTTGTTCTGTTCTTTCTTTATTCATAATTGTCAGTAATTGGAGTTTGATTTAATGTTTTAATTACAGCTTTGTTTAACAGTGGTTGGGGTTAACGAATTGTGAATTGATACGAATGTACGAATTGGTTATCCATTTCCTCATCTTACTCTATTAGTAAACCTGTCTGCACGCTGACGCTGAAGCTTTAGCGTAGGCGCCCGACAGGCAGGTTCGCAAAGATTCGTAATTCGCAGATTAAATCTTTCGGCCTTTTACAACACGTTGTTTCTTGATGTATTTACTCAATCGCTGCATCTTAAAAAGAAGGTGTGTATCTCCGCTACGCCTGGAAGTGTAATAGGTTTTTCCGGCATATTGTATTTTACCCCTGTTGTTCTCCCATTCAGGCGCCATCAAGCTGTACCGCTCATTGTCGCCCTTAGCAGATGTTCCGAATACCAATGTTGTTCCATCCCCCACTTCAAAGCTAACACCCAGAGTTGTTGTTCCTGGCACTTTTAGTACTACACCAGGCGTTCCTATCTTAATTACAATTTGCTCTAATGACCTATCGTTTGTTATGGTAAGTGTTCCCTCTACCAATTCTTGCTCCTGGGCGCTTCTTTGAGCTCTGTTGAGTACTATTTCATGGGAGTTGTAAAACTGCAGAGCTTTCAAGTCGTTTTCAGAGAGTTTATATTGCTCTCTAATTGTTTGGGTAAATGGTATTTTGGGCGAACAGCCGTTTAAAACCAGTCCAGCTAATCCTATCAATAATAATGATCTGTACTTTTTCATCGTTTCTGAAAATTAGTTTACTCCGTTCATCCAATAATCATTCCAAAATAAGCGTTGAACTGAAACTGAAAGAAATAAAAATCCAAAGATAATTAAATACTCAAAGTAATATTGAAGTTGAATACGGGGATAAGCAGACATATTCATCCTAAAGATCAACGAATAAGGAGATTGACCTGCCTGAGGCAGGTACGAATATACGAATTGGTGGCTCAGTCACTCATGCAGCGCTATTCGTAAATTCGCAAAGATTCGTAATTCGTACTCCGTATTTCGTAAATTTGAATCAAATACATTATTAGTATGTTGAAAAAATTATATCTGGTAGCTGGCTTACTCTTAGTCCTGATCTTTGGTACCTCCTACAAACTGGCTCCGACTTCTTCAATTTCCAAAGCACTCGCGCCAGATGAAGGAAAAAACGAGTTGCTGTTCGACATGATCATGGATGGAATGCAGCGTGCGCACTATTCGCCGGCAATTTTCAACGACGAATTTTCACGAAACACGTTCAGCATTTTTTTAAAGACCCTCGACAGGAACAAGCGATTTCTTCTTGCAAAAGATATTGAAGAACTCAAGAAATATGAGACGAAAATTGACGATGCAATAAGAAACAGGGATTTGACATTTTTTTATCTGGCTGTCGATATCATTGCCAAGAGAATAGAAGAGGTTAGCCATCTGTATACTAATTTATTAGAGAAACCTTTTGATTATTCCATTGAGGAAACCATTCAACTGGATTTCGAAAAACGCAGTTATCCCAAAACGAAAGAGGAGAGAAAAGATGCATGGCGAAGATCTTTGAAATATCAAACTCTTTCAAATGTCAATAAAAAATTGAAGGCACAAGAAAAGGCTAAGGAGAAAAGTGATACAATCACCACAAAATCTTACGTGGAGCTTGAAATAAATGCCAGAAAGAAACTGGTTAAGACATATGACAGTTATTTTAAGAGGTTGGCAAAAATTGAAGAAAGTGATCGATTCACGGCCTTTATGAACTCACTCATTAATATTTTCGATCCTCATTCTGGCTACTATCCTCCCAAAGACAAGGAGAACTTTGACATCTATATGTCGGGACAATTGGAAGGCATTGGCGCACAACTTCAGGAAAACGATGGGAGGATCAAAGTGACTCGTATCGTTCCTGGAAGCGCCTCATGGAAGCAGGGCGAGCTCAAGCCAGGTGATTTTATTACAGCGGTTGCACAGGGATCTGAAGAGTCGGTCGACATCACCGATATGCGCCTCGATGAAGCAGTTAAGCTGATAAGAGGTAAAAAGGGCACTGAAGTAAAGCTAACGGTTGAAAAGGTGGATGGACGCGAAATGATAATCGCCATCATCAGAGATATCGTGATCCTTGAGGAAACTTATGCAAAGTCTGTGATACTTGAGAACAACAAGAGAACTGGCTATATCAAGCTGCCCAAGTTCTACATGGATATGAACAAACAAGGGGGAAGGAGCTGTGCTACTGATGTCAAATTGGAGATCGAAAAATTGAAAGCTGAAGGTATTGACGGGCTCATTCTCGATTTGCGAAATAATGGAGGAGGCTCTCTGGGAGATGCCGTTAAAATGGCCGGATTCTTTATTAAAGAGGGGCCGATTGTACAAGTGCAAAGTAGATTGGGGCCTCCGTATGTAATGAGTGATAAAGATCCGGCAATATATTATGACGGTCCATTGGTGATAATGGTGAACTCGTTTAGTGTATCTGCATCAGAAATTGTGGCGGCTGCCTTACAGGATTATGAAAGAGCTATTATCCTCGGCAGCAAGGTAACCTATGGCAAGGGAACGGTTCAACGGTTTATTAACCTCGACAATGCGGTTGCAGGCGATCAGGTAAAATACAGGCCGCTGGGATCAATAAAAATGACAACGCAAAAATTTTATAGAATCAATGGCGGAGCAACACAACTCAAGGGAGTTACTTCAAACATTCAAATGCCCTATAACTACGCCTATATTGATGTTGGAGAGAAGGAACTCGACCATTACCTGATATGGGATGAGATTAAACCCGCTGAGTACACAACTGCTGGGATGTATAAAGACCTGGCATTTATTCAGAAGAAGAGCGCAGAGCGCATTGCCAAAAGCGAGAGATTTCAGCTGATAGATGGCAATGCAAAAAGGTTAAAAGCCAACCGTGACCGAACGAAGATTCCGTTGAAAAAAGAAAGTTATCAAGCAGAAATGAAAATGCTGGACGAAGAGGCAAAAAAATATGAGAACATTCATAAAGACAGTACCGGATTGATAGTACATCATCTAAAAATTGACTTCGAGGCCATGGAATCAGATACCGCCAAACTGGAACGCGCCAAAGAGTGGCACGGAAACCTGATGAAGGATCTGTACTTATTTGAAGCTACGGAGATCATAGCGGATATGAATGCGGCTTCTATTGGGATGAAGGATCCAAGTAAATAAACATTACTCCGTGATCCCAATCTGATCCAACAAAAAGGCATATTCCATGGCAGTTTCTTTATTTCTGCGAAATCTACCAGATTATCCTCCATGTCCTAAATCCATATTAGTGGATAACACAGGCAGATAATCATCAGTTTTCATATCTGGATATAGACTATCTTTGTATTAGATGAAGAGACTTTATATAATCGCTGGGCCTAACGGAGCGGGGAAGACCACAGCATCTTATACGATCCTTCCGGATATTTTTGATTGTAACGAATTTGTGAATGCGGATGAAATTGCCAGGGGTCTATCTCCATTTAATCCTGAAAGTGTAAGTATTAAGGCCGGTCGATTAATGCTACAAAGAATTCAAGAATTGCTTGAAACAAATGAATCATTTGCTTTTGAAACAACATTATCCACAAAGAGCTATGTGGGATTTGTAAAACAAGCACAACAGCAGAAATACGAAGTGGTGTTACTATTCCTGGCTCTGGATTCACATGAACTAGCAATAAGACGAGTTAAAACACGAGTTGACGAGGGCGGGCACGATATCCCGGAGGATGTTATAAAACGAAGATTTGACAAAGGATTTTTAAATCTATTTCAGCTGTATTTGCCAATTGTTGACCAGTGGATTTTGGTAGATAATTCAGGCGAAAATTTTGATTTTGTTGCACGAGGATCATATGATGAAATCATTGTACAAAACGAAAAACTTTGGATAACACTAAAAGACAAATATTATGGGAATTAAAGAACAACTAAAGCAACTGGAGAAGCAAGTGGCGTTAGGTTTGGAAAAAGCTTACAAGAAAATGGTTGAATTCAAAAAGAGCAAAAACAGTCCATTGATCGTTTCAAGAGATGGAAAAGTGGTTGAAATTGAGTCCGAAAAAATACTATCTACAACCAGAGCTAAAAAGCCATGACAGCTGGCGTGGCTCTATTTATTTGAAGCTACGGAGATCATAGCAGACATGAATGCGGCTTCTATTGGGATGAAGGATCCTGTGAAGTAAGATAGATGCCTCTCGTTAAGCAAGTTGCCCGACTAGGACTCGGACCTAGACTCCTTAGAAGTTGTGATACCTATTTGTCACCCCTAAACAAGAAAATGAAGAATGTGAATCAGGGAGAGATGATGGATTAGTTGCCTTGGTAAGGCTACTTACTTTGAAGTTAGAATTTGTTTAAGCCATATAATGCACTAAACATCTTAGCCCCACAGATATTCTATCAGTTCCGAGTTGGAAAATGCTCGCTTTCTAAGGATGATGTAGTAGTGCACTTTTTCACCTCTCCACATGGGCTCTTATTGCAAAATGCCGGGCTTCATATTCATAATAGTTCTTATAGTGCCAAGGTTTGGGTTGTAAAACATAGAATAGGTACTGATAAGGAATATCGAATATCACATAGCGATCGATAGGCTTTATTAATTTTTGTGATTTAAAATTTTTTAACGGCTTATAGGCATATAAACTAATTGGAAAATAGTCGGCAAACTGAAAACCATGTATGAATTCATGTGATACATTGTTGGTCGTACCTTGGCACGATTCATTCAATGCAATAACATTATATGTAGCGATGCCACAGCGAAAGCCATGGTCTTTCGGGTTCACATCAAAATAATATATTCCATAATTTAATGAGTTTTTCAAGTCAAACTTGTTGCCATCGAGCCCAAATTTAATTAGCGCCCCAAGGGTGTACAGAGAAAGCTTAGGCTGAAAATGGTTGGAGTCTGTAATTGAGTAGTAGAAGTTTATGCCATATAAATTGATTTGGAAGGATTCCCAGGGCTTTTTATTGAGGGATGCATTGCATACTATAGAATGACCTGCGTAGTATAGAAATCTATCCATCCAGGCATTCCAACTAAACCTTTGATTAGCTCCCAAAGCATGGTCATAGCTAATATTATAGGCGTCATATTTGGCTAGATATTTAACAGAACCTCCTAAACAGCCAATAAGAAAATTTTTAGCTAAAACTACATGCAGTTTTTCTTCTTTGCTTTTGTTGATTGCTCCGCCAATTCCGCCAATGACGCCGTTCAAGAGGACGTTAAAAGTTAGAATTTCAGCCTGCTGTGAATCATACTTTTGGGGATAACCACAATTAACAGAGGCAAGAACAATCAGAATTAACACAACTACCCGAATCCGCATTTATTTATTTACCAACGGATTAGATTTATTATTCTTAATAAGTACAATATAGAAGATTATTAAATATATGTAGAAAAACATAAGCAAATGATATTCGGGGATTTTAATTCTTTCAAGAAAAGACTTGGACAATTGCTCTTGCAGTGGATTATATAAATAGAACACCAGAATTAAATCAAATACAACCGATGAAATTAAAATCCATTTCTTCTTCAGCCATAATTTAGTTATCAAAGATCCCAATAAGCTAATTACCATTACGGAGAAGGCCATTATTGAAGCTTCGTCCAGCTCAACGCGATTCATAAATACGCTGATGTAGGCCACACAAGCAAGCACAGCAGAATTAATTGCAGCTATCCAAGTTAACACCTGATATCGTGTAATGATAATCTTCAAATTTGTTGATTGTAAAAATAAAACCAGAAGAGCAACTTATAAATCTGGAAAGTGTACTTACATTGAGGATAAATAGAACAGAGAGAGGATATTATTGAAGTTTTTGATTTTAAAATTACTTTAACCAGCGGTGTACTTCATTTAACTTTATATTGAGCAGGTATCTTTTGAAGTGTGATCTTATTCTCTTTATTATAACTTCGTTTATGTATATTTTTATCAATCTCTTCAATTACTACAACATTGGGATTACCAACCCATTCACCCCATTTGTTCGAAATTGCTACCTTTCCTTCAAACAGCTGTATTTGCTTTTCTGTTTCAACATCATAAACCAAATTTACAGATTTGATAATATCTTTAAAAATCGAAACAGTATACGTTTTACCCCCTCTTTGAACTTCCTTTTCCTGACGGCTCCACTCTTGTTTTGTGAACATAAATAAATGACTTTTATTGTATACCCACCCCACCGGATTACCTAATAAACCTGATGAAATTTTCTCTAATAGTTGATTAGATTTTGACTCATATACCCATACACATACAGGTTTATCGCAATTATCAGCAAGATAAATTGCTTCATAAGAATAAACTGCATAATATTCACCATCCGGAGAATAATCAATGCCCTGAGTATTAGTAGGGCCAAATTGTTTTGTCAACATGTCATAACGTAATACACGCTTGTCCGTTTCGCGCGAAAAGGTTCTTATGTATATGGAATTTTCTTTATCAGTTTTTACCCAGCGCAAATTATAAGCCTGATCGCGGTTTTCTATGGCTATTTTTTCCTTGGTATCAATATTTAAAATGTAAAACCCCGTGTAAGTAAAATTAGCCACTTCTCTATCTTCTGAATAAGTTCCTGTAATGTATGCAATATAATTTCCATCAGGACTCCAAACATACTCTCTAACATCGTCATCTAGATGATGAATAATATTACCATCTGGGTCTATTATAGTTAAACTGTTTCGGGGAGGTGTCTTGTACACGGAAATCCATTCATTCTCTTTTTTGTACGTTCCTTTTTCTATTTCAATCAAGCTTATATATTCATTATTAGGTGAAACCTTGGCATTGATAACTAAATCCTTTTGAGAAAGATAAATAACCTTAGATCTACCAGATTGGCCATCTCTTTTAAAAATCGCTCTTTTATTATTAAGATCTCTTTTTATAACAATCTCTTCGTTTTGCGCGGATGATAGAATAGGGCAAAAAAGAACAATGTAACAGAGAATGTAAGTAATCAATTTCATCTTTCAATGTTATATATTAATCCTAATAAGCATTAAAGCGCCAGTCGAACATGAAAATGGTTAGTATGACCAGCAAGCTGCTGTAAAACATTTGTTACACCTAGATCAGCATTCGAAAATCCTAAACTACCCGTCTCACAGTATATTAGTTCTACATCACAATTATCAATAATTTTCTGCATTAACAGTTGGGTAGCAGCTGCATCATACAACCCAGGACTAGTTACAATATCAAACCCTTGAGAATAATCACAACACTCTCTTACATATCTTATATCCACTTCTAATCCATTTTCATGACAATCATGTCCCTCACAACCAGCAGCATTATAACCATCTGGCCAATCTCCTCCGCTCTGTAAACTCAGGTCCCCAACATATATAAAGGGTTCATAATCTGTCCAATCTATACCTGATAGCTCTATACATTGAAGTAATTTAAGGGTGCCCCAATCATCATTGTCAGTACCATCACAGCCAGGAGAATGTCTATAACCAGGCCCAGAATCCTTTAAATTTATACCACCCTGCAAAGACCCACCACACCAAGATCCGCTGGCGAAACTTGGATCAGCGTCACATTGCCCATTACCAAACAAATGATACCCTTCATCGGCATTATTATCTTCAGTAATGTCTGAAATTCCATCTTGATCCGTATCATCGCTAGAATCGAAAGTGGTATCACCACAGTTCGCTGTGGGTGCGTCTTCTGCTTCTACTTCACATCCCGTTTGCACCACCAATAACAATGGCAATCCTAATGCGATTACGGCTAATTCTATGAAATTGAATCTATACTTCATTACTACTACTTAGTCAAAACAAATTTTGATGTTCCAATAATACTGTTTGCATCCTTCAATATTCCAAAATACAATCCGGATGCCTGGTTTTCAAGTGTTACATTAAATTCATTTATTCCCTCCTGCAATAAAAAATCTCTAAAAACCACCTTCACTAACCTATTCTGGATATCGTAAATTAAGAATGTGCAAATTCCAGTTATTTTGGTATCTATAGAAATCCTTGTCGTTTCTGAAAATGGGTTAGGATAATTAATTATGGTCATATTGAGCAACTCTCGTTTAGTATCTATCGGATCAGTCCTCTCCTTTAAGAAAAATTCCATAAAGGTTAATCTGTCATTAACTAACTTATCATACCTATTCGTATGATTAATATCCTGATCAAATAATAGTTTTACATATTCCTGATCATCCTCCTCAAGAACATTATTTGCTTCGGTTAAGGATTTTTGCCTCAAATACATAAAGAGGGCATTTTTAATCAATAACTCATTGTAAGCTTTTATGGTGTCCTCATAATCAGGATAATATCCCAATATTAAAGAGTAGTCATTCTGGCTTATCATGCTATTTATGTTATTCCTAAATAATTCAGCCTCATTAGCTAATAACTGATCGTTTAACTCAGCATGTGCTGCATGAAACGGGCTAGAGTTTGTTCCTGGTCCAGTTTTTTGAGTTTGCTGATTATTATCTGTGCTAATACAAATATATTGGCCACCCTGATTTAAAGTTAAGAAAGGTATGTAATCAAAGTTCATGAAAAATGAATTAGGCGGATCACTTACTGTCGCAAAAACGGGCACATTTGATGTTCCGTGTCGCCAATAGTTGCACTCAACATTAGTACTAGCGGGAAATTGCTGTGTTGGTACAGGCTCAATGAAGGTAATATCAGTAACATTATTTATAAATCGATTCTTTCCCCTCTCAGCAAGTAAAATATCAGAAAATATTATTGCCTGATTATTATTGTCAAAAATATTTCTACTATTCTCTTCGATATCAAGTGTTCCACTAATGTGCATTATGGCATTCGCATTGTTGGTAAACTCCACCAAGGTCAATTTACAATCTGTACCAATACAATGCACCCCGATTCCATTGTTGAAAAAAGATGTTGTGTTTATACTAATCCCTTTATACATATTCATAGTAGAACCAATAAACAACTCAGATAAATTACCATCAATACCAATAGAGTTATTATCAAAATCCCCTCCGAGTACGTCAATTCTAGCGGATGGGGAAACCAAAATACCCACAGGCGCATCTGCGCTATTTACTGAAGGGTCAAAATTGCAATTAACAATGGTGGCTCTCCCTTGAAAAACATCCAGAGCTATTCCTATATAGTCTTTAAAGGTACAATCGATAAATTCCAATTTGGAGGTATGCGGCTGCTGCGAACCTGTAAAATCACCCGTACATGTTACCATATCATCACTTTCAAATTTTCCATTAAAAATGCTATTTGTTAATGTTTTATTCACCCCAGACTGCATGATTAATTTCAGGTTTGCACCGCAAGCAAACTCAAATTCTTCATTGTCTACATTGAAAAAAGTCGGTTTATTAATAGTTAACACACAACCCTGTAACAATATTGTTTTACCGTTTTGTATCGTAAAGTTGATACCGGAAGGAGTGCTGCTTCCAGGCACAAAAACATTCTTATATACTAAGAATGGATCATCACTATCATTATGAAATAAACTTGCTGTTGTCACATTATCAACAGTAAAATTCATATCTGTTATGCTTGTAGGTATATGATAAAATTCAATTTCTCTGATTTTTTGATATTCTAGTACCGTTGATCCTTCTGTAATCTGGCCGTCCATTCTTATCGCATATGAGTTCCAACCGTAATTCAACAATCCTTGTACTCCATTTGACCCGGTAGCATTAACAAGGAAGTTTTCAGAATAGGACTCTGGCAAAAAGGTAGTATTCGAAGTCGTTAATGTACGTATGATGTTGCCATTTAACTTCAATACAACCTGGCTGACTCCTTCTCCATCAGTGAGCGAAAATCTAAAATTTAAACTGTTATTACTAAGTCCCGCCATCGTGATTGGACATTTTTCTATTACATGAAGATTTACGACATCAGCAACCGGTTTCATTTGTTTCAAGCCCGTATTTGTACCCCATTTATTGGCAATTAAGATCTGATTGGCATCAGTTGCAAAGTGGTTGGATGAAATTGCATTTGGAAAAAAGAACTCATTATTCGTTTCACTGGTACCGAAACTTCCTTGTGAAGCCAGATAATTGCCATCATTGGTAAAACCATGAATTTTTGAAGCTTTTTCGTCCGTGATATAAAAAGCATTGTTCCCCAGATTGTATCCCACATTTGTTAATTTAGAACTACTAGGAAACTTTGTTTTAACAATTAAATCCATATCGGAAGAAGCTGCGAGGCCATCCGTACTAAATGCCATTGCCATATTCTCCCTTTTATTTATTGCCAACAAAACATTGTGCCCTCCAGCTCGCAATGAAGATTCAAAGCGGATTACTCCCTCCAAAGAATGGACGTCTCCAGCCGCATCAGTATATTCAGTTATCGTTCTTGGCCCATCAGCTCCAGCTTTCTGCAAGCCGGTAACTGGATCAATAATGATCCTATAAAATAGCGTATTAATTTCACTAGAAATGTATAAGACATTTTGATTGGTAAAATTAAAACCAGTAACATCAGTGGCCCCTGTTAAATCTAAACCAAAGTTGGTTTTTGCAATCAGGGTAACAACCAACTCATTGGAGACATCAACATACATTAAATAAACCGCAATTTCCTGCGCACCTCGGTCTAATATATATATGTGCTGACCTAATATTGTTACGGCAACAGGATCTGTAAATCCGCCAATTATAGTTGATTTGTTGTCATTAGAACTGTTAACTACTACCCTTTTCCAAAGTCTATCCACAGAAGCACCTACCGGAAAGTCTTGGAGGACACCAGCGAAATTTGGAACTTCAAATATTCCATAAGTATCATAGATATTTGAAAATAATTCGACAGGATTTCCCCCAGCATCTTCAACTTCGTTAGCCGTTAAGTCCGCAATTGAAAGAACATAACCAGGCGAATAAATTTGCTCTTGCGTATCAAAAAGCTGATCAATAAATGGTATGGTAATAAATTCATCAATACATAATTGTAAGAACCCGCATCCACTGCAAACCCCCGGTAAAATTCCCAGAGCCAGACATCCTACATATACTGGATTTGGAATCACTATACTGGATAAAAAATCCACTAACACACTAGTTGAATAAGTGAAAGGCTGAAAGAGAATTTGACGAAACATTCCAGAATTGAAATAATCATCAAGTACTACTATATCTGGAGATGGGGTTTCTCCCAAAATATCCGGATCCGAAGAAGATGAGGTTGCTGTGATTGGGAGTTCTCTGCTCTTTAATTTAACGTACGTAAATCCTCCGGTAGAATTTTGGGCACACTCAGATAAAAATGGGTCTGTGGGGCCAGGTATTACCGGAGGTGGGGGCGGCCCTATATCTCCACAATCAAGATTTGGGTCCAGGTCTCCAATAATCTGAACATCCTCAATAAAATATTGTTGGGCCATTATATCATATCCCGTCTGAAAATCTACCAACACTGTATAAGATGGGTTAGCCAGCTCCTTAAACTCCAATCTCATTTCGAATGCTGGAAAAACATTGCTTGATAAGGGGATTATATATAACCTTTCATGTATTATAAAATTTCTCCTGAAGCAGCCAGCTATAATTAAACCGTTATTATCAAGCATGTTGAATTTCCCACAGAAATCCTCACATTTTTGCTTAGTTTCAAACTGTTCTCTTATCCGATGATACTGGCCTTTATCCAAATGTTCTAGCAAACGAGTTACCGGTGCCATTGCCAATTTCTCCGCATCAACCGTAATGGATTCATATAGGTCATTACCTCCTAAAGACTGAGTTTGTAGGGTTATGAAACAAACTGTTAACGCGAGAAGTAGTAGATATGATTTAATATTACCCATTTCAAGTAAACTTAGTTTTGGACTATCTACCTCTGTAGAAAAACAAATATTCATCCAATAATTCGTATTAAGGGGCGTTAAGTTAACAAAAAAAAATAAATGCTATTTGACATTGTGTGAAAAGTGACTTGAGGGGTAATCAAATTTAAAATACTGATTTCGCACCTCAAACCATATAAATAATTACACTATTATCCGGCAAAATTGTCGTGGGATTTCGCCCTAGTCGGCAACTTGCCCCAGAGATGACCAGAAATATTATTTAACGCTGATGGTACATAATCAGATTACTCCGTAATCCCAATCTGATCCAACAAAAAGGCATATTCCATGGCAGTTTCCTTGTTTCTTCTAAATCGCCCGGACTGCCCGCCGTGTCCTGCATCCATGTTGGTATGTAACAATATCACATTGTCATCGGTTTTCATATCCCTCAGCTTTGCAACCCATTTGGCCGGTTCAAAGTACTGTACCTGGGAGTCGTGCAAACCGGTGGTTATTAGCATTGCCGGATAATCCTGGGCAGCAACATTGTCATAGGGAGAATAAGTCATCATATACTCGTAATACTTCTTTTCCTTGGGATTGCCCCATTCGTCAAATTCTCCGGTCGTTAGCGGAATGGACTCATCCAACATGGTGGTTACCACATCCACAAAAGGTACCGAAGCAAGGATTGCCTTGAATAAATCGGGCCTGAGGTTAATTACTGCGCCCATGAGCAAGCCACCTGCGCTGGCTCCCGCAGCAAACATGCTATCACCGGTGGTATAGTTTTCTGAAATTAAATGCTCTCCGCAGTCAATAAAATCTGTGAAGGTGTTCATCTTCTTCAACAACTTACCATCTTCATACCAGGCCCTTCCAAGGTCCTCTCCACCACGTATATGCGCGATTGCAAAGATGAAACCCCTGTCGAGCAAGCTCAACCTGATGGAACTGAAATAAGGATCCATACTGGCTCCATAGGATCCGTAACCGTACAGTAACAAAGGATTCTTACCATCTCTCTTCATTCCCTTCTTGTAAACCAACGAAATAGGAACCTCTACCCCATCCCTCGCCTTAGCATAAAGCCGCTCAGAGGCATAATTATCTTTATCAAAGTCACCAACTACTTCCTGCTGCTTCAACAGTTTTTTCTCACGGGTACGCATGTTGTAATCCAAGGTGGAGCTAGGTGTGGTCATGGAAGTATATCCATACCTGAGAATTTCAGTATCGTAATCCGGATTGTACCAGGTATATGAAGTATAAGTGGGCTCGCCAAAATCCAGGTAATGCTCTGACCAATCGTCCCATTTGATAACCCTGATTTCTGTTAATCCATTTTTTCGCTCCTCCAGCACTAAATAATCATTGAATATTTCAATGCCCTCCAACATCACATCCTTGCGGTGAGCAATCACTTCCTTCCAATTCTCCTTAGCGGTCGCATCAACCGATGTTTCCATCAACCTGAAGTTCTTGGCCTCATAATTTGTTTTGATGTAAAACTTATCGCCATAGTGCTCTATCGAATACTCCAGGTCTCTTTCGCGGGTTTGAATAATTCTGAATTCACCGCTAGAATCGTCGGCGTCCATTACCCTATACTCGGTAGAAAGCGTGCTGTATGAAGATATGACCAGGTATTTTTTCGATTTGGTTTTATAGATGTATGTTCCAAAAGTGTCGTCTTTCTCATGATAGATTTCCACGTCTTCCTTCGGATCAGTTCCCAAAACATGCTTGAAAATCTTATATGACCGCAGTGTTTCGTCCTGCATGGTGTAGTAAACTGCCGTATTATCGTTGGCCCAGGTGATACTTCCAGTGGTGTTCTTTATAAGCTCGCCGCTCTCTTCTCCGGTTACCAGGTTTTTAAAATGGATTGTGTACTGTCTGCGACTCACGGTATCAACTCCGTAGGCAAGAATTTCGTTATTTGGACTTACATCCACCCCGCTTACATCGTAATAGTCATGGCCTTTGGCCAGTTCGTTAACATTCAACAACTCATTTTGACTCTCAGGACTTTTATTCGAACCAATCATCTCAATTAGTTTATCCAACTGCTGCTCCGATCCATCCACCTTCTCCCGCATATAGATGGCGTACTCACTTCCCTCTTCGTACCTGGTGTAATAATAGTACCCTTCTTCTTTATAAGGCACGGACATATCTGTCTTTTTGATCCTACCGATAATCTCATCATAGATTTTCTGCTGCAGCCCCTCGGTGTGCTTGAGTTTTGCCTCGGCGTAATCGTTCTCTGCATTTAGGTAGTCGAGTACTTTTGGGTTCTCCCGCTCATTGAGCCAATAATAAGGGTCAATCCTTACATGTCCATGAATAGATAATTCCTTCTCTATTTTTGTTGCTTTCGGTGCCATAATTGTTTCATTTGTGTCACTATTCTCAATACAGCCACTACCAAAAGTCACAACTCCGGTAATCGCGAGCATCCTGCATGTCTTATTGTATTTAATAATCATAATTGCTTTATTTGAGAACTATTTTAAAGGCTGCGAAGATAATAAAGATGATTGATTGCTTGTAAGACATTAAGACCAGCCTTATAATTTTAGACACTAACAAGGCTTAGCCAATTATTCCATGCCCTTTGAAGATAGACGGATCAGCTACTTGTTTTCCAAATCGAAAATGCTTGTTATTGAACTTACAACAGGCATATTTCCTGAAGTTCTATATCTTGCACTCAGTGAAACCAAATATTGACACTAATCTTAAACTTCCTACTATGAAAAAACTGGTACTACTCTCATTTTCAATGCTATGTATTTCTGCTGTAATTGCACAAAACTCCCATGAATGGAAAGGAAAGCAACAAGCTGGCCAAAACTTTTACGACATCCAGGTTGAAATGAAACAAAAGTTTGAAGGAAAATCTTCGAACAAAGAAAATTCAAATTATAGTAAGGAGTATAAACAATACAAGAGATGGGAGTATTACTGGAAAAATCATATACATGAAGATGGAACTTTCCCCAACCCAAATCTTGCAGTTCAAGAATGGAAAAAAGAAAAGCAAAAAGCTAGCCTTAACAAAGGCACAGCTGGAGACAATTGGACGTATCTAGGGCCAACAACACTTCCTCAAGGCCCAGCACCAGGTTACGCCGGCATGGGTAGAGTGAACTGCATCTCTTTTGATCCCTATCAAGCTGATCCACAAGACATATATGTTGGCACCCCTTCAGGAGGCATCTGGAAAACCGCAAACGGGGGCACAAGCTGGACTCCTCTTACTGATGATATGCCCAACATGGGTGTAAGTGATATCCTGGTTGATTGGGATTTTTTATCTGGCACCATGTACATGGCTACTGGTGATGCAGATGGGCAACACACCCCTTCAATAGGTGTATATAAATCTACCGACTGGGGACAAACATGGACTGTAACGGGGTTAACATTTACAAATTCCGCTGGGTCGTATATTTATAGTTTAACGGGCCCTTACCATAATGCCGGAGATACAGTTTATGCAGCGACAACAGAAGGGTTATACGTTACTAAAAACGGCGGAACCAGTTGGACCAATTTAAAAACGGACTTATGTTATCAGGTAATAGCAAATACAACTGAAGATGCTGTTTATGCTGTGCTTGTGGAGCCCGCGGGGACTACTACTTATGTATATAAAGAGGTTGGTTATAACGGGAATTTCGGTCAAACAACTTTCGCCCTGGGTGCAGGAAGATATAAAATATCTCTTTTCAATGAGGTAAGAAACATTAATTTTACCTACTACAACTTCGCTGGAATTGGTGAAAATGGTGATTTTCTTATCTACTATGAACAATATGATGCAATTACAGGAATGTGGGATTTTCCTAGTCTCATCCCATCTACGATACCTAATTATGATTCTCAAGGTGCGTACAACATGGCAATCGCGACAAATCCAACTGACAACGATGAAGTTATTGTTGGAGGCGTGCATGGTTGGAGAACAAATAACGCAACTTCAATCCAAACATGGACCAAATATTTGGATGGATACTGGGATACAGGTGACCCCAATTTTTATATTCATTCAGATCATCATTTTATGAATTATGTGCCCGGAACTAATTTATTGTTTACCGGAAATGATGGCGGTATTCATAAGATAAACACGGTTACTGATGCAAATACGGATTTATCAGACGGGCTGCACATTACGCAGTATTACGGCATAGGTGGAACGCCAAATAATGCAAATCTAATTGTTGGAGGTGCCCAAGATAATGATGCGGTTTTTTACAATGGTACCACCTGGAAAGATCAGAATAACAATACTGACGGTATTGATGGTATGATCAATTATAATGATCAGGCCATTATGTATGCATCCAGCCAGGAAGGTTTTTTGAATGCAACAGATGATTCATGGACATCTACCTATGACGTTACACCATGTAATGATGCAGATTTTGTATGGCCTATTGCCATGAATCCGATAGAGCCTTCTTCGGTATACGCTGGCTGTGCAGAAATTAACAAATCGGAAGACGGAGGTATCAATTGGTTTCCTATTACAAATGGAGAATCAAATGGCGGTTATTTTCATGAAATTGCCATTGCCCCATCTGATTCAAATGTAATATACGCAGCGGGCGTAGAGTTTGATGGAACAGCTTTCTTAGTGGTAACTCAAAATGATGGTTTTAACTGGACATCGCTAAATGTACCTGGATTTGGTGGCAAGGAAATTACAGGAATTGCAGTTGATCCGGCCAACCCCGGATTGGTGTTAATAACATTTGGTAAATATACAAACGGTGAAAAGGTATATGCCTCGAATGACTATGGGGCTACCTGGAGCAACGAAACTGGTACGTTACCAAATATTCCTATTCACTGCGTTGTCATTAGAACAGGTACTCTAGGTGAAGTTTATATCGGAACAGACATGGGGGTATATTTTACAGATGACTCCATGAACGATTGGGTTTCATACAATACCGGATTACCAAATGTGATGGTGTATGATTTAGCCATTGCTTACAGTACCGAAAAACTAAGAGCTGGAACATTTGGTCGTGGAATGTGGGAGTCCAACCTTAATTCCAATACGTCACCGCCTGGAATTTCTGAAAGCCGAATAGACGAGGGTGCCGAAATGACATTGTATCCTTCTCCTGCTTCAGATAGAATCACTGTTGAGCTAAACAATCTGGAAGGGAACGATTACAAAGTCATTATTTACAATGTAGTTGGAGGTGTGATTGATCAAAAAACAAACGTATTGGATGGCAAGTTTACACTGGACACCTCTGAATATACAGCCGGTATTTACTTTGTTTCTCTAACCAGCGATTCAAGTTATCTGATTAGAAAATTTGAAGTCGTTAAATAAGTAAAGACCAATAACTTGCCAATTATTAATATCCGATTAGTTAGTCTTTTGATTGGTTGCCTGACGGTAGTCTTACCCTTCTCAGCATATGCATGCGGAGGAGGAAAGCTAACTGTTAGTAAGGCCACTGTTCAGAAGGTGATAAGAGGAACTGCTCAAGGGAAGAATAAACACGAATACGTATTAAAACTCACTTCAAAAGGTAAAAATGCCATTAGTATCGAACATGTCTGGATAAAATCTGAAGACGGAAAATGTTACGATGCTAAATACGGGTTGATGGATGCAGCGAATTCTACTACGCTAAATAGCGTTCCTTCAAAAGTAGCGTTCATACTGGCCATGACAACCCGAGACTCTGATGCGTTGACTGATTGTCCTGACCAGCTTAAAGGTGCAGCTATTATAGTGTATAAGGTAGGGTCCAAGACAAAGTATCTTCATATTGATGCGTTTGAGAAGTTAAAAGATAGACGGCTTAGGTAGCTTTAGACTGTTTAAAAAAGAGGGACGGGGGACCGGAGTTACTTTACACTTGTCCCCGGTCCTTTGTCCAAAAATTTATTGATAGGTAATTTCTGATTAATTTATCTAATAACGTAACTCGTTGTACCTAACTTACCCAATCATTTAAAATATGGAATCAAGTGCTTTGACCACCATCTTTTTACCTGTTGCCCTTGCAATTATAATGTTGGGAATGGGGCTATCACTTACATTGAGTGATTTTAAACGGGTATTGATATATCCAAAAGCAGTGGCCCTCGGGTTATTCAACCAACTAATTCTGTTGCCTCTCATAGGATTTCTTCTTGCCAATGCATTTGGTTTGGAACCAGCCTTGGCTGTTGGATTAATGATTCTTGCTGCATGCCCGGGTGGTGTGACTTCTAATTTAATCAGCCACGTATCCAAAGGAGATACAGCGCTGTCAATTACCCTAACAGCCATCAGCAGTTTGACCACCATCCTTACGATTCCTTTTATAATAAGTATTTCTTTAGACCATTTTTATGGATCTGCACAAGGAATTCAACTGGATATTCTAAAAACGATCAAAACTATATTGGCAATAACTATTGTTCCGGTTGGAATAGGTATGCTAATCAGATCAAAAAATGCAGATTTCGCCAATAAAATGAACAACCCGGTTAAAATAGCCTCTACGATATTCTTGGTATTGATCATTATTGGGGCAATATTGAAGGAGAAAGACAATGTTGTGGAGTTTTTCAGGCAGGTTGGGCTGGTTACGCTTTCTTTGAACGTAATTACCATGATCATCGGTTTCTACAGCGCCAAGCTGTTCAAACTCAGCAAATCACAATCTATTACAGTGTCTATTGAATCTGGAATTCAAAATGGTACAATGGCAATTTTTATTGCGTTGAATATTCTGGAGAGTTCAGAAATGTCTATCACACCTGCGATATACAGTCTGGTGATGTTCGGAACCGGAGGGTTTATGATGTATTATTTTGGGAGAGCGAAAGATGAAAATGTCGAGTCATAAATCGGCGCCATGGTTTGCCAGTCGTATTGCTTTACCCACTTGGAGAAATCTTTGTGTGGTTCGCGGAAATTTCTAATCATACTTTCAAGCATGGAGATAAATTCTTCTTCACTGCTGTACAAATGTCCTGTCTGAAATTCAGGTGGAATATGTTCTGGAAAAGCCAGGTTATTGGGGAGTAAAGGGGTACAGCCACAATACATTGCCTCTACAGTACTTCCTCCGAAAAAATCCTGGTTAGAAGTGACTGGAAGAATATGTGCCTTATGAAGCCAGCTCGCATACTCCTCAAATGAGTCCGCGAAGCCATAATGCAATACTCTGCTTCCAAAATGGTCTCTGGCCTTTTCAAAACACCCTGGTTGCTGGCTAAAGTTTTCTCCCAGTAATACTAATTCGAAATTCAAACCCTTCTCATCTAATCTGTACAGAGCCTTAAAAAACCCTTCGGGGTTCTTATCGTATTCCCAACGATGATTCCATAACAGGATTGGAGCATCTGATGACGTTTTTTCAGGTTGAATGTTATCAAATTTCTTCAGGTCAATACCCAAATGGAGCACTTTACTTTTATGCTTTATTTTTTCAATGGTACCTATTTCATTATTATCTGGAAATCCTTTGAGAAAGTTGGGCAAAGCCGCTAAAAAGGAATCGAAATGAAATTGGGAATTGAACAATACCTTATCTGCGCACAAAGCCGATGCATAATTGATAAAGCCATAATGATTGTCCCTGCCAGCTTCAACATCTCTATCCGTTTCAGACCATGGATAGGTAAGTTGATTCTCATGAAAATATATGGCGAATGGGATCTTACTCGTCCTATCCCTGGTCAATGCCTGAAATGTGGTAAGATCAAGCATATCAGAAACTAGGATCAAGTCATAGTCATGGTCATGATCATGGTATTTCCGCGCCAGAGAAACCGCTCCTCCATGCATTCTCCATTTCCAATAATGACCACTAAGAGTGAGTAATTCCACTTCATGCCCGCTCTGCATTGCATACTCTTCAGCCCAACGCTTGTGAGACCCTGTAAAGTATGGCTCAACTATCAAGAGTTTCATGATGTAAAGAAGCGAAATATTCAATAGTTTTATCGCGTATCCCTTTCATATATGACTGAAAACTTAAAAACCGCCATCATTGTAGGATCCACTGGATTGATCGGGACTCATTTGTTGGAGCGCCTCATTACAGATGAAAGATATGGGAAAATTGTGTTGCTATCCAGAAGGAGACATATATTGGAAAGTCCAAAGATTGAGACGATTATCACAGATTTTTCCTCCGATCAGGTGCTTAAACAGTCCATAATCGGTGATGAAGTATTTTGCTGTCTCGGTACTACCATCAATAAAGCAGGCTCTAAAGACAACTTTAAAAAAATTGACCTTCACCTGCCCTTGATAATTGCCGAATATGCGGTTGCCAATAAAGTTCGTGGATTTTACCTGGTGAGTTCCTTAGGAGCAAGTACAAGTACCCTCAATTTTTATTTAAAAACAAAAGGTCAGCTGGAAAAAGCATTGCAAGATCTCAACATTGAGCGATTGGCAATTTTCAGGCCTTCCCTCCTGCTGGGAAAGAGATCGGAGCATCGGTTTGGCGAGAGTATCGGAGGATTTGTATTTCCAATGTTCAACCCTTTCCTGCTTGGACCCCTTAAGAAATACAGGCCGATACAAGCGCATGCAGTGGCCGCCGCCATGATAAACGTAGCAAACAGTGACCGTATTCAAAGCATATATGAATCAGATGAGATATAGCAACTCATCTAAAACAAAAATCCCTAACTTCGCCCTTCAAAATTTTACGATATGAATAAAATTATGCGCAACATGTTTTTAGGCTCATTGGTAGCCTTGTTAAGTTTTTCGACTTCTTATTCCCAGCAAAACAGGAAGCTCTCAGATGCAATTACAAGTAGTGATGTAACTGCTGTAGCCGAGTTCCTCGATGAAGGAGGGAGCCCGAACAGCGCGCTCGATGGTGGCTGGAATGCACTCACGTTTGCAGTTAAAGCAGGAAATGCTGAGATAGTGAAGTTGCTTATCGATAAGGGGGCTAATTTAAACCGGTCCAATTCAATGGGCTCAACACCACTTATTGCAGCCATTAATGCCGAACAGGTAGAAGTTGTAACAATGCTTTTGGAAAATGGAGCAAATGTTAATTTAAAAGGAATTGATGGAAATTCAATGCTTAGAGGAGCAGTTAAAGGATTGGGTGGTGTATTTGGCCCAACACCAACCAATTACGCATTAAAATGGGGTAACATAAGTCCGAAAGACTTACTGAATGAGGAGGGAAAAAGTGAAAAAAGAGCTCGAGGCGCAACACCATTGATGATCGCTTGCAAGCAAGGTAGTGCAGATATTGTAGCGGCATTAATCGATGAAGGAGCTGACGTAAAACGAAAGGATTCAAAAGATTTAACACCACTACATTACGCTGCATTTTATGGATACCCCGAAATCGTACAAAAACTGGTTGATGGAGGAGCAGATGTAAAAGGAGAAAGTAAAGATGGAATAACAGCGCTTCATGTAGGCAGTGTATCAGGATATGCGGAAATTCTTGAAATACTTGTCAAGGCTGGAAGTAATATTGATGCAACAACCAAAGTGGGATCAACTGCCTTACATTATGCTGCAGGCATGGGCAATGGCAAGCCGGTTGAGATTTTGATTGGCGCTGGCGCCAATGTGAATGCTGTAAATGCAGATTCATACACACCATTGCATATTGCCTGTGCAACCGGTTATGAACAAATTTTGCAATTGCTGTTAACGGCCGGCGCTGATGCTTCAGCGAAGGACAAAAAAGGATCCACGGCCGTGCATTATGCTGCGGGATTGGGATTTGCCGAAATAATTGGCTCGCTTGCAAAAGCAGGGGCTAATCTGGATATCAAGAATGTGGCGGCTATTCCGGCTCTGCTGCTCGCCGTAGAAGCAGAAAATCTGGAAATCGTGAAAGCTATGGCGGAGAATGGTGCAGATGTTAACGTAAGAAATAAGAAAGGGAAAACGCCCATGATAGTAGCTGTAAAAACAGGTAATCAGGAGATTATCGATTACTTAACATCTAAAGGGGCCAAATAAGATTATTTATAAAAGTTCAAATACAAAATCATGAAAATAAACTATCTATCACTCATTATTTTAACCGGATTTATTGCGGCATGCGGAGACACTTCAGCTCCTGAAGGAGAAGCCCTTTCATTGGATACAGAAATTGACAAAGTCAGTTATAGTTTTGGTGTGAGCATTGCAAAAAATCTCAAAGCACAAAAATTCGATACCATCAATGTCCTTGCACTTACACAGGCAATTGAAGATTCATATGGAGATAACGCGTTGCTTATTGATGAAACAGCAGCCAACGAAATCCTAAATACTTATATGCAATCTAAGAAGCAAAAAGCGCAGCAAGGAGAGCTGGAAAAGGGACGAGCTTTTTTGGAACAAAACAAAACCAAAGAGGAAAACGCGAAGAATAAAGGTAACAAAGCTCCAAGACAGAACCTTTATTGGTAAAAGACCTAAGATTATCAATACCAGAACGAGAGTCGGTGACTGCGAAGCAGACTTTCTTGTTTCCGGCAAATCAGGGAAAGGAATACTGTTAGTGATTATCTGCAGAAAACTGAGAGTTGTGTTTATTGAGCAAATACTTAGGGTGGATATTAAAAATGTCCACAAGACTTTCAAGAGAATCAAAAAGAGGTTCCCTGAGATAAAAACTATTACCACGGATAATGATTTGTTACTGCGGAGACATAAAGAGCTTGAAGAATTATTATGTGTGAGAATATACTTCTGTGACCCCTATTCTTCTTGGCAAAAGGGCAGTATTGAGAATGCCAACAAGAACATCCGCAAGTATATTCCTAAAGGGAGCGACATAGCAAGATATTCAAAATACCGCATTAAAAAGATTGAAGAAAAGCTGAACAACAGAAGTATGGAATGTTTGGATTTTCTAACTCCTTATGAGGTTCTCGAAAAACACAGACACAGAAAAAACGCCTTGCGGCGCCGTAAACGTAAAAAATGTTAGTGTCCTATTTGAGCCCGGGCGGTAGGAACGCACTCTAATTGCATTATAATCCCACAAACACTACGCGTCAATCTGAACACCCTTTCTTGTATTATTCTACCATAAAACAAAAACCGAGAGAAATCTCTCTCGGTAGTTGTCCCCGGACCGTTGGTTATCATAATGGCACT
>JACZWC010000064.1 GCA_022572355.1 Bacteroidota bacterium | reverse complement strand
TAAAAGCCCCCGCCGTTGTTGATGGTCGCCACGAGGTACTCCAACGGATAATGTGCTTTTAGGTACAGCGCCTGATAGCTCTCCACCGCATAGGATGCTGAGTGCCCCTTGGAAAAGGCGTAGTTGGCAAAGCTCTCTATCTGCTTCCACACTTCTGCGATAATGGCTTTGGGGTAGTTTTTTTTGTCACAATTGTCAAAGAACTTATCGCGCACCTTGTCGAACTCATTGCGCTGCTTGAATTTCCACGACATGCCCCGTCTCAATATATCCGCTTCTGCAAGGGTGAGCCCGGCAAAGTAATGCGCTACCTTGATCACATCTTCCTGGTACACCATTACGCCATAAGTTTCCTTCATAATGTCATAAAGTTCGGGTAGCTGTTTCCTGGCGGCTTCTCTTCTTTCAGGGTGCCGGTAACGCAGGATGTACTCCCGCATCATCCCGCTCTTGGATACACCCGGCCTGATGATGGAGCTGGCAGCAACCAATCTCAGGTAATCGTCGGCTTGCAGTTTTTTGAGCAGCATGCGCATGGCAGGCGACTCCACATAAAAGCAGCCGATTGCAAGTCCCTCACGCAGCAATGCCTTCACTTTTTTGTCTTTCTTGAATTTTTTGAAGTCGTGGATATCCACCTTGTGGCCGGTATTGTCTTCGATGAGTTGAACGGAATCTTTGATCTTGCTCAATCCGCGCTGTCCCAGCACATCGAACTTGGAGAGGCCAATATCTTCGGCTTCTATCATACTGAAGTGTACCGTTGGAAATCCCTTGGGAGGCATCATGGTGGCGCCGTAGGTGCTGATGGTCTCATCAGATATGATGATGCCACTGGAGTGCACACTCAAATGGCTGGGAAAACCATTTATCAGTTTGCTGTATTTTACCACCAGCCGACTCATCTCATCCATACCTACAAAGCTCTTGGCTGCCTGTATCTTATCAATTTCCCTGGCAGGAAGTCCAAATACTTTTCCCAACTCCCGCAGCATGGATCGGTATTGAAAGGTGCTGTAGGTTCCGACCAACGCGGTGTGGTCCCAGCCGTGGGTGTCGAACAAGTATTTGGTCACGTCATTTCTGTCGCGGGAGGAGAAGTCTATGTCAAAGTCCGGCGGACTGCTCCTGTACGGATTGATAAAGCGCTCGAAGTACAGATCCAGCTCGAGTGGGTCCACGTCTGTGATGCGCAACAGGTAGGCCACCATGCTATTGGCTCCGCTGCCCCGGCCCACATAGCAATAGTCTTTGTGCTGCGCGTAGCTCACCATATCCCAATTGATGAGGAAGTAAGAGCAGAAATCCAGTTTCATGATTACAGCTAGCTCTTTTTCCACCCTGTCGAGAACGGATTGAGAGGGATTGCTGCCAAAGCGGTACTGCAGGCCCTTAATGCATTCCTCGCGCATGAGTATTATGTCCTGCTGTGGAGATCCCGTGAAAGTCTTTTTGTTCTTGGCTGTTTTGTATTCAAATTCTATAGAACATTCTTCCAGCATCCTTTGTGTGTTTTTGATGATGATGGGATAATCTTCAAAAAGTTCCAAGAGTTGCTGATCCGTATGCATAATCTCATCAGGTGAAGATTCCTCTGAGGTGGGGAGCTTACTTAGGAGCAGGTTGTTGTCGATAGACCGCAGAAGCCGGTGAGCATTGAAGTCGTACTTGTTGCGAAAGGTCACGGGCTGCAGGATCACAAGTTTGTTTTGCTGCTTACTCCATGTGGAGAATTTGAGCTTGTTGAGCTCGGAGGGCCTGACGCCTACATATTCATTTTCACGGAGGGAATGGGCTTCAATACTCCCAAAAGGATAAATGACAAAGGAATTCTCAAATGGAGGGGCTTTTGAGTATATGCCTGTGTTTGAGCCCTGGGCATCGTGAAGAGAAAAGCTGAGATGCTCATTCAGTTCACGAAACCCTTGATTGTTCCTGGCAATGCCGATGAACAATTGTTTGGCGCCTTTTCGAAAATCTATACCTACGATTGGCACAATCCCATGTTGCGGACACAACCGGATAAAGTCCAGGCAGGCAGAAGTGCTATTGATGTCTGTTAGCGCTAGTGTTTGCAGACTCTTGGCATTAGCTTCCTCCAATAGATTTTCGACGGAGAGCGTCCCGTATTTGTAACTGTAGTATGTGTGGCAATTAAAATGCATGTTAGTTAAGTAAGAGCTTAGTACCCCCTGTTTATTCGCTACGCTCATAAACTGTCCCCCTTATTTTAGGGGGACAGCGAACAAAGTGAGCAGGGGGTATTAAGCCCTCCTATGCGCCGGAATCACCGGAGGTAAACCATTAAAAGGATTGGACATCATGCCCACACCCCTTGTATCCATCGTCACTACCCGCCGCACGGAATTTTGCCCGAAACGGTTTCTTATTTTATCCATAGCCTGGTACAGGTTGATCATCTCCTCCGTGTCTTCAAACAAGTTGATTTGATAAGCGCCCTCGACCAAATGACTGTACCGCACGCCCACCAGCCGCGCCAGCACCCTTCTGTTGTATAACAGATCGAATAGCCCTATTACTTTTTTAATAAGGGTATGGTCGCAGGAAGTATAGGGAACCCGTACCTGTCTACTGCGCGTGTCGAAATCAGAATAACGCACGGTTACCGTAACGCAGGAAGTGAGCTTCTTTCCATTTCGCAGATAAAAGGCCAGCTTTTCAGCCATGGTGGAGAGGATATCTTTTAACTTGCGGATATCAATGGTGTCGCGCTCAAAGGTGATCGATGATGAGATGGACTTCCTTTCATTATAAGCCACCACCGGTGTGTTGTCGATTCCCTGTGCCTTTTTCCAGATAGCAATACCATTTTTCCCCAGCAAACGCTCCATGAGCTCAATAGGCATCTCCTGTACGGTGTGTATGTGTTCAATGCCCATTCCCTGCAGCATCTTATAAGTTTGGTCGCCCACCATGGGGATTTTTTTGATGGAGAGCGGAGCCAGAAAGGGTTTCTCAACACCCTGTGCTACCTCCATGTAGTTGTTGGGCTTGGCTTCGTTGGTGCTCACCTTGGCGACAGTTTTATTGGTGGAGAGCCCAAAGGAAATGGGTAGCCCCGTTTCTTTAATAATAGTGTTCCGCAATTCCTTGGCCCATTTGTAGCAGCCATAAAATTTGTCCATGCCACTCACATCGATATAAAACTCATCGATAGAAGATTTTTCATAGAGCGGCGCATGTTCTTTGATGATGTCGGTAACGGCGTCGGAATATTTGCTGTAAGTACCGCCGTTTCCTTTTATTACAATAGCATGTGGACATAACTGCTGTGCCATTCGCATGGGCATGGCGGAATGGATTCCATAAGCGCGGGCTTCATAGCTGCATGCTGCCACAACGCCTCTTCCGCTGGTTCCTCCCACCAATACAGGTTTGCCATTGAGACTGGAATCGATGAGGCGCTCACAGGATACAAAAAAGGCGTCTAAGTCTATATGGACGATTGCTCGATTGTACATTTTATTTAAAAATTTTGTTTTCTAAGAAGAGACTGCTAACTTAGCTAAATATTTTAGTGGTTTTAACTAAAAATTTTAGTAATGTCAATAATAGCAAAAAACATCACCTTTCTGCGAAAGCAAAGGGGGCTTACCCAGGAACAAATAGCCGATGACCTGGAAATTAAAGCAGCCAAGCAGGGCTCTTATGAAGAGAGCAGGGCTTATCCACCTATACCCATGCTTATTCAATATTCTGATTATTTCAAGCTGCCTATTGACATATTGGTAAGGCACGATCTTACCAAATCAGATGGTGAGCCATCCATAGTGATAGGCAATAATAGAATACTGTTTCCAATGATGGTAAGTGAGGATGACAAGGATATGATTGAGATAGTTCCCGTAAAGGCCTCAGCGGGATATTTGAATGGATATGCAGATCCTGAATATATTGAGAGTCTGCAGTGCATGAAACTTCCCTTTGTGCCTGTGGGTAAGCACCGCGCTTTTCCCATTTCAGGTGATTCCATGCTCCCCATAAAGGATGGATCCTATATTGTCGGTAAATACCTCGAGAGTTTAAATGAAATCAATGACGGGAGGACCTATATATTACTCACTACCCATGACGGTATTGTGTACAAGCGGGTTTACAACAAAATCCAGGAAGATGGTACCCTTCACCTGCATTCTGATAATAAAGTATACCAGCCCTACCAAGTAAAGGCAGAAGATGTGCTGGAGATATGGGAGTTTACCTGCCAGGTTAATACACAGGAATATGATGAGGGAGAAATAAACCTGGATAGTGTTTTTTCTATGCTCAGAGAGCTGAAAGTGGAGTTGGCCCAAATAAAAAATGAAACCTAATTGGCTTCTCTTATGTAAAAGGGGATTAAAATTTTGTGTATTATGGTGTGATGCACTAAATAAGCTTCTTTTATGATTACAAGAGAGATAAAAATATCTACAGTAGTAAAGCTTCTGCTTCTCAGTTTCTTCTTGCTCTCATCAGGGGTAACCCACTCGCAGCAATATTATGCCATTGAGGTAAAGGGGTTCGTGAAAGATGATAGCAGGCGAAAATTGAAGAATACAAAAATCACCTTACGAAGCAAGTCAAAAAAGGCAGATACAGTAATTGTTGCCGAATCAGGGGAGTTTACATTGTTCTTAGAATTTGATAAGGACTACACGATTGAGATGTCAAAAAATGGATATATATCCAAAAAAATTGGATTTTCCACAAGAAAGGTACCCGATAAAGATAAGAAAGAGGCACACGGATTTGAATTTGAACTTTCGCTATTTAAAGAAATGGAGGGTTTTGATGGTTCTGTTTTTAAGAAACCTGTAGCTAAGGTTATTTATAACCTGAGAAAGAGGTACTTCGACTACGATGATGTCTATACGGAGCAACAGCAGACCAGGATTCACAAGGCATACCAGAGGCAGTTGAAGTATATGAAGAGGGCTGTAAAAAGTGCAATGTTGAAGAGAGACAGCTTGCTTCTGGAAATTGGACAGATTGATCCAACGGGAGCAGAAGATGCCAAACAGATTATTGCAAGAGCAAAACAGCAGGCAGATAGCATATTGACTGCAGCCAGAATTTCTTCAAATATTTCGTCACTGATTACCCTATATGATACAATCGTGAAGCGAACTGGTCTGGACATATCCGATATCCAGGAAGAAGAGCTGGATATTACCCTTTCAGAATTTGAATCGAAATCCATGGAAGAGATTCAAATTATGTTAGAGGACAGCAATGAATTGATCAAAAGGAAAAGACAGATACAAACCGCAAAGAAACAGCTAGGGGAGGACCGGCTCAGTGCAACTTCCAAAACCGACATTCTAATCATCAATGAGAGAGAAGCAACGATCAATGCCGAGGAGATAAAGGTGCTTCTTGTAGGGGCTAAGGCTGAAGTTATTAAGGCAGAAAAAGAACGAGACGAAAATAAGTCAAATCACCATCTGATCTTGACATCTTTATTGATTTCTATCCTGCTCTTGTTGTGGTTGTTATTTAAAAATCGCCAATTGAAACGGAAAATGAAAACTTCAGCCTAGTCTTTCAATTACTTTTTCGCTTTCCAGTTCCTTCAGGGCATCCACCGCAATCCACTTAGCACTTTTGGAATCCTGTTTCGCGATTCTTTTAGCGGAATCAATTGCCATTTTATGAAGATCTCTGTTCTGTTTCCCAATTTGTCGCAGTGCCCAGTTCACGGCTTTTTTCACAAAATTGCGATCATCGTGTGCTTCTTCTTCTATTCGCTTAATAAAAGGGATGAAGTCATCGTTGCTTGCTTTCTTATCGTGAATAGTGATATACGCCATCATGGCAAAACCCGCCCGTTTCACAAATTCCTTTTCCCCCATGCTCCATTCTATCGCTTTTTTGTGCGCAAAAGGAGTTTTATCAAAGAGATTACCGGTACATTGATCGCACACGTCCCAGGAGTTAAAATCATTCACCCACGCGTCCATCTGTGCTTCTGTGACCTCTTTTGGGTCGTCCACCAGTGATGCCATGATTCTAGCTTCATGAATTCCTGATTGCCATAGATCGGCGGCCAGCACATGATTCTTCTTGTACTTCTTGGCCAACTCACGTACAAATGGCATCTTAACGCCATAGGCATTGGTATCATCAATAGCGAAATGCGCCAACCCTTTTAAATGCTCCGGGTCTCCGAGAGCTTTGAGTTCCTTTAATACAGTTCTGACGTTCATTGGTGATAGATTGAGTGAATAAAAATAGATATTTAAATGTTCAACAAACACGTAAAAGTTTATCCAGACTTTCATAATTTGCAAACTTCTAATAAAGCACAGGTATGAGCCAGTATGATGCAATAGTAATTGGGGGAGGGCACAATGGCCTAACGACAGCGGCTTATCTGGCAAAAGCTGGAAAGAAAGTAGTTGTTTTGGAAAGGAGAGATATCCTGGGCGGCGTTGCTGCAGGAGAAGAATTAACATCTGGATATAAAACTGTTGGTTTGCTCCACGATACAAGTGAGGTGAGGAATCATGTCATTGTGGAGTTAAGCTTGACGAATCACGGTTTAAAAACTTCAGCCGTGCCAGCTCCCGTTGCTTTGCTGTCAGATGATGGCAGGGGAATAGTGATATCCGCTGATATTAGTGAAACGGCCAAATCAATTGCAGAGCACTCGCAAAAGGATGCCGAAGCATATTTGAAATACAAGAATTTTATGTCAAAGATCAGCGGATTAATTAGAGATGTATTTAATGAACATCCTCCGGACATAACTTCCTTTGATCCAAAACATTTATGGCCTCTCGCAAAGAAGGGCGTTGCCCTGAAGCGACTTGGGCAAAAAACCATGCTTGAATTTTTGAGAGTAGCCCCTATGTGTGTAGCAGATTATTTAAATGAATATTTTGAGACAGACTTTCTGAAGGCTGGATTGGCTAACCCTGCTGTTGGCCAGTCCTTTACTGGTCCCTGGTCCGCTGGGACTTGCATGAACTTGCTAATGCATGAGTGTTTGAGTAGTGTGGAAATCAAGGGAGGCCCTCAGGCGCTAATTGATGCTCTGCAAAAATCATGTGAGGCACTTGGTGTGGAGATTAAATTGGCTGCAGATGTAAAGCAAATATTATTCACTGACCGGAGGGCTAATGGGGTGAAATTGCGTGGCGGTGATGAAATCCATGCGAATTTGGTGGCGTCGTCGGCAACACCGAAGAGTACGTTGCTAAATATGATCCAACCCAATTTTATTCAATACAAGCTGGAGAAAGAGGTAAATAATATTAGAAGTAGGGGCATTATGGCTAAGTTGAATTTGGGGTTGAGCAATAAACCGGTATTTAAGTTCGACTCATCGTCTTCAATTGCATTTGCCAGGACTGGCAATAGCATTGACGAAATGGAAAAAGCCTTTGATAGTGTGAAGTACGATCAGGCATCCAGGCAACCCTTTTACGACATTTGTATTTCAGAGTCCGGGCGGGGCTCTGTGCTTTCTGCTATGGTCTATTATGCACCGTATAATATAGATGGTGGATGGTCATCAGATAAAAAGAAGGAGGTGAGTGATAATGTAATTTCCATTCTTGGGAACTATTTTGAAGACTTATCGACAAGCGTAGAATTTAGTGAGTTACTCACTCCGCCTGACATGGAGGAACGCTATACGCTTGATAATGGACATGTATTTCACGGTGAACATGCAATTGACCAGTTAATCACCCGTCCGACTTTTTCAACGATGGGATACAATACTCCTATCGATGGATTATTCTTGTGTGGGAGTGGTTCTCACCCAGGTGGTGGTATAACCTGTGCTCCCGGAGCTCTTGCCGCTAAAGCGATACTGAGCAGCTAGGTTTTTGCCACTTTTTTACCTTTTCCCACTGTTAATTATTTTCTTAAAAAATGTCTTGCACAAGTGAAAAATAATTACCTTTGCGAAACTTTTTTCTGGAATGTGAGTATATATCCGAATAATAGAAGGAGAAAATTTAACAAATAGAAATATAATTCTGAATCTTGACGATAAAACAAAATATCTTAAAAGCCAGCGGTAAGAGAGCAATCATTATCGTGATTGCGTTATTTGTCGCTGTTTCGTCATTTGCCTACACGAATTGGGAAATCAGGGTTGATGGCAGAGTAACCAAGGACAATGAAAGACTGGCTGGAGCCATGGTTACTTTGATAAAGAACTCCAGAATAATTCAGGAGGTTCTCACCCCGGAAAACGGGCAATTTATTTTTATCCTTAGGCCTGGCGTTGATTATCTGATAAAAGTATCCAAGCCCGGACACGTTTCTAAGAAGATAATCTTCTCTACAAAGAATGTTGCTGAAGAATTGATTGCAGAGGGTTTCCCACTATTTCCAATTGAGATTTCACTTTTTGAGGAGATACGGGGATTGGATGTATCTATATTGGAATATCCGGTAGGGCGAATTGCGTTTTCCGAAATTGACAACGATTTTCAAATAGATAGGGAGTATGCAAAAAACATTCACAACGAGCTCACAGTTCTTTATAAAGAACTCAAAGCAATGAGAAAGGAACTAGCAAGGATAGAATTAGAGAGAGAAAATGTATTGGCTCAGGAACAAATCATTATCGATACTGAATTGGCTTATGCAACACGTGAAGAAGCTGGGAAAAGCAGAATAGAGCTTACAACCAGTATTGAATTGCTAAAAGAAAAAAGAGCGCGAATTAGAGCGGATATTCATAGGGTTCAATATCAGATACTCAAGGTTGAGACATATTCTCAAAATGGTGTTAAAATAGAAGTTAAGTCACTTTACAAACAAAATAAAGTAGTTGAGTACAGGAAAATTACACAGCCTTGGGGGGCAGATTACTTCTTTAAAGACGGCGCGAGCATTACCAGGCATATTTTCCTTCTGGAGACAGATCCGGACTTATTGCTGGAACCCAAAGTCTTCAAGTTTTAAGTTTCATTCATAGCTTACATTAACATTTCCAGGGTATAATATTGCGGTTTGGCCCGTAATTTGACGAATTCCTGTACCTAAATATTTTGTATTTTCGTTTCCTGATTACCAAAGGATATAATACCCTTGCTTCATGAGTAATTTCACTCTTGTAAATGCTTCATATGCGGTGCGAATAATCCTCAAAAAAGCACTGTTTTTCACACTGTTCCTTTTTCTGGTTCAACCTGTGTCTGTATTTGGTCAGGGAGCATGGACGGTTGTGGTTGACGGAAGAGTAGTTGCAGGTTCAACCAGGTTACAAAAAGCTTCGATTAAGCTCTATAAGGATGGAGTGGTTGTTAAAAGAACACAAACGCCTTCAAATGGGAAGTTTACCCTGGTGCTTTCACCGGATATAGAGTACATCATTGAAATCGGAAAGTCGGGATATGTTTCTAAGAAAATCAGTTTTTCCACCAAGAATGTTCCAGAGGATAAAGTGGGTAGCGGATTTCCACCATTTCCAATAACCATAGATCTGTTTAAGTCGGTAGAAGACCTGGATGTATCAATACTCGATAAGCCAATTGGTAAGATTAGATATTATGCGAAGCCAGATGAGTTTGACTTTGATAAAACGTACACCAAACAAATACAGTCTCAACTTACAAGGCTTTCTAAGGCCCTTGCAATAAAACAAAAGGAGGCTGAGAAGAAAGCAGCTGCGGATGCCGCCTCTGCATCAGTACAGGCGCAATCGGATGCTGAGGACAAAGCCAAGGCAGATGCCAAGGCTAAAGCTGCAGCGGATGCTGCAGCAAAGAAGAAGGCCGAAGAAGATGCAATGGCGAAAGCCGCTGCTGATGCTGCTGCCAAGAAGAAGGCCGAAGAAGATGCCAAGGCTAAAACCGCTGATGATGCTGCTGTAAAGAAGAAAGCTGAGGAGGAAGCCAAAGCAAAAGCTGATGCTGCCGCCGCTGCCAAAGCGAAGGCTGCGGCAGAGGCTAAGGCCAAAGCAGATGCTGAAGCAAAAGCTGCTCAAGACGCCAGGAAAAAAGCTGAAGAGGAAGCAAAGGCGAAAGCTGCTGCAGAAGCTGATGCCAAAGCTAAAGCTCGAGAAGCTGCTGCTGTGATAGCCGCCGCTGAAGCTGCTGCAAAAAGGAAGGCAGAAGAAATGGCGAGAAAGAAGGCTGAAAATGCCGCAAAGCGAAAGGAACTCAATGAAAAATACAGTGCGGAAATTGCCAAAGCGGATAAGGCCTTAGGAGAAAAAGACTACACCTATGCGAAAAATACTTACAAGGCCGCATTGAGTATTAAGCCTAACGAAAAATATCCCAGCGACAAAATAAAGGAAATTGACAAAGCCGTTATGCTGGCTGCCCAGAAGCAAGCTTTGGCTGATGCAAAAGAGAGAGAGGTGGAGCAACAATACGAAGCCGATATTGCTAAGGGTGATTTATCTTTTAAAAAGAAGGAATACACGTTGGCTAAGCAAAACTATAACGAGGCTCTTGCGATTAAGGCCGGTGAAAAATATCCTATTGACAAACTGAAGGAGATTGAAATCATTATAGTAGCCAATGCAAAAGCAGAGGAAGACGCCAAGGCGCGTGCGGCTGCTGAAGCTGCTGCGAAAAAGAAAGCTGAAGAAGAAGCACGGGCCAAAGCCGCTGCAGATGCAGCTGCCAAGAAAAAGGCTGAAGAAGAAGCCAAGGTGAATGCCGCTGCTGAAGCAGTAGCTAAGAAAAAAGCTGAAGAAGAAGCACGAGCCAAAGCCGCTGCCAACGCAGCAGCAAAGAAGAAAGCAGAAGATGAAGCCGCAGCAAGAGCTGCAAAAGAAGAAGCGGCTAAGTCAAATGCGGCAGCAGAGAAGGCATTAAATGCTCAGTATGACGGTGCTATAGTGAAAGGAGATAAGTTATTTAAATCCAAAAAATATGATGAGGCAAATGCATATTATCAGGAGGCCTCCAACCTGAAAGAAAATGAAAGCTACCCAAAGGATAAGATTGCTGAAATTAGAAAGATTCAGGATGCTAAATTGAAGGCGGAAGCGGATATGCAGGAAGTGGAGGCGGAGAATGAAGGGAAATACAATTCCAATATAAAGAATGGGGACATGTCGATGAAGTTCAAAGAATATTCTGATGCCAGACAGTTTTATACAGAAGCTTCTAGGCTAAAACCTGGAGAGGAGTACCCAAAAACCAAATTAACCGAACTGGAGAAGCTGTTAGAACTACAAGAGATTGAGAATCAGAAGAAGGATGAAATTAAAAGGAAATTTGACGCTGCTGTGTCTAGGGGGGACAAGAATTTTACAGCGAAAGATTTGGAGGCAGCTAAAGCAGCGTATAGCGATGCATTAGCCTTAAAATCAGATGCTGATTACCCTAAAGCGAAAATTGCCGAGATAGATAAAATGATTAAAACCGAAAAGGATAGGAATGCAGCAGAGGCAACAGCCAGAGCAGCAAAAGAAGCCAGAGCCAAAGCGGAAGCTGAGGCTGCAGCAAAGAGGAAGGCTAAAGAAGATGAAGCCGCAAGATTGGCTGCTGAAGTGGCCGCAAAAAAGAAGGCAGAGGAAAGGAGAAAGGCTGAAGAAGCTGCAAAAATGAAAGTGCGTCAAGATCAGTATAACAAACTAATTGCTGATGCTGATAAAGCATTCCAGGCCAAAGATTTCGGAGCGTTAAAATTGTATACGAGTGCACTTAACATAAAGCCCAATGAGCAATATCCAAAAGACAAAATTGCTGAGATTAATGGGATATTGGAGGGAGATAAGGCCGAGGATGATGAATATTTGCAAGCTATATCCGAAGGAAATAAGAATCTGGCAGATAATAACTACCTGATAGCCAAAGGGAATTTTGAAGAAGCATTGAAGATAAAGCCGAATGAGATCGTACCGAAAACAAAGATTGCCCAAATCAATAAGCACATGAGAGAATTAGCAACGAAAAAGTCTGCGGAAGAAGCTGCACATAGAAAAGCAGAGGAGGAGCGAAAGACTAGAGAGGCCAAAGAGAGAGCACATCAGGAGGAAATTGCAAGACAGAAGGCCCTTAAGGCTAAACAGCTGTCTGATGCAGCAGATATGATGCGGTCCCATCAGCAAAAGGAAAAGGAGGCTGCTCTTTCTATGACGTCTGATGAAAGGGAACGTATGTTGTCGGAACTTGCATTGGTTTATCCAGAAGGATTAACAGAGGAAACCTATATGGATGGCCCGAAGAAGATAATTCGGAGAATAGTGGTACATGAGGGTAGAGCAGACGATTATAAAATGGTTATCCAGCCTTGGGGCCAAAAATATTATTTTAAAAATCATGCCAGTATACCCAAACATCAGTTTGACCGGGAGACTGATAATGTAGATTTGTAATAGCGCAATCCTGCCCTATTTTGTTTTCCAATTATCACGTTTGTAACCTCATAAGCCCGTTTCCGTATTTAAATAAGGCGTTTCATCGTAATTCTTGATGATCTCATTATAAATTACCGATTATTACATAATGATTTGTGCTTATTAAACGTTTATATTATGATTTGTTTTTAAACGTCATACCAGAAAATCATGCTTGGCATAGTAAAATATAGCAGCTCATTACTACTGGTGCTTCTGGCTTTAATCCTCTCCAACCATTGTTTTGCCTCAAATCAATCCAAATGGGAAATTGGCGTTGATGGTAAAGTGACAAAAAATGGCCTTCCTCTTGGGGGTGCTCTCGTGTCTCTTAAGATAAATTCGAAAGTGGAGGCTAAGATCAAAACTACCGGGAATGGAAAATTTGTATTTCTACTCCAGCCGGACAACACTTATATTATCGAAATCTCCATGACCGGGCTGGTGAGTAAATCAATCGAATTCTCTACGAAGAATGTTCCGGAAAATAAGGTGGGAAAGGGCTTTCCGCCATTCCCAATTCTCATTGACCTCTTCGAGAAAATTGAAGGGTTGGACATAGCTTTCCTTGAGAAGCCAATAGGTAAAATTCGCTACTATGAGAAAAGCGACAATTTTGATTACGACGAATCTTACACCAAGCCAATTCAGGCGAGATTGAAAAGGCTCATGAAGAGTTATGTCATAAAAATGAAAGAACGAGATGAGCGATATAAGGAGGTCATTCTGAGGGCTGATGCCTCATTTGACAGAGGTACTTATTCGGCTTCGAGAAGTATATATAAGTCGGCACTGGCCATAAGAAGAAATGATAAATATGCTGGGGATAAGGTGAAGGAAATCGAAGCTATCCTGGCAGAAAAGAAACAGGAAAAAATAGATTCCAGGGCCAGGGTGCAGGAGACAAAGAAAAAAGCAAGACTTGAAAAATACAATAGCATAATTGATCGTGCTAATAATGAGTTTAATGGGGAGGACTATTCCAGGGCACGATTATCATATATGGAAGCCGCTAAGTTGAAGGTAGGTGATGAATATGCTAAGGGCAGAATTGAGGAGATTAACAACATTTTAGATGCATCCAAAGTGACGAGCTCATCATATACAGGACAGGCAGCATTTAAAGAAGAAAAACCAGCGCCGAAACCCAGGAAAGTAACACCTAAGAAAAAGCCAGTAAAAAAGGTTAAAAAACCGGTTAAGAAGGATGTGGTGTCGAAAACGGAGCAATTAAAATCTCATTTGCAGCAGTTAGCACTCGAATATGGCGAGGGTATTACCGAGATTATCAAAGTTGATGGAAACAAAACGACGATTACAAGAATTGTGGTTCGATCAGGTAATGCAACCGAATACAAAAAGATCATGTACGGCTTTGGAACGTATTATAAGAAGAATGGTATGGATATTACCAGGACAATGTTCGATTCTGAAACAAAATAGCCGATCCTTACCTGGCGAGTACAGGGAATTTTTGCTTGACTAAATAAAATCCTCCAAAGAGAACAGAAGTAAATACAAGATCCCCCATTAATGTATTGTGAAAGAAGGGAATAGCAGCAACATAGCAAGCTATAAGCCCGGAGAAATCTTTTGAATACATTGTTGCGCTCATTACCCATACTGCAAAGTTTGTAATTACAAAAAACAAAACAGACGCTGAGAGTGAACCTATAATCACAGACTTGGGTTTAATATTATTAGAAATACGCATTCCAATAAGCACTATCAACACAAAACTGATGTATATAGAGGGCATTCCACTGTGAAACCCAATAAATAAGTCCGACAACAGCATCGCTGCCATAGGAACTAAAAATGCCAGTTTCTTATTTGTAAAATATGCGCCACCGAAAAGGGCCATAGCAGCAATAGGCGTAAAGTTGGGTGGATGCGGAATGATCCGAAGCACCGCGGCCACTAACACCACCACTACAACCGCGATCAAACCAATATTGGCCTTTATTTTTTCCATAACACTTAATTTTGAAGTTGATACAAAACTAAAAAATAATTAATTGAATAATTTAGCAACGTATCGACCTGTACTTATTTTGCCATTATCATTATCATTATCATTGTCATTGTCATTGTCATTGTCATTGTCATAGTCAATACCGTCCGCATATGGAGGAACTCATAATAGCTTTTACAGCACTGTTTGCATCTGCACTCACTTTCTTTTCAGGATTTGGATTGGGAACCATTCTGACCCCTGTTTTTGTTTTTTTCTTCCCTATCGAAATTGCAATTGCGCTTACAGGGGTTGTGCATTTGTCCAATAATGTGTTCAAGCTCTTGCTAATCGGTAAGAACATTAATTTTTCCGTTTTCTTAAAGTTTGGGATACCAGCGTTGATAGGATCCTTTATCGGAGCACTGATGCTGTTAGAGTTAGGGGAGTCTTCCCTGGAATTTGATTACCAACTTTTTGGTGTAGAAATGCATTTTACTCTGCTTAAGTTCATTATAGCTGTTGTTCTGTTCATCTTTTCCATTCTGGAGTTACTCCCATTCTTCGACAAGCTTCAGTTTTCAACGAAAGCTTTGATACCTGGAGGGATTTTAAGTGGTTTTTTTGGCGGGTTATCTGGCCACCAGGGCGCATTGAGAACAGCATTTCTCATTAAACTCAACCTGTCTAAAGAAGCATTTATCGCCACGGGTGTGAGCATTGCATGTGTGGTTGACTTTATTCGCATACCAGTTTATTTTTCCTCATTTAACATATCCTTGCTGCATGATCAGATGAGCATATTGATTATTGCAACTCTTAGTGCTTTTGCAGGAGCAATAATTGGCAGAAAAGTGCTGATCAAAGCTACCTATGGCATTATCAAGGTAGGAGTGGGAGTGTTTATAATGTTGGTGGCAGTCGCCTTGGGTATTGGCCTGATTTAACGTATCTTTGGTAGAGTAGGAATAACCGTTTAAACTCCTTTGCCAGATGTGTTCTCACTACAACAAAGAGATATTTCAGTTCACTAGAAGGCGATTGGTTACGCTCTTTGCCCTACTTTCAATTTCCTCATTTTTTATAGGTGCTTGTTTTGCTCAGTTGCTAAAGAACGACCCATTGGTGATAGATGGCATAACTGAAGATGGTGTTAAATTGTATGTTCAGAATGGCTGTTCTAACTACTATGTTATTTTTAGCAATGATGGATCTGTTGCAGACTCCATCCCGCCTACGATTGGCATGATGTGCAACCCATTTTACACCAATACCCCATACAGTTCAAAAGACACATTATTTGGTGAATCTTCAATAAGAGCTGTGGTAAATGTATCACAGGAATTCGGATATGCCTTGGAAAGTGACACGACGCTTTTCTTTGTTGCAACAGACAGTAATTTATACGTCTATGAAATATTTGTAGCTTGGTTTGGAAGTTGTACCGGAATGGAAATGACTCGTATCGATTCTTTACCTATTAGAAATATTCGAAGCATGGACGTAGCAACCTCAAATTACACAGGCTCTAGTCTTTTGCTTATCTTGGATACTCCTGACTCCACTGCTCCAAACCTAATAGTATTAGATTTATATACGATGACGGTAAAGTATCAGGAAGTTTTAAATGGAGATCTGGTGGATATTGATGCCACCTGGAATACTGTGTATATTATTGGTTCAAGGGGAGACTCAATAGCTCGACTCTATGAACTTGAGCTGGATTCATTTGAAATTGTAAAAACCATTGACATGAGTTTAGCCACTGAAAATCCAGTCTCTATGAGAGTGGTTAACAACAAGGTTCACTTGCTTAGCTTCCCAGGTAACTCTAAATCCGCTATAACGCAGTTTTCATTGACGGATAGCAGTGAAAGTTCGTCCATATTCTACAGCCAATCTACTTGTAAAGCCTACGATTGGAGCGCCGAAGGGCTTGACCTGTACTGTCAGCCAGCCTCAGACCCGATTGGAAATACAGAGCATAAAAAATTGTATAAGGTGAATCCTTCCCTGCAGCAGATAACCAGTATAATAGATATTGATATGGAATTATATGCAATTCAATATCCCAATTTTGGAGGGTTCTCTAGTTCGTGGCTATTTCTTTGTAATTCTGATTCAAATTCTTTGACTACGGTTTATGCCAGTGGAACAACGGATTCATTAGTAACCTCTTACAATACGCGATTTGTGAACCATGAGATTAGATGCGCATTTGCATTGCAAGAGAACCTTAAAGATTATGTCCGGTTCCATACATTCCCAAATCCGGTCTCAGATGATGTCAATCTGGTTGTTTCAGGTGTACCATCCAATGGAGAATACGAAGTAAGTATTCTGGATATCCAGGGCAGGTTATTGCATAGGGAACAGGTTAAGTCCAAGTCAACTGCTGTTTTTTCCTTTGCGGATTATGAGCCCGGAATTTATTTTCTTCAAATCGTGATCAATGGTGAGCTATTTGCTCAGAAGATCGTTAAGAATTAAGCTCCAATCTCCTAAAGACATGCAATAGACTTGCAGCATCACCTTTCCCTGGACTAATCTCCTTTAATTCGGATAGAAGTATTTCTGCCTCATTTCCCAGATCAGTAAGTGGATAATGATTATCCCTGGCATAGTGCACATATTTGATCATTCTTAACCCACTCCACCATAGCAATAAACGTTGAAGAAATTTTTCAGCTGAGCTGGTTTCTCCATTGAGCTCTATCACCTTTTCTGTCAATCCATTCTCTCGAAAAAAGTCAGCTGTTGACTGGGGAAGTTCAGCCATAACACCATCAATTTGACTGGATTCTGTGCATCGGTATAACTTGGAAAGCAACGGCATCGTTTGTTTGATGTCCACAAAAGTTTCGAAGCTGTAGGATAGAAAAATTCCGTTCTGTTCTTTATGCTTGAAGGCCTTCCAGTCTTTCATTGCTCTTCCAGTTCCAAATGGAACCCTGTCTGATGTCCGGCAAGATGGATATACGCAGGTCGTGTTAATCGATCCGAATCCACCCATAGGAATCAGCTTATTTATAAAATAGAAGTCCTCTCCAGCCTGTCGCTTGTTCATCCCTCCTGCAAGGGCATAGGTATCGGCCCTGAGGGTCATGCAGGATCCTATGGTGTGATATGCATGCGGGAACCCTGCGAACTTCAAACCTTCAACAAAATACCGCAATGAAAGTTCGTAATTGATAATTCCGCTTATAATAATTGGATCACTCTCTTGGCTCCAATCGTGTTCAAAATATATACAGGCAGATTTTGTGCCTTTATCTGAATAATGACTCTTAATACTTGAAAAGTAGTTGGGCTTAACAGTGCAATCCGCATCGAGACAAACGATTATTCCATTCGCATTGATTCGTGCAAACTGCCTCAATGCTTCGTCCATTCCAATTTTTCTGGCGAGCCCAACTCCTGCATCTTTTTCAGGTAGGTCTTGAGCGTTGAGAGGATCTATTTTTAACCAGCTCAATCTGTTCTGCGCACTATACTCGATAATATCCTCAATACAAATATCATTTTGTGATTTTATGCTTTCTGTTGCTCCTTCGTGCGCGTTTACCACCACAATTACCCCGACTTTGCAATCAGGTTCATCACATTCTGATAGAGAAGTGAGGGTTTTGATAAGTGCAGGCTCATTCATTGAAGGAATCACCAAAATTATTTCGGTTTCCTCAGGGAATTCGGTGTTTAATCTGTAGTCATAAGTACTAAACCTATTGAAGTAGTATTCACAGATTTCACCAAAAGACTTTTTATTGGATGCAGACATGCCTTAAATTGAAGGTATTTGTAGATTTGTTACTACTGAATCAATAAGCTAATTTATAAAAAGGATGAAGGTTTCTATTGAGATCAGGTCAAAGTCAAGCCTGGAGTGGTTAAACGCTGTGATGGACGATTTTGATTCCTTTATGCAGGACCACGCGGATTGCGAGCGGAAGGCTTCTTCTATGGCGTTGAGCTTCATTGCAAAATATCCAGACAGAACTGAAATCGTTTCTGAGCTAATTGAAACGGCTTTGGAGGAACTGGAGCATTTTCAACAAGTGTACACCATTATGAAATCCAGGGGAGTGGAGTTGGCCGCTGAACTGGAAAAGGATGAATATGTAAATAAGCTGGTTGCGTTGAGCACCTCGGGTGGAGAGAAAAGATTTATGGATAGGCTTTTATTAGCTTCAGTAATCGAGTGCAGAGGATGCGAGCGATTTAAAATGATTAGTGAAGCGCTTGAGGATCCTGAACTCAAGAAATTTTACAAAATGTTGTGGACGATAGAGGCTAAGCATGGAAACATCTTCGTAACAATGGCTCTGCGTTATTTTGATGAAAAAGAGGTGTATGAGCGGCTGGATTATTTTATGGAAGAAGAGGCAAAGATTCTCGAAACCTTAAAGCCGCGTGCGGCAGTGCATTAATGATGTACTTTTTGGCTTGAGTACATCGGGAAAACTAACTAAACATCGTATATTTACCTCATGGCTTAAGTCTGTAGAAGAAATATTTAATCAATGATAATTATGACTGAAACATTACATAAATACCCTGAGGTAAAGAATTATATAGGAGGCAATTTTGAATCCAATGGCCAGGAGCGGATGGATGTCATCTCACCACTCGATGGCACAACGCTCTCTACAATGCCTTTGTCCACGGCAAGTGACCTGGATAAAGCGGTTGATGCTGCACAGGCAGCCTATGAAGGTTGGTCTCAAACACCTATCAAAGACAGGGTGCAGGTTTTTTATCGGTATAAGACGTTGATGGAACAAAATATCGATGAATTGGCAGAGTTGGTACACCTTGAAAATGGAAAGACAATTGGTGAGGCTAAGGCTGAGGTAGAGAAGAGTATTGAGCTCACCGAATTCGCCTGTTCATTGCCGCAATTGGTTGAAGGTGAGGTATTGGAAGTCAGCAAAGGGGTAGAGTGCAGAATAGAGAAGAAGCCCATCGGTGTTGTGGCTTCCATAGCTCCCTTCAACTTTCCGCATATGGTACCCCATTGGACGATTCCAAATGCAATTGCCCTGGGGAATTGCTTCATTCTTAAGCCATCTGAAGTTGTGCCAATCAGCTCGATTAGAATAGCTGAAATGTTGAAAGAGGCCGGATTACCGGATGGCGTATTAAATATAGTTCACGGAGCGAAGGAAATTGTTGAGGCAATCTGCAACCACCCCGGAATTGAGGCTGTCTCATTTGTTGGGTCCACAAAAGTGGCCAAGATCGTGTACAGGGCTTCAACTTCGGCCCTTAAAAGATGTGTTGCTCTCGGAGGAGCGAAGAATCACTTGTTGGTATTGCCGGATGCTCATTTGGAGATGACTGCTTCCAACGTGGTAGCATCTATGGCTGGATGCGCCGGACAGCGATGTATGGCAGCAGCACAGATGGTGGGGGTTGGTTCTGTGGATCACATCATCGATAAAATGTGTGAAGAAGCGAGAAAGATTGTTCCCGGTGAAAATCTGGGTTCCGTAATCTCAGCTGCAGCTAAAGAGAGAATAGAAAAATATATTACGGAGGCTGAAGAAGCAGGTGCTAAAATACTTGTGGATGGAAGAAATATCACAGTGAAGGGCAAAGAAGGTGGTTTTTACGTTGGCCCAACAATTATAGATCATGTAACTCCTGATATGGCCATTGCGCAGGACGAGGTATTTGGCCCGGTGGTTACGATAATTCGGGCTAAAGATTTGGATGAAGCACTTTCTTTGGAGAATCAATCTCCTTATGGTAATGCCGCAGCGGTATTTACCCAAAGTGGTGGTTTGGCAAGGATTGTCATGGACAGAGCCAGTGCGGGCATGATAGGAGTGAATATCGGGGTTCCAGTTCCGCGTGAGCCATTCTCATTCGGAGGATGGAATGATTCTAAGTTCGGTGCCGGGGATATAACTGGAAAAAGCTCCATTGAGTTCTGGACTAAACCCAAGAAGACAACCATTAAATGGAATCCGGAAGCCCAGACGAATTGGATGAGCTAGGTAATTAGTGACCTAAAGTTCGAAACCCGAAACCTGTCATTGCCTAAATATGTTGACCGAATCGGAGTTACAAATTCAACCAAAAAGGAGGTCACATGGCAACAATACAAAGTTATAAGCAATTAACTATAAAAGAGCGTCAGTATCGTTATTTTAGT